>DASTNJ010000001.1:0-233888 GCA_035721065.1 Mycobacterium sp.
CCCTTAGCCGTGCGTCAAGTCGCCGGTGACACGCGATGCACAACGGCCTGTAGTGGCATACGGACATGCTGATTTCTCCTGATTTCGGGCCGCAACCGGGCAGGCCGGGTCGGCATTAATTCGCCCCCGCGCTGGCCGATCGAGAGGACAGCGCAGCGCAACGGGCACCCTCCCCTGGCGTTTATGCTGGTCAACGCATGTTTTGGTGGTTTGTGTGCGGTTGGTGCTGGCGATGGTCGGATGGTGTTGACCTACCAGTGGACTCCCACGGTTATTGGC
Organism: Mycobacterium sp.; assembly: GCA_035721065.1. Lineage (GTDB taxonomy): Bacteria > Actinomycetota > Actinomycetes > Mycobacteriales > Mycobacteriaceae > Mycobacterium. The sequence continues at coordinate 280 of DASTNJ010000001.1, forward strand.
TTGACCAGTAGTCGGCTTGGCGTTGTCGTCTGGCTTCGATGGCTGCTGTGACCTGTTGGTACTCCTGGTCGGTGTGGTTTGCGCCGCGTTGGGAGTTGCATGGACGACACGCTGATCGGTGGTTTTCTGGTTTGTTTGCGTATTCGGGGTATTTGCTTATTGGCAGTATGTGGTCTAGGACTTCTGCTTTGCCGGTGCATTTTGGTGATGTTTTGAGTTCGCAGAATGGTGTTTGTTTGCGTTGTGTTTGTGATTGTTTGCGGTGTGTTCTGTCGGTTGCGGTGCGTCCTTTTGTGCCGCGTTGGTAGCGGCGGGTTGGTGTGCAGGCGTTGCATCGGCTGCCGTTGGCAATGAGAACTCCGCAGGATATACATGGTCGGTTCATTGTTTGTTTCCTGGTGTGTTGTGGTTTGTGTTGGCTGACGTGTGCCGCGCGTTGGGGCTTGGCCAGTTCCGCACCGAACGGCTTGACGGTGACGTGATTCGGAATCAACCCATGCCTGACCAGCTAGGACGCACTCAAAACACCATCGTCGTGTCCGAGGCTGGCATGTATGAGGTTGTCATCCGCTCCGACAAACCACAAAGGGTGTTTGTCGAACTGACACCCTTGCCGCAGTCGGATGACCGTACTTAGATTACGGTCATCGTTCACCATTGTCTCGGCGGTTTGCCGGCCATGTAATCAGCATGAGCGACCAACAGCTTTCCGACTGCTTCTGCGTCCTGTTGCGTGAATGCGATTGTGGTGCGTTCGTTGCCATTTATAACGTGCAGACCAATGTGTGTTGGTTGGGTTTGTCCTTCGGGTGCGCCTAGGCTGAACTCGTAGAACTCGCCGGTGATGACGTGGTGTTCCGTTTCGGTGATGGTCATTTGTTTACTCCCCATTTCGCTGGTGTGGTTGTTTTTGGTCGGGTTGTGCGGAGCAGGCTTGCTATGTGTGTTGCGAGGTCTGCTGCTTCGGTCGCGGTGAGTTCCGCAATGGTGTGTCCGTTGACTTCGACGGCGTAGCCGGTTTTAGCCCGGATGACGACGATGCTCACTGTGTGCCCCTCAGACGGTCTCTAGTTCACGGTTGGATAGATCCATCCATGTGGGCCAGCTTCGTCGCCTGGTCGTGCGTACAGCGGCCACCGGACGTAGCTCACCGGCTTTGAACCACACAACGTCATCACCCGACCATCGTTTCGCGTCAGTGCGGACGTTGCGGAACACAACCCCGTGCTCCGTGAGTTCCGGGAACCGCCGGTCACGGTTAACCTCAACCACGGTGCCAGTACGGCCACGAAACCGAGACCAACTGCCCTTAGCCGGATACCTGGCTTCATCCCGTTCGACCCGTACCCGATCACCAACGCTAAACATTGCTTCCCCCGTAAACCCGAACATCCGGTGCCCGGAATCCCGGATCACACAAATCCGCCAAAGCACGCGCCAACTCAATCGCCTCACCACGGGTCACCATGACAAACCCCGGACCCTGACGAATAGTAAAACCATTACGGCGAGCATGGATAGAAATATCCTTACCGCCGGTTTCGATCACCGCAAGCATTAAAACTCACTTTCTTTTTCTTGTCCTTGCGCCGCGCAGCGGCTATCGTTTCGCAACCAAGCGCGGCAAGTAACCCTCCCGCACAAAGCACGCACAATCATTTGTTTTGTTTTTGTTTTGTGTGTTGTCTGCCCGGTAGCAGTGTTGGTGCAGACGCTCGCTAACGCTCACTAGGGCCACCGTCCCGCGTCCCTCGGTACGGCGACTAGGCCCGCTTCGCGGACCCCCCTCTTTAGAAGAATAAGAGGGACGATTCATAACAGCAGGTCACCGTGTTTCTGCGGGGGTCTACAACCCCCTCACAGGGGGTCTGTAACCCCCTGAAGGGCCGGTTTCGGGGGTTCAGAACCCCCTGACGGTCACTCAACCAACCGCAACCGTGGCTGCGCTGGCCGCTTCCGCGATACCTTCCGCTCATGCACCAAACACGGCTTCGACTCGTCGCCCATCGGCCCGGAAATAGAGTGGTACGGCACCACCAAACACTCCATGCACGAACCCTCAGCTAAAAACCCGTACTTCACGCAAGTATTAATCGCGTCCCGGATACTGTCACGGTTGCGCCGCTTAAACGGTTTACCGCCCTCGGCGGGTGTGCCGAATATCCAAGAGAGTTGGCCGCGACGGAAATTAGCGTGACCGTTAGCCTCATGTCGACCATAAGCTAGGGCGACCACCCTGGCCCACAAGGGCACATTAGGGTCTGCCGCCCGGTTCTCCCACTCGATCTGATAATGCTTAGTCCAAACCTTGTTAGCCACAATCAACCCTCTATTCCCCGCGCCACTTCGGTGACGAGGCCGGCGCAACCTCACGCTGACGCAAATACTCCGGTGGCTGACGAGACAACCACTCAAAGAAAGCGAAATCCTCAACCGGACCAGCCCACGCCAAATTATCAACCCGATTATTCGTGTTATTGCCGTCGATATGACGAACTAACCGATACAGACCGAGCTTGGCAAGATCAGGCCAGGACAACTCCGGGTGAGGCAACCAGGCCGCAGCCGTCAGTAAATGAACTGGCACTGCTACTTTTCGAGCTTCGGGCAGCACGGTATAAAAACCGACTGCGTAGTTATAGCCAACCGTGAGTTTATGATCGGGTGAAGCCACCCATCCTGCGCTGCTGGCTGCTATACGCCCGCCAGTGCCAGGAACAGGCTTCCAATTCAACCCCTCTACTTTCAGTTTAGCAGAGTCGGATTTTTGTCGATATTCAGTTATTGTCATACTTGCAGCCCTACCTAAGCACTCAGCAGGGCTTCAATTTCGGACCTTATCTAATACTTGCGACGACCCAACTTCCGCGCTTTTGGCAGTACCGTTCCTAGCCGGTCCCAATAGCGGATGGTGTCGATACTCCGACGCAGCATCCGCGCCACTTCATCCGCATAGACGATATCGGTTCCCATGACACCCCTTGTGCCGTCAGTGCCGACCCCGAATGGCTCGGCAACGCCTCGCGTGCGCGGCTATTAACGGGTGGGTGTGGGTAATCTGTCGCGTTAATAACTCTGTGCTACGCCGCTAATGCTAGCGGCCACTGGTGGCGATGGGAAGGGATACAACATGTTTGGAACAACATTGGCGAAACGTGCAGGTTAGGACGTATTTATGGACGACACGGACGGCGTGTCTATTCGACTGCCGCTGCCCGCGCTGCCACGTCCATCGCCGCTGCGAGGTTGTCGAAATCATCCGGCAGCATGTGGCTGTAGACGTTCATCGTCGTTGTGGCGTTCTGGTGGCCTAGCAGCTTCTGCACGGTCACCACCGACGCGCCCTCTGCAAGAGCCAGCGACCCGGCAGTGTGGCGCAGCGTGTGCGGGGTGATCCCTGACAGGCCGACGATTGCCGCCGCCTTGTCGAACCGCCAACGGAAGTAATCCAACGGCATCGCGTCATAGCCGTCGCACGGAAACAACCGCTCCCCCGGCCCCTTGCCCTTGATCGCCGCCGCGAGCTTGTCAGCGACGAACTGAGGCACCGGCACAATACGGCTGGCGTGAGTCTTGGTGGCACCCTCAACGTGCCCGGTGCCGGTGACGTAGCCAACCGACCGCGACACCCGCAACCGTCGTCTCAGAAGGTCAACATCAGCCACCCGCAACGCGGCACACTCCCCGTACCGCAACCCGGCATAGGCCAGAACGTAAACCATCGTGCCCAAATCCCCCGCAGCGGAAGCTAACTCGGCAACCTGTCCGTGCGTCAGCGCCGTTTTCTCCGGTGTCGTCTTACGCGGAAGCTCCACATCGTTAGCCGGGTTCGATGCAATCAACCTAGATCGCATCGCATAGCGCAGCACTTGATCTACAGCTTGGTAGGCGTGATGGACGCGGGCCGGCGACAGGCCAACCTCAATCACGTTGCCGTCATGGTCGCGCTTAGGTCGCTGCCGTGCGTCAGGGCTAGATGCCAGCCACGACACCCACGATTGAATCCCTGCGTGGTCAATGTCCCTTAGCCTCTCGTCGCCCCACCTGGGCAGCACAACGGTGTCTAGGACGCTCCGGTAGTCGGCTGCGCTCTTGGGCTTGATGCTGGTCGCCTTGCCCTCAAACCACCGCTCGGCGACCGTGCGGAAATCAATCGCGCCCTTGCGCGGGTCGGCATAGTTGCCGGTGGCTATTGCTGCCGTCACCGCCGTCATATGCGCCTGCGCCTGGGCCTTGCGGTCAAACGACCGCGACCGCTCTACGCCGTCGTTGTCCACCCACCGTGCCTGCCACCGCTTGCCCACGCCGTGCCGCGAGCTAGTCACCAGCGTGCCCGGATCACCATGCGTCGGGTCCATGCACCAGCAACCCGCAGCGGGGTCATCGGCTGGATACGGCACGTCCTCGCCGCGCCGTGGTTCCCGGTGCCAACGGTCCTCTACGCCTGCCCGCATAGCTCGTCTCATGCCGACAGCGTAGGCCATGCTACGGATTGTCTGCGGGCTGGCTACGGAGTGGCTGCGTGGCTGGTCGGCTTAAAATCCTGCGGGCTGTCTGCGGGCTGGACGGTGTAGTTCGGTGGTTAGTTGATCTAGTTACCGTTTCTACCAGTGTGTTTAAGTGGGGCGGGCGGGGCTCGAACCCGCGACCAACGGATTATGAGTCCGCGGCTCTAACCAACTGAGCTACCGCCCCCGATGCGTGCGTGGCGCGCCACCATCGTGCCATGTGGGCCCGGCGCACCCGTCAGCTGAACACCGTCTGGCCGTCGGCGTCGACACGATATCGCTCGGTGCAGTGCTCCCCTTAGGTCAGTGGCCGCGTGGATCGGCGTCAACGATCACTCCAGGGGTCCAGGCATGGCACGCCGAGCGGTTCGAAGTGTCGGGTATTGCGTGTCACGACGATCTTGCGGGTGGCTTGGGCGACGGCGGCGATCAGCGCGTCGTCGTAGGGAGCGTGCTCCGGCGGGTAGGTGGCCAGGATTCGCGCGGCGGGCAGATCAAACGGCAGTGTCCGGAGGGAAAAAATGTGCAGCACCTTGTCGTCGAACCACCGCCGCAGGTGCTCACCTTGGGACGGGTCGGTGCGCTCCTTGGCAATCACGCCGCGCTCGATCTCTGCCAGCGTTGTCGCCGCCACGAACTGGTCGGAGACGGGTACCGAGTCCGCCCACGCCTGTACGGCGGGGTTGCGTCCCGGCACACGTAAGGCGGACACCACATTGGTGTCCAGCACGTACGTCACAGTTCTGCGGCGCGGGCGGTCAGGCCGAGACGTTCGGGCTCGAAGTCGATGTCATGGCCGGTGTCTGCAGCGAGCAGCACGGACATGGGAATGTCCTCGCCCGACAATCCCGCGGCGAGGATCGCGCGGGCTTCTGCTTCGACGGAGTGATGATGACGCGCTGCGCGCACACGCAACGCTGCCTTAGTCCCCTCGGGAAGGTTGCGGATCAAGATTTGCTCCATGAATACCTCCGATATCGCACTGATGATATCAGTCCTTGGTGATATCAGTCCTTGGCAGCAATCCGCGGCGAACCCGCACTCACTCGGCCGGCGCGTCGCTCGGAGTCAGCCGAACACCGTCTGCCCGTCCGCGTTGACCAGATATCGCTCGGTGCCGTGCTCGACCCGCGCCGCGTCGGCGCCCAGCGACACCATGATCTTGTTGGTGGCGTTGCGCATCACGTCGAGGGTCAGTTCGACGGCCTGCGCATCGGAGAAGTGCTCCTGCACCCCGGCGGCCACCGCGCTGTCGATCCGGGCCGGCGACCAGATCAGCGCATCAACGTAACGCAGCGCCGCCTGCTGCGCCTCGGTGAACCGCGTGGACGTCTCGAAACGCGTGATCTCCTCGTAGAGCGTCTCCGACCCTCCGGCGTCGAGCGCGTGGCCTTCGCGCAGCGACTTGCACAACCGGCAGTTGTGCGCGGCCGCGCCGCGCAGCCGGACAAGTTCGGTGGTCACCGGATCCAGACTCTGCAGCTGGGCCACCTCGGTCAACAGGCCGCCGAACAGCACCCCGGAGGCGTCGGCGTGGCTCCATTCGGCGGGCTGGGCGGCCCAGGGCGCGGGGTGGCCCAGCGCCTGCAGGCCCGCACGCACCCGCGGCAGGAAGTCGGCCAAGTACATCTGCACCACAGTGCCGAACATCTTGTCCCCCAGTGCAGCCGACAAGCGCGACCGCTGGCCGTCGTCGACCCGCGACACGTCGACACTGAACTGATCGGCGAATTCGGTGACCGCCACCTCGGCGTCTGCCGGACCGCGCGCCGCCGCCGGCGCCGGCAGTGCGGGCAGTCCCAAGGTCTGCGCGCAGACGCGCCGCACCAGCGGCGTCGCCCAATCGTCGGCCGGCGCCCAGGCCACCAGCCGCGCCAGCAGCCGATCAACGCTCACCGAAGCATTATCACGCGCGGATCGACGCACGTTCAGCCGGCGACGCGGCGAAGCCGGAACACCCGGATCTCACGAGGTGCGCAGTTGGCGCGATAACTCTCATAACCCTGGTAGAAGTCGACGGCGGTCGCCCATGCGGCGGCGCGAGCCTCGCCGTCGAGCAACTCCGCCCGGTACGTCGCGGGCGGACCCATGAACTCCACCGTGCAGTCGGGGTGCGTCAGCAGGTTCGCACTCCACGCCGGGTGGGTCGGCCGTCCGTAGTTGGACCCGATCGCCAGGAGGCCGGAGCCGTCGTCGATCAGCGCCAGCGGTTGCTTGCGTGGCAGCCCGGATTTGGCCCCGGTCGTGGTGACCATTCCGACCTTGTTGAGTCCCATCGAACTCAGCCGACCGCCGGTCCGCGGAATCACCGCGCGATCGATACGCGGCGCGAGGCGAAGCAGGTACTGGTAGCCGAGCTTGCTCATCACCAGGCGTTCCAGCAGAACCTCGTCGGGCCGCATCCGCCGCCCACGGATCGGACTGTTCCGCAGAAAGGACATAGGCCGACGATACCGCCGCCCCGCCGGGGCCACGGCCAATACCGGCCTATACCGTTCGGGCCAGCCGATGCGCCAGCAGCTCGGCGAACCTGGCCGGATCCTCGAGTGCTTCACCCTCGGCGAGAAGTGCTGTGCCGTACAGCAACTCCGCGGTTTCGGCGGCCTGGGCGCGCGCGGCGTCGTCTCCAGCCTCCTGCTGTGCTTTGCGCAGGCCGGTGATCAGCGGATGGGTCGGGTTGAGCTCCAGGATTCGCTTACCGACCGGAACCTCCTGCCCCGAGGCCCGATACATCCGTACCAGCGCCGGCGTCATGCCGAACGCGTCGGTGATCAGGCAGGCCGGCGACTCGGTCAGCCGGGTCGACAGCCGCACCTCCTTGACATGGTCGGCCAACGTCTCCGTCAACCAGGCAATCAGGTCGGCGAACTCCTTCTCCTGCTCCTTGCGCTGCGCCTCGTGTGCGGTCTTCTCCTCCTCGGAGTCGAGGTCGACCTCGCCCTTGGCAACCGACTGCAGCTGTTTGCCGTCGAAGTCAGGCACCGCGGAGACCCAGACCTCGTCGACCGGATCGGTGAGCAACAGCACCTCATAACCTTTGGCCTTGAACGCCTCCAGGTGCGGCGAGCGCAGCAGTTGCTCACGGGTCTCGCCGGTGGCGTAGAAGATCTGCTCCTGACCGTCCTTCATCCGCCCGACGTACTCGGCGAGGGTGGTCAGTTCGGCGTCGCTGTGCGTGGAGGCGAACGAGCAGATGCCCAGTAGCGTGTCCCGGTTGTCGAAGTCGCTCAGCAGACCTTCTTTGACGACCCTGCCGAACTGCGTCCAGAACGTGCGGTAGTCATCCGCGCGGGCCGACTGCAGTTCCTCGACGGCGGACAGCACCTTCTTGGTCAGCCGGCGGCGAATCGCCTTGATGTGCCGGTCCTGTTGCAGGATTTCGCGGGAGACGTTGAGCGACATGTCCGCGGCGTCGACCACACCCTTGATGAAGCGCAGATACTCCGGCATCAGCTGGTCGCAGTCGCCCATGATGAACACCCGTTTCACGTACAGCTGGACGCCGGTCCGGGTTTCCGGGCTGAACAGGTCGAACGGCGCGTGCGACGGGATGAACAGCAGCGCTTGGTACTCGAAGGTGCCTTCGGCTCTCATCGAGATGACCTCGAGCGGCTCGTCCCAGGCGTGGGCGATGTGTTTGTAGAAGTCCTTGTATTCCTCTTCGGACACTTCGTCTTTCGGCCTGGCCCACAGCGCCTTCATCGAGTTGAGGGTCTCGGTCTCGGTCGTGACGGTCTCCGTAGTGGCCGTTTCATCGCCGCCGTCGGAACTCCTGCGCTCGACCTGCATCCGGATCGGCCAGGAGATGAAATCGGAGTACTTCTTGACCAGATTTCTGATCGTCCACTCCGCGGTGTAGTCGTGCAGTTCGTCCTCGGTGTCTTCGGGCTTGAGGTGCAGGGTGACCGAGGTCCCCTGCGGTGCGCCCTCGACCAGCTCGATGGTGTAGGTGCCCTCGCCGCTGGACTCCCAGCGAGTCGCTTCGCTCTCACCGGCCTTGCGGGTGAGCAACTCGACTTTGTCGGCGACCATGAACGACGAGTAGAAGCCGATGCCGAACTGGCCGATCAGCTCCTCGGACGTGGCCGCGTTTTGCGCTCCCCTGCCGCCTTTGGCGCTCTTGGTCTTCTTGCCGTTCCTGGCATCCTTGGCGTCCCGCAACTGCTGACGCAGCTCGGCGGTGCCCGACTTGGCCAGCGTGCCGATGAGATCCACAACCTCCGCACGCGTCATCCCGATGCCGTTGTCCCGGACGGTCAGGGTGCGTGCGGACTTGTCGACCTCGATTTCGATGTGCAGGTCGGAGGTGTCTATGCCCGTGGCGGCCAGCTCTTTGTTGCGCAGCGACTCGATCCGCAGCTTGTCCAGCGCGTCGGAGGCGTTCGAGATGAGCTCCCGCAGGAACGCGTCCTTGTTGGAGTAGACCGCATGAACCATCAGGTCCAGCAGTTGCCTCGCTTCGGCCTGGAACTCGAACTCTTCGACACCGGTGCTCATGGAATCCGAATCTACCGAGCCGGCGAATCGGCGGCGTCTCACCCCCGGGACTACGCCTGACCTGGAGATTCGGCACGCTTGCATATCTGCTATTAAGATCGATAGCATCGGTTCATGCCGAATGTGCTCATTCGGGACGTTCCCGCAGACGACCTCGACCAGATCCGGTCCGCAGCCGCGGCACGCGGCGTTTCCCTGCAGGTTTACCTGCTTGAGGCCGTGCATGCACAGGCCGCCCATCTGCGCCGCCGGGTGGCGTTGCGCCAGACCGCGGCACGGCTGGAGAGTCAACCCGCCGTCGATGAGCAGGACCGGGCGGCGGTGCTGGACGCCATCGACGACGCGCATGGCGACCGCGGTAATCACCTCAGCCGGCCTACGTGATCATCGACGCATCGGTTGTCATCGACGCCGTCACCGATGCCGGCCCACGCGGTCTCGCCGCTCGCCGGGCACTCGCTGACCACCCCGCCTTGGAGCCGCTGCTCGCACCGGGGCATCTCGCGGTCGAGGTCCTCTCCGGGCTGGTGGCGGCGGCGCACCGACCGACCCATCCACTGCAGCCCGGTCAGATCGACCAGGCGCTGCTCGACGCCGCGGCGCTCGAGATAACCATCGAGGGCACGCCCTGGGATGATGTGCGGCGCGCCTGGGCACTGGCCCAGACGTCGTTGCGCTACCCCGACGCGGTGTACATCGCCAGCGCTGAACGACACGGCATGGCGCTGCTCACCAGCGACGCCCGCATCCAACGATCCGGCGCCAGAATCCGTTGTGCCATCGTCACGATCCAACCCGAGGATGTCTGATCACTGCGCCTGGCTGACCGAGGACATGTGGAAGTCGGGAATCCGCAGCGACGGCATGGCCGCCCTCGTCGCCCAGTCGCCCCACTCCCGCGGCAGCGTGACCTCGGCGGCGCCGGCCTCGGTGGCGCGGCGCAGCAGGTCCAGCGGGCTTTCGTTGAACCGGAAGTTGTTGACCGCCGCGCTCACCGCGCCATCTTGAACCAGGTAGACGCCGTCGCGGGTCAGCCCGGTCAGCAGCAGGGTGGTCGGATCCACCTCGCGGATGTACCACAGGGTGGTCAGCAGCAACCCGCGCTCGGTGGCCGCGATCATGTCCTCGATACCAGTCGAGCCGCCCGTCATCAGCAGGTTGTCGGCGGCTACCGCGACCGGTGCGTCGAACTCGGCGGCGGCCGACCGCGAATAGGCCAGCGCGTTGACCACCCCGTCGCGGATCCAGTCCACTCGCGGAATGTCCATCCCGTTGTCGAACACCGACACGGTCTCCGACGAGTTGCCGGCCGCCACGAACGGCGCACACTCCAGCCGCGGCGCGAAAGGGTCGGAGTACAAGGTGAGCGGCAGGTCGGTCAGCCGCTCCCCCACCCGGGTGCCGCCGCCGGGCGCCGACAGCGCGGTGCGGCCCTCCTGCGCGCCACGGCCGCTCATCGTCCAAGCCAGGTAGATCATCATGTCGGCCACGGTCGAGGGCGGCATCAGCGTCTCGTAGCGGCCCGCCGGCAACTCGACGCTGCACGCCGCCCAGCCGAGCCGGGTGGACAGCCGCTCCAGCAGCGGATCGGCCGGCACATCGACGAAATCCGGCGTGGCAACACCGGCCCACGCACTGGCACCGCCGCGCTTGGCGTTGATCTCCACCGACCCGGTCGGCTGGGTGTGCCGGCGCCGCACGCCCGTTGAGGACGCCAGGAATGTCGTCGCCACCTCGTGGCGGGCGAACCCGTACAGCTGATCGGCGCCCGCGAAGGCGCGGGTCAGCGACCGGCCCAGGCCGGCGAACACGTCGGCTCCGGTACCCGGGGTCGGCGCGTCCCAGTCGTCCGGCCCGCCGGAGCCGGTCAGCAGCGGCGCGGCGTCGCGGGCGTCCGGGGCGTCGGCGGCCGCGTCCGCCGACGCCCGCACCAGGTCGCCGATCAGCGCCGGGTCCACCTCCGCCGAACGCAGCGAGCCGACACGCGGGCCCTCGTCGTCAAGCACCACCGAGATCACCGTGGTGGTCCGGCTGGTCGACACCCCGTTGGTGGTCATCGAATTTCCGGCCCAGCGCAGCGACGCCTCGCTCCGGTCGGTCACCAGCACAATGGTCTCCGTGTCGTTGCCGGCGTCCTGCCGGGCGGCCGCCAGGGCGAGGTCGACGGCCTGCTGCGGGGGGATCATCGGCCGCCCTCGGTCCGGGTGTTGAGCACGTTGACGCCGCGGAACAGCGCCGACGGGCAACCGTGGCTGACCGCGGCCACCTGGCCGGGCTGGGCTTTGCCGCAGTTGAACGCCCCGCCGAGCCGCCAGGTCGCCGCGCCGCCGACGGCTTCCATCGAATTCCAGAAGTCGGTGGTGGTGGCCTGGTAGGCGACGTCGCGCAGCGGCCCGGCGAGCCGGCCGTCGCGGATCGCGAAGAACCGCTGGCCAGTGAACTGAAAGTTGTAGCGCTGCATGTCGATCGACCACGATTTGTCACCGACGATGTAGATGCCGTTGTCGACACGGGCGATCAGGTCAGCGGTGGACAGGTCGTCGGGGCCGGGTTGCAGCGACACGTTGGCCATCCGCTGGATCGGGACGTGGTGCGGTGAGTCGGCGTATGAACAGCCGTTGGAGCGCGCCTGTCCGAGCTTGAGCGCGAATACCCGGTCGAGTTGGTAGCCGACGAACAGCCCGTCGCGAACCAGGTCCCAGCTCTGCGCGGCCACTCCTTCGTCGTCGTAACCGACGCTGGCCAGCCCGTGCGGCACGGTGCGGTCGGCGGTCACGTTCATCACCGGCGAGCCGTAGCGCAGGCTGCCGAGCTTGTCCGGGGTGGCGAACGACGTGCCGGCATAGGCGGCCTCGTAGCCGATGGCGCGGTCGTATTCGGTTGCATGGCCGATTGATTCGTGAATGGTCAGCCAGAGGTTGCTCGGGTCGATCACCAGGTCGGTGGGGCCGGGAGTCACACTGGGCGCCTTGACTTTCTCGGCAAGCAATGTCGGTAGTTCGGCCAGCTCGGCAGTCCAGTTCCACACCTCGTCGCCGGCAACCGCCTCCCAGCCGCGGGCGGTGGGCGGCGCAAGGGTGCGCATGGTGTCAAAACCCTCGGCGCCGACCGCGATCGCCTCGCAGGTCGGCATCAGCCGCACCCGCTGCTGGGTGATCGACGACCCGAAGGTGTCGGCGTAGAAGGTCTGCTCCTTGACCGCGGTCAGCCCCGCCGAGACGTGGTCCACCCCGTCGGCTGCGAGCAGCCGCCCGGAGTAGTCCTCCAGCACATCGATCTTGTCCGCGGCGGGAATGTCGAACGGGTCGATCTGGTAGCTCGACACCCAGGTGGTGTCGGCATAGACGGGCTCGTGCGCCAGTTCGATCCGTTCGGCGTTGAGCGTCGCAAGCGTGGTCGCCACGGATACCGCGCGCCGCGCGGTGTCGGCGGCCACGGCCGGGGTGAGCTCGGCGTGCGAGGCGAACCCCCAGGTTCCGTCGACGATCACCCGCACCGCCAGCCCGAGTTCACGATTGAGCACCGCGGTCTCCAGTTCACCGTCGCGCAGCTGCAACACCTCGCTGGTGATCCGGTGAACCCGCAGGTCGGCGTAGCCGGCTCCGGCGGCACGGGCCGCCGCCAGCGCCGCGTCGGCCAGATCGTGGCGGGGCAGCGCGAGAAAATCCGCGTCGATCTCCCGGGCCGCCGTCACGGTTCCACGGTAACGGCCGGGCGGCGATCCGGGTTTTAATAGCACCCATGCGCCGCGCCGGCCTCAGGTCCACCACGCTCGCCTACGCGCTGCTGGCCCCGAGCCTGTTCGGGGTGATCGGCTTCCTCTTGCTGCCGATGCTGGTGGTAGTGTGGCTGAGCTTGCACCGGTGGGATCTGCTGGGGCCGATCAGCTATGTCGGTCTGGAGAACTGGCACTCGGTGCTCAGCGATCCGGTGTTCGGCAACTCGCTGGCGGTGACGGTGGCCTTCGTGGCGATCGTCGTCCCGGCGCAGACGGTGCTGGGGCTCGGCGTCGCCGCGCTGCTGGCCCGCGAGCTACCCGCGAGCGGGACGTTCCGGACGCTCTACGTCTTGCCGTGGATCTGCGCCCCACTGGCGATCGCGGTGCTGTGGCGCTGGATTCTGGCTCCCATCGACGGCGCGGTGAGCACCGTCGCCGGACACCGCGTCGACTGGCTCACCGAACCCGGGCTGGCGCTGCCGGTGGTGTCGGCGGTGGTGGTGTGGACCAACGCCGGCTATGTGGCGTTGTTCTTCCTGGCCGGCATCCTGGCCATCCCGCCGCAGCTCCATGCCGCGGCCACCACCGACGGGGCCACCGCGTGGCAGCGGTTCCGGCGCATCACGCTGCCGATGCTGCGGCCGACGACGTTTTTCGTGCTGGTCACCGGGATCGTCAGCGCCGCACAGGTCTTCGACACCGTGTACGCGCTGACCGGCGGCGGCCCAGGTGGGCGCACCGATCTCGTTGCGCACCGAATTTACGTCGAGGCGTTCGGCGCCGCGGCGATCGGCCGGGCGGCGGTGATGGCGCTGGTGCTTTTCGTCATCCTGGTCGGCGTCACCGTGGTTCAGCACCTCTACTTCCGGCGACGGATCAGCTATGAGCTCACGTAACACCGCGATCTACGCGGGCCTGACACTCGGCGCCCTGATCACGTTGGCGCCGTTCGCGCTTGGCCTGCTGACCTCGTTCACCTCCGCGCGCCAGTTCGAGACCGGCAGCCCGTTGTCGTGGCCGCGGCCGCCGACGCTGGACAACTACACCGACCTGACGGGCGCCGGCTTCGGACGCGCGCTGGCGGTCACCGCGCTGATGACCGCGGTGATACTCCTCGGCCAGCTGAGTTTCTCGGTGCTGGCGGCGTATGCGTTCGCCCGCCTGCACTTCCCCGGACGCGGCTCGCTGTTCTGGGTCTACGTCGCGACCCTGATGGTGCCGGCTACGGTCACCGTCGTCCCGCTGTATCTGATGATGGCCCAGCTCGGTCTGCGCAACACGTTCTGGGCTCTGGTGTTGCCGTTTGTGTTCGGCTCGCCATACGCGATCTTCCTGCTGCGCGAGTATTTCCGCGCGGTCCCCGACGACCTGGTGAACGCGGCGCGACTGGACGGCGCCAACACGCTGGACGTCATCGTCCATGTCATGATGCCGGCCAGCCGGCCGATCCTGGTCACACTGGCGTTGATCACCGTGGTCGCACAGTGGAACAACTTCATGTGGCCGCTGGTGATCACCAGCGGCGGCAAGTGGCAGGTGCTGACGGTGGCCACGGCTGCGCTGCAGTCCCGGTACAACGCGCAGTGGACACTGGTGATGGCGGCTACGACGGTCGCGATGGTGCCGCTGGTCGTGCTGTTCGTAGCGTTTCAGCGGCGCGTCGTGCGGTCGCTCGTCGTCACCGGGATCAAATGACCCGCCCCCGGTTTTCCACGATGTTCACGGCGGGTGTGGCGACGATCGCGACGCTACTAGCGGTGGCGGCGGTGCTGCTGGACACGTCGGCCAACCCTGGTTCCGGCACGACGGTGGTGACGGTGCGGCTGTGGGACGAACAGGTGGCGGCCGCGTACCGGGCGTCGTTTGCGGAATTTCACCGCCTGCATCCCGACATCGAGGTGCGCACAACGGTGGTGTCTTACGCAACGTATTTCGACACGCTGCGCACCGACGTGGCCGGTGGTGGGGCGGACGACATCTTCTGGCTGTCCAACGGTCAGCTTCCGGGCTACGCCGACAGCGGCCGGCTGATGAACATCGGTGCAGTATCGCCCGATTGGGAGTCGTCGGTGGTTGAGCAGTTCACCCGCGGCGGCGTGCTGTGGGGGGTGCCGCAGCTGACCGACGGCGGTATCGCGGTGTACTACAACGCGGACCTGCTCGCCGCCGCCGGGATGGGTCCGGCAGACCTGCGGACGCTGCACTGGGATCCACACGGTGATGACACGCTGCGGCCGCTGCTGGCCCGGCTGACGGTCGACGCGAGCGGGCGCAACGCCGCCACACCGGGTTTCGACGAGCGGCGGGTCCGGCAGTGGGGGTACAACGCCGCCAACGACCCGCAGGGCATCTACCTGAACTACATCGGGTCGGCGGGCGGGGTGTTCCAACGTGACGGCCGCTTCGCCTTCGACAACCCCGCGGCGGTGGGGGCGTTCGGTTATCTGGTGCGGTTGATCGACCACGATCACGTCGCACCGCCGGCCGCCGCCACCAACGACAACGGCGACTTCTCCAGGAACCAATTCCTGGCAGGCCGGATGGCACTTTTTCAGTCCGGCACCTACAACCTGGCGGCGGTGGCCGAGCAGGCCGAGTTCGGTTGGGGCGTGGCGATGTTGCCCAGTGGCCCGGCCGGCCGGGTCAGCGTCACCAACGGTATCGCCGCGGCCGGCAACGCAGCCACGGCGCACCCGGAGGCGGTGCGGCAGGTGCTGGCCTGGCTGGGCAGCGTGCAGGGCAACGAGTATCTGGGTCGGCGTGGCAGTGCCATTCCGGCGAACACCGCCGCCCAGCGCGTCTACTTCGACTACTGGGCTGGGCGAGGCGTGGATGTCACACCGTTTTTCGCGGTGCTGCACGGACCGCGCATCCCGGCCCCGGGCGGTTTCGGTTTTCCGGCCGGCGAGCAGGCGCTCAAGCCCTACTTCGACCAGATGTTCCTGGGTCGCGCCGATGTCGCCGAGACACTGCGGGCGGCCCAGCTGGCTGCCAACAATGCGGCGGCGCGCTGACCTGTCCGCGAGATCGCAGCAGCGCAGCGAAAGTGCGAGTGGCTACCTGCGTGGGCGCGATCTCGCGGGGTAGACCGGCCGGCCCTGCCACCCGCGCGACCTCAGTGCATCGCAGACGCGGTCGATGACACCGTCCACGCTGTCCTCCTTGATCACTCGGACGTTGAGCCAGCCCAATTTCGGCAGCATCCGTTCTCGATAGTGATCCTTGACGTAGGAGTGACGCAGCAGGCGATGCACCTCGCCGTCGTATTCCGCTGAAACTTTGAACTCCTCCCACCCGTTGTCCAGGACCGCGAAGAGTCGCCGGTTCAGGTACACCGGGATCTGCGTGGTCGGGATCGGAAATCCCGCGTCGATGAGCAGCAGCCGCAGCCAGGTCTCCTTCGGCGACTCCGCGCCGCCGTCGACCAGCGGAATGAGCCTCCTGAGCTGCTTCAGCCCCCGCGCGCCCGGATAGCGTTCCGCTAACGCCAACACATCGTCGACCGTGCACGGCGCTGCCCGCATCAACGCATCGAGCCGGGCGAGGGCCCGGTCGCGCGGCAGATGACGGGCCAGATCGAAGGCGGTGCGAGCGCGGGTGGTCACCGGAAGCTCGCTGATGGACGTCCGCTCGTCGGGGGCGGACCGCTCGTTGCGGACGGTGATCCCGCGGGTTCCACGGCTCCTCGTTGCGATCAACTCGATCGGGATGGTCGTGTCCACCCACCCCGCGCCGTGCAATGCGGATGCGGCGACACCGGAGATGATCCCGTCGCGGCCCGACCAGAGCCAGGCCCCGACCATCCTGTCGTACAGGGTTACGCTCGCGAACCTGTCGAGGTAGACATTCGGGTGGACCCGGCGATGCCAGCGGGCCAGGCCGTGACGGGTGACGGCGCCCGCCGCGAGCGCCTCACTGCCTAGGAACACCAACTGAAAACCCGGCGCATACCCGCCAGGATGCGCGACGAATTGATCGCCCGCACTTCACCTGGCCGCGAGATCGCAGCAGCGCAGAGAAAGTGTGAGTGGCTACCTGCGTGAGGGCGATCTCGCGGCGGGGAGGAGTGGCGACGGGTGTTGTTCTTAGCTGGTGGTGAACAGCGCCAGCTCGACGGCCAGCGCGCCACCGCACACGGTCGCCACCACGCACAGGGCAAGCCAGTCGGCGATCTTCGGTAGGGACGGCGCGGCGGAGATCTGGCCGATGCCTCCGCGGGCAACGATCGCATCACCCATTTCGTCGGCCCGGCGCAACGTCACGGTGATGGCGGCGGCGGAAAGGTCGATGACTTCCCGCGCCCACCGGCGGCGCTTCGCCTTCCGGGTCCGCGGCCGGCGCTGGGGGCGGATCCGGCGGGCGGCATACAGCACCTTGAACTCGTCGACCAGCATCGGGAAGGCTCGCAGCGCGAGAGCCAACGCGACGGCCCACTCATCTACCGGGATTCGCAGCAGGCGAAGAGGTCGGCCTAGGGTGGCCACCGCAGGCGCGATCTCGGCGACATTGGTGGTCCACGACACCATCGCCCCTAAGCCGAGCAGCACGATCGACAGCGCGGTGATCCGCAGGAAATTCAACAGTCCGCCGAGGCCCGCGGACACCGAGCCGGCGTGGATCACCGGGGCACCGCCGGCGATGGCGGCGCTAGCGCCCCCGATGAACAGCAGCACCCACAGCCAGCCGGGCACCGACGGCAACGCGCCGCGCGGAATATGCGCGATCCTTGCGGCGACCAACACCAGGAGCGCCACCGCACCGATCGGCACCCAACCCGGATAGAACGTCAACAGCACCGAGATGGAGAAGACCGCGACCAGTTTGGTGCCGGCCCACAGCCGGTGAACGACGGATGTGCCCGGCACCGGGCGTAGTAACACGACCGGGCGGGCAGCGCGTTTGGCCGGCCCGGTCGGCGAACCCGGCAAAGTAGGCGCAGCAGGCAGGCTCTCGCTCACACCGCACCCCCGGCGTCAGCGGCGGGAACCGGAGTCAGCGCGCCGTCGTTCAGGTGCAGAGTCCGCGGGCAGAGGCGTTCCAGCCCGGCGAAGTCGTGCGAGATCACCACCACCGTCAGCCCGGTGTCGCGGCGCAGATCCTCGAGCAGTCGCAGCAGGCCGCGCTGACTCGCGGCGTCCAGACCGGCGAGTGGTTCGTCGAGAATCAGCGCCCGCGGGGAGCGGGCCAGCAGGCCGGCCAGCACCACCCGCCGCATCTGGCCACCGCTGAGCTGGTCGATGCGCCGTTTCGCGAGCGTCGCGTCCAGGCCGACGACGGACAGCGCTCGGTTCACCGATGCGTGGTCGCGGGTGGAGAAGCCGGCTGCGGACGCGACCTCCGGCCCGACGTGGCTGCGCATCAACTGCAGCCGGGCCGCCTGGAACGAAAGCGCGACGGCACCCACCTGATCGGCGGCAGGCCGGCCCGCGACCAGACAGGTTCCGGTGGTCGGCACGGTCAGCCCGGCCATGATCCAGGCCAATGTCGACTTCCCGGAGCCGTTGCCGCCGTGGATCAGCAACCCGTCCCCGGCGCCCACGGTGAAGCTGATGTCGCGCAGCGCGGTCTTGGCCCACGGCGTGCCGCTGCCGTATTCATGGCCGACACCGTGCAGTTCGAGCACCGGCGGGCTGGCGGACCCGGGAGCGGCGGGGCCGGGCACGGGGACCGTCTCAACCATCTCGGTGTTGTCGGCCGAGTCACTGAGATCGATTCTGCGGTCGGCGATGTCAGCCTCGTCGTTGTAGTGCGTGATGTGCACCAGCGACGTGCGGTGGCGTTCCCGCAGACCGGAGAGCACCCGCAACAGGTCTTCCCGGCCCGGCGGGTCGACCATGCTGGTGACTTCGTCGGCGATCAGCAGGGCCGGCTCCCGCGCCAGCGCCGCCGCGACGGCAAGCCGCTGCAACTCTCCGCCGGAGAGCCCGCCGGTGTCGCGCTCGGCGAAACCGTCCAGGCCGACTTCGCTGAGCAGTCGGTGAATGTCGGTGGTGGCACCGACCGGCAGGCCCCACACCACATCGTCCGCCACCCTGGTACCCAAGACCTGGCTCTCCGGATGCTGCAGGACGACGGCGGTGCCGCCCAACCGGCCCAGCCCGACCGCGCCGGAGCGCTCGACACTGCCGGCAGTCGGCTCGCGACCGGCCAGGATCAGCATCAGCGTGGTCTTCCCCGAGCCGTTGGCTCCGGTGACCGCTACGTATTCGCCCGCCTGCACGTCGAGGCTGACCGGCCCGAGTGCGTCGCGTTCGGTGTGCGGATAGCGGAAACGCACCGCATCGAGGCGCACCGGGACCGGCGCGATCGGCCCGGTCTCGGCCTGGACGTCCAATTTGTGCACATCGGGAACCCCGCGCAACCGCTCCAGCACTCGCGACAGCGCCCACCAGCCGATCAGCGAGAACCCCATGACGCCGAGCACGGTGTTGCCCAGGATCAGCAGTTGCCAGTGACGCAGCGCGGACGCGAGCATCGCGTTGAGTTCGTCGGCGCTGGGCTGCAACTGCGGCACCCACCCCATTGCCGTCGCCAATCCGTTGACGTTCGCGGCGATGGTGTCGAAGATCAGGTGCCGCAACCGCGTCAGCACCGTCAACGTCAGCACCACCGGGATACCGAAGACGATGCCGGCGACGAATGACGCGACGACCACAGTCGGTGTCCCGCGGCCACGGCGTTTGACGATCCCGGTCAGCCCGCCGATGTAGACGCAGTTGGTCACCGTCATGAAGCCGCCCAGCCCGGCGATCAGGAAGGCGATCGTTCCCGCCGCCACGGTCGCCGCGATCAGCACCTTGATCCGGTACCGGTAAGCCAGCAACCCCATCGGCACGGTGCCCAGTGGCGCCAACGCCGCCGCGAACGGGACGACCACCGCGATGATCGCCGTCGCCGCGCACAGTGCCGCCATCACCGAGGCCTGCGCCAACTCCCCCGGCCGCACGGACTGCGTCGGCGCAGGTGGGCCTACCCGGCCGCTCGAGATCATTGGATTCATTGTGCCAGTTCGCGGTCTCGATTCCGGCACTGCGCACCAGCGACATGACGGTGGTCCAGGTCATAATGTCCAGATGGCTTCAGACGACGCCCTGGGCGCCGAACTGCTCGGCGTGGTCGCGCGCCTCAACCGGTTCGCGACGCAACAGGTCCAGCTGCCGTTACCGGGTGCGCAGGCTCGACTGCTGTCCACCATCGAAGCCATGCGCGAGGCACGCATCTCGGAGCTCGCCGCAGTCGACCACTGCTCGCAGCCGACGATGACCACCCAGGTGCGTCGCCTGGAAGAGGCCGGGCTGACCGCCCGCACGCCTGACCCGCAGGATGCCCGGGCTGTGCTGATCCGGATCACCGAAAAAGGCCTGGACACCTTGAACCGGGTCAGGCATTACCGCGCGGCCGCACTCGATCCGCAACTGGCCCGGCTCGCTCCCGAAGACCGTCGAACCCTTACCGATGCGGTGCACGTTTTGCATCGTTTCCTGGCCTTCGAGCCCGTCGAACCGTCGGCCGGGACGTCGGTTCCGCCGGCCCGAACAGAGCAACCCGAACGGCCGTCCTGACCGCAATTGGGAAATGTTGACCCGGTTGGTGGCAGAATCGGACCTGTTATTACTGCCTACCGATTGCAATTAGTCTCTGTTCAGCACAGTGACAGCCTGGGGATCCGACTTTGACCGAGCAGGCCTACCAGACCGACCGTCGTGCCGACGCGACGCGCGACCAGATACTGCGCGCCGCTTCGCAGCGGTTCGCGCAGCGGCCGTACCACGAGGTGGGCCTGGACGACATTCTGATCGAGGCCGGGCTGACCAAGGGCGCGATGTACTTCCACTTCCGCTCGAAACACGCGCTGGCGCTGGCCATCATCGAGAAACAGCTCGGCGCGGACAACCTGATGATTCAGGACCTGCTCAACCGCAAGCTCTCCGGGCTGGAGACCCTGATCGACATCTGCTACGTGATGGCGGTCCGGGACATCGGCGAGGAAGACGCCAGGGCGGTGCTGAACCTGCTGCCAGCGATCGGCCGCACCGGCGGTATCCGCGGCCGCTTGGTGGCGGACTGGGTGAAGACCCTGGTGATGGCCGCCGAGCGTGCCGTCGCCGAGGGTGATGTGGTGCAGCGATGCGACCCGCACGACGTGGCACACGCGCTGATGTCGCTGTATCTGGGCCAACGGCAGTCGGGCAACCTGGACGAACCGGAGCAGTTCCTGCTCGGAATCGAGAAGGACTGGAAACTGATCCTGCCCGGCATCGTGACACCGGATCGGCTCGCGTACTTCAGCCAGTTCGTCAGACGACGTACGGCGCTCGCCATCCGGACCACGGTTACCCCCGTGGGTTCCGCCGCCACCCGGAGCCGTTGATGGCGCGCCAGGTCCGGTCGCAGGTGACTCGGCGAAAGCTGCTCGATGCCGCGATCGACGTGTTCAGCGAGGTCGGCCCGACCGCGGCCGCCAGGATTGCGATCACCGAGCGGGCCGGGATGACCAAGGGCGCCCTGTACTACCACTTCGATTCGATGGAATCGCTGCTCTCGGCCATCATCGACGAGGGTTCGGCGACCGTGTTGAACTCCTTTCAGGCCATGTGCGCCCCGCCCTCCCCGGCGCTCGAGGGCATGATCCACGGCATGTTCGCGGTCGACGACGTCCTGGCGTCCGACAAGCATGCCCGGGTCGCCGAGCATCTGGTATTCGCGCTGAGCGGCTTCAACGACTCGGCCGCCGCCGTCTACAGCAGGTGGCTGACGGAGGTGGCCGCACAGACCAAGCGGGCGGTCGTCGAAGGCGACGTGCGTGAAGATCTCAACCCGGACACCGTCAGCGAGTCGATCGTCGGCGCCATGTTCGGGACGCGGCTACTGCCGCAGGAGACACCCCAGGGCGACTTGCCCGGCCGGCTGACACGGATGTGGGATCTGCTGCTGCCGGCGGTCGCCACCGACACCTCGCTGCCGTATTTCCGTGAGTTCCTCGCCCGCGAGACACTCCGCTACCAGTCCAGCAGGATCCCCGGCTGACGCCGACGGCGGTGCCGGCGACTGCTCAGGGCTCTTCGAGCCAGAGCTGCTCGGTCAGATCCTGGAACGCGGCCAGCGCCACCCGGTCGTCGGCACGCTGCAGCGCCGACTTGCTCATCAGCGCCCTGACGTTCGAGCCGTCGCTGTGCGCCAGCGAGACGACCAGATTCGCGAACGAGTGCACCACGCGCAGCACCGAATCCGCGGTGGGCGCATCGACGAAAATCTGGTGGAACCGCAGCGAGAGAACATCCTCCCGGCTGTAGCCGACCATCTGCGCGAATGCCGTGTTGGCGAAGAGGATCGTGCCGTCGCTGTCGATCGCCAGCACCGGAATCGGAATCCGCTCCAGCAGAACCAGCGCGGGCAACTCCTGAAGAGCGGACATCGGCGACTCGTCCGGACGGGGCTGCCGCCGGCGTTCCATCTGCTCATCGCTGTCGGTCACGGGCACCACCAATCGTTGCGCGTCATATCATCAGTGCGTTTCTGTCGGCCAGGAAGGGCATCGGGATCCAGCGCGACGCCAATAGCGACTCCATGGTCTCACCCGGCACCGGACGCGAAAAAAGGAATCCCTGCGCCCGATGGCAGCCGTGCCGCATCAAAGTCAGCGCGGCGGCAGGCGTCTCGACGCCCTCGGCGACAACCTCGAGACCGAATGCCTCGGCAAGCCCGATGATCGCCCGGACGATGGCCAGATCGCCTGCGTTGGTGCCCAAGTCGCGGACGAACACCGCGTCGATCTTGAGCATGTCGACCGGAAGATCCTTCAGGTGTGACAGCACCGCGTACCGGGTGCCGAAGTCGTCGATGGCTATCTTGACGCCGACCTCCTTCAACTCCGCGAGGGTGCGCCGGGTGGTCTCGATGTCCTGAACCACCGCACGTTCGGTGATCTCCAGGCACAGCGAATTCGCGGCGATGCCGAACTCCTCGATGGTGTCGGCCACGGTGCGGGCGAAGTTGCGGGCGACCAGTTGCACCGGCGAAACGTTGATGCGCAACGTGGCGTTCGTTCGCACCCCGTTAGGCCGCCACCGGCTGAATTCCGCGCAGGCACTCCGGATCACCCACCGGCCCAGCTCGTCGGCGAGATTGGGTGATTCGGCGACGGTGATGAATGCGCCGGGCAGCAGCAGCCCTCGGGTCGGGTGCCGCCAACGCACCAGCGCCTCGACCGCCTTGACCGCCCCACTCCACAGGTCGACCTCGGGCTGATAGTGCAGCAGCAGCGACTCGTCGTCCATCTCCCCGTTCAGATGAAGTTCGACGTCTTTGCGGAAGAGGTTCTTCAGTGACATGTCGTCGGTCGCGCGCACCGCCTGATTGCCGCCGTTGCGCTTGGCGGTGAGTACCGCGTCGTCGGCGAGGCGCAACAGGCCCGCGCTGCTGTCGGACCCCGGCACACCGACCGTCACCCCTAAGCTCACCGTGCTGGTCACCGTGTGGCCCTGGATGTCCACCCGGGCGTCCAGCGCGTCTCTGAGGCGCTCGGCGAAGGCTTCCGCGTCCGCCCCCGGCATCGGCGCGTCCGGAACAACCACGAACTCGTCCCCGCCGACCCGCGCGACCATGCTGCGACTTCCGGCGCACGCCCTGAGCCGTTTGGCAAAGTCCTGGATGAACCAGTCTCCTGCGACGTGGCCGAGGTAGTCGTTGATCGGCTTCAACCGGTCGAGGTCGATGTAGAGAACACCGACGGGGCCGGGTTCGCCGGCCGCGAGCCGGTCGGCAAGGTGGGTGACCAGCGCACGACGATTGTGCAGCCCGGTCAGGTGGTCGTGATCGGCCAGATAGCGCAATCGCTGCTCAGCTACGACCCGCCCCTGCAGTTGCGCGAGCAGTGACGCGACCGCCTCGATGGTGTTGCGCTCTTCCGATTTCCACTTGCCGCGGTGAAACCGGACCATGCCCAGCATTCCGGTGGTCATCTGCCCGGAGATCAGCGGCGCGGCGATCACCGACGGCGATTCGATGCGATGCCCCGCAGCCATCTGGCGCAGGTAGCCCGACTTCGCCGGGTCCGGCCGGATGACAACCAGCTTTCTGCTGTGCGCGCAGGTGGTGAAAACCGGGTCCGCGGTGCTGAAGGCGACGACCTTCAGCGGGTCCGGGCTCGGTACGCCGCGTCGCGGCGGCCATTCCGCGACCAGGATCGAAGCGCGGACGTCATGGTCGTTGTGCCTCAGGAACCCGGCGTCGACGTCGAGCTCCGCGGTGAGTGTCTTCAGCACGCGTTCGCTGACCGCGGCAGCGGTCGCCGGAGTGGCCGCCATCAGTTGGGTGGCGACCGAGGTGACCAGGGCCAGTCTGTCCGCCACCGTGTCCTCCGCTGGGCAATCAGCCCACTTCGGAGAGCCGTCACCTTCGCGACCTACGCTCGGCGGGCCCTTTGGGCTGTGCAGAATGATACGCCGGTCACCGGTTGCCGACAGCGAAGCTTGCCGTTCAGCACAGTGCGAACAGCAGAAACTGGGTGACCTCGACCGGCGAGAAGTTATCGTCGCTGACCAGCACCACCGATTGCCGGCCGTCGGCCAGCCTCGGACCGAGCGTGATGCCTTCGATGTTGTCCAGCGGTGCCAGGCCCGGGATCGCCGACAGGTCGGCGACCAGTGTCTTGGTCATCGGTCTCACGTTGGCGCCGGTCAGCGAGGCCATCGACAGCACGTCGGTGGCGGTGCCGATCTCCGCGCGGAACACCCGGACGTTCGGGGTCGCGCTGAATGCACGCTCGATCACCAGGAACTCGGTGTCGGACAGCGCCACCAGATCGGAGAGGCCGTTGGTCTCGGCAGGCGGCGCGGCCGCCTCCAGTGGGTAGGCGTACTGGGCCACCGGCGCGCCGGCTTCCGAGCCGGGGTCCAGGCCGAATGCGGTGACCCGGACCAGCGCGCCGTGGTCGCGGCCAGGAACCGGGCCGTCGGCGAATCCGGGCGCTTCCATGGCGGCGAACAGCAACCGTCCGCTGGGCGTCAGTGTCAGACCCTCCAGCGTGGCGTTACGCCGCGGCCCGGTCTCCTCGGCCGACATCACCAAATCGGGCGGCATGGTGAACTGGCCCAGATAGCTGCCGTCGAGCCCGGCGATCCTGACCCACGGGTCGGCCAGCACGGGACCGGCCGGCGTGTCCCGGCCGACCTCGGTGTTAACCAGCCGCTCACCCTCCGACGACCAGTAGAGCCGCTGCCGGCCAGCGTCGAAGGCGATCCCTTCCGGGTCGGGCGGGACGACCGGCGGGACCGTCTCGAACGACCGCGGCGGAAACACCCGACCGTTCTCGTCCAGCAGCGGATGGGCGGCGGTGAAAGTTACGTCTTGGATGCCGTTGCCGGACAGTGCGATCCGCACCTCGTAGAACCGGGCAGGGTTCTTCGCCGAGCGGTCGTCGCTGATCACGTAATAGCTGTCACGTCCCGGGTCGTAGCTGATCGCCGACAACCCGCCGATGACGGTGTCGCCGAACGTTGCGGCATACGGAACCTGGCGTTGACCGAGGTACTGCATCTCCAGCCGGGCAGGCTGGGGCGACGGGGCGGCCGCCGGGGCGCACGCGCTCAACGGCACTGCTCCCGCCAGCAGCAGCCTTGCCAGCACCGACCGCACAACATATTTAAACCCGCTTCGGCACTCTCCGGACGCGGTTACCGTCGAGGAATGACCCCTGCGACCAAAACCGCCGAACACCTGCGCAACGCGTTGGGTGGCCGCTGGCGCACGGCCAAGGACCGCACCCGGGACATGCTCACCGACAAGGTTTTCCGCCCGCACTACACCCCGAACACGACCATCGCCCGTACCAAAGTGGCCGAGCAACTCAAGATCATGGCGGCCAGTGGTCTGGCGGCCGACAATTTCCGCAAGGAGCACGGCGGGACCGGCGATGTCGGCGCGGCCATCTCAATGATCGAGATGCTGGCGATGTCGGACCTGTCGTTGATGGTCAAGGCCGGCGTGCAATGGGGACTGTTCGGCGGCGCGGTCGAAAACCTGGGTACCGAACGCCACCACCGGGCCTATGTCGAGAAGATCATCGACCTGGATCTGCTCGGCTGCTTCGCGATGACCGAGACCGGACACGGCAGCGACGTGCAGTCGCTGGAGACGACGGCCACCTACGACGCCGACACGCAAGAGTTCGTCGTCGACTCCGCGACCCCGTCCGCCCGCAAGGACTACATCGGCGGTGCGGCGGAAACCGCCACCGTCGCAGCCGTGTTCGCTCAGCTGATCACCCCGGTGGACGGCGAGCCGACAAGTCAGGGCGTGCACTGTTTCCTGGTGCCGATCCGCGACGCCGACGGCAACGACCTGCCCGGGGTGACGACGTCGGACAACCACTACAAGGGTGGTCTGCCCGGGGTCGACAACGGCCGCATCGTCTTCGATCACGTCCGCATCCCGCGGGAGAACCTGCTGAACAAATTCGGCGACGTCGAAGCCGACGGCAGCTATCACTCACCGATCGACAGCACCGGCCGGCGGTTCTTCACCATGATCGGCACCCTGATCCGCGGCCGCGTCACGGTCGGCGGCAGCGCCGGCGCGGCAGCCCGCGTCGCCTTGGACATAGCCAGCCGCTACGCGTTGCAACGCAGGCAGTTCAGCGCACCCGGCGACGACGGCGACGGCGATGAGGTGTTGATCATGGACTACCTGATCCACCAGCGTCGGCTGCTCCCCCTGATCGCACGGTCGTACGCGTTGCAGTTCGCGCAGAACGAACTGGTCGCCAAATGCCACGACCTGCAGACCGCGGACACACCCGACCTCGAGGCACAACGCGAGCTGGAGGCGCGGGCAGCCGGCCTGAAGGCGGCCAACACCTGGCACGCCAGCCGGGCGATCCAGGAAGCCCGGGAGGCCTGCGGCGGCGCCGGCTACATGGCCGAGAACCGGCTGATCGCGCTGCGCGCCGACACCGACGTGTTCACCACCTTCGAGGGCGACAACCACGTGCTGACCCAGCTGGTGGCCAAGCAACTGCTCACCGACTACGCCGACGACATCAGCAGCATGAGCCCGGTCGGCTGGGTTCGCTTCGCGGCGGCGGCGGTCGGCGATCGGGTGGTGAAACGCACTGCGGCAGAGGCGATCATGCAGAAGATCGTCGATGCCCGGCAAGACAGCGAGGAAGAAGGAAGCCTGTTCAATCGGGGCACCCAGGTGCACATGTTCGAGGACCGGGAGGAATACCTGCTGTCGTCGGTGGCCCGGCGGCTGCGGGCCAAGTCCAAGGAGATGTCCGACTTCGACGCGTTCAACGCGGTGCAGGACCATGTGTTGCACGCCGCGGCCGCTCACATCGACCGGGTGGTGCTGGAGGCGTTCGTCGCCGGCATCGACTCGTGTGCCGACAACGAAGCGGCCGAACTGCTCGAGCTGGTGTGCGACCTGTACGCGTTGAGCGTGATCGAAGACGACAAGGCGTGGTACATCGAACACCACTACCTGTCGTCAGATCGGGCCAAGGCGGTCACCCGCGCCATCAACGACCGCTGCCGCAAGCTGCGCCCGCACGTCGAGACCCTGATCGACGGGTTCGGAATCCCGGAGCAGCTGCGCTACGCCGAGATGCTGCACCCGGAGAACCTGCCCGATTGACCGGGCCGCGCTTCACTGGTCGGGAATCGAGTCGACGGCCTTGAGCTTGCCGCCGTCGATCCGGAAGCGGGTGGTGCCGATACCGGTGGGGCAGCAGGACGGATCACTGCCGACCTGCCACTGATATTGCACCGTCACGGTGTCCTCGCCCGAGGACAGCACGGTGGTGTAGGGCTTGGGGTTGGTCGTGGGACTGCCCAGCGGGGTGTCGTGGTCGAAGAACAGCAACTGTTCGGGGCTCGACGCCATCGCGTCGGTCACGACGAGTTTCACCCAGTGCAGACGGCAGTTGCGGGTATGTCCTCGGGCGCTTTCCGTCCAGGTCGATAGCGCGGCGGTTTCCGGATCCCCGGGGTCCCGGGTCGGCGGCGGGACCGCGGCGATCGCCCGCCGCACCGCATCCAGGCTGGGTCCGTCGGAGTCGGTGCAGGTGTCGGTCGACGGCTTGGGCGGCGGCGCCGGCCCCAGCCCGCAGCCCGCCACGGACGCCAGGGCCGCGATCATCAGGAACGCAACCGTCGATCGACGCGACACGGCCTGAGCTTACGTGCGGGTCGATGCCGTTGCGGCCGTCGAATAAAGTCCGAACCGAACCCGGATAGAGTTCGGAACGAAGCCCGAACAAAGGAGTGGCAGCATGGCGTGGTTCCTCGCGCTGCAAGGACCGCCCAACAAACTCGGCCAGTCACCGACCTACGAACTGCAGGAGTCTGCCGACGTCGAGCGGATCACCGAGGAGATGGCCAGCTCCGCCGTCACCGACCGGGCCGTGGCGATTCCGGCCTTGCTCCAGAACGGCCAACAGAAAGTCACGCTGTATGTTCGCCCGGCCGCGTGGGGCGCATGGGCCTTCTACCAGCTGACCGAGGAAGAGAAGCGCAAGATGCTGGCGGCGAATCCGCTGATCAATGCGATCGCCCAGGCGCGGGCGGCCAAGCAGCAGCCCAGGCCGCAGCAGCCGCCGGGCCCGGCGACGATCCCGCGGCTGGAATAGCGCCGACCTGCGCCGATACCGGCTCCCCCGGGTGGACTCGAACCACCAACCCTTCGGTTAACAGCCGAATGCTCTGCCAATTGAGCTACAGGGGATTGTCGGTCCATAGCTGGACTCGGAGAGACTCTAGCGCATCCGCCGCCACCGTGCAGGCACCGGGCCACCGGGAACCCGCCCGGCCGGTGAGTGAGGCAGGATAGACCCGGGCGCAAGCATCGCACCGTTGTCTGGGAGGGACCGCTTTGATCCGGTATGCCGTCGTGTTGGCCTTGGGTTATGTGTTCGGCACCAAGGCGGGCCGACGCCGCTACGAGCAGATTCTCGGCACCTACCGCGCACTGACCGGCAGCCCCGTCGCCAGGTCGGCGATCGACGCCGGCCGGCGGGCAATCGCGAATCGGGTCTCCCCCGATCCACGGGTGGTGACGCTCACCGAGATCGACGACGAGACGGTCATCATCGAGCCGCGCCGGCCGAACGCCCGCTGAGCCTCACGCGGTCAGGTCGTCGCCGCTGGCCTGCTCCAGCAGGCTGCGCCGGTAGGCCTCCATGGCGACCAGGTCACCGAACAGGGCGTGGTAGTCATCACTGTGCTCGACCGGCGACATGCGCTGCAGTTTGGATTTGACCTCGGCGATCTGCCGGCCCACCCACACCTCCTGCAGCCGGGCCAGCACGCCACCGATGTAGCGCGGCAGCTTCTCGTCATCGACATGGATGACTTCCACGCCCAGTTCGTGGATCAGCCCGGTGGTGAACGCCGATGTGGTCTGCTCGCGCACCGCCTCGATCCACTGGGCGCCGGACACGCCGGCACCGGTCCCGCCGGTACCGCCCGCCGCGTCGATGGCGGTCCGGACGGCGGCGTAGCCGGGGTGGGTGAAACTCTCGACGGTCAACGTGTCGAACACCGGGCCGGCGAACGCCGGATACTGCAGGGCCGCCTTGAGCGCTTCCCGCTGCGGCCACAGTGTCGGGTCGGCCGGGTCGGGGCGCGACACGTCCGGCCCCGGCTGTTCGGCGGTGACGTGCTGAGTTCGACCGGCAGGACCCTTGGGCCGCTTGGCCTCGTCGCGCACCCGCCCGATCACCTGCGCGACGTTGTCCCAACCGACCCAGCCGGCCAGCTGCCGCGCGTATTCGTCGCGCAGGGTGGAGTCTTTGATCTGGGCGACCATCGGCACGCACCGGCGCAGCGCCGCCACCCGGCCCTCGGCGCTGTCCAAGTCCATCTCCGCCAGCGCGGTGCGAATACCGAACTCGAATAACGGGGTTCGGCGTGCCACCAGGTCCCGCAGCGCTTCGTCGCCGTGCGCCAGCCGCAGATCGCAGGGGTCCATGCCGTCGGAGGCCACCGCGACGAACGACTGGCCGGCCAGCTGCTGTTCGCCGTCGAGCGCTTTGACGGCGGCGGTCTTGCCGGCCTGGTCGCCGTCGAACACGTAGATCAGTTCACCGCGAAAGAAGTTGTCGTCCATCATCAGCCGCCGCAGCATCGCCAGGTGTTCGTCGCCGAACGCGGTGCCGCAGGAGGCCACCGCGGTGGTGACGCCGGCGGCGTGCATCGCCATCACGTCGGTGTAGCCCTCGACGACGACCGCCTGATGCCCCTTGGCGATGTCGCGTTTGGCCAGGTCGATCCCGAACAGCACGTGCGACTTCTTGTACAGCACGGTCTCCGGGGTGTTGACGTATTTGGCCTCCATCGGATCGTCGTCGAACAGCCGGCGCGCCCCGAACCCGATCACCTCGCCGGCCGGGGTGCGGATCGGCCACAGCAGCCGGCGGTGAAACCGGTCCATCGGCCCGCGGCGGCCCTGCCGGGACAGGCCCGCGGCTTCCAGCTCCTTGAACTCGAATCCCTTGCGCTGCAGATGCTTGGTCAGGCTGTCCCAGCCCGAGGGAGCGAACCCGCACCCGAAGCGGGCGGCGGCGGCGGCGTCGAAGTTGCGGTCGGTGAGGTATTTGCGCGCCGGGGCGGCCTCCGGCGACGACAGCTGCTCGGCGTAGAACTCGTTCGCCGCGGCGTTCGCCGCGATCAGCCTGCTGCGGCTGCCGCGTTCACGCTGGGTGCTGGTGGCTTTTCCGGTCAGCCCGGTGTAGGTGATGGTGTAGCCGATCCGGTCGGCCAACACCTCGACCGCCTCGACGAAGCTGACATGCTCGATCTTCTGGACGAAGGCGTAGACATCACCGCCCTCTCCGCAGCCGAAGCAGTGGAAGTGGCCGTGGTTGGGCCGGACGTGAAACGACGGCGACTTCTCGTTGTGGAACGGACACAGCCCCTTCATCGAGTCGGCACCCGCCCGGCGCAACTGCACATAGTCGCCGACGACGTCCTCGATCCGGGCGCGCTCCCGGATTGCGGCGATGTCGCGATCGGAGATACGGCCGGGCATCGGCCCAGTGTAGAGCGCGGACCGGTGGTGTCATCGCGACCTGAACCAACGCCCACGTCTACACCACCGGCCCCTCGCGGTGTTTTAATGCTCGGGTCGACAACCAGCATCAGAGGTGTGAATTGAGCAGTTCCGGAGAATCTCCGGCGGACCCGCAGGACGGCGCCGCATCCAGCCCGGCGTCGGATTCCGCGACGAAAACCAAGCGGGTCTGGCTGCCGGCCGCGGTGGCCGTCGCGGTGGTCGCCGTGGTGGGCCTGGTGGCGTGGCTGGTCATCGCCGGCAGGCCGGGCGGTTCTCCGACCGCCTCGCCGGGCGCCTCGGCCACCAACTCGCCGGGCGCATCCAGCGGAGCCGTCACCGGCGAAGCGGTCAAACGGGTTCTGCTCGACGGCATCGAGCTGACCCGGATGCTGGGCCAGCCCTTCACCAAGACCGCGGGCCCACCGAGTTACGGGGGCCTCGATGCGATGGACGGCTCGGCCGCGGCCGGCGACTGCGCCGGCGTGGTGAACATCGCCTTGAAGAGCGTGTACGAGTCCGCCGACGTGCAGACCTACGCGGGCGAGACGTGGATCGGCGTGGAGCCCGGCGACGCGAGTTTCAAGCCGCTCAGCCTGAAGGTGATGTTCGTCAAGGAGTCGGTGGTCGCGCTGCCGAGCGCCGCAGCTGCCCAGGCGCTGTTCGCGAAGTTCGCCGACCGCTGGGAGCAGTGCGACGGGCAGGCGGTCGGCCAGGAGCCGGCCACCCCCGGCGCAGCCCCGCCACCTGCCCTGCCCGGCAGCGAAATGCACATCAGGGACGTCCGGGCCACCGACTCCGTGCTGGCGGCGTCCATCGTGCTCGACAAGAATCCCGCCGCGCCCGACGTCCGCGCCGTCGGCGTGCAGGGGAACTGCATTGTCGGGGTGCTCATCCCGTTCACCGGTGGCCGGGACGTCACCGGCTCGGGCGATCCCGACGAGAGCGGCGTCGAAGTGGTGCACGCGATGATGGCCAAGGTGCGCGAGCTCAGCTGAGCTGTGTGCGGTGACGGCGACCCGCCGCGCTTGCGATCGCTCGGTGCCTATGACGGCGACCCGCCGCGCCCGGCTACGCCGCGCTTGCGATCGCCTTAGCCGGCCTCGAGATGCTCCAGGCGCCCCTCTGTGCAGGAGGCGATCTGGTCGGCGATCACCCGCAGCCGGGCTCCGTCGTCGGCGGCGGCGGCGAATGCCGCAGCGAACATCGGGTCCAGCGTGCCGGGCGCTCCGGCCAGCAGCCGGTGCGCAACCGCGTGGACCCGCTCACGCTGGCGGGCCTGAACCTTGCGGTGCTGCGCATCGGACATGATGAACTGCACGGCAAGCGTTTTCAGCACCGCGACCTCGGCCCGTACCAGCTGCGGCACCTGAAGGTCCGCGGCGTAGCGGACCAGCGGACCGGGTCCGGCGGCCGCCCGGGTGGCTGAGATCGCCGACGAGGCGAACCGGCCGACCAACTCGCTGGTCAGTCGTTTGAGCGCCACCGACGCCGCCAGGGTTGCGTCATACCGGCCGACGGCGACGACGACGGGCAGATCGGACAGCCGGCACGCTGCGTCCATCAGTTCGTCACCGGAGACCTGGGAAAACGCGGCCGCTCCGAGTTGGGCCAGGGTGGCGGCCGTGGAGTCATCGGCGAGCACCCGCAAGTCGATACGCCCGGAGATGACGCCGTCTTCGACGTCGTGAACCGAGTAGGCGACGTCGTCGGCCCAGTCCATGATCTGCGCCTCCAGGCAGGGCCGGCCAGTCGGCGCCTCGGCCCGCATCCAGTCTGCGGCGACGCGATCATCGTCGTAGAAGCCGAATTTGCGCTGTCCGGGGCCGCGCGCCCACGGGTACTTGGTGACCGCGTCCAGTGCCGCACGAGTCAGGTTCAGGCCGGCGCTGTTTCCCTGTGGGTCGAGGATTTTGGGCTCCAGCCCGGTGAGGATGCGGAAGTTCTGCGCGTTGCCCTCAAAGCCGCCGCAGCCGGCGGTGAGCTCGTCGAGCGCCTGTTCCCCGTTGTGCCCGTACGGCGGGTGCCCGATGTCGTGAGCCAGGCCGGCCAGGTCCACCAGGTCGGGGTCGCAGCCCAGCCCGATCGCCATCCCGCGCCCGATCTGGGCGACCTCCAGCGAGTGGGTCAGCCGCGTGCGCGGGGTATCGCCTTCCCGCGGCCCGACCACCTGCGTCTTGTCAGCGAGCCTGCGCAGTGCGGCGCTGTGCAGCACCCGCGCGCGGTCCCGGGCGAAGTCGGTGCGGTGCTGACTGTTGGCGCCGGGCAGCGCCGCGGTCTTCGGCATTTCGCCCACCAACCGCTGACGGTCGAATTCGGCATAACCGTCGCGGGGATAACGGGCTTCGGGCTGCTGCGTGGTCACCGACGCACAGTCTGCCAGTACCGTCCGCTTCGGTTGTCGATCGCCTAGATTGGCCGTCATGGTTGCCATCCGCCTGCTCGGCGTCGTCTTGACCGTCTTGATCGCCGCGCTGCTGGGTGCCCTCGGCGCCGGCGCCGAGGCGCCGCTGCGGCTGCCCGGTCAGGTCACCGATCACGCGGGCGCGCTGTCCGGGTCCGGTCAAGCCGCGGTGCGCAACGCGATCGAGGATCTCTATGCCGACCGGCATGTGCGGCTCTGGGTGGTCTACGTTGATATCTTCTCGGGCCAGACCGCCGACGGCTGGGCCCGCACCACCGCGCGGCTGAGCGACTTGGGTGATCACGACGCGCTGCTGGCGGTGGCCACCGCCGATCGCGGTTACGCGTTTCTGGTGTCGACCACCGTCGCCGGGATGAGCGCCCGCCGAGTGGACGAACTGCAGCGTGACCAGATCGAGCCGGCCTTGCGCCGCGGCGACTGGAGCGGGGCGGCGGTGGCCGCCGCCAGTGGACTGAACGCGGCCGGCGCGCCGACCCCGATGGCATGGCGGCCGATTCTGCTGGCGTTCGCGGTCGCGGGGCTCGCCGGGGTCGTGCTGTTGCTGGTCGCTCGCCGGCTGCGGACGCGGCGCCAACGCGCCGAACTGGCGGCGGCCCGCCGCCTAGACGCCACCGACCCGGCGGCGCTGGCCGCCGTGCGACTGCACGCCCTCGACGACCTGTCCCGGTTGAAGGTGGTCGACGTGGACAACGCGCTGCGCACCAGCAGCAACGAGTTGGAATTGGCGGTCGACGAGTTCGGCGATCAGCGCACGAAGCCGTTCGCGGCCGCCGTCGACGCCGCCAAGCAAGCACTGGCACAGGCCTTCACCGTGCGTCAGCGCCTCGACGATGCGATACCGGAGACGCCCGCTCAGCGGCGCGAGCTTCTGACCGGCGTGATCGTCACCGCGGCGAAGGCGGACCGGGAACTGGAGACCCAGCGGGAGGCGTTCGCGCAGCTGCGCGATCTGGTGGTCAACGCGTCGTCCAGGCTGGACACGCTGACCCAGCAGCTGGTGGAACTGACCGCGCGCGTCCCGGAGTCGGAGAAACGGCTCACCGGACTGCGCAGCGAATTCGATTCGGCCGCACTGGCTTCGGTGTCCGGCAACCCGAGCACCGCCCACGATCGGTTGTCGTTCGCCGAGCGCAACATCACCCGGGCGCGTGAGCTGGCCGACAAGCCGGTGACCGGCCAGCAAAGCGAGCTCGTCGACGTCTTGCGCGCCGCCGAGTCCGCGTTGGGGCAGGTTCGCGCCCTGCTCGATGCGGTCGACAGTGCGGCCGGCGACATCCGCCACGCCGTCGCCACCCTGCCGGCGGCGATCACCGACATCGAGGCGGGCATTGCGCAGGCCAACGCCCAGCTGCAGAGCCGCAAGAGCCTGGGGTCGCACGGCGCCGAGCTGGCCGCCGCGCGCGACGCGGCGGTGACTGCCGTCGCCGCCGCACACCGATCCGCCGATCCGCTGGGCGCATTCGCCAGCTTGACCAAGGCCGACGCCGACCTGGACAAACTGCTGGACACCCTCGCCGAGGAACAAGCCGCCGCCGAACGACTGGCCCGCACCTTGGAGCAGGCACTGTTCACCGCGGGATCGCGGGTGCGGGCGGTATCGGACTACATCGACACCCGGCGCGGCAGCGTCGGTCCGGAGGCCCGCACCCGGCTGGCCGAGGCTCGCCGCCGGCTGGACTCAGCGGACGCCAAGAAGTCGACGGACGTGTCCGGCGCGATCAGCGACGCCAACGAGGCGGCCGCCCTCGCCGCCCAGGCGCAGTCGTCGGCCAAGGCGGACGTGCAATCCGCCCAGGAGGCCTACTACGGGCGGTACGGCGGTCGCGGCGGCGACACCGGCGCCATGCTTGGCGGGATCATCATCGGAAACATCCTCGGCGGAGGAGGTTTCGGCGGCAGCACCGGTGGGGGCGGCTGGAGCCCCACCTCCTTCGGCGGGTCGGATTCCGGCGGCGGGTTCTTCGGCGGCGGTGGCCGGTTCTAGCTCCCTCGCCTACCGCGTGGCCGCGCCCACCCGCAACGGACGCCGAAACGCAGGCGCCCCGCACGCGGGGCGTGCGGGGCACCTACGCCAAGCGGTGTCAGCTGGTTGCGGCCGGTCCCTTCGCTCCGGGCTGGCCGGTCGCGCCAGTCGAGCCGGCGGTGCCGTCCGTCGCCGTGCTGCCGTGGCCGGTCGCCGACGCGGTCCCGCCTTGCCCGCCGGCACCACCCTGGCCGCCTGTCCCGCCGGCCGCGCCACCGGTCCCGCCGGTTCCGCCGTTGCCCCCGGCCCCACCGTCGCCGCCGTTGCCGCCGGTCGAGTGGCCATCCGCGCCGGTGGTCGTCGCGTTGCCGCCGGTGCCACCGGCCCCGCCGGTGCCGCCAGCCGCGCCGGGCGCCCCTGCTGCGCCGGCCGCGCCCTCGGCGCCTACGCCGCCCGCGCCGCCGGCACCCCCGGTGGCAACACCGAGGTGACCGTGGGACGTGGCGTCGCCACCAGCTCCGCCGACACCCCCGGTGCCGGCGACAAGGCCCTGGCCACCGGTGCCGCCGGTGCCACCGGCACCGCCGGTGGAGTCGCCCTCGGAGCCGTTGCTCCGGGCGTCGCCGCCGGCACCGCCCTGACCGCCGGTGCCGCCGGTGCCGTTCTCGGCGGTGCCGCCGGTACCGCCCATGCCGCCCTCGCCACCGGCGGAGTTGCCGAGGTGGCCGTTGGAGGTGCCTTCTCCGCCGGCCCCGCCAACACCGCCGGTGCCGCCCGTGCCGCCGTTGCCCAGGCTCGCGGTGCTGCTGCCACCCGCGCCGCCCATGCCGCCCTCGCCGCCGGTGGTGGTGCCCCCGGCGCCGTTGGCGGTGGCGTCACCGCCGGCCCCGCCGGTACCACCGGTACCACCGTTGCCGAACATCGAGGCGACGGCGTCGCCACCGGCACCACCGGTGCCGCCGGTGCCGCCTGTTGCGCTGCCACCCGCACCGTTGGCGACCGCGGCAGCTCCGGCGCCGCCGTCGCCGCCGTTGCCGCCGTCGCCCATGACCGTGCCGCCGGTGCCACCGGCGCCTCCGTCGGCGCCGAGCCCACCGCTGCCGCCGTTACCACCGTTGCCGAAGAACCCGGCCGCACCACCGTCACCGCCGGCAACCCCGGCCTCGTCGCTGTTCCAGCCGTTGCCACCATCGCCGAACCACAGCCCGCCGTCACCGCCATCGGGATGCGCTTCGGTGCCGTTAGCGCCGTTGCCGATCAGGAACTCCCCAGCGGCCTTGTTGATCGCGTCGTCGACCTGAATGCCCATCGGGCTGTTGATCCAGGCCTCCATACCCTGTTGGAACGGCAGCCACATGGTCGAGTTGACTACCTCGGCGGGGTTGAGGTTCGGGTTGGCCTCGATCAACTGGTCGAAGAACGGCGAGTTCCCGAAGACACTGTCGACCCCGCCCGTGGTGGTAACGTCCCCCGCTGCCAGGGCGGGAGCCGCGGCAAGGGAGGGGTCGAAGAGGTCGAAAAAGTCGAAGTCCGCCCGCGCCGACGGCGCGGCGGCCAGCGGGGTCATCCCGAACGCCAGGAAGGCGCCGGCGGCGCCGGCCACCCCGACCACCCGGCTGCGCCGGTGACCCTTCGTGTTTCCTGAATTCGGCAGGCCGTCGATGTGGTCCCCACCAGTCATTTGTCCATCTCCCCTGTTAGCGGTGCAAAACGGTCTGGGCTGAAACTGTGTTGCAGCTTCCCATCAAGTCACCCTAGCAACACTTCGCATTACGTCAAGCTGATCGTCGTATGCAAAGAAGCCATGGCGGATCAGTGCGGACAGCCGAAAATCCTTACCTTCAGCAACCTTTCAACCGCACGGCGAGGTAGTCGGCAACGGCGTCGATACCGACCCGCTCCTGCTTCATCGAGTCACGTTCGCGGATCGTGACCGCCTGGTCTTCCTGCGAGTCGAAGTCGACCGTCACGCAGAACGGGGTGCCGATCTCGTCCTGGCGCCGGTAGCGCCGGCCCACCGCGCCGGCGTCGTCGAATTCGATGTTCCAGGACTTGCGCAACTCGGCAGCAAGATCGCGGGCCTTGGGCGACAGATCGGCGTTCCGCGAAAGCGGCAGCACCGCCGCCTTGACCGGCGCCAGCCGCGGGTCCAGTCGCAGCACCGTTCGCTTGTCGACTCCGCCCTTGGCGTTGGGCGCCTCGTCCTCGGCGTAGGCGTCGACCAGAAACGCCATGAACGATCGGGTCAGCCCGGCCGCCGGCTCGATGACGTACGGCACGTAGCGGGTGTCGGACGCCTGGTCGTAATAGGACAGGTCGGTTCCGGAATGCTTTGTGTGCGTGGATAAGTCGAAGTCAGTGCGGTTGGCGACACCCTCCAGTTCGCCCCACGGGTTGCCCTGGAAGCCGAACTTGTACTCGATGTCGACGGTGCGATCCGAGTAGTGCGACAGCTTCTCCTTGGGATGCTCGTACAGCCGCAGGTTGTCGGCGTCGATACCCAGATCCACGTACCAGGCCAGCCGGGTGTCGATCCAGTACTGGTGCCACTCCTTGGCGGTCGACGGCTCGACGAAGAACTCCATCTCCATCTGCTCGAACTCGCGGGTGCGGAAGATGAAGTTGCCCGGGGTGATCTCGTTGCGGAAGCTCTTGCCGGTCTGGGCGATGCCGAACGGCGGCTTCTGCCGCGAGGTGGTGACCACGTTGGCGAAGTTGACGAAAATGCCCTGGGCGGTCTCCGGGCGCAGGTAGTGCAGCCCCTCTTCGGTCTCGATCGGCCCGAGGTGGGTTTTGAGCATCATGTTGAACTCGCGCGGCTCGGTCCACTGGCCCTTGGTGCCGCAGTCCGGGCAGACGATCTCGTCCATCGAGACGTCGTCGGGATCGACCGCGTCGCCCTTCTTGCCCGCCTTTTCCGCGTAGGCCTCCTGCATGTGGTCCTGGCGGTGCCGCTTGTGGCAGTTCAGGCACTCCACCAGCGGGTCGTGGAACACCTCGACGTGCCCGGATGCCACCCACACCTCACGCGGCAGGATGATCGACGAGTCCAGACCGACGACGTCGTCGCGTGCCGTCACCACCGAGCGCCACCACTGCCGCTTGATGTTCTCCTTGAACTCCACCCCCAGCGGACCGTAGTCCCACGCCGAGCGGGTGCCGCCGTAGATCTCGCCGCACGGGAATACCAGGCCGCGTCGTTTCGCCAGGTTGACGACGGTGTCGATGACGGACGCCACGGGACGTGCTCCTGTCTAGTCGGGGACTTCAGGCCTCAGACATCGTAGGCGACCGCTGACACTTCTTTGACATGCGCGATTACGCATGAAACAGTTGCAGCGTCGGCTGAAAACGATTTCCAACCTCACGAAGGTGTCGTCATGTCCCGAGCAGCGAGCCCCGATGACGGCGGGGTGGGCGTCGACGGTCACCAGCACACCGGAACCGCACTCGCCCTCGTTCCGCGTCGGGAACTGCTGGATGCAGCCGGCGAGCTGCTGCGTGCGCTGGCCGCGCCGGTGCGCATCGCGATCGTGCTGCAGTTGCAGGAGTCGCAGCGCTGTGTGCACGAACTGGTCGACGCGCTCGGTGTGCCCCAGCCGCTGGTCAGCCAGCATTTGAAGGTCTTGAAGTCGGCGGGCGTCGTGGCCGGCGAGCGGTCCGGCCGGGAAGTGCTCTACCGGTTGGCCGACCACCATCTGGCGCACATCGTCATCGATGCGGTGGCCCACGCCGGGGAAGGATTGGCCGAGTGACCGCCCCGGGCGTGCGCTCCACCCGGCAGCGGGCCGCGATCTCCGCCCTGCTGGAGACCCTCGAAGAGTTCCGCTCCGCGCAGGAACTGCACGACGAGCTGCGGGCGCGCGGCGACAACATCGGCCTGACCACCGTCTACCGCACGCTGCAGGCGATGGCCGACGCGGGTTTGGTCGACACCCTGCGCGCCGACACCGGCGAATCGGTTTATCGGCGCTGCTCCGACCAGCACCACCACCACCTGGTGTGCCGCGGCTGCGGCCGCACCGTCGAGGTCGGCGATCGCGAGGTCGAGGCCTGGGCGGCGCAGGTAGCGGCCGAACACGGCTTTTCCGACGTCAGCCACACGATCGAGATCTTCGGGACGTGCGATTCCTGCCGGTCGGCTTAACCGGCCGGCTCAACCCGCGACCAGGGCGCGGCGCACGTCGGCACCCTTCTCCAGCACCAGCAGGACAAGGGTGCGCAGCGCGCCGTCGGCGAGACCGGTGGCGGGAAAGTTGTAGCGCAGCATCACGTCGGCGGTTTTGCCGGAATTGCGTTTGACGGCGCTCGCGCGGGTCTTCTCCGGAGCCTCGGCGAGCGTCTTCTCCATCAGTGTCACCGAGCCCAACAGCGTGTCCCGAGCCTGGTCGGCAACCCGGTCGCGCAGCTGCTTGGTCAGCGGCAGATCCCAGGCCACGATCTGGGTGAGCGACACCAGATCCAGCCCTTCGGCGATGGTGACCACCCGCAGCGACGCCAGCGTGCCGTCATGGCGCACCGTCAGCGCGCCGTCGGGTTCCTCCTCGATCGCCAGCACCTCGCTGAGCGCCGACACCAGCCGCGACTGCAGGGACGCCATCATGCCCGCCCGAACCGGCGGTTGCGCTCGGCGTACTCTTCGCACGCCGCCCACAGGTCGCGGCGGTCGTAATCGGGCCACAGCTTGTCCTGGAAGATGTATTCGGCGTAGGCCGCCTGCCAGAGCATGAAATTGCTGGATCGCTGCTCCCCGGAAGTGCGGATCAGCAGATCCACGTCCGGCATGTCGGGGCGGTGCAGGTGCCGGGCGATGGTCGACTCGGTGATCCGGTTGGGGTTCAACCGGCCCGCGACGGCTTCGAGGGCGATATCCTTTGCGGCTTCGGCGATCTCGGTTCGGCCACCGTAGTTGACGCAGTAGTTGATCGTGATGACCTCGTTGCCGGTGGTCATGCTCTCGGCGATCTCGAACTCCTTGATCACGCTGCGCCACATCTTCGGCCGGGAGCCGACCCAGCGCATCCGCACCCCCATCGCATTGAGGTTCTCCCGGCGGCGGCGCACCACCTCCCGGTTGAACCCCATCAGGAACCGGACCTCCTCGGTCGATCGTTTCCAGTTCTCGGTGGAGAATGCGTACACGGTCAGCCATTTGATGCCGATTTCGATTGCGCCGCAGGTGATGTCGATCAGCACCGCCTCGCCCATCTTGTGCCCCTCGGTGCGGCCCAGCCCGCGCTGGGTGGCCCACCGGCCGTTGCCGTCCATCACGACGGCCACGTGGTTGGGCAGCTGATCGGCGGGGATCAGCGGTGCCGATTCCTTGGAGGTGTGCTGCGGCGGCCGGCGTGGCCCGCCGCCCGGCGACGCAGGCAGATCCGGGAACACCACCGGCCAGGTCGACGTGTCCGGGAACACCGGGTAGTCATCGGGCGGCGGCGGAAGCTGTGGACAGCGACCCGCTTTCGCCGATTTCCGCACCCGCCCCGCCACGCGGGCCGCCCTGCCGCGCGAGCCCTCAGTCCGGTTCGTCGCCATTTGCCACATCCTGCCTGACCGCGACCACCCGGGAGGCGCAGGCTTAGCGGTCCGTGTTCAGCGCCATCGAGACGAAGTCGAGCCGCCACAACGACTGGAAGAGCTTACGGGCGAAGTTTTCCAGGTCGGATCCGCTGGCCCGAGACGACCCACCGGACTGGCCGACACTCTCGGCGATCTGCCGGATCGATTTGCGGCCGTCGATGGCCTGCACGAACGGCAACTGGGCCTGGTTGAGCGACATCCGCCAGCCCGGCCGGAAGATCTCCGCCCCGGAGATGCCGCAGCGCATCCGCAGCAGCGGAACATAGTCCATGGATTCGGGCGTCGAGAAGTCGATTTTGTAGCTCTGCTTGGGCCGATCGGACCGGCATGCCATGAAGAAATGCCGGGCGTTCAGCGTGTGGATGCGCTCCATGATCGACCAGATCTTGGCCTCGGGCAGCGCGTTCACCGCCGGGTAGAAGGAGTTGGCGGGCGCGGCCATCTCGTGCGCGTAATACGGCGCGTTGAGCAGCCAGCCCTGGAATTCGAGGCCGGCGGAGTCAGCCAGGTCCAGGCAACCGTCAACGGTGTAGCTCTGCTGGCGCCCGTGCAGGAAGGTATCCACCAGTCCGGCGTCCGACGGCAGATCCTGCGCGATTTTCACGTAGCTGCGAACCGGGTGATCGGGAGAGAGCATCGCCAGGGTGTCCCTGACTATCCGGACCGACGCGTCGTCCTGACGCAACCCCAGGTCGCGGAAGACCGCTTCCAGCATTTCGACGCCGATCCGGCCGTACCTGGCGTAGAGCATGATGGCGGCGACCCCGTCCGGCCGCAGCACACCCGCGATCGACTTCATGCCGACCTCCGGATCCGCCATGTGATGCAGCACCCCGGTCGACACCACCAGGTCGAAGTCCAGTCCCAGTGTCGACAGCTTCTCGATCGGCAGCAGATGCAGTTCCAGGTTCCACAGGCCGTGCTTGTCCTTGAGGTACTGCTGATGGTTCAGCGACGGCTGGCTGACGTCGACCGCCACCACCCTCGCGTTCGGGTTGTTGTAGGCGAACACCGAAGCCTGGTTGGTGCCGCAGCCCGCGATCAGGATGTCGGCGTCGGGCTTGTACTCCCGATCCGGCCAAAGAATCCGGTGCGCGTGGCTCGGATCGAACCATTCCCAGTTGCCCTTGACCCAGCCGGTGAGGTCCTGGATGGGGGGCGGGTAGCTCCACCGCTCGTACTGGCGGGAGACGATGTCTGCGCGCGGGTCATCGGCCATGTCGGGTTGGTTCCTTCGTCATTGTTCCGGGTCGGAGGGCGCAGCGCAGCTTAACCGGGCCGACCGGGTTTGCCAGGCTGACCGGGCTGGCCGGGCTGACCGGGCTGACCGGGTTTGCCGGGCTCACCGGGGGTTCCGCCGGGTCCGGCGTCGCCACCGGCACCGCCCGCCCCGCCCGCACCGGGCTCTCCGCCCTTGCCACCCGCGCCACCGTTGCCACCGGCACCGCCCTTCCCACCGGCACCGCCCTTCCCACCGGCACCGCCCTTGCCGCCGGTAGCGCCCTGGCCGCCGTGGCCACCGGCGCCGGCGCTGCCGTCGGTCCCGGGTGCGCCGTCTGCACCGGGCGCGCCATCGGAACCGGCCCGACCCGGGGTTGTGGTGTCTGCGCCGGCCCCGCCGTCGTCACCTCCGACGGGCGCATCGGCCGGCACCGGACCGAAGACGGCCGGACCGGAGAAGGTGTTGACGATCGACCGCGTGGTCACGTCGGCCTTGGCCAGGGGTGCCGCGGGCGCGGCCACAACCGGGATCAGGCTCGCAGCCAGGAACGTCCCGGTGACCGCGCCGAGTCCCACCGTGCAGCGTTGCAGGTTCATGCTGTTCCTCCCTGAAGCGATCGCATATCCCGGACCACGATCCTACGGTGGCCCGGCACACGGTCGAATGGTCGGCTTGAATCGCCGATTCGCCGGGATCATCGCAGCGAACGCCGACCTGCCGGTAAACAGTCGCTGGCCTGCGACGAAGGAGCCCGGCGACGCCGCTTCGCGCTTCCGCGGCGCCGCGGGCCAGGTCACGCTTCGTCGACTTCGGCTAAACTGAGCCGGTCTAAACTCTGACTTCCGGGGGTACCGGCGGTTCATTAGTCGAAAGGCGTCTAAATGATGGTCGGATTGCCGTTGACCAGACTGGCGGCCGCGGCCGGCGGTCTGGTGTTGTCAGTTACCGCGGGCATCGGGGTCGCGAACGCGGACCCGGGCCTGGACTCGGTCATCAACTCGACGTGCAGCTACGCACAGGTGATGGCGGCGCTCAACGCGCAGAACCCAGCGGCGGCCGCAAAGTTCAACGCATCGCCGATGGCGCAGTCGTTCCTGCAGTCGTTCATCGCCTCCCCGCCGGACAAGCGCCAGCGGATGGCCAATCAGATGATGGCGATGCCGGAGGCGCAGCAGTACCTCGGCACCGTGTCGCAGGTCGCGGGTAGCTGCAACAACTACTGAGCGGACCTGGCCCGCTCCACCAGCGGCAGGGTTCGCAGCCGACGCTCCAGATGCCACTGCAGGTGAGCGGAGACCAGGCCGCTGGCGTGACTGCGGTGTGACGGGGTGGAAAGCTCGGCGGCCTGCCAGTCCCCGTCGTGCAGTGCCGACATCAGATCCAGCACCCCCGGCGGCGGCGTGGTGGCGCCGGCCGGGCGGCAATGGGCACAGACGCTGCCGCCCGCCGCGATGTGAAACGCCCGGTGCGGGCCGGGGCTGGCGCAGCGGGCACACTCGTTCAGCGCCGGCGCCCAGCCCGCCACCCCCATGGCACGCAGCAGGTAGGCGTCCAGCACCAACTCGCGGGGCCGGCTCCCGTCGGCGACCGCCCGCAGCGCGCCCACGGTCAGCCGGTGCAGCGCCGGCGCCGGCGCCCGCTCCTCACCGGCCAGACGTTCGGCGGTCTCCAGCATCACGCACGCGCAGGTGTAGCGGCCGTAGTCGCTGACGATATCGGTGGCGAACGCGTCCACCGCCACCACCTGGGTGACGATGTCGAGGTTGCGGCCGGGATGCAGTTGCACATCGATGTGCGCAAACGGCTCCAGACGGGCACCGAATTTGCTGCGGGTGCGGCGCACCCCCTTGGCCACCGCGCGGACCAGCCCGTGGTCGCGGGTGAGCAAGGTGACGATCCGGTCGGCTTCGCCGAGTTTGTGCTGGCGCAGCACCACCGCCCGGTCCCGGTACAGCCGCATCGGACCAGTGTCGCATCACGCCGGGCCGTTTCAGGAGCGTCGCCGGCGCGCCGCGCCGATAAGCTCATCGTCGATGACCCTCCCGCTCGGGGCTACCCGCTTCCCCACCCTGACTGACCAGCTCTACCAGCTGGCCAGCGGTGCGATCACCTCCACCCAACTGGTTCGGCGGTCGCTGCGGGAGATCGAGGTCAGCCAGCCGACGCTGAACGCGTTCCGGGTGGTGCTCACCGAATCGGCGCTGGCCGAAGCCGCCGAGGCAGACCGGCGTCGGGCAGCCGGATCCACTGCACCACTGCTGGGTGTGCCGATCGCGATCAAAGACGACACCGATGTAGCGGGCGTAGCCACCTATTTCGGCAGCTCTGGCTACGTTCCGCGCGCGGCCGCCGACGCCGAGGTGGTGCGCCGTCTCAGAGCGGCCGGCGCGGTGATCGTCGGCAAGACGAACACCTGCGAGTTGGGCCAGTGGCCGTTCACCAGCGGACCCGGGTTCGGGCACACCCGCAACCCGTGGTCGCCCGGCCACACCCCGGGCGGCTCGTCCGGTGGCAGCGCAGCAGCGGTGGCCGCAGGCCTGGTCACCGCGGCGATCGGGTCCGACGGCGGGGGAAGTGTCCGTATCCCCGCCGCCTGGACGCATCTGGTCGGCATCAAACCACAACGCGGTCGCATCTCCACCTGGCCGTTGCCGGAGGCCTTCAACGGCATCACCGTCAACGGCGTGCTGGCCCGCACCGTCGCCGATGCGGCGCGGGTGCTGGACGCCGCTGCCGGCAACGTCGATGGTGACCTGCACAAACCGCCGCCGATGCGGGTGTCCGACTACGTGGGCACCGCACCGGGCCAGTTGCGGATCGCGGTTTCCACCCGGTTTCCGTTCACCGGTTTCCGGGCCCGGCTGCACCCTGAGATCGCCGCCTCGCTACGCGACGTCGCGGCACGGCTCGAGTCGCTCGGTCACACGGTGG
This sequence comes from Mycobacterium sp., assembly GCA_035721065.1. Classification (GTDB taxonomy): domain Bacteria; phylum Actinomycetota; class Actinomycetes; order Mycobacteriales; family Mycobacteriaceae; genus Mycobacterium. The sequence continues at coordinate 45,175 of DASTNJ010000001.1, forward strand.
TGAGGGGCAACCCCGACTACGGGTTGCGGCTGTCGTGGAATTTCCTGTCCCGGTCCACCGCGGGGTTGTTCGACTGGATGGTGCGGCTCGGTGACGGCGTCACGCTCGACGACCGGACTCTGGCGAACATTCGCACCGGCCGGCTGCTGTCCCAGGCGGTGCTGCGAAACGCCCGCGCCCATGAGGTCGAGGACCAGCGCCGGGTCGGCTCGATCTTTCGCATCGTCGACGTGGTCCTGGCGCCGACCACGGCCCAGCCGGCGCCGCCGCTGGACGCGTTCGACGAGCTGGGCAGCTGGGACACCAACCGTGCGATGATCGCCGCCTGCCCGGTGACCTGGCCGTGGAACGTGCTGGGCTGGCCGTCGATCAATGTGCCGGCCGGGTTCACCTCCGACGGTCTGCCGATCGGGGTGCAGCTGATGGGGCCGGCGAACAGCGAGGGCATGCTCGTTTCGCTGGCCGCCGAACTGGAGGCGATCAGCGGTTGGGCGGCACAGCAGCCCACGCCGTGGTGGAACAGCGCCTAGCCGGCTCAGCGCAGGGCGGCGACGGAGTCGGTCAGCAGCTGCCGGGCCCGGTCGGTGTCGATCGGCGCCGGCGGCTGGCCTTTCGGCTGTTTGGCGCCGGCGGTGACGAACACCACCAGATCGCCGAGATACGCGGCAAACGTGTAGGCCTCGGTGGAAGCCTGTTTGTCGCCGACGGTGGCCTCGATCTGCCGGTGCGATCCGGTGGTTTCAGCGCCGTTGATCTGCGGCGCATCCACCTCGTCGACGTAACCGGTGATCTTGCCGGCCTGGAACGTGACGTGTCCGCACTTCTTGGCGGCCTCCGCGTCGTACGGCACCTTCTCGTTGGCCTGTACCGCGATGACGGTGAACCGGTTGCCCTCCCCGTCGGCCGCGAGCACCGACATCCGGCCCCTGGTGCCCTTGGGCAGCCGCCCGGTGTCCACCTGGTCGCGACAGTCCTCCGGATCGAACTTCACGCCGGGGGGGAATTTCTCCGGCCCGAGCATTTTAGGGTTGATATCGGCCGGCCCCTTGGTGACGGTTTTGAACCCTTCACCGAAAGTCGACTTGACTTTGAAGATCTTGCTGGTGTCGACGGGCTCATGGCGATCACCCCCGCAGGCGGCCAGCGATCCCGCCGACACGATGGCGCACATGACCGTGCGAGCAGCGAAGACCAACGACTTGTTAACCGGCACCCCCGGGAATCTACCTAACGTAGTTCGGGCACCGGCGTCACCCCCGGCTCGCCCAACTTAACGGTCAAAACCCCAGCCTGCCGAGTTGTTTGGGGTCGCGTTGCCAATTCTTGGCGACCTTGACCCGCAAATCCAGATAGACCTTGGTTCCCAACAACTTCTCGATCTGGCCGCGCGCGGCGGTGCCCACCTCCCGCAGTCGGGCGCCGCCGTGGCCGATGACAATTCCCTTCTGGCTGGGCCGCTCCACATACAGGATGGCGTGCACGTCGATCAGATCGTCCCGGTCGGCGCGCGGGCTGACCTCATCGATCACCACCGCCAGCGAGTGCGGCAACTCGTCGCGAACACCCTCGAGCGCTGCCTCCCGGATGAACTCGGCCATCAGGGTCTCCTCGGGCTCGTCGGTGAGTTCGCCGTCGGGGTAGAAAGCCGGACCCACCGGCAGCGCGGCTGCCAGCACATCGATCAGCACGTCGACCTGTTCACCGGTGACCGCCGACACCGGGATGATCTCCGCGCCGGGTGCCGCCTCGGCAACCGCCACCAGTTGCGCGGCCACCCGGTCCCGCGACACCCGGTCGGTCTTGGTGACGATCACGATCAGGGTGGTCTTGGGGGCGACGGCGCCGATCTGCTCCAGAATCCAGCGATCGCCGGGCCCGATCGCCTCGTCCGCGGGGATACAGATGCCGATGACGTCGACCTGGCTGTAGGTGTCGCGAACCAGGTCATTGAGCCGCTTGCCCAAGAGGGTGCGCGGGCGATGCAGCCCCGGTGTGTCGACCAGGATGATCTGAAAATTCTCCCGATGCACGATGCCGCGAATGGTGTGCCGGGTGGTCTGCGGCCGATTGGACGTGATCGCCACCTTCGATCCGACCAGCGCGTTGGTCAGCGTCGACTTGCCGGTATTCGGCCGGCCCACCAAACACACGAAGCCGGAATGGAATTCGCTCACACTCGGCACACTCACAGCGGCCGGCCCGCGCGGTCGGTAGCGATCACCGCGACCGTCGGAGTCAGCTCACGCGCCGCGGCCAGGCCGGCGTCGTCAGCGGTGCCGCCCACCAGCACGGCAGCCTCCAGGCCGGTGGCGCCACCGGACACCGCGGCCGCCACTGCCGCCTGCAACGCCGACAATTGCAATGCCACCAGGTGCACCGGCGCCGCGGCGTAGCTGCGACCGTCGGCGTCACGAACCGCTGCGCCGGTGTCCGCTTCGGCACGAGACATCGCCCCTCGGGCCAGCAGCACCAGTTTGGCGTCCTCGGCGCCCAGTTCCCCGCTCACTCACTGCCTCCGTGATCTCCCACTTCGACGGGGCTGATCAGCACGGTGCCGATGCGCATGCGCCCACGACCGTCGCGACTGCCCTCGGCGTGCAGGCGCAGCCCGTGTGACACTACCTCGGCTCCGGGCAGCGGCACCCGTCCCAATTCCAGGGCGAGCAGACCGCCGACGGTGTCGACGTCGAGACCGGGGGTGAACCGCATCCCGTAAAGTTCAGCGACGTCCTCGATCGGCAGCCGTGCGGACACCCGAAAGCGTTTGTCGCCCAGCTCTTCGACCGGCGCGACCTCTCCGATGTCGTACTCGTCGGCGATCTCGCCGACGATCTCCTCCAGGATGTCCTCGATGGTGACCAGGCCGGCGATCGCACCGTACTCGTCGACCAGCAGGGCCATGTGGTAGCGGTTGCGCTGCATCTCGTGCAGCAACGTGTCCAGTGGTTTGGAGTCCGGAACGAACACGGCCGGGCGCATTACCCGAGCCACGGTGACGCCGCGTCCACCGTTCGGCGACTGATGATCCTGCGCGACAAGGTCCTTCAGATACACCACGCCGAGGACGTCGTCGACGTTCTCGCCGACCACCGGAATCCGGGAGTGCCCGCTGCGGACCGCCAGCGAGGTGGCCTGGCGGGCCGACTTGTCACTCTCGATCCAAACCATCTCGGTGCGCGGCACCATCACCTCGCGGGCCGCGGTGTCGCCGAGTTCGAAGACGGACTGGATCATCCGGCGCTCGTCGGCGGCGACGACACCGCTCGCCTGGGCCATGTCGACGACTTCGCGCAACTCGATCTCGGACGCGAACGGTCCGTTGCGGAACCCCTTGCCGGGAGTCAACGCGTTCCCCAACACCACCAGCAGCCGGCTGATCGGGGTGAGCAGGAACGAGATCGCATGCAGCGGAAGGGCGGTCACCAGCGCGATCGAGTAGGCGTTCTGCCGGCCCAGGGTTCGCGGTCCCACCCCGATGACCACGAAGCTGGTCACCACCATGATCGCGGCGGCGACGAACAGCCCCCAATCCAGACTCAGGTTGTGCCGCAGGAATACCACCAGCAGGGCAGTCGCGGTGATCTCGCAGGTGATCCGCAGCAGGACCACCAGGTTGATGTAGCGCGCCCGGTCCTCCATCAGCTTGGCCAGCCAGGTCGCGCCCAGGCGCCCGGCGCGCACCACCTCGACCACCCGGGCCGGCGACACGGTGCTGATCGCCGCATCGGTCGCTGCGAACAGCCCACCCAGGCCGATCAGCACGATCACGCTGAACAGCAGGCCAGTTTCGATCACGGGTCGTCGAAATACCTTGACTGGTCCAACAGCCGGCGCTCCCGCTCGGTCTGGCTGTCCTTCCGATAGGTCGCCACCTGGTCGGTAACCCACTCCTCGAGGAGTCGGCGCTGCAGCGCGAACATCTCCTTTTCCTCATCCGGTTCGGCGTGGTCGTAGCCCAGCAGGTGCAGCACGCCGTGGACGGTGAGCAGCGCCAGCTCGTGGCCGAGCGAGTGGCCGGCTGCTTCAGCCTGGCCGGCGGCGAACTCCGGGCACAGCACAATGTCGCCCAGCATGGCCGGCCCCGGCTCGGGCGCATCCGGCCGCCCGCCCGGCTCCAGCTCGTCCATCGGGAAACTCATCACATCGGTGGGGCCGGGCAGGTCCATCCAACGCATGTGCAGATCGGCCATCGCCGGGGTGTCCAGCAGCACCATCGACAATTCGGCGGCCGGGTTGACGTTCATCTTCGCCAGCACGAACCGCGCGACACTGACCAACTCCACCTCGGACACGTCGAGGCCGGACTCGTTGGACACCTCGATGCTCATGACGTGCTGACCACGACCGTCATCGGTGCGAACGACCTGACGCCCGGCGGCTCGCCCGATTCATCGTCAGGCCCGCCGGTTGGTGTTGGGCCTCGTGGCGCGAATAGGCGTCCACGATCTCGCCGACCAGCCGGTGACGCACCACGTCCACGCTGGTCAGTTCGGCGACGTGGATGTCGTCGATGCCGTCGAGGATGCCGGCCGCGGCCCGCAGACCCGAATGGGCGCCGCCGGGCAGGTCGATCTGGGTGACGTCGCCGGTGACCACGATCTTGGAACCGAAACCCAGCCGGGTCAGAAACATCTTCATCTGCTCGGGAGTGGTGTTCTGCGCTTCGTCGAGAATGATGAACGCGTCGTTCAACGAGCGTCCCCGCATGTACGCCAGCGGCGCCACCTCGATAACTCCGGTCGCCATCAGCTTGGCGATCAACTCCGAGTCCATCATGTCGTGCAGGGCGTCGTAGAGCGGCCGCAGATACGGGTCGATCTTCTCACTCAGCGTGCCGGGCAGAAACCCAAGGCGCTCACCGGCTTCCACTGCCGGACGGGTCAAGATGATCCGGCTGACCTGCTTGGTCTTGAGCGCGCTCACCGCCTTGGCCACCGCCAGGTAGGTCTTGCCGGTACCCGCCGGGCCGATCCCGAACACGATGGTGTTGGCGTCGATGGCGTCGACGTAGCGTTTCTGGTTGAGCGTCTTCGGCCTGATCGTCTTGCCCCGCCGCGTCAGGATGTCGAGGGTGAGCACCTCAGCCGGTGACTCGTCACCGGTGCCGGTCAGCATTCCCACGCTGTGCCGCACCGCTTCCGGCGTCAGCGTCTGTCCACCCGACACGATCGCGATCAGCTCGGAGATCACCCGCTCGGCAAGAGCCACATCGGCCGGTTCACCGGTGATCGTCACCGCGTTGCCACGCACATGCAGATCCGCCGGCAGCATGCGCTCGACCGCACGCAGGTTCTCGTCAGCGGAACCCAGTACCCCTACGACCAGGTCGGGTGGAATATCGATGCTGCTGCGTACCTGCGGAGACGCAGCGTTCGTCTCACGGGGCCTCACGTGGCGTCCGGTGCCTGCTTTCTGATCGTTCGAGCTTGCCGGCCGGTCAAATATCGTTTCGAGTCTACCGCCGGGCCCCGGCGGGTGACCCTGCGTTCACATCGACATCGGAGGACCGGCGTGTGGCAGGATCACGGCGTGAATTCGCCCGTGCCCGATTCCACTCCCCACCCCGATGCGATGCCGACCGGGTGGAACCGGACCCGCTTCGCCGCTGTCATCACCGCGGTGGCGCTGGTGTTGCTGCTGGTCAACACGGTCGTGGTCGATCGCGTGCAGCGCGCCGCCGAGCCGTTCGGCGGCGGCCGGGTGCTCGACCTGGCGGGGGCCGGCCTGAATGTTCGCGAATACGGATCCGGCGGTGACCGGGCCGTGGTGCTGTTGCACGGCTACTCGGCGTCGATTCAATGGTGGGAGGCCGTCGCCCCGGCACTTGCCCACGGCACCCGGTTGATCGCGATCGATCTGGTCGGCCACGGCGGCTCGGCGGCCCCCCGCAACGCGACGGAGTACAGGGCCGAGGCGCAGGCAACAGCCGTGCGGCACGCCCTGGACGCACTGGGGGTGCGGCACGCGGTGCTGGTCGGGCATTCGATGGGCGGTTCGGTGGCCACCGCGCTGGCCGAGACTGCGCCCGACCTCGTTGATCGGGTCGTGGTCGTCGACACGATCGGCGCTCCAGGGCTAGCCGCGATGCCAGCGCTGGGCAACGCGGTCTGCTGGCCGGTCATCGGCCAGGCGCTGGACCGGCTGCGCCGATTCGATCGTGTCGACGAAACCGCCCTGCGAGCCGGTTTTGCCCCCGGGTTCCCGGTGCCCGAGGTTGCCTACCGGTCTCTGCGACGGATGACCCATACCGCGGTCTGCGACGCGAAGAGGGCGTCGGTAACGCTCAACAACCAACGCGCCGTTGCGGATCGGCTCGCCGGACTGGGCAAGCCGGTGCTGGTGGTGTGGGGTGAGCGCGATGTGTTGGGCCCGACCCAGGCCAACGTGGACCGCTATCGCGCGGCGGGGCTGAGTCCGGTCATCATCGCCGGATCAGGGCACAGCCCGATGATCGAAAAGCCCACGGACTTCGTCACCGCGGTCAACGCGTTCGTCCACGCCGGATAGTTTGCGGTGCGCTGCCGTGAATTGAGTGTGTATCCAGGGCGGTAATCCACGCCAACCGTCGCCCGCCCACTCCGAGCTTCCCCGCGAAATCGCAACCAGGCAGGGGTCGCACTTTCACTGCGTCGTTGCAATCTCGCGGAAAAGGCGCCGGGAGCGACGGCGTCAGCACCCCAGCGCGGCGTCAGCACCCCCAGCGCGGCGTCAGCACACCCAGCGCGCCCAGCGCGACCGCGGCCGCCGTCGAGGTGCGCAGCACGGTCGGCCCCAGTCGCACGGCACGAGCACCCGCCGACACCAGCACAGTCAGCTCATCGTCGCCGATACCGCCTTCGGGTCCGACCAGCAGCGCCAGCGACGGCGCGTCGGCAAGCGCAACGTCGACGAGCCCAACCGTCGCTGATTCGTGCAGCACCAGAACCACCGTGCCCGCCGCAGCCCGTTCGCCGATCCAGCTCGCCAGCTCGCCGGTGGACAGCACTCCGGCCACCGTCGGCACCCAGGCCCGCCGCGACTGGCCGGCCGCCGCGCGGGCCACCGCCTGCCAGCGGCGCAGCCCCTTGTCGGCGCGCTCCGCGTTCCACCGGGCGACGCAGCGGTCCGCCTGCCAGGCAATGAATGAATCGGCTCCGGCCTCCGTGGCCAGTTCGATCGCCAGTTCGGCACGTTCCGACTTGGGCAGCGCCTGCACGACGGTCACCGCCGGTCGGGTCGGCGGTACGGCCCGGCGGCTCAGCACGCGAGCACGCAATTCGGCGCGCCCGGCCTCCTCCACGCGGCAGCGAGCAAGCGTCCCGGCACCGTCGCTGAGCACCAGCTCGTCGCCGCGTCGGATGCGACGCACGGCGGCAGCATGAAAGCCTTCCGCACCGGTGAGGACGGCGAGTTCGCCTTCGTCCGCCAGGAAGTCGACGTAGAAGATGCCCGACACAGTCGGTGAAACTACCTCCGGCGGCGACGACTCGCGAGCTGCGGACGCGAGGGGCGCAGTATCGGCTCCGGCTACAGCGCGGTCATCGAATGTTTCCCCGACGTTCACGCCGGCGTCTGCCGGTGTGCAAGATGCCGTGGTCACCGCTGCGTAATGTCTGCTGTTCCCCACCACACCACGAGGAGTGCAGCACCGTGTTCGTGATCTCAACGTTAGACGGCGAGGAGCTCCAGGCGGCGGACGATGATCTGGTCATGATCAGCGCCAACACCGGCGTGTTGACCATTCAGCGAGTCGAAGGGTCCGAACTGGTGACGACTCACTACTCGGCGGCGGCGTGGCGTTCGGTCACCCACCGGGGCAAGAAGACGTCCATGCAGCGGTCGGCCCCGCCCGCCATCGGGGTGATCATGGGCGAGGACACCAGCAGCCAACGGGGCTGATCGCCGGACACGCGGGCAGGCGCTGGTTGATATCGGGACCCAGGCGACGCTATCCGACGCCGGCCGGCCGGTTCATCACCTTGTGACGGTAACCGTACCGGGGAACGAACCGCAGGCTCTGGCTGCCGCCGACCACACTCCCGGGCACGCCGGGTAGGCCGGGCATGCCGCCCACGGCTTCCCTCGCCACCGCGGTGACGGCGCGCAATGCGGACACCGCGGGGGGGCCCGGGGGCGGGGCAACCCCGGGGAAACTCGTCGGAACCGCCAGTGATCCGACCCGGGCCGACCGACCGAAACTGGCCGATATCGCCGGCCCGCTGCCGGCTGCGGTCGTCGTCGACGCCGCCGAGTCCAACGCGGTGGCCGTTCCGGCGACGGTCTGCGCGCCACCGCTGAGCGCTGCGAGTGCGCCGGGAAAGGTCTCACCGCTGTCACCGAGCCAGATCGAGAGCGACTCCACACCCGACATTGCGTTGGTCGAATGCCCCAGCAAAAAATTCAGTCCGTCGCCGAGCGCCACCGCGCCCGCGGGCAGCGAGGTGACCGGCCCGGCCGTTGGCAGCATTGGTGTCGCCTCGACGGCATGGCTGACCGCGGCGGCCTGCCCGGAAATCCCGGCCGCGTTCGTGGTTTGCGGTGGCGCGATGAACGGCGTCAATTTCGATGCGGCAGCGGCGCCGTCCGCGTAGGTGTACATCGCGGTGGCGTCCTGTGCCCACATCTGGGCGTAATGCGCCTCGGTCGCCGCGATCGCTGCGGCGTTCTGACCGAAGAAGTTGGTTGCGATCAGCGTCATCAGCTGGATCCGGTTGGCCGTGACGACGGGCGGGGGCACGGTCATCGCAAACGCCGTCTCATAGGCGGCAACTGCGGCTTTGGCCTGCGCCGCTGTCTGTTCGGCCTGGTCGGCGACCGTGCTCAGCCAGGTCGCGTACGGAGCGGCCGCTCGCCTCATCGACAGCGATGCCGGCCCCTGCCACGGCCCGGAGGTCAGCTCGGCGAGCAGCGATCGATAAGACGCCGCGACCCGGCCCAGTTCGGCGCCGGCCACGTCCCAGCCTGCCGCCGCTGCCAGCAGCGGGCCCGGCCCGACACCGGCATACATTCGCGCCGAGTTGACTTCCGGCGGCAAGGCGCCGAAATCAACCACCGGTGACCGCCCGGCTCACCGTCGACGTCATCCGATACCGGGAACGCGGGGCATCACCGGCACCTTGAAGCCGTAGCGAGGAGCCATGCCGAACCCGCCACCGCCGCGCGCGGCCATGCCGGCCGCGGTTCCTGCGGCGGGTACCCCGGGCATCCCGGGCAGGCCATGCGGCGCGACTTCGCTGACCAGCCCGGAACCACCGACCGCCTGCCAGGTACCCCCGGACACCGGCCCGAACGAGCTCGCCAGCGTAGCGGGGGCAGCCCAACTCGGCGGCACGGACAGCCCGCCGATCATGCCGGCGTTGCCCAGGCCGCCGGCCACGGTTCCCAGCCCGCCCAATCCGCTTGCCGCGGCCGCTGCCCCCTGGGCAGCACCCGTCGCGACCGCGGCCGTCCCGGCGGCCTTCGCGCCGTCGGCCATCAACTTGGCGGCCCCGACGACACCGCTGAGGCCGCGCCAGACGGCGTTCACGCCGTTGGCACCGAGGCTGGCGGTATTGAGGCTTTGCGTGACACCGGTCTGCCCGAACTTCAGGCCGGGATCGTTGAAGACGTCCGATGCGTTCCCCGCCGCGGTTTGGTCGATCACCGGAGCAGGGTTCGGGTGGGCCGATTCGGCCAGCGTGCCCAACTCTCCCCGCACGGAGGACACCGTTTTGGTGGCCGCCGCGTCACCGGCGGCACGGCTCACCGCGGTGGCCTGGTCGGCCATTCCGGCGGGCTCGGTCGTCGCCGACGGCTGGGCGAATGGTTCGAGCCTGCCGGCTGCCAAGGACTGCGCCGCATAGGTGTCCATGGCCAGGCAGTTCTGCGCCCACATCTCACCGTATTGCGCTTCGGTGGCTGCGATCGAACCGGCGTTCTGTCCGAGGAAGTTTGTGGCGACCAGGTGCTGCAGCAAAGCGCGATTGGCCGCGACGTTCGGCGGCGGCACCACCATGGCGTGTGCCTGCTCGAACCCGGTCGCGGCCATCCGCACATGTGCGGCTGTGTGCTCCGCGTGCGCGGCGGCTGCGGTCAGCCAGCCCAGATGCGGATTGGCCGCGGTGATCATCGCTGACGACGCAGGACCGAGCCATTCCTCGCTGGCGAGACCGGCGATCGTCGACTGCCACGATGTCGCCGTCGCGCCCAATGCGGCGGCCAGTTGGCTCCATGCCGACGCGGCCGCCAGCATCGAGTCTGATCCGGGTCCGGCATACATCTGCGCGGAGACGATCTCCGGCGGCAAGGCCGTGAAAGTCATAGCCGAACCCGTGCGCCGGTGGCACCGCGCAGCGCTGTCGGGTAACTAACCGCGAGCGGCATCTGTCGTGTCCTCCTCGATGGTCGTTCCACGGCAACCGTCGGGAAACCGACTGCAGTACGTAGAATTGACTCTCCGCATCTGAACGTACGGTTGTTGACGATGGAATTACCAACGAAATATGAAACGTTAATATCGTCGTAGAAGATGTTCATTCACGATTAATCACGATTTCGTCTGCACCCGGCGAGACGGGTCTCCCCTGACCGCACTTCCCCGCCCGGCGGGTTCACCACCCGGTCAGTGCCCGGTGAACGTCTCGCGCAACCGGCTGAACAGCCCACCGTGCTGGGCGTGCCGCGGCCGCACCGCGGGTTCCTCATGGTGGCGGTGGTTCTTCAGTTCGCGCAGCAGCTCGGACTCGCGGCTGTCCAGCCGATCGGGCACCACCACATCGACGTGGACGTGCAAGTCGCCGCGCGCCCCGGAACGCAGGTGGGGCATGCCGCGGCCGCGCAGCGTGATGACCGACGCCGGTTGGGTTCCCGGCGGAATCGCGACCTCGGTCGACCCATCCAGGATCACGTCCAGGGTGACACTGGTCCCCAGCGCCGCGTCGACCATCGGCACCGACAGCGTGCAGTGCAGGTCGTCGCCGTCACGCACGAAGACGTCGTCGGCCCGTTCGTGAATCTCGACGTAGAGGTCACCGGCCGGCCCGCCGCCGGGTCCGACCTCCCCTTGCGCCGCGAGCCGAACCCGCATGCCGTCGCCGACACCGGCTGGGATCTTGACGCTGATCTCCCGGCGGTCGCGCACCCGGCCGTCGCCGGCGCACTGGTGGCACGGGTCCGGTATGACCTCGCCGACTCCGCGGCAGGTCGGACACGGCCGCGACGTCATCACCTGGCCGAGCAGCGAGCGCTGCACGCTCTGCACCTCGCCACGGCCGCCACAGGTATCGCAGGACATCGGCTGGGAGTCGCCGTTGGTGCCCCGACCCTGGCACCGGTCGCACAGCACCGCGGTGTCGACGGTGACCTGCTTGGTCACCCCGGTGGCGCACTCGGCGAGGTTCAGGCTCAACCGCAGCAGCGCGTCGGATCCCGGCCTGACCCTCCCCACCGGACCCCGTGAGCCGCCGCCCATGCCGCCGCCGAAGAACGCTTCGAACACGTCGCCCAGGCCGCCGCCAAAACCGGAAAACCCGCCAAACCCGTTACCGGCGTTTTCCAGGGGGTCGCCGCCACGGTCGACGACGCGCCGTTTGTCCGGGTCGGAGAGCACCTCGTAGGCCGCGGTGATGTCCTTGAACTTGGCCTGCGCAGCCTCGTCGGGGTTGACGTCGGGATGGTATTTGCGCGCCAGCTTGCGGTAGGCCTGCTTGATCTCCGAATCGCTGGCGTCCCTGCTCACCCCGAGCAGGCCGTAGTAATCGCGCGCCACGCCTGACCTTCCCTGCCTTCTGTTAGGTGCCGGCGGTTACCTGGCACCCAGCACTTCGCCGATGTACATCGCAACCGCGGCGACACTGGCGATGGTTCCCGGATAGTCCATCCGGGTGGGGCCCAGCACCCCCATGCCCCCGTAGACGGTGCCGAGCGAGCCGTAGGCCGTCGACACCATCGAGGTTCCGGCCATCTCCTCGGCCTCGGTCTCATGCCCGATACGCACCGTGACCTTACCGGCTTCCTGCTGGACGGTCAGCAGCCGCAGCACCACGACCTGCTCCTCGAGCGCCTCCAGAATGGACCGCAGCGAGCTGCCGAAGTCCGCGGCGTTGCGGGTCAGGTTGGCCGTGCCGCCGAGCAGCAGCCGCTCCTCGCTGTGCTCGACCAGCGATTCCAGCAGGACCGTCGCGGTTCTGCCGACCGCGTCGCCCAGCCCGCTGGCCCCGGGCAGCGAGCCGGCCAGCTCGGCTACCGCCACCGATGCCGCCGAGATCTTCTTGCCTTCCAGCGCAGCGCCCAGCAACTCGCGCAATCGGGAGAGCTGATGCTCGTCGATGGTGTCGCCGAGTTCCACGATGCGCTGATCCACCCGGCCGGAGTCGGTGATGACGACCAGCAGCAGCCGGGCCGGCGTCAGCGCGATCACCTCCAGATGGCGGACCGTCGACGCGGACAGCGTCGGATACTGCACCACGGCGACCTGGCGGGTCAGCTGGGCCAGCGTGCGTACCGCGCGGCGCAGCACGTCGTCGAGGTCGACACCGGAGTCCAGGAACGACAGGATGGCCCGCCGCTCCGCGCTCGACAGCGGCTTGACCTCGTCGATCCGGTCGACGAATTCGCGGTAGCCCTTCTCGGTGGGAACCCGCCCGGAGCTGGTGTGCGGCTGAGTGATGTAGCCCTCGGCCTCCAGCACCGCCATGTCGTTGCGGACGGTGGCCGATGAGACACCCAGGTTGTGCCGCTCCACCAGAGCCTTCGACCCGATCGGCTCCTTGGTGGCGACGAAGTCGGCGACGATGGCGCGCAAAACCTCGAATCGGCGCTCGTCGGCGATACCCACGCGGTCAGTTTACGGTGGTTCGCCCCAGCGCTGCCGCCTCAACGGCGGCGCCTCCCCACTCCGGCGATCAGGGCTGCTCGAGCAGCGCGAACAGTGCCTTCGCCGATTCCTGGGTGAGCACCCAGCTGCCCTGGTCGACCAGGGTGACGGGCTTGGTCTGGGGCGGCATCTTGGGACCCGACATCGTCACATTGGCGAGCGCCTGATCGGGCCCCGCCGGCACCACGTTCAGCACGTCGAACGTGTAGGGCAGCTCACCGTCCCTGGCGTCCTTGTGCAACTCGTGGTCGAGCCCGTGACCTTCCCGCGAGTCGATGCCGTTCTCGACCAGGTTTCCCTTCTCCTTGTAGTCGACACCCGGATCGGTCAGCCTGGTCAGCAGGCCGGACACTTCGTCGGGTGTGGGCAGCGGCGCGCTCTGGGCGGGTGCGGGCACCGGAGGCGCGGGCGCAGGTGGCGGCCCGGCTGCGGCGATTCCTGACGTGGTCGAGCCGCCGAGTGCCAGTCCGACCGTGGCCGCCGCGGCGATCACCCCGGTGGCAAACAACTTCACCGCCATAACGCCTCCTCGAGTCTGCGCGGGTGCGATCCCCCCGCCCGAACCTTCGTCACCCTACCCGGCAGTTGTCCTGGGCCACCCGTCGTCCGAGACTGACATGTCCGCGGACCGGCGCGCCGAATCATGCCATTGACTAATGTCACCATTCGCTGTTGACTTATCGCGTGATCGGTCTGCCCAGCCTGCCCGGCCTGCCCAACGGCTCCAAGGGACGCAGTCACCATGCGTCCGCGGTGGTCACCGGGGCCGGCAGTGGCATCGGCGAAGCGTTCGCCGTCGAACTGGCGAACCGTGGCGGCTCGGTGGTCTGCAGTGATCTCGACGAGGTCGCCGCACAGCGGACCGTGGACACCATCACCGACGGGGGCGGAAAGGCCGTCGCGGTGCGCTGCGATGTGTCAAAGATCGATGAGGTGCAAGACCTGGCCGCCGCCGCGCAGTCCTGGTTCGGCGGTCCGCCCACGCTGGTGATCAACAACGCCGGCGTCGGCATCGGCGGCAGCCCGATCGGCGAGATGTCGCTCGACGACTGGCACTGGACGCTGGCGGTGAACCTGTGGGGCCCGATCCACGGTTGCCATGTGTTCGCCCCGATGCTTCGGAATCCGCCCGCCTCGGCGCCCGCAGCAACACAGCCTCGCGGCATCATCAACGTCGCCTCGGCGGCCGCCTTCGCCGCAGCGCCCGGCATGGGCCCCTACAACGTCAGCAAGGCCGGTGTGCTGTCGCTGTCGGAGACGCTGGCCGCCGAACTTTCCGGCACCGGCGTCGCCGTCACCGTGCTGTGCCCGACGTTCGTCAAGACCAACATCGTCGAATCCGGCCGAATCCCGGCCGGCACAGCCAGCCTGGCCAACACCGCGATGCGCTGGACCGGGTTCTCCGCGGCCCGGGTGGCACGCGGTTGCCTGGATGCCAACGACCGCGGAGACCTCTACTGCATACCCCAGTTGGACGCCAAACTCATCTGGGGCACAAAGCGTCTCGCACCCGGAAGCTACACCTGGACTCTCGGTCTGGCTAACCGATTGGCCGGGCGGCCCGCTACTCGGTAAGGAGTGCCGAATGAGTATCGACATGACCGTGATGCTCGACAAGATCAAGGACCGCCAGTGGGCGCTCGCCGACATCGACTGGGGCGCACCGGGAGCCGAGACCATCGACGATGAGTTCCGCCCCAAGCTCAAGGCGTTCATGGCCGACCTGTGCTGGATCGAGAACATCGGCGCCCGCGGATTCGCCGCCCTGGCGAAGAAAGCGCCGACGCCGACGCTGGCCGAGATCTACCGATACTTCCACGCCGAGGAGCAACGCCACGCCAACGCCGAACTGGCGCTGATGAAGCGCTGGGGCATGCTCGACGACGGCGAGATGCCCGAACCGAATGTCAACATCCGGCTGGCCATGCAGTGGCTGGACAGCTACGCCGACGGGATGTCCCTGTCGATCCTGGGCACCGTCATCCCGATGCTGGAGGTGGCGCTGGACGGCGCGCTGCTGAAGTTCCTCCTCGACGAGGTCGAAGATCCGGTCTGCCACCAGGTGTTCGAGAAGATCAACAACGATGAATCCCGGCACCTCGCGGTCGATTTCGAAGTGCTGGACATGATCGGCCACGCGCACGCGCGCAAACTCGCCATCGACTTCGTCGGCAACGTGGCATCGCCGGGCCTGATCATCGGCACGTTGATGTACCTGCCGCTGCTCAACCGGGTGCGCAACGAGCTTGCCGATATGGGCATGGAACCCGAACGCCTGTACAACGCGGTCAAACGCTTCAAGCACCTCGGCGACCGCGCCGAGGCGACCTGGCGAGTGCCCACCTACCAACTGCTCAAGCGGCATGCGGCGATGGTCGTCAACCCGCGCCACCCCTACCATCTGCTGGCCAACTCGATGGTGTGGCTTTCCGATCGCTACCCACGGGCGCTTTTGAAGCCGATCCCGAGCTGGTTCAAAGAACTCACCCACGACCCGGCGGCCTGACACCGTGGCACCCCGAGCGCCGGCGGCAGCCGACCACATCTATCAGGCGCTGATCGTCGGCGCGGGCTTCACCGGTATCGGCGCCGCGATCAAGCTCACCGAAGCAGGTATCCGCGGCGAGAACGACATCGTGATCCTGGAGCGCGGCGACCGGGTCGGCGGAACCTGGCGCGACACCCGCTATCCCGGTGCGGCCTGCGACATTCCATCGCTGCTGTACTCGTTCTCGTTCGCGGGCAACCCGACCTGGTCGCGCGCCTACTCGCCGGCCGCCGAGATCTGCGCCCACATCGAGGAGATGGCCGACCGGTTCGACGTGCGCCGGCACATCCGATTCGGCACCGAGGTCACCGGCCTCTCGTTCGACTCCGACGCCGGGGTCTGGACGGTCAGCGCGGGGCGCAAACGGTTTCGGGCGCGCACCGTGGTGCTGGCCTCCGGCCCGCTACCGGATTCCAGCCTCCCCGACATTCGCGGGCTGGACAGCTACGCCGGACACAAGATCCACAGCGCGCACTGGGACCACGGCTACGACTTCACCGATAAGCGGGTCGGCGTCGTCGGCACCGGGGCGAGCGCCGTCCAGATCATTCCGGAGCTGGTCAAGCAAGCCGGATCCGTGAAGGTGTTCCAGCGCACTCCGGGTTGGGTGATGCCGCGCGCCGATGTGGCGATACCGGCAGCAGTACAGGAACTGTTCGCGAAAGTTCCTGCTGCTCAGCAACTTGCCCGGCAACTGCTGTTCTGGAGCCATGAGGTCACCGCCACCGCACTGGTGTGGGACACCCCGTTGACCGCGCTGGCCGCCCAGCTGGGCAAGGCGCACCTACGGCTGGCCGTCAAGGATCCGTGGTTGCGCCGCCAGCTCACCCCGGATTTCGCCCCGGGCTGCAAACGCATGCTGATCTCCAGCGACTACTACCCCGCCCTGCAGCGCGACAACTGCAAGCTGATCGACTGGCCGATCGCCACGATCAGCCCAGTCGGCATCCGAACCAGTGACGGCGTCGAACACCACCTGGACGCCATCGTGTTCGCCACCGGCTACGACGTGCACCTGACCGGCCCGCCGTTCCCGGTAACCGGCCGGTCCGGCCGATCCCTGGCAGACGAATGGGCCCGTGGCGCAAGCGCTTACAAGAGCATCCAGGCACACGGCTACCCGAACCTGTTCTTCATGACGGGTCCCAACTCCGGCCCGGGCCACAACTCGCTGCTGGTCTACATCGAGGGCCAACTCGACTACGCGGTGCGGGCCATCACCACCATCCGCGACGGCGGTCTGCGCTACCTGGACGTGCGGGAAGACGTCCAGCGCCGGCACAACGCATCGATTCAGAAGCGGCTGAACCGGACCACCTGGATGTCGGGGTGCAGCAGCTGGTATCTGACCGCGGACGGATTCAACGCGGCGATGTATCCGGGGTTCGCCACCCAGTACCTTCGGCAGATGCGCGGTTTCCGGTTGGCCGACTATCACGCGGTGTCATGACCCGCACCGAGATCACCATCAGCGCGGTGCTGGCCAACCTGCGGCGTGCGCCGCGCCGGGTCCGGCGTCAGTCCCGCGAGATGATCGAGGCCCAGCTGCACAACTGGGTGGCGCAGTTGTTCGACGCCGCGGTCCGCCAGCCGCATGACACCACCACGTCCGGGGAATACCGGATCGACGACCTGGCCCGGCTGGCCGGCACCACCACCCGCAACCTCCGGGTGTATCGGGACCGGGGCCTGCTGCCGCCGCCGTTGCGGGTCGGGCGGATCGCGCTGTTCAACGACACCCACCTGACCCGGCTCCGGCTGATCACGTCCATGCTCGACCGCGGCTACACCATCGCGCACGTCAAAGAGATGCTCGGCGCCTGGCAGGAGGGCAAGAATCTGGGCGACGTGCTCGGGCTGGAGAACGCGATCGCGGGCACCTGGACCACCGAACCAGCCGAGACCATGCCGCGCGCGGACGCCGAGCGACTGGTCGGCGACCCGCGGGCGTTCGACCGGCTGGTGACGCTCGGTTTGATCCGCGTCGACGGCGCTACCGCCAGCGTGCTGCGGCCTCGGCTGATCGAAGCGTTCAACGAGATCCGCGGCTACGGGATCGGCCTGGACCAGCTGATCGACCTGCACGAACAGGTTCTCCCGCACATCGATGCGATCAGCGACCTGCTGGTGCGGGCCGGCGCCGGGCATGTGGTGAAGCTGATCAAACCCGGCGAGCCGTTACCCGCGGATACCCAGATCGCCGAGCTGATCACCATGCTGGTGCGGTTCCGCGCCCAGGCCGTCGCCTCGGTCACGGCCACGCTGGCGTCGTCGATCGAGTCGAGCATCGAATCGATGGTGAGCAGCCTGCTGGCCGACTATCTGGCCCGCACCCCGGAGGCGGAGCACTCCGCGAGCTGACTGGCTATCCGAGAACCGAACGCACCACCGCATCGGCCAGCAGCCGGCCGCGGTCGGTGAGCACCAGGCGCTCGCCTTCGGCGTGCAGCAGCCCGTCGGCGACGGCGACCGCGGCACGCTGCTGCTCCCCCGCGTCCAGGTGGTCGACCCCCAGCCCGTCGTGCAGCCGCAGCCGCAGCATCACCTCCTCGGTGTGCTCGGCGACGCCGTCGAGTTGCTCGAACCCCGCGACGGGAAGCGTCCCATCGCCGAGCAGCTGCGCGTAAGCGTTGGGGTGCTTGACATTCCAGCACCGGACTGCGCCGACGCAGCTGTGCGCCCCCGGCCCGGCACCCCACCACTGACCGCCGGTCCAGTAGCCGAGGTTGTGTCGGCACTGCGCACCGGGCCGGCTCCAGTTGGACACCTCGTACCAGTCCATGCCCGCCGCGCGCAGTTGCGCGTCCACCAACTCATAGCGATGGGCCAGCACGTCGTCGTCGGGCGCGGGCAACTCGCCGCGTTTGATCCGTCGGGCCAGCGCGGTGCCCTCCTCGACGATCAGCCCGTAGGCCGACACGTGATCGACGCCGGCGTCCAACGCCACGTCGACGGATCGCGCCACGTCCGCGTCGGATTCACCCGGGGTGCCGTAGATGAGGTCGATGTTGAGATGCTCGAAGCCGGCTGCCAGCGCCTCCCGGGCCGCCGTCACCGGCCGCCCCGGCGAGTGCACCCGGTCCAGAACAGCCAGCACGTGCGGCACCGCCGACTGCATGCCCAGCGACACCCGGGTGAAGCCGGCGGCCCGGATCGCGTCGAAGAACTCCGGGGACGTGGACTCGGGGTTGGCTTCGGTGGTGACCTCGGCGGCGGGGGCGAGCCCGAAGTGCTTTTGCACGGCGCCGAGCACCGCAGCCAACCGCGGCCCGCCCAGCAGCGAAGGCGTTCCGCCCCCGACGAACACCGTGTCCGCCGCCGGGGCGTTCAGCCTCGCCGCGGCCAACTCCAACTCCCGGTCCAGCGCCGCCACCCAGGCGTCCGGGTTGGTGCCGCCCAGTTCCGCCGGCGTGTAGGTGTTGAAGTCGCAGTAGCCGCACCGGGTCAGGCAGAACGGCACGTGCACATACACCCCGAACGGGCGTTGCGGGGTCGGTTGCACGTCGGGCAGATCGGCCGATGTCGAACTCAGCGTCATCACGCCCGATCCTGCCACGCGGGAACGGCCACCCGCAGGTTCAGATACCTCCGCCGAGGAGGCCGGTCAGCAGATGGGTCAGCGAGCCGATCGGGGCCATCCCGGCGCCGCCGCCCAGGCCGCCACCCAGGCAGGTCGGCCACGCACCGGGCCCCTGGGTGGCCAGAATGCGGTTCGCCACCGCGATCTGCTCCTGCTCGCTGGCCTGCGAGGGCAACCCGGTGCCACCGTTGGCGGCCCAGGTGGACGGTTCGATCTGCAGACCGCCGTAGGCGCCGTTGCCGGTGTTGGCCGCCCAGTTGCCGCCGGATTCACATTGCGCGACGGCGTTCCAGTTGACCGTCTCAGCGCCGGCCGACCCGGTGATCACGGCGGCGCACACGGCCGCCGCGGCCACTGCCGCCGCCGCCAAGCCGGTCGCCGGTCGCACGGCGATCACAGCAGCTCCACCTTGCTGGCCAGCCACCTGCCGTCGACCTTGTCCATGGTCATCCGGATCCGGCTGCGGTCGATCACGGGTACCGGGGTTGTTGAATTGGTCACTGACTGGGTGACCAGCAGGACCACCACGGCCTTGTCCTTGCTGGCCGACTTCACCGTCGACTCGGTGATGTACCCGCGCG
Source organism: Mycobacterium sp. (assembly GCA_035721065.1). Taxonomy (GTDB): domain Bacteria; phylum Actinomycetota; class Actinomycetes; order Mycobacteriales; family Mycobacteriaceae; genus Mycobacterium. Next base: position 64,716 of record DASTNJ010000001.1, read on the forward strand.
CGACGGCGTTGTTGGCAATGAGGACCTCACGCAGTTTCGCGCCGGACTTCTCATGCATGCCGCGGAATTCTCCGGCCGCGCCGTCGGACATGCCGCTGAAAGCCTCGTCGATGGTCTCCACGTCGATGTTGGTCATCCGCAGCACGTAGCTCTGCGCAGCGGCAAGCGCCTGATCTGCGGCGACGTGCGTCTGATAATGCTGCAGGCCCAACCAGCCGCCACCCGCCACCGCGGCGATCAGGCTCAGCACGCCCAGCCAGCGGCGGACGACGGCCCGACCGCTGCGGCGCCGACGCGCCGGCGCCGGGGGCGCCGGGGGCCCCCACACCGGTTCGTACGGCTCGTATTGGTAGTCCAGCATCTCCACTAACCTCACCCGCCTTCCCCCCGCCCAGCGGTCGAACGGAGCACTCATCGAGTTTTGCTCACGCTGATCACAACTTTGACCCGGTAGGGAAGATTTTCGGTATCCATGGCATAATCGCTCCCGTGGCTGCCGCCTACTGCACCGAGTCCGGTCCCAAATCCGGGATCCCCCTGGTGTCGCGGCGTCATATCGATCTCAAGCGTGTCTGCAGCTGTCGCTGTCTGCCTTGATCCTGTAGCCCCGCCCACACAGTTCTTCCCAGCTGGCTGCCGGATTCGCGTCGCCGGCCAGGTTCCGGCTCTGCGCCTCCCGGCCGGCTCCCCGCAAGGAGACCCAATTGACCGTCACACCGTCAGCACCGCCCGCCAAACGCCCCGCCAAGCAACGCGCCGAAGGCCAGTGGGCGATGGGCCACCGCGAGCCGCTCAACGCCAGTGAGCAGCTCAAGAAAGACGACCCGGCGCTCAATGTGCGAGCCCGGATCGTCGACATCTACGCCAAGCAGGGGTTCGACAGCATCGACAAGGACGATCTGCGGGGCAGGTTCCGCTGGATGGGTCTCTACACCCAGCGCGAACAGGGCTACGACGGCACCTGGACCGGCGACGAGAACGCCGACCTGCTGGAAGCCGAATACTTCATGATGCGGGTGCGCTGCGACGGCAAGGCGCTGTCGGCGGAGGCGGTCCGCACCCTGGGCACGATTTCGACGGAGTTCGCCCGCGACACCGCCGACATCTCCGACCGGCAGAACCTGCAGTACCACTGGATCAGGATCGAAGACGTCCCGGAGATCTGGGACCGGCTTGCCGCGGTGGGTCTGCAGACCACCGAGGCGTGCGGCGACTGCCCCCGCGGCATGCTCGGCTCGCCGCTGGCCGGCGAGTCGCTCGACGAGGTTCTCGACGCCACCCCCGCGTTGGACGAGATCGTCCGGCGCTACGTGGGCAACCCGGAGTACGCCAATCTGCCGCGTAAATACAAGACGGCGGTGTCGGGCCTGCAGGACGTCGCCCACGAGGTCAACGACATCTCGTTCATCGGCGTCAACCACCCCGAGCACGGCCCCGGCCTGGACGTCTGGGTGGGCGGCGGGCTGTCCACCAACCCGATGCTGGCGCAGCGGCTCGGCGTGTGGGTGCCGCTCGACGAGGCGCCGGACGTGTGGGAGGGCGTCACCTCGATCTTCCGCGACTACGGCTACCGGCGGCTGCGCGCCAAGGCTCGGCTGAAGTTCCTGGTCAAGGACTGGGGCGTGGAGAAGTTTCGGGAAGTTCTGGAGACCGAGTACCTCAAGCGGCCGTTGATCGACGGCCCCGCTCCCGAGCAGCCCACCGCCACCATCGACCACGTCGGGGTGCAGAAGACCCGCAACGGGCTCAACGCGATCGGGGTCGCGCCGATCTCCGGGCGGGTGTCGGGCACCGTGTTGACCAAGGTCGCCGAGTTGATGGAGCGGGTCGGCTCCGACCGGGCCCGGCTCACCCCGTACCAGAAGCTGATCATCCTCGACGTGCCCGACGCCGCGCTCGACGAGGTGCTCGCCGAATTGGATGCGCTCGGGTTGCCGGCCAACCCGTCGCCGTGGCGGCGCAACCTGATGGCGTGCACCGGTCTGGAGTTCTGCAAGCTGTCGTTCGTCGAGACCCGGGTGCGGGCCCAGGGCCTGGTCCCGGAGCTGGAACGCCGGCTCGAGGACCTCAACGCACTGCTGGACGTGCCGGTCACGGTCAACATCAACGGCTGCCCCAACTCGTGCGCACGCATCCAGGTCGCCGACATCGGACTCAAGGGCCAGATGATCGACGACGGCAACGGCAACTCGGTTCCGGGCTTCCAGGTGCATCTGGGTGGCAGCCTGGGCGCCGACAGCGGTTTCGGCCGAAAACTGCGCCAGCACAAGGTGTACAGCGACGAGCTCGGCGACTACATCGAGCGCGTCGTGCGCAACTTCATCAAGGGCCGCGAGCACGGTGAGCGCTTCGCACAGTGGGCGATGCGGGCCGAAGAGGATGATCTGCGATGACGCGGGCCGACCTGACCGAGCAGCAGCTGCGCGACCTGGCCGCCCGCGGTGCCGCCGAACTCGACGGCGCAACGGCCACCGATCTGCTGCGCTGGACCGACGAGAACTTCCCCGGCAGCTGGATCACGGCGTCGAATATGCAGGACGCCGTGCTGGTGGACCTGGCGGCCAAGGTGCGCCCCGGCGTGCCGGTGCTGTTCCTGGACACCGGGTACCACTTCGCCGAGACCATCGGCACCCGTGACGCGGTGGCTGCGGTCTACGACATCGAACTGGTCAACGTCACTCCGGAATTCACGGTGGCCCAGCAGGACTCGATGCTCGGCAAGGACTTGTTCGCCCGTAATCCGGCGGAGTGCTGCCGACTGCGCAAAGTGGTTCCACTGGCCCGGACGCTGAGCGATTACTCGGCGTGGGTGACCGGACTGCGGCGGGTCGAGGCTCCGACCCGCGCCAACGCGCCACTGGTCAGCTTCGACGAGCAGTTCGGTCTGGTGAAGGTCAACCCGCTGGCCACCTGGACCGACGACGAACTGGCCGCTTACATCGCCGAGCACAACGTGCTGGTCAATCCTCTTGTCGATGAGGGCTATCCGTCAATCGGCTGCGCGCCGTGCACGGCCAAACCGCTGCCCGGCGCCGATCCACGCAGCGGACGGTGGCAGGGAACCGCCAAAACCGAATGCGGGCTGCACGCATCGTGAGCACGCTGATCCTGACCGCGCACGGCAGCAGGAATCCACGCTCGGCTGCCAACACCCGGGCGGTGGCGGGCCACCTGCGCCGGCTTGCGCCGGATGTGGATGTGCGGGTGGCCTTCTGCGAGCAGAGTTCGCCGAACCTGCGTGACGTGCTGGGCGAGGTACGCGCCGGCGATGTCACGGTGGTGCCGTTCCTGCTGGCCAGCGCCTACCACGCGCGGATCGACATCCCCGCCGTCATCGCCGAAGCCGGTGCGCCCGTTACCCAGGCGGCCGCCCTTGGCGAGGATGACCGGCTGCTGCACGTCATGGGCGAGCGGCTGCGTGCGCTTGGCGTGTCACGGTTCGACGCGGAGCTGGGTGTGCTGGTGGTGGCGGTCGGTTCCTCCAACCCCGCTGCTAACGCAAGGACGTCGCAGGTCGGCACCCGGCTGGCGCGTGGAACCCGGTGGGCGGGAGTCGAAGTCTGCTACGCCACCGGCCCTGTTCCATCGGTGCCGGAGGCTGCCGAACGCCTCCGCATGCGGGGTGCCACCCGGCTGGCGATCGCCCCGTGGTTCCTGGCGCACGGCCGGATCACCGACGGCGTCGCCGATTACGCGCGCCGGGACGGGATTCCGATGGCCGAACCGCTCGGCGCGCACCGGCTGGTGGCCGCCACCGTGCTGGACCGCTACGAAGAGGCGCTGGCACGCGAGCTCGCCGCCTGACTCTGCGCTGCCACGTCAGCACGCTGAACGGATGTCGGTGTGGGCGAAGTCATCACCCTGATAGAGGAGAGGCTCGCCGCTGACCGACGCCAGCGCGTAGCTGTAGGTGTCGCCGAGGTTGAGCCCGGCCGGGTGGCCACTCCCGCGTCCGTAGTCACGGTAGGCCTGAGCGGCGACATGCGCCTGTTCGGGATCGAAAGACTTGATGTGAATGTCGTAGGCACCAAGCAACCGGTCCACCAGACGACTGACCTCGGGCCGGTTCCGGCGGGCCAGCACCGCGCACAATTCCACATACGACGCCGCTGACATTCGCGAACCGGTCGAGCGGGCCAACGCATCTTTGAGTTCGCCCGCGCCGGTCTCACCGAGGACGATGGCGACGACGGCCGAGGTGTCGACGATCATCGTGGCAGGCCCGCATCGTCGTAGAGCTCGGCGATATCGCGCCGAATCGCCTGTTTGTCCTGGTCGGCGAGAGCGGCGTCGAGTTCGTCCAGGACCTGCTCGGCTGCCGCGCGCCGCGCTTCGGCGCGACCGTCTTCGACCTGATCGATCTCGGCGAGGCGGCGGGCGACCGCGTCCTCGACCGCTGCCGTCTGGCTGGTTCCGGTGCGCGCCGCCAACTCGCGCACCAACGCCACTGCCTTTGCGCTTTTGATGTTGAGGCTCACGGTAGAATTCTAGCAAGCTGATGGTAGAAATACACCATTGTCGCCGCTCAGGCGGGGCGGCCGAACCTACCCCAGCGCGGGCACCCGGGTGGCCCGCACATACACGGTGTCACCCTCTTTCAACGCCAGCGCTTCGGCGTCGCCGCGGGTGATCTGCGCGATAAACGGCGCTTTGGTGGCCGCGTTGGTCAACTCGACCCGCACCTCGAATCCCAGCGCCACCACCCGGTCGACGAGCGCACGCACCACGCCGACAGACGCAGCGGGGGCTGTGCCGTCAGCGGCGGGCATGGCCATGTCCGGGGTGCGGCCGACCCGGATGTCATGTGGGCGCACCAGCACCCCGTTCAGCGACGACACCGCCCCCAGAAACGACATCACGAAGGCGTTCGCCGGGGTGTCGTACACCTCGGTCGGCGAGCCGAGCTGTTCGATGCGGCCGTGGTTCAAAACGGCGATCCGATCAGCCACATCCAGCGCCTCGGCCTGATCATGGGTGACCAGCACCGTGGTGACGTGCACTTCGTCGTGCAGGCGGCGCAGCCACGCCCGCAGGTCGTCGCGCACCTTGGCGTCCAGCGCACCGAACGGCTCGTCGAGCAGCAGCACCTCCGGGTCGACCGCCAGCGCGCGGGCCAGCGCCATGCGCTGACGCTGGCCGCCGGACAGCTGGCTGGGATAGCGGGTCTGAAACCCGCTGAGCCCCACCACCTCCAGCAAGTCGTCGACCTTGCTTTTGATCTCGGCCTTGGGCAGCCGGCGGATCTTCAGCCCGTAGGCCACGTTGTCGCGCACCGTCATGTGCTTGAACGCCGCGTAGTGCTGGAACACGAACCCGATCCCGCGGCGCTGCGGCGACACACCGGTGACGTCGCGTCCGTTGATGGTGATGGTTCCGCTGTCCGGGTGATCCAGGCCGGCGATCGCCCGCAGCAGGGTCGACTTGCCCGAGCCGCTGGGCCCCAGCAGCGCGGTCAGCGAGCCGGACGGGACGGTGAAGTCAACGTTGTCCAGCGCGGCGAAATCTCCGTAGCGTTTGTTGGCGCCGCGCACGGTGATCGCATCGGTAGTCATGACACCTCCTTGCCGGTGCGCCGCCGGGCATCCAGTAAAACCTGGACGACCAGCACCAGCACCGAGACCGCCATCAGCAGGACCGACAGTGCGTAGGCGCCGTATTCGACGCCGCGGTTGTAACGATCGGAGACCAGCAGCGTGAGCGTCTGCGATTTGCCGGGCAGGTTCGACGACACGATCAGCACCGCTCCGTATTCGCCGAGGGTGCGGGCGACGGTCAGCACGATCCCGTAGGTCAGGCCCCAGCGGATCGACGGCAGGGTGATCCGCCAGAACGTCTGCCACCAATTCGATCCCAGCGTGGCAGCCGCCTCCTCCATGTCGGTGCCCAGTTCATGCAGCACCGGTTCGACCTCGCGGATCACGAACGGCAGCGTGACGAAGATGCTGGCCAGCACGATGCCCGGAAAGCCGAAGATGATCTTCAACCCCCAGGCGTGCTCGACGAAGCCGAACACCCCCGCCGATCCCCACAGCACGATCAGCGCCACACCGACGATGATCGGCGAGACCGCGAACGGCAAGTCGACGATCACCTGCAGGACCGACTTGCCGCGAAACCTGCTGCGGGCCAGCAGCAGTGCGGTCGGAATGCCGAATATCACGTTGAGCGGCACGACGATCGCGACCACCAGCAGCGTCAGGTCCAACGCGGAGATCGCGGCGGGCGTGCTGATGTAGGCCCAGAACTGGCCGAACCCGGGAGAAAAGCTGCGCCACAAGATGAGCCCCACCGGCACGGCCAACAGCACCAGAATGTAGCCCAGCGCCACGAATCGGGTGAGATAGCGCACCCAGGCGCGCGTGCTCATGCGGCCCGCTCCTGCCGGCTGGTCGCCCGCGATCCCACCAGGCGCAGCACCATCAGCACAGCGAAGGCGATCGACAGCAACACGATCGAGATCGCTGCCGCGCCGACGCGGTCGTCATTCTCGATCAGGGTGCGGATCCACTGCGACGACACCTCGGTCTTGCCCGGCACCGCCCCGCCGATCAGCACCACCGACCCGAATTCGCCGATCGCGCGGGAGAAGGCAAGTCCCGCACCGGTGAGCAGCGCCGGGGTCAGCGACGGCAGCACCACGGTGCGAAAGATCGTCGCACCCGAGGCGCCCAGCGACGCCGCGGCCTCTTCTACGTCGCGGTCGATCTCCAGCAGCACCGGCTGGACCGCACGGACGACGAACGGCAGGGTGACGAACGCCAGCGCCAGACCGACGCCCCATGCGGTGTGCTGCAGATGCAGGCCGACCGGGCTGGCCGGACCGTACAGCGCCAGCATCACCAGGCTGGCGACGATCGTGGGCAGTGCGAACGGCAGATCGATGATCACGTCGAGCAGTCGTTTGCCGACGAAGTCGTCGCGCACCAGCACCCAGGCGATCAGCAGGCCGAACACCAGGTTGACGAGGGTGACACCGGCGGACAGCGTCAGCGTCACCCGGAACGAGTCCAGTGCCGCATGCGAGCTGACCGCCAGCCAGAACGCCCGCCAGCCACCACCGGCCGCCTGCCAGGCGATCGCGGCCAGCGGTGCCAGCACGATCACCGACAGCCACACCACCGCGGCACCGATCCGCAGCGAAACCTGCCCCGTCCCGCGCAACTGCGGCAGCGGCCCGGAATCCGGTGGCCCGCCTTCGGCTTCCGAGATCAGCACCGCCGTCATCCGGTCGCCTTCGTGTAGATCTTGGTGATGCTGCCGCCGTGTTTGTCGAACAGCTGGGCATCCACCGTCTCCCAGCCACCGAGATCGGCAATCGTCCACAGCTTCTCCGGTGCCGGGAAGTCGGCGGCGTACTCGGCGGCGACGGCCGGATCGACCGGACGGAAGCCGGCCTGCGCCCACAACTTCTGGGCCTGCGCGGTGTACTGGAAGTTCTTGAACGCGGTGGCGGCGTCGAGATGGGCCGTCGTGCTGAGCACCGCCATCGGGTTCTCGATCTTGAAGGTCTGCGGCGGGTTGACGTGGGCCACCGGCTTGCCGTTGCGTTCGATGGCGATCGCTTCGTTCTCGTAGCTGATCAGGACGTCACCGCCGCCCTGCAGGAAGACGTCGGTGGCCTCCCGCCCCGAGCCGGGCCGCAGCTTGACGTGGTCGCTGACGAGCTTGTCGACGAAGTCAAGGCCCTCCTGCGGGTTCTTGCCGCCATCGCTCTTGGCCGCATAGGGGGCCAGCAGGTTCCATTTGGCCGACCCGGAGCTCAGCGGACTGGGAGTGACAACCTCCACCCCGGGCGCCAGCAGGTCGTCCCAATCGTGGAGGTGTTTCGGGTTGCCGTCGCGGACCACCAGGGTCACCAGCGAGCCGAACGGGATCCCTTTGGTGGCATCGGCGTTCCAGTCGGCGGACACTTTGCCGGCGGCGACCAGCCGGCTGATGTCGGGTTCCACCGAGAAATTGACCACGTCAGCGGGTTTTCCGGCGGCGACGCCGCGCGATTGGTCGCCGGACGCGCCGTAGGAGGTGACCACTCGCACGTCGGCGCCCTGCTCGGATTCGTTGAACGCCGGAATCACCTTGCGCCAGCCGGGTTCCGGTACCGCGTAGGCCACCAGGGTGATGCTGGTGCGCGCGCCCGCCGGCCCGCTGTCGCCGACCACGTCGCTCGGGCCGCCGCCGCATGCGGCGAGGCACACGGTCAGCGCCAATGTCGCGCAGCGGGTGACGGTGTTCGGCATCAGTGACCTTCCGGTGCAGACGAAACGGACAGGAAATCCGTCGTCGCGCACCGAAACCGATCAGCAGCTACGTTGGCGGAAACCGCAGCACCGGTGCGCGACGGGAAGTCAGCGACAACAGTGCACAACGTGGGCCGCGAGCATGCCGGAAGCCTAACAGAACCGCGGCTCCCTCAGCGGGTCAGCAGCCAGCTGACGATCACCAGCACGATGAGGATGACCAGCACCAGCGTCACCCGCGATCGTGGCAGTCCGCCCATCAAGACACCTCGTCACGCGCGCGGCTGCGGTGCATCAGCCGGATGCCGTTACCCAGCAGCGCATCCAGCGATACCGCCAACCCGTAGGCCAGGACCAGCACCACCGGCATCACCACCACGGTCTGCACCACGAAACCGAGCCCGGACAGCCACAGTTCGACGCCGTCCCACCAGCTGAGGAATCCGACCACGCCACCCACCCTATTCCGCCCACCCGATGGACGGTCGCCAGCCGGGCGAAATCACTCGGGACACGCGGTAGGGCGGTTGGACGACGAGCCGGTCGGACAGCGATGATGGCGACATGGTCCTGCAAACCCCGTCCACCGGTACCCAGGGAGCCAGCGAGCCACACGAACGCACCCCGCTCTCGGTCACCGCACCGGTGCCGTATACGGCGGCGGCACAGTTACGCAACCCATTTCCGCCGATCGCCGACTACGCATTCCTGTCCGACTGCGAGAACACCTGCCTGATCTCGCCGGCCGGGTCGGTGGAATGGATGTGCCTGCCGCGGCCCGACTCACCGAGCGTGTTCGGTGCGATCCTGGACCGCACTGCCGGTCATTTCCGGCTGGGGCCCTACGGTGTGTCGGTGCCGCCGGCGCGGCGCTACCTGCCCGGCAGCCTGATCCTGGAGACCACCTGGCAGACCCACACCGGCTGGCTGATCGTGCGCGATGCGCTGGTGATGGGGCCGTGGCATGACATTCAGCACCGATCGGCCACGCACCGCCGCACCCCGACGGACTGGGACGCCGAACACATCCTGCTGCGCAGCGCCCGCTGCGTCAGCGGGACGGTGGAGTTGACGATGAACTGCGAACCCGCCTTCGACTACCACCGGGCCGGCGCCACCTGGGAGTATTCGACCGACGGGTACAGCGAGGCCGTTGGGCGGGCCAAACACGATCCCGACAGCCATCCGACGCTGCGGCTGACCTCGAACCTGCGGCTCGGGCTCGAAGGCAGCGAGGCACGGGCCCGCACCCGCCTCAAAGAGGGCGACAACGTGTTCGTCGCGCTGAGCTGGTCCGGGCATCCCGCACCGCAGAACTACGAGGAAGCCGCCCGAAAACTGTGGAACACCGCCGAATGCTGGCGGCAGTGGATCAACATCGGTGACTTCCCCGACCACCCGTGGCGGACGTACCTGCAGCGCAGCGCGCTGACCCTGAAGGGGCTGACCTACTCCCCGACCGGTGCGCTGCTCGCGGCCAGCACCACCTCGCTGCCGGAGACGCCGCAGGGCGAACGCAACTGGGACTACCGCTACGCGTGGGTGCGCGACTCCACGTTCGCGCTGTGGGGTCTCTACACGTTGGGCTTGGACCGGGAGGCCGACGACTTCTTCGCGTTCATCGCCGACGTGTCCGGCGCCAACAACGACGAACCCCGCCCGCTGCAAGTGATGTACGGGGTCGGCGGCGAACGCGAACTCGTCGAGGGCGAGCTGGACCATCTGTCCGGATACGACAACGCGCGGCCGGTACGGATCGGCAACGGCGCGTTCAGCCAGAGCCAGCACGACATCTGGGGCACCATGCTCGACTCGGTCTACCTGCACGCCAAGTCGCGTGAGCAGATTCCGGAGACGCTGTGGCCGGTGCTCAAGCAGCAGGTGGAGGAGGCGATCAAGCACTGGCGCGAACCCGACCGCGGCATCTGGGAGGTTCGCGGCGAACCGCAGCATTTCACGTCGTCGAAGGTGATGTGCTGGGTGGCGCTGGACCGCGGTTCGAAGCTGGCCGACCTGCACGGCGAGCGCAGCTACGCGCAGAAGTGGCGGGCGATCGCCGAGGAGATCAAGGCCGACGTGCTGGCCAAGGGCGTGGATTCGCGCGGCGTGCTGACCCAGAGCTACGGCAGCGACGCGTTGGACGCCTCGCTGCTGCAGGTGGTGCTCACCCGGTTCCTGCCGCCGGATGACCCGCGGGTGCGCGCCACCGTGCTGGCGATCGCCGACGAGCTCACCGAGGACGGCCTGGTGCTGCGCTACCGCACCGACGAGACCGACGACGGGCTCGCCGGCGAAGAGGGCACCTTCACCATCTGCTCGTTCTGGCTGGTGTCAGCGCTGGTGGAGATCGGCGAGGTCAGCCGCGCCAAGCACCTGTGCGAGCGGCTGCTGTCGTTCGCCAGCCCGCTGCACCTCTACGCCGAGGAGATCGAACCGCGCACCGGACGCCACCTGGGCAACTTCCCGCAGGCGTTCACCCACCTGGCGTTGATCAACGCGGTCGTGCACGTGATCCGCGCCGAGGAGGAGTCGGACAGCTCCGGGGTGTTCCAGCCCGCGAACGCGCCGATGTAGGTCGCCCCGCCTACCGGGAGCGTGCGTGTCTGTACGCGGACACGCCGCTGACTGCGTACAACTACGCACGCTCGCGGGAGGGGGTGACCGTTACTTCTTCGCTTTGTCCGCAGCCGAATCGGTGGACAGCGCCGCGACGAAGGCCTCCTGCGGCACGTCGACCCGCCCGATGGTCTTCATCCGCTTCTTGCCTTCCTTCTGCTTCTCCAGCAGCTTGCGCTTGCGGGTGATGTCGCCGCCGTAGCACTTGGACAGCACGTCCTTGCGGATCGCCCGAATATTCTCCCGAGCAATGATTTTCGATCCGATCGCGGCCTGAACCGGCACCTCGAACTGCTGGCGGGGAATGAGTTCCTTGAGCTTGGTGGTCATCTTGTTTCCGTAGGCGGCGGCGGCGTCCTTGTGCACGATGGCACTGAACGCGTCCACCGCCTCGCCCTGCAGCAGGATGTCGACTTTCACCAGGTCGGCCTCCTGTTCGCCGGCCTCCTCGTAGTCCAGGCTGGCGTAGCCGCGGGTGCGCGACTTCAGCGCATCGAAGAAGTCGAAGATGATCTCGCCCAGCGGCATCGTGTAGCGCAACTCGACCCGCTCCGGGGACAGGTAGTCCATGCCGCCGAGCTCGCCGCGCCGGGACTGGCACAGCTCCATGATGGTGCCGACGAACTCGCTGGGCGCGATCACCGTGGTTTTGACGACGGGCTCGTAGACGTTGCGGATCTTGCCCTCCGGCCAGTCCGACGGGTTGGTCACGACGATTTCGGTCCCGTCTTCGCGGGTCACCCGGTACACCACGTTGGGCGAAGTGGAGATCAGGTCAAGGCCGAATTCGCGCTCCAGCCGCTCGCGGGTGATCTCCATGTGCAGCAGGCCCAGGAACCCGCAGCGGAACCCGAAGCCCAACGCCACCGAGGTCTCCGGTTCGTAGGTCAGCGCGGCGTCGTTGAGCTGCAGCTTGTCCAGCGCGTCCCGCAGGTTCGGGTAATCCGAGCCGTCGACCGGGTACAGCCCGGAATACACCATCGGCTTGGGTTCGCGGTAGCCGGTGAGCGCCTCTTTGGCACCGTTTCGGGCGGTGGTGACGGTGTCGCCGACCTTCGACTGGCGCACGTCCTTCACGCCGGTGATCAGGTAGCCGACCTCGCCGACGCCGAGGCCGGCGGTGGGCTTGGGCTCCGGCGAGACGATGCCCACCTCGAGCAGTTCATGGGTGGCTCCGGTGGACATCATCGCGATCTTCTCCCGCGGGGTGATCTTGCCGTCGACCACCCGGACGTAGGTGACCACGCCGCGGTAGATGTCGTAGACCGAGTCGAAGATCATCGCCCGGGTGGGCGCGTCGGCGTCACCCGTCGGCGGCGGCACCTGCCGCACCACCTCGTCGAGCAGCTGCGGCACTCCCTCGCCGGTCTTGCCGGAGACCTTCAGCACGTCGGTGGGCTCGCAGCCGATGATGTGCGCCAGCTCGGCGGCGTAGCGGTCCGGGTCGGCTGCGGGCAGGTCGATCTTGTTGAGCACCGGGATGATGGTCAGGTCGCGGTCCAGCGCCAGGTACAGGTTGGCCAGGGTCTGCGCCTCGATGCCCTGGGCGGCGTCCACCAGCAGGATCGCACCCTCGCAGGCCTCCAGCGCGCGGGAGACCTCGTAGGTGAAGTCGACGTGGCCGGGGGTGTCGATCAGGTGCAGGACATAGTCACCGGCCGCCACGCCCGTTTCTGAGCCGTCGGCGACCTGCCAGGGCAGCCGGACGTTCTGCGCTTTGATGGTGATGCCGCGCTCCCGCTCGATGTCCATCCGGTCCAGGTACTGGGCGCGCATCGACCGCTCGTCGACGACACCGGTGAGCTGCAGCATCCGATCGGCCAGCGTGGACTTGCCGTGATCGATGTGGGCGATGATGCAGAAGTTCCGAATCTGCGCCGGCGCGGTGAAGGTCTGGTCGGCGAAACTGCTGATGGGAATCTCCTGGTCTGTGCTGGTCGCGGCTGGTACGCGGTGCCACCAGGGTATCGGTGCACGGTTGCCGCCACACAATCGCGGCGAGACACCATTCCGCGGCCACCGGCGCAACGAAACCCCCGGAGCTGCTGCTCCGAGGGCTTCGTTGTCAGTCGTAACTAGCTGAAGTACCCGGCGAGGTCGGCGAGGCCGGCGTCGAAGAAGACACCGGCGGCTCCCGCGACGGAACCGGTGGCAGTCGCAGCGTCGATCACACTCTGTGATCCGAACAGGTCACCTTCACCGATCAGGTCACCGTTGTTCAGCAGCGAGTACACCAGCACGTTGGACCCGTTGTCGAACTCGGTCAGCGCACCGTTGTACAGGCTGTAGGAGCCCGGGTCGTCGACCGCGTTGGCCGGGTTGAAGCCGTACAGGAGCGTGGCGAAAGGACCGGTCACGTCTTTTGCGTCGATGGTGTCGAACGACAGCGGGCTGGCGAGCGTCGGGTCGCCCTTCGTGATGTCGCCGGCGTCGACGCCCGCGAGGGCGGCGTAGCCCTCGAAAGTGGAGTTCAGCGACTGGACCTCACCCAGCAGGATGTTGTTGAAGTCGAAGCCGTCTGTCTCGGCTGCGGCGAGCGGCGCCAGCGCCAGCGCCAGCGCCCCGGCAGCGAAGCCACCGACAACGGCGATTTTACGAACGTTCATGTGGAATGCCTTTCACGATGTGCCCCGACACACGATGACGTAACGCCGGAGGTCCCCCAATACTGACGAGAATCTGAGCACACTCTAATTACCGCCGAAGCGTGTGTCGACTTGAGCTCTCGAAATTCGTGTGATCCAACCTCGGGAATCGATACGGCCGCAGCGACGCACAGCCGTGCCGCGGTACCCGAGGATGCGACGACAGGCTCACGCCGCACCGCGCTCGCCTACCCTGTCTTCATGGCTTCCCCCCGGAAGACCCAGTGGCAGGCGGTCCAACAGTTCCTGGAAAAAGCCGAGAGGCTGGTCTTCGATGACGGCCTGCGGCTGATCCGCCAGCTGCAAGCCGTCCCGACGCTGCAGCAGGGCATCCGGATCGGCTGGGACATCCTCACCGATGGGGCCTTCCGGCCGACAGCCGAGGTTCCCGCGGGCCGACCCGCAACCACGACGAGCGTCCCCACCGCGCACCGGGCGCGCAAGCTGGCGTATGCGCCGAACCTCAACGGGCGGGCCGACCCCGGCGAGATCGTCTGGACCTGGGTGGCCTACGAAGACGACCCCGACCAAGGCAAGGACCGCCCGGTGCTGGTCGTGGGCCGCGACCACGACACCCTGCTCGGGCTGATGCTCTCCAGCCAGCAGCGCCACCGGGACGACCGGAATTGGATCGAGATCGGTACGGGAAACTGGGACGACGCCGGCCGGCGCAGCTGGGTGCGGCTGGACCGGGTGCTCGACGTGCCCGAGGCGGGCATCCGCCGCGAGGGAGCGATTCTGGAGCGGACGATCTTCGAGGTCGTGGCCGCCCGGCTGCGCGCCGACTACTCCTGGAGCTGAGCCGGCAGCAGAGCGGCTCTGCAGCGGCTACCCGCTACCACCGGCTGGCGTCGGCCTTGCGATCGCCGCCGTCCAATGGTGGCGACCCGCTACGACCGCCTGGCGTCGGCCTTGCGATCGCCGCGGTCAGCCCTGCGCGATGTAGGACCGCAGTTGCGCGTGCTCCGCCTGCAACTCCTCCATCCGGCACTTGACCACGTCGCCGATGCTGACGATCCCGGCCAGTTTTCCGTTGTCCAGCACCGGGATGTGCCGCACCCGGTTCTCCGTCATCACCATGCTGACGTCGTCCACGGTGTCCGCCTTGGCGCACGTCGTCACCATCCGCGTCATGATGGCCGAGACCGGGCGGGCCAGCATCCCAGCGCCGTGCCGGTGCAACTGACGCACCACGTCACGCTCGGACACCACTCCCTCTACGCCGCCCGGTCCGGCGACCACCATGGCCCCGATGTTGTGCTCGGTGAGACCAGCGAGCAATTCGGCGACGGTCGCATCGGGGCTGATCGTCACCACCGCCGCACCCTTGTTCCGCAACACATCCGCTATCCGCATCGCACGCCTCCGCCAATGGTGATCTGCTTCACACCAGGCTACGTCGATTCGCCGGCACGTGAAACGAAACCAGGACCTGAACCTGAACTCGGGCCCGCTCGCCGGGTTCGGCTCAGTGGCAGGCCCGCACCGGCCAGGACCAGCCACACCAGTGCGGTGATCCTGGCCAACGGCAGTATCGGCGCCAACCCGGGCCAGACCAGCACCAGCGTCGTCAGCTCAGACAGTGCGGCGATCACCAGCCCGGCCCAGGCCACCGGCCGCCGCAGCAGACCGAGGATGAGGCCGGGCACCGCCAGGCCGGCGACAAGCAGCCCGAGCCAGACGATGTGCCCCGGGCCGCCGGTCAGAAAGACCAGGAAGTACAGGGCGCGCGCCAGCGCAGCGTCGGCGGCGACGTCGGGTTGCGACAGTGCCCAGGCCAACAGGCCGGCCAGTCCCAGTGATCCAGCCGCTAGCACACCGCCCGCCAGCGCGATCGTGGCTCCGGGGGCGGTGACGCCCAGTTGCCGCAGCCGGGTGCTGGCGGTAGCGGCGTAAATGCCCAGCGGGACCGACGATCCGAACGCGGCGACCGCGCTGATGTGCACCGCCAGGTGTTGGCTGCGGAGGTATTCCAGCACCGGCGCCGCCGGCCCGTAGGGCAGCGGCATGACGCCGCCCAGCGCGACTCCGACGGCCAGCCCGCCGAGCAGCAGCACCAGACAGATCACGGCCAGCGGGGCCAGCGGCGGGCCACCCTGCCGGTGGCGCCGCTCCGTCGATCTTGCATCAGCACTTGAATCGTTCACGTTTTGAACGATATGCCGATTACCGGGACATGGCAAGACTCGTGAACAATTCATCGTTATAACCGTTCTATGTAGATACGATCGTGTGCATGTCCCCCGCGCCAGGTGCTGACCGCAGTGACGCCGTGGCCTTCCTGCTCGCGCAGCTCGGCCATCACGCCGCCGAGCTGTTCGCCGAACAGATGGCGCAGGTCGGGATAACGCCACCGCACGCGGGCATCCTGCGCGCGATCAGCGCGGAGCCCGGCCGAAGCCAGCAGGCGCTCAGCGCCCAACTGGGTCTGCTGCCCAGCCGCGTCGTCGCCTACGTCGACGAACTCGAGGAGCACGGCTACGTCGAACGCCGTCGCGACCCCGACGACCGGCGCCGGCACGCCCTGTATCTGACCGAGGCGGGCAGGCGGCTGTTGGGCCGGATCTCCGACCTCGCGCGCCAGCACGAGCGCAGGCTGACCGGCGGGCTCAGTGCCGAACAACGCGGCGCCCTCCGCGACCTGCTCCAAGCCATCGCCCAGCGCGAGGGTCTGACGCCGCACGTGCATCCCGGCTACCGCACCCTGGGGCGGACGGTCAAGCCGGGCGGGTGATCAGAGCACGCTCAGCACCTCGACGTCGCGGCGCTGCGCGAGGGCGCCGAGCGCAGCGTCGAAGGTGACAAGACGGACCCCGCGCCGGCGGGCCAGCGTCAACAGCTGCGCGTCAGTCACCTGACGGTGGCCGACGATCGCCGGTACGTCGTCGTCGACCGGCGACACATCGTCGACCAGGAAGCGGTGCCCCTGGTGAGCCCGCAGACTCGTCAGGACGCGTAGCGCGTCGGCCACCCCGATCGGGCTGGGCAGAACTTTCGGGTGCGTCGACACCCGGACGAATCCGCTTTCGGTGATCGGACAGGTCGCCCAGCCGGGTGCGGCATTGTCGTTATCGGCAAACCACCGCCGCATGCGCGCATGGTGGATGTGGGGGTCCCAGGCCAGCGCGACAAGGGCGTTGACGTCCAGCAGCGCCACCGCCGGCTCAGTCCTCTTCGAGGGCGCGCCGCACCATCTCCGGTGTGATCGGCGGTGTGCCGGCTGGGACGCGGATCACCGGCAGCCCGTCGACGGCCTCGACCCGTGCCGGGGTGAGTCCACGGCGTGCCAACTCGGAGATCACCGCGCCCAGAGACCGCCGTTCCCCGGCTGCGAGTTCGCGTGCCGCGGCGACGACGTCGTCGTCGAGGTCGAGGGTGGTACGCATATCTTGATGCTAACGCATCAACGCATCACATTGCGCCGGCCCGCCCGTGCCGTTTCGCCAGGCCAGCCCACTCCAGTTTTGGGGGTCGACCCGGCGGGCTGGTAACCTGAACAGCCTTGCCCCCGCGTCGGGCAGGCAGACCAACCCCGAGGTTTTACGAAGGAACTGTTCCGTGGCCAACATCAAGTCGCAGCAGAAGCGCAACCGGACCAACGAGCGTGCCCGGCTGCGCAATCAGTCGGTCAAGTCGTCGGTGCGGACGGCCATTCGTGCGTTCCGGGAAGCCGCCGAGGCCGGTGAGAAGGACAAGGCTGCCGAGCTGCTGGTGTCGACCAGCCGCAAGCTGGACAAAGCCGCCAGCAAGGGCGTCATCCACAAGAACCAGGCCGCCAACAAGAAGTCCGCGCTGGCGCAGGCGCTCAACAAGATCTGAGCGCCCGGTTCAGCTCGCGGCCAATTCGGCGACCTGCCGCACCGCGGCCTCCAGCGCATAGTCCGCATCCGCAGCGGCCCCTTTGACGTCGGCGTTCAGCGCCGCCACCAGTTTCACCGCAGCAGCCACCATCTCCGGCGACCAGCCCCGCGCCTGCTTCTGCGCCCTCTGCACCCGCCACGGCGGCATGCCGAGCTCGCCGGCCAGGCGGTAGGGATCGCCGGACGACGACCGCACCCGCGCGATCGTGTGCACCGCCTCGGCCAGCGCATCGGCCAGCACCACGTGCGGCGCGCCGCGCATCATCGCCCAGCGCAGCGCCTCGACCGCGCCGGCGACATCGCCGACCACTGCCCTATCCGCGATATCGAAGCCTTTCACCTCGGCTTTCCCGCTGTGGTAGCGGCGCACCGCCGCCGCATCGACGTGTCCGGCGGTGTCGGCCACCAACTGGGAGCAGGCCGCCGCCAGCTCGCGGACGTCGGAACCGACCGCGTCCAGCAGCGCGGTCACCGTGGCCGCGTCGACCTTCACCCGCAGCCCGGCGAACTCGGAACGGACGAAATCGGCCCGCTCGGTGGCTTTGGTGATCCGGGCGCACGGGTGCACCTGGGCACCAAGTTCCCGTAGTCGGCCGGCGAGCGCCTTGGCCCGCCCGCCGCCGGAGTGCACCACCACCAGGACGGTGCCGGGCGGTAGGTCGGCGGCGGTCGAGGCGACCAGGGCGGCCGCGTCCTTGCCGGCCTCGTCGGCGGCCTCGAGCACCACCACCCGCTCGTCGGCGAACAGCGACGGGCTCAGCAACTCGGCGAGCTCACCTTGATCGACATCTCCGGCACGCAGCCGGTCCACCGGGATTGCCGCGTCGCCGGCCTGCTTGCGCACCGCGGTGAGCACCGCGGTGACAGCCCGCTCGACGAGCAGCTCTTCATCCCCGAGCACCAGGTGCAGCGGTGAAACCGGTTGGCCCACCGGGCTATCGTGTCACGCGCCGCCGACACCCACTCATCCGGTCAGCAGCCGGTCAACAGGTCCGACAGCGACCAGGCCAGCAGGCAGGCCGCCGCCAACGCAGCCGCCCACCGGCACCACCGCCACCGCCACGCCACCACGACCAGCAAGGCCGCGGCGCCGACACCGACCACACCGAGCAGACCTGAGGGGACGGTGACGGTGGCGCCGGGAACAGCCGCGGCCCAGTGCGCCGTCCGGCAAACCCACCACAGCTCCGGCCCGGTGAACCGGATCAGCACCTGCGCGCCGGCCGGCCACCACCCGCACACGGCGGCTGCGGCGCTGCCCAGCACGGTGATCGGGGCGATCGGCACTGCCGCCGCGAGATTGGCCGCCGTCGAGACCACGCTGACGCGACCGGATATGCCGGCGATCAGCGGTGCCGTCACCAGTTGCGCGGCCCACGCCACACACACGGCGTCGGCCAGCGGTTTCGGCCAGCCGCGCGACACCAGGCGGGCCGACCACACCGGCGCGACGACGACCAACGCCGCGGTGGCCGCAACCGACAGTGCGAACCCCACGTCGACCGCCAGCTGCGGGGCAACAGCCAGCAGCACCAGCACCGTGGCCGACAGGCTCGGGATGGCCTGCCGTCGCCGGGCGGACAGCACGCCCAGCAGAGCGACCGCCCCCATCACCGCCGCCCGCAGCACGCTGGCCGTCGGCTGCACCACGATGACGAACGCGACCAGCGCAATCGCGGCCAACGCCACCGCGACGCGCGGACCAACCAGCCGCGCCGAAAACAGCACCGCGCCGCAGACGATGGTCACGTTGGCCCCGGACACCGCCATCAGGTGGGTCAGCCCGGCGACCTTGAACTCTAGGCCGGTGGCGGCGGTGATCGCCGAAGTGTCGCCGAGCACCAGCGCCGGCAGCAGCCTGCCCTGTTCCCCGGGCAGCGTCCGCCCGGCCGAGCCCGCGAACCGGGTTCGGACCGCGTGGGCCGCTCGCTGGAGGGTCGCGGCCCGTCCCCGGGTCGGCTCCCCGATCGCGGTCAGCGCCGCCACCGTCAGGTCGTGGCGGCCGGGGCGGGCGATCCGTGCGCGGAACGTCACCGGCTCACCGACGGTCACCTCACCGAATTCCGCAGCGGAAGCGAAAACTACTACCCTGCCCGATTTTTCATCACCGTTCAGCCGCCGCAGGGTAGCCCGGAACATCAGCCGGCGCGCGCCGGTCTGCAGCGCACTCTCGCTGGGCGTGACCGTCACCGCGCCGACGCCACCGAACACCGCGGTGATCGGGTGCCGGCTGACCGCCTCGGACCGCAGCGCGATCGCCAACCCGAAGCCGAACCCCACCGCCGCGACGGCCAGCAGGTTGGCGGCGAGTATGCGCCACCTCTTATGCCGCAACGGCTTTCGGGTCGCGAGCCAGCACAGTGCACCCGACGCCAGCGCCAGCGCCAGGCACACCGACGCCGTCGTTTCGCCGACCGGCCAGCTGATTCCGGCGGCGGTCACGACCCAGCCGGTCAGCGCCGCCGGGACGAGTCGCACGTCCAGGCATTCGGACATCGTCTCGGTCCGTTCGCCGCGCCGGGTCACACACGGACCAGCGCGCGCAACCTCTCCAGGCGGGCCGGGCCGATCCCGTCCACTTCACCGAGCTGGTCGACGGTGCCGAACTTGCCGTGGGTCTCACGCCACGCCACGATCGCCGCCGCGGTCACCGGGCCGATGCCGGGCAGGGCGTCGAGTTGTTGGACCGTCGCGGTGTTCAGGTTGATCGGTCCGACAGCCGGTTTGGCCGGCTCCGGTCCCCGGGGCGGGCCGGCCGCAGCACTCGGTCCGGCAGGGCCATCGGAACCTCCGGTCACCGAGCTTCCCAGCACGGCCGGTTGCCCCCGCGGCGGCGCGATTCCGACGACGATCTGCTCACCATCGACGAGCTGGCGCGCCATGTTCAACCCGGTTGTGTCCGCTCCGTCGAGCGCCCCGCCGGCCGCGTCGAGCGCATCGGCGATGCGGGCTCCGGGCGTCAGCGTGGTCAGGCCCGGGCGGTGCACCAGCCCGACCACGCTGACCACCACGGGTTGGCCGGCGACGGGTTCCGGGTCCGGGCCGGTAGTGCTTGCCGCCGAAACCATTTCGACCGGAGGAAGTTTGGCCGACACCACCGGCGACGGCCGGTCCCGGATCACGGTGAACACGGTGACCAGCACGGCCAGCGCGGCGACCACCGCCAGCGCCACCGCGCCGGCCCGGCCGGGATCGGCACGCACGCCGGCCAGCCAGCCGCCGTTGGCCGACCCGTCGGGCAGCCAGCACGGCAGCAGCGAGTTCGGGTCTTCGTCGGAGGCGCCGCCGGGGTCGGCGATGCCCGAGCCGTCGTCGGGATTCAGACCCTCATCCGGCTCGCCGCCACTGTCGGGGCTCAGTCGCCGGCGTAACCGCTCGGCGGGCAGTTCGGTTCGCATCCGCCGACCGTAGGCGGTGCGAGACCGCAGATTCCCCTGCCGGACCGCGCTGGAATGCGAAATTGTGCATCAGCGCGCGGCTGTGCAGAAGCCGGACAGCGACCGAAGCGGCCTCAGGAGTTCGGCCACTCGCCGATCTCGCGGGCGATGCCCGACGACGGCGTGTACTTGACCTTCGCCGGGGTGACGCCGGACGGCAGCGCGAACGTGACGCACCCGGTCTGCGAGACGCCGGCGGGAAGCAGGAACCAGCCGTACACGAAGTCCTTGCACTCGGTCACCGTGGCCAGGTCCGCGTGGTAGTCCTTGTTGTCCGAACCGACCAGGACGACGTCGCTGCTGCTGTTGCCGACGATGGTCGTGGTACCGGTGTTGGTGATCGTCAACTTCGCCGCCATGTAGTTCTTGCTGGGGTCGCCCCAGCCGTTGGGCACCGTCGCCGGATTGATGACCTGCAGCATCGTCACCGCGATCCGCTGGTCGCCGATCCGCATCAGGTCGAGTGTCTGGCCGAGGTGGGCGGCCGTCTTCGGCGGCGGGGTCGTGACGGTCAGCGGCGGGCCCGCAGGTTTACCCAGGTGGGCCGGCTTGGCCGCACACCCCGCGACCAGCGACGCCAGCACAGCAAGTGCGATGACGAATCGTTTCATCTTCGAATACCTCGTAACGGCGGCGACCCGCCCGATACTACGGCGAACGACAACCGCTCCCCCGCGCGACTCCACGATGCGCACTATTAGGGTGCAAAGCAGATTGTGCGCTGAGAAGATCAGGAGGCGGCGATGCAACTGGCACTGACCGAAGAGGAGGCCGCCTTCCGCGATGAGTTGCGCAGCTTCTTCGCCACCGAGGTTCCCGCCGACATCCGGGACCGATGCCGGGTGGGGCTCGGGCCCACCCGCGACGATCTGCTCACCACGCAGAAGATCCTCAACGCCAACGGGCTGGCGGTGCCGAACTGGCCGGTCGCGTGGGGCGGTAAGGACTGGACACTCACCCAGCACCAGATCTGGCTGGATGAGATGCAGTTGGCGTCGGTGCCCGAGCCGTTGAACTTCAACGCCAAGATGGTCGGCCCGGTGATCGCCGAATTCGGCTCGCAGGAACTCAAGGAGCGGTTCCTGCCGCCGACCGCCAATTTGGACATCTGGTGGTGCCAGGGGTTCTCCGAGCCCGAGGCCGGCTCCGATCTGGCGTCACTGCGCACCACCGCGGTCCGCGACGGGGACAGCTATGTGGTCAACGGGCAGAAAACCTGGACCACCCTGGGCCAGTACGCGGATTGGATCTTCTGCCTGGTGCGCACCGACCCGCAGGCGCCCAAACGCCAGGCCGGCATCTCGTTTCTGCTGTTCGAGGTGGACACGCCCGGAGTCACCATGCGCCCGATCAAGCTGATCGACGGCGGCGTGGAGGTCAACGAGGTGTTCTTCGAAGACGTTCGGGTGCCGGCTGATCAACTGGTCGGCGAGGAGAACCAGGGCTGGACGTATGCGAAGTTCCTGCTGGGCAACGAGCGGACCGGTATCGCCGGGGTGAGCCGCACCAAGGTGCGGCTGGCCGAGGTGAAAAAGCACGCCGGCGAGAACGGACTGCTGGCCGACCCGTTGTTCGCCGCGCGACTCGCCGAGGTCGAAAATGAGTTGCTGGCATTGGAATTGACACAGCTGCGGGTGGCCACCGGCTCGGCGGACGGCAAACCCAATCCGGCGTCGTCGGTGCTCAAGCTGCGCGGCAGCCAGTTGCAGCAGGCCGCGACCGAGTTGATGGTCGAGGTGGCCGGACCGGATGCGCTGCCCTACGGCGCCTACAACGACGGCAGTGATATCGCCTCGCCGGATTGGGCGCAGCGCGCCGCACCGGGCTACCTGAATTACCGCAAGACGTCGATCTACGGCGGCAGCAATGAGGTGCAGCGCAGCATCATCTCGTCGACCATTCTCGGATTGTGAGGCGGCCATGGACTTTCAACTGAGCGACGAGCAGGTTCTACTGCGCGACACTGCTGCGGGCGTGCTGGCCGGCTATGACACCGAGACGCGGAACAAGACGGTCGACGCCGACCCGGGCTTCTCCCGCGAGGTGTGGAAACAGCTGGCCGACATCGGGATTCTGGGGCTCGGGTTCGAACCGGATGCCGGCGGCCAGATCGAGATCATGCTGGTGGCAACCGAGATCGGGCGGCGCTTGGCGCCCGAACCGGTCATCGACGCCGCGTGGGGGCCGGGCGCGCTGATCGCCGAAACAGGAACCGACGAGCAACGTCAGCTACTCGACGAGGTGGCTGAGGGCCGGAAGCTGCTGGCGTGGGCGCATTTCGAACCCGGCATGCGCTCGCCGACCGGCGAGTTGTCGACTTCGGCTGCGCGACAAGGCGAGTCGTGGGTGCTGAACGGGCGCAAAAACCCGGTGCTGGCCGGTGACTGCGCCGACACGCTGGTCGTCAGCGCCGCGCTGCCGGGCGGTGGAACCGGATTGTTCCTGGTCGCCACAGACACGACCTCCGACACGCTCACCCGGCGGCCGTACCGGATGTTCGACGGCCGGCGCGGCGCGCAGATCGACTTCGATCAGGCACCCGCCGAACCGCTGGGTGAAATAGGCGACTCGACTGATGCCGCACAAGCCGTCGCCAACGCCGTCGTGCGCACCCAGTCGGCGCTGTGCGCCGAGGCGCTCGGCGCCATGGCAGAGGCGCTGCGGCTGACCTGCGAATATCTCAAAACCCGCAAGCAGTTCGGGGTCACCCTCAACACGTTCCAGACCCTGACCCAGCGGGCCGCCGACATGTACGTCTCGTTGGAGTTGGCCCGCAGCATGAGCCTGTACGCCGCGATGTCGATCGCCGACGGCAACCTGGACCCGCTCATCGCCGCGCGGGCCAAACTGCAGATCGGCACCTCCGGACGCCACATCGCCCAGGAAGCCATCCAGTTGCACGGCGGCATCGGCATGACCTGGGAATACCCGGTCGGCCACTACGCCGCCCGGCTCACCGCGATCGAGCGCACCCTCGGGTCGTCCCAGGATCAACTGCACCTGCTCATCGACCACCTCGGCGACCACGACCTGGCCCGGTTGTAGCACCCGGTGCCGGTCATGACCTCACCGCTGCGCGTCATCCAGTGGACGACCGGCAACATCGGCCGCCGTTCGCTGCACGCGATCATCGGGCGTAAGGACCTGGAGCTGGTCGGTGTCTACGCGCACGGCCGGGACAAGGTGGGCGTCGACGCCGCCGAACTCGCCGCCTGGCCGGAGCCGACCGGGGTGCGAGCCACCAACGACATCGACGTGCTGCTCGCGCTCAAGCCGGATGCGTGCTGCTACAACCCGCTGTGGCCGAACATCGATGAGCTGGTGGCGCTGCTGGAATCGGGGGTCAACGTGTGCTCCAGCGCCGCCTGGATCACCGGCGGCAAGCAGACCCCCGCCGACCGGCGGCGCATCGAAAACGCCTGCCGAGCGGGAAACTCGACGATGTTCGGCAGCGGCGCGCATCCCGGGATCACCAACATGGTCGGCATGGTGCTCTCCGGCGCGTGCGAGCGCGTCGATGAAATCCGGCTCACCGAATCGGTGGACTGCTCGACCTACGAGTCGGCGGGCACCATGACGGCGATGGGCTTCGGCCGGAACCCGGACACCCCGGGTCTGGCCGAGACGGTGCGCGCCGAAAGCGAGGTCTTCGCCGAGTCGGCGGCGATGATGGCCGACGCGGTCGGCGCGGACCTGGACAAGATGACCTTCGATGTTCAGTTCACCGCCGCCGCCGCGGATTCCGACCTGGGCTTCATGACGATCCCGGCTGGCACCGTCGGCAGCGTCTACGGCTATCACCGTGGCTGGGTCGGCGAGCGCAACGTGGTCAGCGTCGGGTTCAACTGGGTCATGGGCGGCCACGTCACCCCGCCCAAGCCGGTCGCGGACGGCCACGTCATCCAGGTGTTCGGACGGCCCAACATGCGCACCGTCATTCACTGCCTGCCGCCGAAGGACTGGGCCGAGCCGGGCTTCGGCGGCCTGGGCGGGATTTACACCGCGATGCCGGTCACCAACGCGGTGCCGGCGGTGGTCGCGGCCCGGCCGGGCATCGTGACGCTGGCCGATCTGCCGCCGGTCACCGGACGGGTGGGCCACTGATGAGGGTTGCCGCACGGATTCTGAAAGCATCCTCTAGGATGCTTAGCTAAGCAAAGGTTTTGTCGGGTCCGGGAGCGCTGCGTTGAAGAAAATCCAGGTGGGACGCATACTCGCCCGCTACTGGATACCGCTGATCTTCGTGGTGGTGCTCGCCATCTCCGGCGTCGTGGTCAACCGCCTGCACAAGGTGTTCGCGTCACAGGACCTCAACCCGAACGCCGGCGCCGGAATCGAGATCGTGCAGTTCAACCCCAAGTACATCGGCTACGAGGCCTTCGGCCCGCCGGGTACCACCGCCGACATCAACTACTGGGACGCCGAGGCCAACGTCCACCAGCTCAACGACGTGCCGCTGCCGTGGGCCTACACCGTCGTCACGGTGTTGCCCGCCGTGATGGCCAACATGGTGGTCCAGGGCGACCGGGGCGAAATCGGTTGCCGCATCAAGATCGATGACCGGTTGATGGACGAGCGACGCGCCCAGGGCCTCAACGCCCAGACGTTCTGCCTGGTGAAATCCGGATGATCAAGCGCATCAAGGCACACGTCGACAAACACTCCGCGGGCGAACCGAAACGGCCGTTCTTCGCGCACATGCTGCGCATCTTCGCGGTGCCGATCATCATCGCCTGGGTCGCGCTCACCGTCTGCGTCAACGTGTTCGTCCCACAGCTGGAGGTGATCTCCGAGGAGCACTCGGCGCCGCTGGCACCGCTGGACGCACCGTCGATGAAAGCGGCCGAGAAGGTCGGCCTCAACTTTCGGGAATACCGGTCCAACAGCACGGTGATGATGGTGGTGGTCGGCGACGAGCCGCTCGGCGACGACGCGCACCACTACTACGCATCGATCCTCGAGAAGCTCTACAAAGACCACGAGCACGTCGAGCACATTCAGGACTTCTGGAGTGACCGGCTGACCGCCGCGGGCGTGCAGAGCCCGGACGCCAAAGCCGCCTACGTGATGCTCAACCTGGCGGGCAACCAGGGCGAGACGTACGCCAACGAATCGGTGAACGCGGTCCGCAAGGCCATCAAGGCCACCCCCGCACCGCCCGGGGTGCAGGCCTATGTCGCCGGGCCGGCCGCGCTCACCGCGGACCTGCGCGCGATCGGCGACGCCAGCCTCAAAAAGGTCACGTTCGTGACGATCGCGACGATCGCGGTCATGCTGTTCATCGTCTTCCGGTCGTTTTCGACGATGCTGGTCCAGCTGGGCATGACCATTCTGGAACTGATGTGTGCCCGCGGAGTGGTCGCCTTCCTCGGCTTCCACGACGTGATGGGGTTGACGACGTTCGCCGTCAACATCCTGGTGATGCTGGCGATCGCGGCCGGCACCGACTACGGGATATTCCTGATCGGCCGTTATCGGGAGGCGATCGTCGCCGGCGAGGACCGGATAGACGCCTACTACACAACCGTGCGCAGCGTCACCCCGGTCGTCCTCGGCTCGGGACTGACCATCGCCGGGGCGTCGGCGGTGCTGTACTTCACCCGGCTGCCGTATTTCCACACCATGGGCATTCCGGTCTCGATCGGCATGATCGTCGTGGTGGCCGCCGCGCTCACCCTGGGACCGGCCATCCTCGTGGTGGTCAGCAAGTTCGGGCTGCTGGCACCCAAGAAGCACAAGCGGGGAACATTCTGGCGGTCGGCCGGCATCTCCGTGGTCCGCTGGCCGGCACCCATCATGGTGGCCAGCTTCGCGGTGATCATGGTCGGTCTTGTCGCCCTGCCGAGCTTCCGGCCCGGCTACGACGACCGGAAGTACCTGCCGAAAACCACCCCGGTCAACGTCGGCTACGCGGCCGCAGAGAAACATTTCCCGGCCGCACGGATGGCCCCGGACATCACCTTGGTCGAGTCCGACCACGATATGCGCAACCCGGCCGACATGCTGGTGCTCGACCGGGTCGCCCGGAACATCATGCGGGTGGTCGGCATCGGGATGATCCAGGACATCACCCGACCGCTGGGAATCCCGCTGCAGCACAGTTCGGTGCCGTTTCAGCTCAGTGTGCAGAGCCAGTTGATGCTGCAGAACATGAAGTCGTTGAAGGACCGCATCAAAGATATCGACACGATATCCCAGCAGCTGGACAACGACATCAGCCTGTTGACGCAGATGTACAACTACATGCTGCAGGTGGTCGACACCACCGACGACCTCGCGCACGTGACCGACGACACCACCAAAGTCGCCGACGAACTGCGGGACCACATCGCCGACTCGCTCGATTTCTTCCGGGTGTTCCAGACCTATTTCTACTGGGAGCCGCACTGCGCCCAGATCCCGATCTGCTGGGCGCTGCGGTCGACGTTCGAGTCTGCGGAGACGTCGGACAAACTCGCCGAACAACTGCACCTGCTCTCGAAGGACACCACCCGGCTGGATGAGCTCTTGCCGAAGGTGACCGAGTTGATCCCCGCGGTGGTGGACACCATGAAGATCATGCGCGGGTTGGTGGTCACGGTGCACAGCACGTTCTCCGCGTTCGTGGACCAAATGGAGGACTTGAGCAACACCCAGATCATGATGGGTCAGAGCTTCGACGACTCCAAGAACGACGACTCCTTCTACCTGCCACCGGAGGCGTTCGACAACAAGGACTTCCAGACCGGTCTGCGGTTGTTCATGTCCCCCGACGGCAAGTCGGCAAGATTCTTCGTCACCCACCAGACCTACCCGGCCACCAGCGAGGGAATCGCGCGGGTCGAACCGGAGCGGATCGGGGCACAGGAGGCACTGAAGCAGTCGTCGCTGTCGGACGCCAGGGTGTATATCGGCGGCATGGCGGCCCTCTACGAGGATATGCAGAGCGGCGCCAAATACGACCTGATGATCGCCGTGGTGGCGTCGCTGACGCTGATCTTCCTGATCATGATGATGCTCACCCGGAGTTTGGTGGCCGCGGTGGTGATCGTCGGCACCGCGTCGAGTTCCATCGCATCGTCATTCGGGCTCTCGGTGCTGATCTGGCAGGACATCTTCGGCCAGAAGATCTACTGGGTGACACTGGTGCTGGCGGTGATCGTGCTGCTGGCCGTGGGGTCGGACTACAACCTGCTGCTGGTGTCCCGGTTCGAAGAGGAGATTCACGTCGGGCTCAAGACCGGATACATCCGGGCGATGGCCGGCAGTGGCGGTGTGGTGACCGCGGCGGGCATGGTGTTCGCCGGCACGATGGGCATCATGTTCTTCAGTGACCTGAAGGCGATCGGCATGTTCGGCACCACCGTCGCCATCGGTCTGCTGCTCGACACGTTCGTGGTTCGGGCGTTCTTCATGCCGTCGATCGCCACCCTGCTGGGCCGCTGGTTCTGGTGGCCGCAGGTGATGCGGCCGCGCGGCCCCAACCTCAACGTCCGCGGGATCGCCGCGCACACTCCGCACGAGGATGCCTCGCCCGACACGGACAGGTTCGCGGCACTGTCCCCGGGTCAGTCCGGTCGGTCAACCGATCCCGATCCCGCCGGCGGTTGATCTGCGCCGTCGTCGCCGAGTTCGTCTGGAAGGCTGAGGCAGACCGCCACGGCACCGGTCCCGACGTGCACCGTCAGTGTCGGTCCGAGTCCGGTGACGATGGCAGGCGCGCACGCCGGCAACCGCTCGGCGAGAGCAGCCGCCACTTCCGCGGCACCACCCGGGTTGGCGGCGTGCTGCACCGCCACCGCTGCTGAACGCTCCCCGACCGCCTGGCAGACTCGGTCCACCATCGCCGCGACCGCCTTCGTGCTGGTGCGAACACGCTGCGCCAGAACAAGTTTTCCGTCGTCGATCGCCAGCAGCGGCTTGAGCGACAGCGCGGTACCCAACCACGCTGCGGCACTGCTGAGCCGGCCGCTGCGCCGCAGGTTGTCCAGCCGGTTCACGACCAGGTACGCGCGGCCACGCAGCACTGCTGAATCCGCGGCGGCCACCACGTCGTCCACGCAGCCGCCGCCGGCCGCCGACCGGGCCGCCGCCAGTGCCACGAATCCGGTGCCCATGCCCGTCGACCTGGAGTCGACCACCCGCACCGACGCACCCAGTTCACCGGCCGCGGACTCGGCGGCGCCGAGGGTGCCCGACAGCGCCGAGGAGATGTGTACCGCCACCACGCCGTCACCGTCGCTGTCGGCCAGCGCGTCCCGGTAGGCGGCGAGCAACTCGGCGGGCGCGGCGCCCGCCGTGGTCACCCCTTCACGTTGACAGATGTCTTCCGGGATCTGGTCGACGCCGTCGCGCAGGTCGACGCCGTCGACCAGGATGTGCAACGGAACCTGACGTATCCCCCACCGCTCGCGCAGTTCGGCCGGCAGGCACGCAGCGGAGTCGGTGACGACGACCACCGCCATCAGCGCTGCCCCGGCACACCGGCTTTGGCCAGAGCCTTGAGCATGATTTCGGCGACCGCCCGGTGCGCCTCGAAGTTCCAGTGGATACCGTCCGGATTTCCCCGACCGCTGAGAATCTCCCCGGCGACCGCCGCCCGGAGATCGGCCAGCGGAATGTCGTGCTGGTACGCCCATTCGGTGATCGCGATCGCCGTCGCGATCCGACCGTGGTGGGCCTTGCCGTATGTCGGCGCGATGTGCACCGACGGCAGAGACGCCACAATGGGGATTCCCGGCCGGTTGAAATCCAGTGCAGCCCTCGTCATCTCCAGATAATCCACGGTCAGGTGCGGCGGCAGCGCCGCCCGCGCGATCGGTGACAGCCGGGGCTGCAGCACGCCGTAGCCGTCGCGCAGCCACCGTCGCAACCGGGGCGGCCGCGCGTAGCGGATCAGCTCCCGCAGCGCGGTCGGCAGCACCGATGGCAGTGAGTCCATGCCGCTGGTCGCGAAGATCACCGCACCGGCCCGGGGCAGCGCCGCCCAGGCGCGCGGATCCTGGGTGGCCGCCCACCAGACGTCGCGGCTGGTCCAGCCGATCCGGCCGATCAGCTCCAGCTGCCAGCCCAGTTCGGCGGCGACGATGTTCGGCCAGATCCGCGGGTCGTCGGCCGGCAGACCGCCTTCGGGGCCGTAGTAGGAAAGCGAGTCGGCGAAAACCAGCAGGGCGGGCGGGCGTTCAGAGCACATCGTTGGCCACCTGCGCCGAGGCGTTCCACACGTCGAGTCGCCATCTGATGCGGTCCGGGTCGGCGTCGTCGTCGGCATCGGCGGACCAGCCGCTCAGCTGTGTCCAGCTGGCGTTGCCCATTCCGCCCAGCGCCGGCCAGTTGTCGACCGGAAGTCGCAGCAGTGCCGCGGCCAGCGCGGCGATCAGGCCGCCGTGCGCGACCAACACCACCGGGCGGTCGGGATCCGCTGCTGCACCCCAATCCGGCTCTCCGGCAACCAGTTCGACGACCAGTGGCATTGAGCGGGCGGCGACGTCGACCCGGCTCTCCCCGCCGTGCGGAGCCCAGGTGGCGTCATCGCGCCAGGCCATCCGGGCGCCGGGCGCCAACTCGTCGACCTCGGTGTGGGTCAGCCCCTGCCAGTCGCCCAGGTGGGTCTCCCGCAGCCGGGTGTCCACCCGGACCGCCAAACCGGTTCGCTCGCCCAGCTTCTCCGCGGTGTCGTCGGCACGGCGCAGGTCCGACGACACGATCAGCAGGGGCTGTCGTTTGCTGAGTACCTCGGCGGCGGCGACGGCCTGGGCGTGGCCCAGCTCGCTGAGTTCGGTGTCCAGTTGGCCCTGCATCCGGCTGCCGAGGTTGAAGTCGGTCTGCCCGTGGCGCAGCATGATCAGCCGCCGAGCCCTCACGGCGCGCCGCCCTGCTTCTTCTCACCACCGGGCAGGCCCACGTCGACCGTCGGGCAGTCGCGCCACAGCCGGTCCAGCGCGTAGAAGTCGCGTTCATCCTGGTGCTGGATGTGCACCACGATGTCGACGTAGTCCAGCAGTGTCCAGCGGCCTTCGCGGGCACCTTCCCGCCGGGCCGGCTTGTAGCCCGCCCGGCGCATCTTCTCTTCGACCTCGTCGACGATGGCGTTGACCTGGCGCTCGTTGGACGCCGAGGCGATGACGAAGCAGTCGGTGATCACCAGCTGTGCGGAGACGTCGATGACGACGACGTCGTCGGCGAGCTTGGCGGCGGCGGCTTCGGCTGCCACCGTCGCCATTTCGACGGCCTCCGGTGCGGCGCTCATTCGGGTTTCCCGTAGAGGCCGCGCTTGGACACATACTGGACGACGCCGTCGGGCACCAGATACCAGATCGGGCGGGAATCCCCGGCGCGGCGGCGGCAGTCGGTCGACGAGATCGCCAAAGCGGGAACCTCGATCAGGCTCAACGCATCGGCAGGCAGCTTGGCGCGAACTTCGGACAGGTGCTCGTCGCTCAGCTCGTAGCCCGGCCGGCTCACCCCGACGAAGCGGGCCATCGTGAACAGCTCCTCCCAGTCCTGCCAGGACAGAATCGAGGCCAGCGCGTCCGCCCCGGTGATGAAGTACAGATCGGCGTCCGGATTAAGGGCGCGAAGGTCGCGCAGGGTGTCCTTGGTGTAGGTGGGCCCACCGCGGTCGATGTCGACCCGGCTCACCGAGAAACGGGGATTCGACGCGGTGGCGATCACGGTCATCAGATACCTGTCCTCGGCGGCGGTGACCGCACGGTCTTTCATCCACGGCTGGCCGGTCGGCACGAAGACCACCTCGTCGAGAGTGAACCAGTCCGCCACCTCGCTGGCGGCGACCAGGTGGCCGTTGTGGACGGGGTCGAACGTCCCACCCATCACCCCGAGCCTGCGCCGCTGTTTTTGCACGATAGGCCAGCTTACTGGAGCCGACCCGCCTCACCGAGATCGACGTTTTGCCGAAGAAGTGCGAGAAGCGATCTGCACAGCGTTGGTTTCGGAGCACCCGTACACCAGCGCCGTTCGCTGCGCAACTTCCCCGGGAAGATCGTCGAATTCTCCGGACACGAAGCACGTCCGGGGTGTATACCGATCCGATACCGCTGGTCGTGGCGCTGCCGCACCGCCGGTGAAGGGCACACGACAGCGTGTGCCGGTGAGGGGACTGCGATGGTCGACCGTCGGTCCCGTTGGCTGACCATCGGCTTGGTAGCGGGCGCTGAAGCGGGCCTGTTGGCCATCACCGCGCTGGTGCACTCGGCGTTCGCCTACGGCACTCCACTGCCGCCGCCCGTCCCGGATTTCACCGAACTGATGGGCGGCAGCGGCAACCCGATACCGGGGGGCCCGCCCAACGGCACCGGACCGGCCGACTACGTCAGCGGCATGACCAACAACTTCATCGACCCCAATCTGCCGGGCACCACCGTGCAAATCCTGCCCACCCCCGAGCAGCTGTATCCGCTGACCGGAGTCAAAGCGCTGCCGCTGGACCAGTCGGTGAGCCAGGGCCTGACGATCCTGAACAACAAGATCGGCCCCGACCTCGACGCCGGAACCCCGGTCGGTGTTTTCGGCTACTCGCAGAGCACCATCATCGCCTCGCAGGAGATGCAGCAGCTCGACCCCGCCGGCACACCGAGTGATCTGCCGGCCCGGTTCGTGTTGGCCGCCGACCTGATGAATCCCAGTGGCGGCCTGCTGGAGCGTTTCGACGGCTTGCAGGTTCCGGCTTTCGGGCTGAATTTCTTCGGCCTTAATTCGTCCTTCCCCGGTGCGACGCCGGACGATGACTTCCCGACGACGATCTACACCGGGGAATACGACGGCTTCGCCGACTTCCCGAAGTACCCGCTGAATTTCCTGGCCGACCTCAACGCCGTTGCGGGCATTATCTTCGTGCATCCCAAATACGACGCGCAGCCGGCCACCGAGGTGCAACCGATCACCGACGGCGGCATGGCCGTGCAATTGCCCACCCAGGGAGCCACCGAGACCACCTACTACATGATTCCCACCCAGGCGCTGGATCCGACCTTGGTGACTTCCGACGGCGCCACCTACTTCACCGAGAACCTGCCGCTGCTGCAGCCGCTGCGTGCGCTGGGCGGTTTCGGCAAGGCGCTTGCCGACCTGATCCAGCCGGATCTGCAGACGCTGGTGAACCTGGGCTACGACAACCCCGCCAACCTCGGCTGGGACGCGGGGCCGGCCAATGTGCCCACCGAGTTCGGGCTGTTTCCGTCGGCCGCCCAGCTGGAAACGGCTATGGGTCAGCTGTTGCCCGGCGCCGAGCAGGGAGTCAAGGCATTCCTGGCCGATCTGTCGAACCCGGCCGGCCTGACGACGCCACCGTCGGACCTGTCCGGCGGTCTCACCGACCCGTTCGCGACAGTGCCGGCAGCCACCCCGATCACGTCACTCACCGATTTCATCAACGCGCTGTCCAGCGCCGCGTCGTCGGCCTACGCCACCCTGCTCCCCACCGCGGATGCGGTCAACGCGCTGCTCACCAGCATCCCGGCTTACGACGTCAGCCTTTTCACCGAGAACCTGAGCAATCCACTCGACGCCCTGGGTTTGCCGGTCGCCGCCGACACCGGACTGGTCACGGTGTTGGGCGGTGTCGAGGCGTTGGTCGTCTTGCAGGCGGTGGCGCAGATCGCCCACGCGTTCTGAGGCGTCGCCCTAGTACCTGATCAGGCAAGAGATTCAACGGCGGGGCTGGCCGCTGTTCTCGCCTGCGTGGCGCCGGATATACGCGGTTTTGCCGATGTTTTGCGCTGTCCGGGCGCCGCATGCTGGCTACCATGATCGAACGCGTGGACGCGCCGCCCCTGATCTGGAGCGAGGTGGGCGTGAGTGAGCTGCCGACTGGAACGGTGACGTTGCTGCTGGCCGACGTCGAGGGTTCCACGCGGCTCTGGGAGACCCGGCCCGACGAGATGGCTGGCGCGCTGAGGCGGTTGAACCAGACCGTGTCGGAGACGATCACCGCCCGCCACGGGGTGCGGCCGGTCGAGCAGGGCGAGGGCGACAGTTTCGTGGCAGCGTTCGCCCGCGCCAGCGATGCGGTGGCGTGCGCGCTGGACCTGCAGCGGGCCCCGCTGGCGCCCATCCGGATCCGGATCGGGATCCACACCGGCGAGGTGCAGCTGCGCGACGAGGGCAACTACGCCGGACCGACCATCAACCGCACCGCCCGCATCCGTGACCTGGCCCACGGCGGTCAGACCGTACTCTCGGCCGCCACCGAAGCGATGGTCCTCGACCGGCTGCCCGACGACGTGTGGCTGACCGATCTGGGCAGCTACCCGCTGCGCGGGGTGCCACGGCCACAACGGGTGCTGCAGGTGTGCCACCCCGACCTGCGCAACGAATTCCCGCCGCTCCGCGCATCGGGATCTGTTGGCTCGCATCATCTTCCACCGCAGCTAACGACGTTCATCGGGCGCCAGGAGCAGATCAGTGACGTCCGGGACATACTTGCCGCCAACCGGCTCGTCACGTTGACCGGCGCGGGCGGTGCGGGCAAGACCCGGCTGGCGATCGAGATCGCAACACAGCTGGCAGACCGCTTCACCGACGGCGTCTGCTACGTGGACCTGGCACCGATCACCGACCCGGACCTGGTACCGGTCGCGACGGCGCGTTCATTCGGTCTTCCGGATCAGCCCGGCCGGTCCACGATGGACACACTGACCCGGTCTATTGGCGAACACCACATGCTGGTGGTGCTGGACAACTGCGAACACCTCCTCGACGCCTCCGCCGCGTTGACGGTCGACCTGCTTGGTGCCTGCTCCCGGCTGACCTTCCTGGCCACCAGCCGAGAGCCGATCGCCGTGGACGGCGAGGTGATCTGGCGGGTGCCGTCACTGTCTCTGGCCGACGAGGCCATCGAGTTGTTCACCGACCGCGCCCGGTGCGCCCGTCCGGGTTTTCGCAGCACCGACGACAACGCCACCACCGTCGCGGAGATCTGCCGGCGCCTGGACGGGATGCCGTTGGCGATCGAATTGGCCGCGGCGCAGGTGCGGGCGTTGTCCCTCGATGAGATCCTGGACGGTCTGCGCGACCGGTTCCGGCTGCTAACCGGTGGATCCCGGCGAGCGGTGCGCCGGCAACAGACGCTGCACGCCTCGGTCGACTGGTCGCACACCCTGCTCACCGAACCTGAGCGTGTCCTGTTCCGCCGGCTCTCCGTATTCATGGGCAGTTTCAACCTCGCCGCTGCCCAGGACGTGGCCGGCGACGACGCCATCAAGAGCCATCAGATCCTGGATCAGCTCGCGTTGTTGGTCGACAAATCACTCGTCGTCGTCGAAAACACACCAGGCCGGACGCGATATCGGCTGCTGGAGATGGTGCGTCAGTATGCGCTGGAAAAACTTGCGGAGTCCGGCGAGGCAGACGCGGTACGCGCCCGCCACCGCGATCACTACACCGCGATGGCGGCCA
Organism: Mycobacterium sp.; assembly: GCA_035721065.1. Taxonomy (GTDB): domain Bacteria; phylum Actinomycetota; class Actinomycetes; order Mycobacteriales; family Mycobacteriaceae; genus Mycobacterium. Next base: position 99,905 of record DASTNJ010000001.1, read on the forward strand.
TACTCGACAAGCCCGCCCCGGGTAGCCACGAGCAGATGCTCCAGCAGACACAGACCGAGATCGACAACCTGCGTGCCGCCTTCGCGTGGAGTTGCGAAAACGGCGACTCGGAGCAGGCGTTCGCGCTGGCGTCATCACTGCTCCCACTGTGGCTGGCCCGTGGCCGCATCCTGGAGGGTCTGGGTTGGTTCGACGCCGTCCTCGGTGATGCCAACGGGGAGACCGCCGAGGTGCCACCTGCGGTGCGTGCAAGAGCACTGGCGGACAGGGCGTTACTCGCGGCCTGGGGCATCGCATCGGACAGTCTTGACCAGGCCGAAGAAGCCGTGACGATCGCGCGCGACACCAACGACCCGGCTCTGTTGGCCAGGGCACTCACCGCTTGTGGCGGCATCGCCGCCTACAACGCGGAAGCGGCAAGGCCGTACCTCACCGAGGCGATCGGCCTGGCCCGCACGCTGGGTGACCGATGGCGGTTGAGCCAGATCCTTGGCTGGCAGGCATATGCGGCCTTTCTCGCCGGCGACCCGGTCGCGGCACGATCGGCCGGTGATGAGGGTTCCGAAATCGCCGATGCGATAGGTGACCGATTCATCTCGCGCTTCTGTCGCAACTGGGGCAGCAGTGTCGCCCAGATGCTTCAGGGCGACCTAGCCGACGAGGTAGCACGCTCTCGGAACATGATCGCCGAGGCCGACGCAGCCGCTGACGTGCTCAACAAATTCCTCGGCCTGCAGAGTCTGAGTTATTGCCTGACGTGCCAGGGCAAGACCAGCGAGGCGCAAGACGCAGCCGTTGCACTCATCGACGCCGGCACCGAACTCGGCGGGGTGCTCGAAGGAACCGCCCACATGGCCTTGAGCCTGGTCGCCTTGGTCGGCGGTGACGTATCGGCAGCCGAAAAGGAATATGAGGTCGGCTGGCAGCACATGAGCGCCCATAGGGATATCTGGGCTGTGTTCCTGTGGCGTGCGGCGGAAATCGCCCTGGCCGCCGGCAATTTGGCAGCTGCACAACGGCGTGCGGACGAAGCGGTGTCCAGGACCACCGGATGGCATCAGATGATGGGACTTGTCGCCCGTGCCCGGGTCGCGATCGCGCGAAATGAGCCGCAGCACGCCGAACGCGATGCCCATGACGGATTGACCATCGCAGCCGATATCGGGTCACAGACGGGCGTTCCCGAGGTACTCGATTGTCTTGCCGCCGTTGCGCTTGGCACCGACAGTCACCGTGAAGCCGCCCGGCTGTACGGCGCGGCAGAAGGCATCCGGCAGCGCATCGGCGCGGTGCGTTTCCAGGTGCACAACGCCGAACACGAAGCGTCGGTGACGTTGCTGCGTGACGCGCTGGGGGACGACGAATTTGAAAGCGCCCGCGCAGAGGGCGCGGCATTGTCCACCGCAGACGCGATCGGCTACGCGCGGCGCGGCCGCGGGGAGCGCAAGCGGCCCGCCAGCGGCTGGGCCGCGCTGACGCCCACCGAACTCGACGTGGTCCGCCTGGTCAGCGCGGGTCTGCCCAGCAAGGACATCGCCACCCGGCTGTTCGTGTCACCGCGCACCGTGCAAACCCACCTCACCCACATCTACACCAAGCTGGGCGTGTCCTCACGGGTGCAACTCGTCCAGGAGGCGGCCCGGCACGCCTGACCGGCATATGCCGGCCTCCGCCGAACACGCGCAAATCCGGTATCTGAGCAAGTTAGACCGGCAACAACTGGTCGATCACCGCGGCCAGCTGCTTGGCCGACCGGCACTCGTGCATGGTGATCACGTCGGTGTAGCGCGACACCGCCGAATCACCGCTGTCCCACAGGTGTTTCGGCTCGGGGTTGAGCCAGTGCGCGTGCCGGCTGGCGGTCGCCATCCGCGCCAGCACGTCGGCGGCCGGGTCGCGGTAGTTGGTGCGCGCGTCGCCGAGCACCAGCAACGAGCTGCGTGGGGACAGCACGTTCGGATACTTCTCGGTGAACGAGACGAACGCGTTGCCGTAGTCCGAGTGCCCGTCGCGGGTGTAGACGCCCGACTCCCTGGTGATCCGCTGCACGGCGACCGCCAGATCGGCGTCCGGCCCGAAAAGGTGCGTCACCTCGTCGGTGGTGTCGATGAAAGCGAAAACACGGACCCGGGAGAACTGTTGGCGCAGCGCGTGCACCAGCAGCAGGGTGAAGTGACTGAACCCGGCGACCGATCCGGACACGTCGCACAGCACCACCAGCTCGGGCCGGGCCGGGCGCGGTTTGCGCAGCACCAGGTCGATCGGCACACCGCCGGTGGACATCGACTTGCGCAGCGTCTTGCGCAGGTCGATCACCCCGGCTCGGGACCGCCGCCGCCGGGCCGCCAGCCGGGTCGCCAGGGTGCGGGCCAGCGGGGCCACCACCCGCCGCATCTGGCGCAGTTGCTCACCGGAGGCGCGCAGGAACTCGACGTTCTCGGAGAGCTGCGGGATGCCGTACATCTGCACGTGCTCGCGGCCCAGCTGCTCGGCGGTGCGCCGCCGGGTCTCTGCGTTGACCAGGTCGCGCAACCGGTTGATCCGTTGCGCGGCGATCGCCTTGGCGAGCTGTTCCTGGGTCGGGCTGGGCTGGTCACCGTGGGGCGCCAGCAGCCCGGCCAGCAGGCGCCCCTGCAACTCCTCCAGTCCCATCGCCTTGAGCGCCTGGTACGACGAGTACGACGGGCCGCGGCTCGACCGGTAGCGCCCGTATGCCTCGACGATCTGGGCGATCATCGCGACCAGCCGATCGTCGGTGTTCGCCAGGTCGGGATTCTCGGTGAGCAGGTCGAGCAGCATCGCCCGCATCGCCTCGACGTCGTCGGCCGGCACCCGGTCACCGGATTCGCCCGCACCGTCCAGTTCGGCCACCGCCACCCGAGTGCCCAATGCGGCCGGAAACCACAGGTCGAATAGCACGTCGTAGGTGTCGCGGTGGTCGGGCCGGCGCAGCACCGCGCAGGCCAGCCCTTCGCGCAGCGTCTCCCGGTCGGCCAGCCCCAGCACGCCGAGCACCCGGCCGGCGTCCACCGTCTCCGACGGGCCCACCGAAATCCCCTGGGCGCGCAGCGCTTCGACGAAACCCACCAGATGACCGGGGATTCCGCGCGGCGCCAGCGGCTGCGGCGGGCGGGTTCGGCGCACCATCAGTTCAGCCGAAGCTCACCGGCCGCACGCTGCTGGTCGGATTGGTGTTTGAGCACGACACCCAGGGTGGCGGCAACGGTGGCGTCGTCGATGGTGTCCAACCCCAACGCCAAGATGGTTCTGCCCCAGTCGATGGTCTCGGCCACCGACGGCAGTTTCTTCAGCTGCATGCCGCGCAGCACCCCGATGATGCGCACCAGTTCGGCGGCCAGTTGCTCGGGCAGCTCGGGCACCCGGGACAACAGGATCCGGCGCTCCAGGTCGGGGTCGGGGAAGTCGATGTGCAGAAACAGGCAACGCCGTTTGAGCGCCTCGGACAACTCCCGGGTCGCGTTGGAGGTCAACAGCACGAACGGTGACCGCGACGCGGTGATGGTGCCCAGTTCCGGGACGGTGACCGCGAAGTCGCTGAGCACCTCCAGCAGCAGACCCTCGATCTCGATGTCGGCCTTGTCGGTCTCGTCGATCAGCAGCACGGTCGGTTCGGTGCGACGGATCGCGGTCAGCAGCGGCCGGGACAGCAGGAACTCCTCACTGAACACGTCGGTCTTGGTCTGATCCCAGTCCCCTTGTCCGGCGGCGCTGCCGGTTTGAATACGAAGTATCTGTTTGGCGTGGTTCCACTCGTAGAGGGCCCGGGCCTCGTCGACGCCCTCGTAGCACTGCAGCCGTACCAGCCCGGAGCCGGTGGCCTGCGCGACAGCGCGGGCCAGTTCGGTCTTGCCCACCCCGGCCGGGCCTTCGACCAGCAGTGGTTTGCCGAGCCGATCGGCCAGGAACACCGCGGTCGTGGTGGCCGTGTCGGCGAGGTAGCCGGTTTCGGCCAGCCGCCGGGCGACGTCGTCGATGTCGGTGAACAGCGGTGCGTGCCGGGTGGGACTTTGCACGACGGGTGGCCTCCTCGCAGTGGCAGGGCGCTAGCGGAGTCAGACTGGGCGAGTGTGGCCTTCGCCCCACACGATCCATTTGGTCGAGGTCAACTCCGGCAGACCCATCGGTCCGCGGGCGTGCAGCTTCTGGGTGGAGATGCCGATCTCGGCGCCGAACCCGAACTGCTCGCCGTCGGTGAACGCGGTCGACGCGTTGACCATCACTGCCGCGGCGTCCACTTGTTCGGTGAACCGCTGCGCGGCAGCAACATTCGTGGTGACGATGGCCTCGGTGTGGCCGGTGCCGTACTCGTTGATGTGGGCGATCGCCTCGTCGAGGCCGTCGACCACCGCACACGCGATGTCCATCGTCAGGTATTCCCGGCGCAAGTGGTCCTCGGCGGCGGCCTGGTCGGCGTCACCGTGCACGGTCACGCCGGCGTCGGCCAGCGCACCGAGCAGCCTCGGCACCGCGGAGTCGGCGATCGCCTTGTCTACCAGCAGCGTCTCGGCGGCGTTGCAGACGCTGGGCCGGCGGGTCTTGGAGTTCAGCAGGATCCGTTCGGCCACGTCAAGATCTGCGGCCTCGTGCACGTAGACGTGGCAGTTGCCGACGCCCGTCTCGATGGTGGGCACCAGTGACTCGCGCACCACCGCGTCGATCAGCCCGGCGCCACCGCGCGGGATCACCACGTCGACCAGGCCGCGGGCCTGAATGAGGTGGGTGACCGTGGACCGATCCGAGCTGTCCAGCAGCTGCACCGCGTCGGCGGGCAGATCTTCACCGGCCAGCGCGTCGCGCAGCACCCGCACCAGCGCGGCGTTGGACTGCGCCGCGGACGAACTGCCGCGCAGCAGTGACGCATTACCGGATTTGAGGGCCAGCCCGAATGCGTCGACGGTGACGTTGGGCCTGCCCTCGTAGACGATGCCCACCACGCCGAGCGGAACCCGCTGCTGGCGCAACATCAGCCCGTTGGGCAGGGTGTAGCCGCGAAGTACCTCGCCGATCGGGTCGGGCAGCCCGGCGACCTGACGCAGACCGGCGGCGATTCCGTCGACCCGCTGCGAGTTCAGCGCCAGCCGGTCGAGCATCGCCTCGGGTGTTCCGGTGGCGCGTGCGGCATCGAGGTCGGCGGTGTTGGCCGCCAGAATCTCATCGGCGTGGCCCTGCAGTGCGTCGGCGGCGACGTTCAGGGCACTGTCTTTGGCCGCCGTCGGCAGCGACGCGAGCATCCGGCTGGCGACCCGGGCCCGGCGCGCGGCATCGTGCACCTGCTGGCGCAGGTCGGGCTTGGCGGGTGCGTCCCCACCGGCCGCTTCGCTCCTCGACGGTGCGGACAAACTCATCACCCCAGCGTATCGGGCTTCACTCCGGCGCCGGAACGCTACCGGGGACTGCGCGGGCCACCATGCTGCGGCGCTCGTCGATGATCCGGCCGAAATCGTGCAACAGCGCCGGTTTGCCCATGACGAAATTCTCCACGTGTTCCCGGCCGATCTCCAGTGCGGTGACTTCTTCCAGTGCAAACGCAGCGGTGGTGTTCGGTTCGCGGGTCAGTGTCGTCAACCCCAGAAACGATCCCGTCTCCAACGTGCCGACCACCACCGCGGCCGGGCTGTCGGCGGCGACGGTCAGCCGAACGCTGCCCGCGATCAAGAAGGTCAATCCGGTCGGCACGTCGCCGATGCACTGCACCCGCTCGCCGGCGCCGTACCGGATCAGCCTCGCGTGCGGCTGCAGTTCGCGCTGATCGGAATCGGTGAGGCGCAACGCGGGCGCCACCACGGCCCGTAGCGCCCGTTCGACGCGCTCCGGCGTCGAGAAGTCGTCGCCGGCGCCGTCCAGGCGTACGCCGTCCCGGCGTGCCGCATACCAGATCCACCGCAGGAACGTGGCCTGCGCCGCGCCGGCGTCGGCGGGCGCTCGCAGCGGAATCGTCGTGCGGTACTCGCCGGCGCCGACAGCGACCGCAGCGGGCCGGCCATCGGGGATGACGTGCGGCAGCGAACGCGCGGTCCGAATCAGCAGCGCGCACACTCGGTCCGGCGGGTCGCCGGTCGAGAATTTCGTTGTCAACGTCAGATCGTGCACTCCCGGCGGGCGGCTCAGGTTGGTGAACGAGGTGCCGGCCAGTACCGAGTTGGGCATGATCTGCAATCCATGCCCGGTGTCGATGTGCACGGCTCGCCAGTTCACCTCGACGACGCGGCCCCGCGCGGTCGGTGTGTCCAGCCAGTCCCCGATCCGGAACGGCTGCTCGAACAGCAGGAACAGACCCGACACGATCTGTCCGACGGAGTTCTGCAGCATCAACCCGATGACGACGGAGGTCACGCCCAACGCGGCGAACAAACCGGCGATCCGCACGTCCCAGATGTACGACAGGATCAGCGCCAGCCCTACACCGACCAGCACCAGCCGTGCTACGTCGAACAAGATGGTCGGAAGTCGCTTGCGCCAGGAGTCTTCCGGTGCGCCACGGAAAAGGATCGCGTTGAGCCCGGACAACACCAGCAACAGCAACAGGAACCCGAACAGCGTGGCGATCACCCGCACCGAGGTCCGCTCCGGCGACACCTCCGTTGCCTTGACCAGCAGCAGCCACAGCGCACCCAGCGGCAGCAGGTAGTTGCGCAGCAAGTTGACCGAACCCGCCAGATAGCTGTGCCTGCGGACCAGCGCATTGTGCAATTCGGTGAGTGCGACCAGCGCCACCGGCAACCCCACCGCCACGCCGAGCGACCAGTAGAACCACGGTGAACTCATCGTGCCCACGGCGCACTCACTCCGACAGCCGCCAGATCGGTTGGTCTGCGCCATCGACCACGATGGTCCCCGCCGGTGCGAACCGCCAGCTGTCGGAGACCACGCCGTGGATCGCGTCACTCACGTAGACGCCGGGTTGCGAAGAGCCGGAACCGGTCTGGTAGGTGCGGTAAGCCAGGCTCGCCGCGGCACCCCACACGTCGTAGACCACCCCCGATCGGCCGACCAGCCCGCTGACCACCTCGCCGCTGGTGATGCCCGCCCGAACGCCGAGGTGTTGCCCGGTCTGGCCGTTGAACCGGGTGACGACGCGCTGCATCTCCACGGCGAACTCGACTATTCGCTGCGCGGCGTCCAGTCGCGGCGTCGTCAATCCGGATCCGGCGAGATAGCCCGTGTGTAGGGTGCGGATTCGTTCCACCCCAGCCGATTCCGCTGCCGAGTCGAACTGCCTAAGCAGATCGTCGATCATCGCGACCAATTCGCCCCCGGACACATCACCCGACACCTCGTCGAGGCCGACGATCTCGGCGTAGATCACGCTGACGTCCTGATGCTCCGAAGCGATGGCCCGCTCGCCGTCACGATAGCGCCGCATGACCGGTTCGGGCATCAGCGACAGCAGCAACCGGTCATTCTCGGCGCGCTGCTCGTTGAGCAGTTCCTCCTTGACCCGGAGGTTGCGGCTCATCTCGTTGAACGCCACGGTGAGATCACCGATTTCGTCACGCGAGGTGACCGGGATGGTGACGTCGTAGTCGCCGGCGCTGATCCGGTTCGTTCCCTCGTCCAGTCGGCGAATCGGCCGCACGAATGCCCTGGCCAGCAACGCTGACACCACGCAGATGACGAAAACGATCGCGGTGGTGGTCAACATGACCGTCCGGGCAAATGACGCGATGCGTGCGAACGCCTCCGAGGTGTCGATAGTCGCCAGAATCGACCAGTGCAGGTCGGAGTCCGGTATGACCAGGGGGCTGTGCGCCTGCAGTTCGCGGTAGCCCAGATAGCCGGTATCGGTGGTGATCCCGGTTTCGCCGCGCTGTGCGGCACGTAGCCCGGCGCTACCCACCGGTTGCACCAGCGTGGTGCCGCCCAGCCGAAACGCCTTGTCCACGATGGCGCTCGGGGTGCCGGCGGCTATGGCGGCGCGCCGGTAGGCCTGTGGATCTTCCAGAAAGAGCCGGGAATCCGAACGCATCAAGTTGTCCGGACCGGCCAAATAGGTTTCACTGGTCGCGCCCGCACCGGCCTGCTCCCAACGTTTTCCGGCGGTCATGATCGTGTTGATCTTCGAGATCGGCAACGGCAGCGCCAGCACCCCCAGCAGTTTGTCCCTGGCGCGGACCGGCGACACCAGCCACGCAGTCGGCATCCCGCGCTCCGGCTGGTAGAACGCGAAATCGGTGACCCAGACGAAATCGCTCGCGTTGGAGGCCATCGCCTTCCGGTATGCGTCACGCAGGTTGGATTCCCGATACGGGCCGGTCAAGATGTTGGTTCCCAGGTCGGGACCTTTTTGGTAGGTGTAGACAACGTTGCCCCGGGTGTCCAGCAACAGCGCGTCCTGGTATTCGAAACGGGTGACGATCTCCCGGAAGTAGTCGTTGTAGCGAACGTTGGCGGCGGTCCAGGCGCTGCCGTCGCCGGCGTCGTCGGTCTTCTTCGAATCCGCCGTCGAGTCCTGTCCGCCTGTCGACTGCACGCTGTAGTGCGCTTCCAGATACTCCTGCGCGTTCGACGTCGGCAGCACCGCATCGAGGTCGATTCCTTCGCCGGTGGATTCCTCGGTCGGCCGGATCACGTCGCGCTCGTAGTATTCGACGACCGCCTGCCGTTGCGCGTCGTCGACGTGCGCGTGTTCCAGTTCGTCGAAGCCGGCGGTGAACGCCTGCAGGGCGTCCTTCACGGTATAGCCACGGCTGTAGATGATCACGGAGTTCTTCAAGTCACTGAACAACGTCACCACCGCGCGATGCTGCGCGGAACGCAACTCCGTCAGTCGGCTGTACATGGCACGTTCCATCGCCCCGCGGGCGGAGACGTATTCGACGGCGCCGATCACGGCTACCGACGCGATGCTGCACGCCAGCAGCATCAGCATGACCTTCGACTGGATGCTCAGCCGGCCGGCGGGCCGGCGGCGTCTGACGCGTTGTCGATCCACGTCGGGCTTGGCATCGGGTTTCGGGCCGTTGTCCGGCCGTCCCGAACTCAATCGACCTCTCCTTTCGGCCCCCGGAAGGCGTTCAAGGCCGCCCATCAGCCTGACGAAGCTCCACCGCGTTGTCAAAGGGCGGTCCGGCTGCCTAGCGTCGACTCGATGAAGACTCGGGTCTGCGTAGTGGGCAGCGTGAACATGGACACCGTGCTCACCGTCGACACCCTGCCGGTGCCGGGCCAGACGGTGTTGGCGACATCGGCGAAGTCGATACCCGGGGGCAAGGGCGCCAACCAGTCGGTGGCGGCGGCGCGGGCCGGAGCGCAGGTGCGATTCGTCGGCGCGGTCGGTGACGATCCGGCGGCCGATCGGCTGCGCCGGCATCTGCAGGACAACGACGTCGACATCACCGGGCTGGCAACGGCTCCCGGCCCGAGCGGTACCGCGGTGATCGCCGTCGATGCCGGCGGGGAGAACATGATCATCGTCGCGCCCGGCGCCAACGCAGCGCTCAATGTGGTTTCGTCGTCGGTTGACGCGATCGTCACCGGCTGTCAGGTGTTGCTGCTGCAGTTGGAGATACCGGTTGCCGCCGCGACGGCGGCCGCCCGGGCGGCGCGGGCCGCGGGAGCGCTGGTCATGGTCAACGCGTCACCGGCGGGCGGTGACCCCGCCGAGCGTGCCGCCCTGGCCGAACTCGCCGACGTCGTCGTCGTCAACGAGACCGAATCCGACGCCTGGGTGTGGCCCGTGGAACACCGGGTGATCACCCGCGGCGCACGCGGGGCCCGCTACCTCGGCGCGGACGGCAGCTACGACGTGCCGGCCCCGGCGGTGCCGGTGGTCGACACGTCCGGTGCCGGCGACGTGTTCGCCGGGGTGCTGGCCGCAAGTTGGACGGCCGGACGCGAGCATGCATTGCGGCGCGCGTGCGCGGCCGGCGCACTCGCGACGCGAGTCCCCGGAGCCGGCGACTGCGCTCCGCAGGCCGACGCGATCGCCGAAGCGGTGCTTTTCGGCCGGTGAGCTTTCGGCGCCGCTGTTCCGGTAGCGGGCGGCCGTGCGAAGTCCTTAACATAGATGTTCTACACATAAATACATCCTTAAAAAATATTCTGCGAAGCCTTTCAATCCCGTGACGATCGACGTAGGATTCGTTCTTGTTCGAGGAGATCCCGGTCCGCTAAGGAGGACCATCATGATCGCAGTCGCAGCGGTCTCTGCCATGATCCTCATCGCGTTCGCGCTGGCGGTCGACATCACCCAACGATCCTTGGAACGCGCCTCGTACGAACGTCACCGCAACGACTGAGCAGCCAGTCCGACCCGACAGGTTCTTCCTATCCTTCGGGCACCTCGCGGTCGATCTCGTCCAGCCAGATCCGGGCCGACATGTCCGACGGCGCCCGCCAATCACCGCGCGGGGACAGCGAACCGCCGGCCGACACTTTGGGCCCGTTGGGCGATGCCGAACGTTTGAACTGGCTGAACGAGTAGAACCGCTGCACGAACACCTTCAGCCAGTGCCGAATCTCGCCGAGTGAGTACTGCACCCTCGCGTCCACCGGGTGTCCGGGTGGCCACGCGCCGGTGTCGGCGTCTCGCCAGGCATGCCAGGACAGAAACGCTGTCTTCGACGGGCGGAACCCGTGGCGCAGCGCGTGGAACAGTGCGAAGTCGGCCAGCGGATAGGGGCCGACGGCGTCCTCGCTGCGCTGGGGCGCCTCACCGGCACCGACCGGCACCAACTCCGGGGTGATCTCGGTGTCCAGCACCGAACCCAGGACGTCGCAGACGTCCGCGGGGAACTCATCGGCGGACATCACCCACCGGATGAGGTGCTGAATCAGGGTTTTGGGCACTCCGCCGTTGACGTTGTAATGCGACATCTGGTCGCCGACCCCGTAGGTGGACCAGCCCAGTGCCAGCTCGGACAGATCACCGGTGCCCAGCACTATGCCGCCGCGCTGGTTGGCGATCCGGAACAGGTAGTCGGTGCGCAGGCCGGCCTGGACGTTCTCGAAGGTCACGTCGTAGACCTCTTCGCCGCGCGCGAACGGGTGGTCCAGCTCGGCCAGCATCAGTTTGGCGGTGTCCCGGATGTCGATCTCGGCGAAGGTGACACCGAGCGCCTTGCTTAGCGCGATCGCGTTCGATTTGGTGCGATCGCCGGTGGCGAAACCGGGCATGGTGAACGCCAGAATGTCGCTGCGCGGTCGGTTCTCCCGGTCCATCGCGCGTGCGGCGACGATCAACGCGTGCGTCGAGTCCAGACCGCCGGACACCCCGATGACCACCTTCGGGTGACCCAGTGCTCGCAGCCGCTGTTCCAGCCCGGACACCTGAATGTTGTATGCCTCATAGCAATCCAGTTGCAGCCGACCGGGATTCGACGGGACGAACGGGAATCGTTCGACCTCCCGCAGCAACCCGATGTCGCCGGCCGGCGGATCGAGGGTGAATTCGATCCGGCGGAACGCCTCGGTCGCATCGCGGTGATGGCGGCGGTTGTCGTCGAAGGTTCCCATCCGCAGCCGCTCGGCGGCCAGCAGTTCGAGGTCGACGTCGGCCACCGAGCGCCGCTCCCCTCGGGGGAATCGTTCGCTCTCGGCCAGCAGCCGACCGTTCTCCCAGATCATCGTCTGGCCGTCCCAGGCCAGATCGGTGGTCGACTCACCCTCGCCGGCGGCGGCATAGAGGTAAGCGGCGCGGCAGCGTGCCGAAGCCGATCGGGCAAGCAGCGCGCGGTCTTCGGCACGGCCGATGGTGACCGGACTGCCGGACAGGTTGGCCAGCACCGTCGCACCGGCCAGCGCCGCCAGTGCGCTCGGCGGCACCGGCACGAACATGTCCTCGCAGATCTCGACGTGCAGCGCCAGGCCGGGCAGATCGGTGGCGGCGAACAGCAGGTCCGCCCCGAACGGCACATCGACTCCGCACACCCTGATCACGCCGCGCTCGTCGTCGCCGGGTGCCAGTTGGCGGCGCTCGTAGAACTCCCGGTAGGTCGGCAGATACGACTTGGGCACCACCCCCAGCACCGATCCGCGATGCACCACCACCGCGGTGTTGTAGACGCGCTGGCGGTATCGCAGCGGCGCACCCACCACCAGCACCGGCAACAATTCGGCCGACCCTGACACGACCGCACCGAGCGCCGTCTCGACCGCGTCGAGCAGGGTGTCCTGCAGCAGGATGTCTTCGATCGAATAACCGGACAACGTCAGCTCCGGGAACACCGCCACCGCAGTGCCGTCGTCGTGGCAGGCGCGGGCCAGGCGCAGCACCGCATCGGCGTTGGCCGGCGGGTCGCCGATGGCCGTGTGGTGCGTGCAGGCGGCGACCCGGACAAACCCCTGGTGATAGGCGTTGTAGAAATCCCCGACGCCGGCCGAGGTGGTCGAGATGGTCATAACCTCCCCATTGTCCCCCGACACGGGTCACGATCGGGTGACGATGCCGAATCGGCATACGCTCGAAGTCGTGGACGCCCCGGAACTGGTCAAGCTGCTGGTCGGCCGGCGTATCGCGGTGCTGACCGGCGCGGGAATCTCCACCGACTCGGGCATTCCGGACTACCGCGGACCTAACTCGCCGCCGAGCAACCCGATGACCATCCAGCAGTTCGTCGGCGACCCGGCATTCCGGCAGCGGTACTGGGCGCGCAACCACCTCGGCTGGCGGCACCTGGCCGCGGCCAGACCCAACGCCGGGCACCGGGCGCTGGCCGCACTGGAACGCGCCGGCGTGCTGACCGGGCTGGTCACCCAGAACGTCGATCTGCTGCACACCAGGGCCGGCAGCGCCGCCGTCGTCGACCTGCACGGCAGCTACGCCCGGGTGGTGTGCCTGACCTGCCGAAACACTCTGAGCCGCAGGGAACTGGCCGAACGGCTGGAGGCGCTCAATCCCGGGTTCGCCGAGCGCGCCGAGAAAGTCGGCGGGATCGCGGTGGCCCCGGACGCCGACGCCGTGGTCGCCGACACCGCATCGTTTCGGCATGTCGACTGCCGCGAGTGCGGCGGCATCCTCAAACCCGACATCGTCTACTTCGGCGAGACGGTCCCCAAAGACCGGGTGGCGCAGGCCTATTCGATGGTCGATGACGCGCAGGCCCTGCTGGTGGCGGGATCGTCTTTGACCGTGTTCTCCGGCTACCGGTTCGTCCGGCACGCCGCTGCCCGCCGGATTCCGGTGGCGATCATCAACCGCGGCCCCACCCGCGGCGACGACCTGGCGGCGGTCAAGGTCGACAGCGGCTGCTCTGAGCTGTTGACGCTGCTAGCGGGCGAATTGGCCCCGCCTGTGCTGTGAAACCCACCACACCCCCGCGCCAGGATTCGATCAATCGATCGGCCTTCTGTCAGGCTGGAAACCTCTGCAGATGTCTGGAGTTTCCATGCGCCCCAAAAAAATCTCTGACCTGCGCTTCTCGCCCAAAACTTTGCTGATCTGGCTCGGCGGCGGTGACGCGCGCGAGCCCGGCGAATCGCACGAAGCAGCGACATACGCACTGGCCGGCGGGGTCGTGCTGATCGGCGGCACACTGACCGCGCTGGTCACCGCTGCCGCTGTCACCGGCGCGCACTGGCCGGCCTGGGCGGTGGCTGCCGTATCCCTGCTGTGCGGCGTGCTGGCCGGCGCGGTGTCCCGCGCGATCGCCGGCGGCCCGGCGGGTGGATGGCGAAACTCGCTGGGACGCACTGCTATCGCGATCGCAGTCGGGATGGTGATCGCCGAGCCGGCCGCACTGGCCGTCTTCGCCGGGACCATCGACCGTCAGGTCGATTCTCAGGCCATCCACGACACCGACGCCACGCCCGCCACCGCGCTGGCCTCGGTGAACCTCGAGCAGGCGCGCGCCGAACGCAACGCACTCGACCAGCAGGTCGATCGGGCCCGGCAGTACCGCGACGACGCACTGGTGGTCGCCCGCTGCGAATACCGCCCTCGGCCCGGCTGCCCGGAGACCCGGATCACCGGGGTGACCGGTGCCGGACCGGAGACCCGCGCGGCCAACCAGATTCTCGCCGAAGCCCAGCGCGAGTTCGCCCACGCGGTGGCGGTGCGCGAGCGCCGGGCCGCTGAACTCGACACCGACCTGGCGGCCGCCGAGGCGGCACTCGGTAAAGCACGCGAGTCCGCGACCGCCCGGCCGAATCGTGATTTCGGCACCCGCTGGGTCGTCATGAACGACTACTCACGCGCCCACCCCGGCGCACTGCTGCTGCGGATTGTGCTGATCGCCGGATTCGCCCTGCTGATCCTGCTCCCTCGCATCGTCCGATCGTGGCGCGGTGAAACCACCCAGGACCGCCATGCCGTTGCCCGCGCCGAGATTGACCGCGCCGAGTTGCAGGCCGAGACCGCGGTCGCCGTCAAACGCGCCGAGGTCAAGATGCTGCAGGCCGAGGCCGAGACGCTCTGGGCCGAACAGCAGCTCGCCAGCACCCGCCTGGCGATCGAAGCCCAGGCCGAGATCGACCGGGCACAACAGCAGCGACGCGTCGTCGAGGCGCTTGACGGCCCGTTGGCTGTCGCGGCGCAGCGTGAGTTCCGGGCCGCTCCCGAATCCGCGGCGGACATCTACCTCCCGATCGCGGCCGAGGCCGAGGCCGCAGCCAAAGCGGCGTTCGAACTGCCCGCCGCGACCGTCCGATCACCCGGCAGCACAGACAATCTGCCGGCGCCGCTGGACCCGGGTCACGCCGGTGAGCGCGGCAAATCACTGATTCCGGTCATTCCGGACATCACCCGCAATGCGGCGCGCTGGCTTCGTCCACTGGTGCCGCCGGTCGTTGCCCGCGCGATCGACAGCACCATCGGGCCGGTGCGCGCCGCGCGCCAGGTGTTCGAGGAAGTCGAAGAGATCACCTTCACCCTCAAACGCACGCACAAGGTCAATGTCGCGTCGCTGGCCACCGAAGCCGCCTTGGAAGCGCCAGTCGCACCAGACCGGCCGGGTGCCGATCCCCGGCCACCGGCCCCGCGACCGCACTCGGCCCTGCCGGCTATCGACGGCGCAGTCGGCCCCAACGAGCTGCTGGCCCCGCAGTACCGGGATGAGCTGCCCGAATCCGATAGCCCGCGCGCGCTTCCGCCCGGATAGGGCACGATGCTCGGGTGACCAGACAACGGCTCACCCCCGACCAGCGCAACTCGTTCCTGGCCGCGGTGCTGGGCTGGGCGATGGACGCCTTCGACTACTTCATCGTGGTGTTCGTCTACGCCGACATCGCCAAGACGTTCGGCCACACCAAAACCGAGGTGGCGTTCCTGACGACCGCCACCCTGGTGATGCGGCCGGTCGGGGCGCTGCTGTTCGGCCTGTGGGCAGACCGGGTCGGCCGGCGGCTTCCGCTGATGGTCGACGTGATCTTCTACTCGACCGTCGGCTTCCTGTGCGCATTCGCGCCCAATTTCACCGTGTTGGTGATCCTGCGGATGCTCTACGGGATCGGCATGGGCGGCGAGTGGGGACTCGGCGCGGCGCTGGCTATGGAGAAGATCCCCGCCCAGCGGCGCGGGTTCTTCTCCGGACTGCTGCAGGAGGGATACCTCTTCGGCTACCTGGCCGCCACGCTGGCGTCGCTGGTGGTGCTGGACTGGCTCGGGCTGTCCTGGCGCTGGCTGTTCGGGCTTTCCATCCTGCCGGCGGCGGTCAGCCTGATCATCCGGTACCGGGTCGCCGAATCCGAGGTGTGGGAAGCAGCGCAGGACCGGATGCGGTTGACCAGCACCAGGATCCGCGACGTACTGGCCGATGCGAAGGTGATCCGACGGTTCGGCTATCTGGTGCTGTTGATGACCGCTTTCAACTGGATGAGTCACGGCACCCAGGATGTCTACCCGACGTTCCTGTCGGCGGGGCACGACGGCGGAGCCGGTTTGTCGCCCGCGACCGCCAAGTGCATCGTCGTGGTCTACAACATCGGCGGCATCATCGGCGGCCTGATCTTCGGCTCGCTGTCCCAACGGTTGGGCCGGCGCTACGCGATCATCTGGTGCGCGATGCTGGGGCTGCCGATCGTGCCGCTGTTCGCGTACTCGCGCAGCGTCGGAATGCTGTGTCTGGGATCGTTTCTGATGTTCGCGTTCGTGCAGGGCGCGTGGGGGGTGATCCCGGCGCACTTGACCGAGATGTCACCGGACGCGATCCGCGGCTTCTACCCCGGGGTGACCTACCAGCTCGGTAATCTGTTCGCCGCGTTCAATCTGCCCATCCAGGAGCACCTGGCGGCAGCACACGGCTATCCGTTCGCCCTGGCCGCGACGATAGCGCCGGTGCTGATCCTGGTCGCATTGCTGACCGCGGTCGGCAAGGACGCCACCGGGATTCACTTCGGCATTCCGCCGCCGTAGTTTCTGGCGCGAGCGTGCACAGATGTACGCACCCACCGGCGTGTCGCCGTACCAACACGCACGCTGGCGGGTACAGGCGCCATCGCTCAGAACGTGCAGGGCATGCTGCGGATGCCGTGGATGAAATTGCCGGGCACATACGCGGGCTCACCGGCCTGGATGTCCGGAAGCTCGCGGAGCAACTCGCCGAAGATGGCCCGCAGCTGCGCGCGGGCCACGTGGGTGCCCAGGCAGTAGTGCTGTCCCCCGCCGCCAAAACCGACGTGCGGGTTGGGGTCCCGGCTCAGATCGAAGCGCTCCGGGTGGTCGAACACCGTCTCGTCGCGGTTTCCCGACGAGTAGAACATCACCACTTTCTCCCCGGCCCGGATGGTCTGGCCGCCGAGTTCGTAATCGGTTGCCGCCGTGCGCCGGAACGTCATCACCGGGGTGGCGTACCGGATGAACTCCTCCACGGCGGTGCCGATCCGGTTGTCGAAGTCGGCCATCAGCCAGGCACGCTGGTCGGGAAACTCGGTGAGTGCCTTGATCGCGTGGCTGGTGGTCTGGCGGGTGGTGTCGTTGCCGGCAACGCACAGCAGCACGAAATAGGCGGCGATGTCGTTGTCGGTGAGCCGGTCACCGTCGACCTCGGCGTTGACCAGGCTGGTAATCAGGTCGTCACCGGGCTGCTCGCGACGCTCGGCTGCCAGCCGCCCGGCCACCTGGTGCAGATACATCGTGTTCTCGAACATGATCTCCAGCGGGCTGCGGCCGGCGAGGAAGACCTGGTCGCCCCAGGACACCAGCGCATCGGCGGCGGCGGCGACCGACGCGCGCTCGGATTCGGGAATCCCCACCATGGCCGACAGGGTGCGCAGCGGCAGCTCCTTGGCGCAGTGCTCGACGAAGTCGGCGCCACTGCCGGCCGCCTTGAGTTCTCCGACGATCGCCTTGGCGCTGGCTTTGATCGCGTCCTCGATGCGCCGCACCTGCCGCGGGGTGAACGCGGCAGTGGCCAGCTTGCGAAGGAACGTGTGCCGGGGTTCGTCCGTTGCCAGGAATGACTGCGTCTGCTCCAGCAATTCCTCGGGGAAACTTTCGAACATCACCCCCTTGCCGGACAAGAACACCTTCTCGGTACGGCTGACCGTGACGATGTCGGCGTGCCGGGTGACCGCCCAGTAGCCGGGGTCGGTGGGATCGGGCATCACCGAATCTTCGGCCGGCCGGTGCCAGCTGACCGGACGCTCGGCGCGCAACACCGCATAGGACCGCTCCCGCTCCGCGGCGGTGGCCGACCAGAAATCCCGTGACGACAGGTCGATCGGGTCGTAGCCGCGCGCAGGAGCGGAGGTAGCTGTCATGGCGGTGATCCCTTCGTCGACCATGGCCTCGACCACAGCATCGGAGATAGCCCGACGATAGAACTAGACATAGTGTCTAGTCAAGATGTCGATTATGCTTTCCGAGCAGGGATACAGGAGGTGAGACGATGCCGTCCGTCACCCGGAAGGCCCAAGCCGGCCGCGCCGAACGGCGCGAGCAGATCGAGCGCCGGCTGCTGGACGCCACCGAACGGCTGATGCGCGACGGCGCCAGTTTCACCGAGATCAGCGTCGATCGGCTGGCGAGTGCGGCCGGGATGTCGCGGGCCAGCTTCTACATCTACTTCGAGGACAAGGGCGACCTGCTGCGCCGGCTGGCCGGAGAGGTGTTCGGCGAGCTGACCGCGGGGGCCGAACGCTGGTGGAGCGTGTCCTGGCGGCACAGCCCCGACGACGCCCGAATCGCGATAGCCGAGATCATCGCCAGCTACCGGCGTCATCAATCGGTGCTGGTCGCACTCAGCGAGATGGCCGGCTACGACCCATCGGTCGCGTCGATCTATCGTGAGCTGCTCGACGACGTCTCGGCCCGGCTGACTCGGGTCATCGAGGACGGCCAGGCCGACGGCTCGATCCGCCGGCAGTTGCCGGCCGCCACCACGGCGAGTGCGTTGACCTGGCTGGTGGAACGGGCCTGCCAGCAGAGCCTTCCGGCTCACCCGCCCGCCTACGACGCCGAGCTGGCCGACAGCTTGACCGGGATCATTTGGGGCGCACTCTATCTCAAACCAACAACCGACTAGCAGCTACACGGCGACCAGATCGTCGGCGTGTACGACGGGCCGCTGCTGGCCGACGGAGAGTTCCGCGGTGGAGCGGCCGACCATCGTGGCCAGTTCGGTCGCGTCGTAACCGACCACGCCGCGTGCCACGGCAATGCCGTCCGGCGCACACAATTCGACGACGTCGCCGCCGGAGAACCGGCCGGACACCGCGATGACGCCCGCCGGCAGCAGGGAGCGCCGCCGGGTCAACACAGCCTCGACTGCGCCGGCATCCAGCGTCAGTGTTCCGGCCGCGTCGGCGGCGTAACGCACCCAGAACTTGCGGGCCGAAAGCCGCTGCGGCCGGGCGGCGAAAACCGTCCCCCCCGACGCATCGCCCAGCGCGGTCGCCGCGTCGGCTGCTGCGGCCAGCAGCACCGGCACGCCGGCGTCGGCGGCCAGCAGCGCCGCGGAGAGTTTCGACTCCATGCCGCCGGTGCCCAGGCTGCTGCCGCGGCCGGCCACCACGCCGTCCAAGTCGTCCGGCCCGGCCACCTCGGCGATGCGCCGCGCCGGCCCCTTACGCGGATCGGCGTCGTAGAGGCCGTCGACGTCGGAGAGCAGAACCAGGGCCTCAGCGCCGACCAGGTGGGCGACCAGTGCCGAAAGGCGGTCGTTGTCGCCGAACCGGATCTCGTTGGTGGCCACCGTGTCGTTCTCGTTGACGATCGCCACCGCGTGCAACGCACGCAACCGGTCCAGGGTGCGCTGGGCATTGGTGTGCGAGACCCGCATCGACACGTCGTGCGCGGTGAGCAGCACCTGCCCGACGGCCCGGCCATACCGGGCGAACGCGGCATTCCAGGCGTTGACCAACGCGACTTGTCCGACACTGGCCGCGGCTTGTTTGGTGGCCAGATCCGTTGGGCGCCTTGCCAGCCGGAGCGGCTCGATGCCCGCGGCGATGGCTCCCGACGAAACGATGACGACGTCGGACCCGGCTTTCATGCGGGCTTCGATCACGGCGGTCAGCCCGGCCAGCCGCCCGGCGTCGAACATCCCGGTCTCGGTGGTCAGTGCGGTGGTGCCGACCTTGACCACGACACTGCGGGCGCTGCGGACAGCCTCCCGGGCGGTACTCGTGCTCACGACTCCTCCGAATGTTCGCGCCGCGCACGCCGGGCCGCTTTGCGTTCGGCAGCGCCGACCCGGTCGGTTCGCTCCAGGCGGACGTCGGTGCCTCGTCGTGATCCAAGCCCCGCCGCACCTACGTCGCCACCGGCCGGGGTGGCCGGTTCCCAGTCGAAAGTCATCTCCCCGATCGTCACCGCGCACCCGGAACGTGCGCCCAGTCGCAGCAGTTCGTCCTCGACGCCCAGTCTGGCCAGCCGGTCGCCGAGGTAGCCGACCGCTTCGTCGTTGGCGAAGTCGGTCTGCTGGATCCAGCGTTCGGGCCGCTCCCCGCGCACAATGAAACCACTGCAGCCGTCCGCTACCACCGTGAAGCCGGTTTCGCCAACCGGTCTCGGCCGGATCACCGGCCGGCGCGCCACCGGTTCCGGCTGCTCCGCATGGTATGCCGAGACCATCTCGGCCAGCGCGAACGTCAACGGCCGCAGACCCTCCCGGCTCGCGGTCGACACACTGAACACCGGCCAGCCGCGCCCGGCGATGTCGTCGCGGACGAACTCGGCCATCTCGCGCGCATCCGGCACGTCGATCTTGTTGAGCACCACCGCGCGCGGCCGGTCGGTCAAGTCGCCCAACGCCGAATCCCCTTGCAGGGTCGGCGAGTACGCGGCCAACTCGGCCTCCAGCGCATCGATGTCGGAGATCGGGTCGCGCCCGGGTTCCGCGGTCGCACAATCCACCACATGCACCAGCACCGCGCAGCGTTCGATGTGCCGCAGAAAGTCCAGACCCAGCCCACGACCGTTCGACGCGCCCGGGATCAGGCCGGGAACGTCGGCGACCGTATACGTCTGCTCACCGGCGGAGACCACGCCCAGGTTCGGCGCCAGCGTGGTGAACGGGTAGTCGGCGATCTTCGGCTTGGCCGCCGAGATCACCGACACCAGGGAGGATTTCCCGGCGGATGGGAAGCCGATCAGGCCGACGTCGGCAACGGTCTTGAGCTCCAGGACGAGGTCGCGGGCCTGCCCTCGTTCGCCGCGCAACGCGAAGCCGGGAGCCTTGCGCGCGCGCGACACCAGTGCGGCATTGCCCAGCCCGCCACGGCCGCCGGCGGCGGCCTCGAAGCGGGTGCCCGACCCTACGAGGTCGGCGAGCAGTCCACCGTGCTCGTCGAGCACCACGGTGCCGTCGGGCACCTTGATCTCCAGATCGGAACCGGTGGCGCCGTCCTTGTTGCTGCCCATCCCCTGCTTGCCGGACGGTGCCGCGATGTGTGGCCGGAAGTGGAAGTCCAGCAGTGTGTGCACCTGCGGGTCGACGACCAGCACGACGCTGCCGCCGCGGCCGCCGTTGCCGCCGTCCGGGCCACCGAGCGGCTTGAACTTCTCCCGATGGATGGACGCGCAGCCGTTGCCGCCGTCACCGGCGCGCAGATGGATGACCACACGGTCGACGAACCGGGCCATCCTCTACCACTCCTCCGAATGTAACGCCAGGGCGGAATAAGGCTCGCGAGGCCGCCGCCACGTTACGGTCGCGAAGCTTATTTGGTCGGGGTGGCCTTCGGGACGATGTTGACCGTCTTGCGGCCGCGCTTGACCCCGAACTCGACGGCACCGGGGGCCGTCGCGAACAGTGTGTCGTCACCGCCGCGCCCGACGTTAGTGCCGGGGTGGAAATGAGTACCCCGTTGCCGGACCAGGATCTCGCCGGCCTTGACCACTTGCCCGCCGAACCGCTTGACCCCGAGTCGCTGGGAATTGGAATCGCGACCGTTGCGTGAGCTGGAAGCGCCCTTCTTGTGTGCCATGTCGTTCGCTCCCTACTTGATCCCGGTGACCTTGAGCACGGTCAACCGCTGACGGTGACCCTGCCGCTTGTGGTAGCCGGTCTTGTTCTTGAACTTGTGGATACGGATCTTGGGGCCCTTGACGTGCTCGAGCACCTCGCCGGTCACCGCCACCTTGGCCAGCTTGTCGGCATCGGTGGTCACGGTCGCGCCATCGACCACCAGAGCAACCGGCAGCGACACCTTGGCGCCCGGCTCGGATTCGATCTTCTCGACCTTGACCACGTCTCCGACGGCGACCTTGTACTGCTTGCCGCCGGTCTTGACGATTGCGTACGTCGCCATCGTTGGTGTCTACCTCTGCTCTGCGGGCGCGCGCTACCAGTCGGTTGCACGCACGGGTCTGGGGTGCGGGTCCAGCTGGGACCTCGCGACAACTGCTCAAGGGTACGTGACCAGCGGCTACAGGGTCAAACCAGCCCCTGGTGACCGGCTGTCACGAGCGGTCAGGCCTCGTGTACCGGCGGTCCGGCCGGCCGGGCCGCAGCACGCCGCCGTCGCGGCATCACCAGGGCCGACGCGGTCGTCCCGCTCGACTCGTCCGCGTCATCCGGGTCATCCGAGTCGTCCGAATCGTCCAAGTCATCCAGGTCGTCTTCGAAGTCCTCGTCGTCGAGATCGTCCTCGTCGTCGAGATCGACCTCGTCGTCGTCCTCGTCGTCTTCGAAGTCCTCGTCTTCGTCGGCTTCGCCCTCGTCGGTCTCGCGGTCCTCGACTTCGTCGATCCCGCCGCCGGGGCCGAACTCCTCTTCGCCCTCGTGCTGATCGGTCGGTTCCCCGGTCGGCTCAGCCGGCTTCTGGTCGGCGGGCTCAGCCGATGCCGATTCACCCGGTTCGACCTCGTCGTCATGGTGTCCATCAGCCTTGGTCATGGTGGCCATGGCCTTGAACATCGGATGATCGCCCGGTTGATGCGGAGGCACCTTGGCAACCACCGGCTCGTCGGGCTTGCTCTTCTTGGCCCGCTTGCCGCGCCGGCCACCGTCGGATTTACGGGTCGCGGCGGCCGAGTCGACGGGATCGGCGTGCAGCATGATGCCACGCCCGGAACACTGCGGACACGATGTCGAGAACGCCTCGATCAGCCCGGTGCCCAGCCGCTTGCGGGTCAGTTGCACCAACCCCAGCGACGTCACCTCGGACACCTGATGGCGGGTGCGGTCACGGGCCAGCGCCTGGGTGAGCCGACGCAACACCAGATCCCGGTTGGATTCCAGCACCATGTCGATGAAGTCGATGACGATGATGCCGCCGATGTCGCGCAGCCGGAGCTGGCGCACGATCTCCTCCGCGGCCTCCAGGTTGTTCTTGGTGACGGTCTCCTCGAGGTTGCCGCCGGAACCGGTGAACTTGCCGGTGTTGACGTCGACCACGGTCATCGCCTCGGTGCGGTCGATCACCAGGGTTCCGCCCGACGGCAACCAGACCTTGCGGTCCATCGCCTTGGCCAGTTGCTCGTCGATGCGATGCACCGCGAACACGTCCGGCCCGGCCTGCCCTTCCGGACCCGTCGGCGACTCGTACTGGGTCAGCCTCGGTGCGAGCTCGGGGGCCACCGAACTCAGGTACTCGTTGATCGTCTTCCAGGCGTCGTCACCGGAGACGATCAGCTGCGAGAAGTCCTCGTTGAACAGGTCGCGGATCACCTTGACCAGCACGTCCGGCTCTTCGTACAACGTCAGGGCGACCCCGGCCGCCTTCTGCCTGGTCTCCTCGGCGGCTGTCTCGATCTGGCTCCAGCGCTGCTGGAGCCGCTCCACATCGGCGCGGATGTCCTCTTCTTTGACCCCCTCCGACGCGGTGCGGATGATCACACCCGCACCGGCGGGCACCACCTCGCGCAGGATCTCCTTGAGCCGCTGCCGCTCGGTGTCGGGAAGCTTGCGGCTTATCCCGGTCGACGACGCACCGGGCACGTACACCAGATACCGTCCCGCCAGCGACACCTGCGTGGTCAGCCGGGCACCCTTGTGTCCGATCGGGTCCTTGCTGACCTGCACCACCACGTAGTCGCCGGGTTTGAGAGCCTGCTCGATCTTGCGGTTGGCGCCACCGAGGCCGGCCGCCTCCCAGTTCACCTCGCCGGCATACAGCACCCCGTTTCGGCCGCGGCCGATGTCGACGAACGCGGCCTCCATCGACGGCAACACGTTCTGCACGATGCCCAGGTAGACGTTGCCCACCATCGAGACAGACGCAGCCGATGTCACAAAATGCTCGACCACCACACCGTCTTCCAGCACGGCGATCTGGGTGTACCGGGCACCTTGGTGCGGCGGTTCGGTGCGAATCCGGTCGCGTACCACCATCACTCGTTCGACCGCCTCGCGACGGGCCAAGAACTCGGCCTCGCTCAGAATGGGGGGGCGACGGCGCCCGGCGTCGCGTCCGTCGCGACGGCGCTGCCGTTTGGCTTCCAGCCGGGTCGACCCGCTGATGCCCTGGATTTCGTCGTCGGCTGTGTCCTTGCCGTCCTTGCCACCCCGGGCGGCCTTCGCGGTACGCGGCGCGCGTTCGTGCACCACGGTGTTCGGCGGATCGTCCGACAATCCGGCTTCCGATCCGGGGGTGTCGTCGCCCGTGCCCGACTTGCGGCGGCGCCGCCGCCGGCGTCGGCGGTTGCCGGCTTCGCCGTTGGCACCGTTGTCCTCGTCGGCCGTGTCGTCGGTGCCGCCGTCGGCCTCTGCGGTGTCGTCGGCGTCCTCTGCGGTGTCGTCGAGGTCGTCGCCGGCCTCGGATCCGCGACCACGGCCCCGGCCCCGGCGGCCGCGCCGGCGCCGCCGGCCGGCCAGCGGTTCCGAATCGAAGTCATCACCATTCAGGTCGTCGTAGGCCGCACCGGTGTCGGAATCATCGTCGGTGGACCGAACCGCCTGCGGCGCGACGAACAGTGGCAGGTAGTCCGCGCGTTCCGGGGCGGTCTCCGGGGTTTCCGGGCCCTCCGGGGTCGCCAGCATCAGCCGGGACTCGGGCTCGTCCGCTTCGGCGGATTCGGCTGGGCCCGTCTCGGGCTCGCCCGGGGCGGGCTCGCCCGGGGCGGCGACTCCCCCGGCACCCAACAATTCACGCACCCGCACCGCTTCCGCGCGATCCACGCTGGAGTGCGCGCTGCGGGTTCGCCCGTCGAGTTCGGTCAGTATCTCGACTACCCGCCCGCTGGTCGTACCGAGTTCCCGCGCCAGCGAATGAACCCGAAGCCGATCGGGCAGTTCGTCCTCGTGCGTCGTCGGCACTGCTGATATGTCTGAAGAAAGGGCATCATCTGCCACGTATGTCTCCTCGAGCCCCCGGGCGCGTCGCAGCGACGCGGCCTCGCGAGGGCTTCACGTATGTGCCCGGAGCATGTCCCCCGGGCTTGTAATGGTCTCGCACCGAGCGGCTCAGGTGGAACCCACTCGGCGCCTGGCTGAATGAGGGCTGGGCGTCGGCGCCGCATCGCGAATCGCGGTGGTCGCGCTCGCCTAAGTCTTCATCCGGGTTTCAGACACCACTCTGGTGACGTTCACCCGCTCGCCAGTATCCCACACAACTCGGCCGAACCGGACGGAAGGCGAGAACCTGTTTCAGGCGAGGGTGACCCCCGGCGCCGCTGCGGACGGCTTCAGACCGGGGAACCAGAGTTCGATCTCGCGCCGTGCCGACTCGGGCGAGTCGGAGCCATGCACCAGGTTGGACTCGGTTTCCAGCCCGAAATCACCGCGGATGGTGCCCGGTATCGCCTTCTCCACCGGGTCCGTGCCGCCGGCCAGCTGACGGAACGCGGCAACCGCCCGCGGACCCTCCACCACCGCCGCCACCACCGGACCGGAGGTGATGAACCGCACCAGCGACGCGAAGAACGGCTTGTCTTCGTGCTCGGCGTAGTGCCGCAGAGCCAGCGCCTCCTCGACCGGTTTGAGCTCCAGCGCCGCGATCGTCAGGCCCTTGCGCTCGATCCGGCTGATGATTTCGCCGACCAGCCGCCGCTTGACACCGTCCGGCTTGATCAACACCAATGTCCGCTCCACGGCCGACAGACTACCGAACCTGCGGTCCTGGCTTTTCACGGCACTGATACGCCACACCTCAGTGCTGTACTTCGTCACCGGCGGCGCAGCACCTCGGCGCGAAAGTAGGCGATCAGCCCCCACACCGCGGTGAACAGCACACCGATCGCCCCCACCCCCGGGTACACGAAGAAGCCGGCGATCAGCACCAGCTGCACCGCCAGATCCGCCCAGATGGCCCAGGAACGCCCCTGGATGCCGGTCAGCAGCACCAGTGCTGTCGCGGCACCGACCAGATACAGCGTCGATGCTGCCGTCAGCCCGCCACCCACCGCGCCGACCACCGGCAGTGCCAGCAGCACCACGATGGCCTCCAAGATCAAGGTCGCGGCGGTCACCCCGCGGAAACCGCGCCACGGGTCGGGCGCCTCGGGATGCTGTCCGGTCACGCCGGATCACGTCCGAACAGGGTGCGGGCCGCACCGGCGGTGACCACCGATCCGGTGACCACGATGCCGGCCCCGGAACGCGCTCCATCCGCGTCGGCCTGGTCGACCAGCGCCGTCGCGGCGTCGATGGCGTCGCCGAGGGTCTCCGCGGTGAGCACCCGGTCGTCGCCGAACCGCAGCTGCGCCGCTGCCGCCAGGGTTTCGACGTCCAGCGCCCGCGGTGACCCGTTGTGGGTGACGACGATCCGGTCGAACACCGGCTCCAGCGCGGCCAGGATCCCGTCGACGTCCTTGTCGGCCAGCACGCTGACCACCCCGACCAGGAAACGGAAGTCGAACTCATCGGCCAGTGTCTTCGCCAGCGCCGCGGCTCCGGCCGGATTGTGCGCGGCATCGATGAACACGGTCGGAGCGCTGCGCATCCGTTCCAGCCGGCCCGGGCTGGTCGCCGCCGCGAAGCCGGCCCGCACGGCATCGACATCCAGCTGGCGCGCGGCTCCGGCTCCGAAGAACGCCTCCACCGCGGCCAGCGCCAGCACCGCGTTGTGGGCCTGATGCTCGCCGTGCAACGGCAGGAAGATGTCCGAGTACACGCCGCCGAGGCCCTGCAGCTCCACAAGCTGTCCGCCGATCGCGAGCTGGCGGCTCAGCACCGCGAACTCGGAGTTCTCCCGGGCCACCGCCGCATCGGCGCGCACCGACTCCGCCAGCAGCACCTCCATCGCCTCGGGCACCTGCCGCGCGATGACCGCGACCGTATCCACCTGGTCGTTGCCGGATTTCGTGATGATCCCGGCCTTCTCGCCGGCGATCCCGGCGATGTCGTCCCCCAGGTACTCGACGTGGTCGACGCCGATCGGGGTGATCACCGCCACCGGGGCGTTGACCACGTTGGTGGCATCCCAGCGTCCGCCCATCCCCGTCTCGACGACGGCCACGTCGATCGGCGCGTCGGCGAACGCGGCGAACGCCATCGCGGTCAGCACCTCGAATTTGCTCAGTCGGGGCCCGGCCCGCCCGAAGGCACCGGCTTGCGACGACGTGTCGACCATCTCGACGAACGGCTCGATCTCGCGGTAGGTGGCCACGTACTGCGCGGCGCTGATCGGCGCACCGTCGATGGCGATGCGCTCGACGGCCGCCTGCAGGTGCGGGCTGGTGGTGCGCCCGGTGCGCCGGTGCAGGGCGGTCAGCAGCGCGTCGACCATCCGCGCCACCGAGGTCTTGCCGTTGGTGCCCGCGATGTGGATAGACGGGTAGCCGCGCTGCGGGGATCCCAGCAGCTCCATCAGCGCGTTGATCCGGTCCAGGCTCGGCTCGATCATGGTCTCGCCCCACCGCTGGTCCAGTAGGTGTTCGACCTGCAGCAGCGACGCGACCTCATCCGGTGTGGGTGTCAGGCGCGGGTTCATGCCAGGTCCGCGAGTCGCGCGGTGATCCGGCTTATTTCCTCTCGCGCCAGTTCCTGGCGACCGCGGATCCCCTCGACGACGGACGCGGGCGCCTTGGCCAGAAAGTCCTCGCTGCCCAGCTTGGCCGTCGTCGACGCCAACTCCTTCTCCGCCACGGCCCGGTCCTTTTCCAGTCGGCGGCGTTCGGCGGCGACGTCGACGGTGCCGGACGTGTCCAATTCGACGACGACAGTGCCCCCGCCGAGCCGGACCTCCACCGTCGCCGACGGGTTGAACCCGTCACCCGGCGCGGTCAGCCACGCCTGCGATGCCAACGCAGCCACCTGCGTGGCCAGGTCGGCCTCGGCTATACCGCCGAGCCGGGCCGGCACCCGTTGCCGATCACGCAGCCCCTGGTCGCTGCGGAACCGGCGCACCTCGGTCACCAGCTTGCGCATATCGCTGATTCGCTGCGCGGCAACCGGGTCGAGGTCAAGCCCGGACGACTGCGGCCAGTCGGCGATGACCACCGATTCTTCTCCGGTCAGCGCTTGCCACAGCGTCTCGGTAACGAACGGGATCACCGGGTGCAACAACCGCAACAGGGTGTCGAGCACCGTCGCCAGCACCGCGGTGGTGTGCTGACGCCCGTCTGCCAGCTGGACTTTGGCCAGCTCGACATACCAGTCGCAGAACTCATCCCAGGTGAAGTGGTAGAGCGCCTCGCAGGCCCGGCTGAACTCGTAGCCGTCGAATGACGAATCCACCTCGGCACGAACCTGTTCCAACCGTCCCAGAATCCACCGGTCGGCGTCCGTCAGTGCCTCGAAGTCGGGCAGCGGCGCCAGCTGCGCGCCGTTGATCAGAGCGAATCTCGTCGCGTTGAACAGTTTGGTGACGAAGTTGCGCGACGCGCGGGCATGGTCTTCGCCAATCGACAGATCGCTGCCCGGGCTGGCGCCGCGAGCCAGGGTGAACCGCAGCGCGTCCGCCCCGAACTTGTCCACCCAGTCCAGCGGGTCGATTCCGTTGCCGCGCGACTTGCTCATCTTGCGGCCGAACTCGTCTCGGATCAGCCCGTGCAGGAACACATTCCGAAACGGAACCGGCGGACGTTCGTCTTTCGAGCCGTCATTCGTCGCGGCGGCGCCATCGCGTCCGGCGAACGTGCCGAACATCATCATCCTGGCCACCCAGAAGAACAAGATGTCGTAGCCGGTCACCAATACGGTG
Organism: Mycobacterium sp.; assembly: GCA_035721065.1. GTDB lineage: Bacteria > Actinomycetota > Actinomycetes > Mycobacteriales > Mycobacteriaceae > Mycobacterium. The sequence continues at coordinate 128,327 of DASTNJ010000001.1, forward strand.
GTGGGATAGAACTTCTCCAGTTCCGGCGTGTGGTCCGGCCAGCCCATCGTCGAGAAAGGCCACAGCGCGGACGAGAACCAGGTGTCCAGCACGTCGGGGTCCTGCCGCCAGCCCTCGGGCGGAGTCTCATCCGGACCGAGGCACACCTGCTGCCCGTCGGGACCGTGCCAGATCGGGATGCGGTGACCCCACCACAGCTGTCGCGAGATGCACCAGTCGTGCATGTCGTCAACCCAGGAGAACCAGCGTGGCTCCAGGCTTTTCGGGTGGATCACGGTGTCGCCGAACCGCACCGCGTCACCGGCCGCCTTGGCCATCGTCGACACGTCGACCCACCACTGCATCGACAGCCGGGGTTCGATGACTTCGCCGCTGCGCTCGGAGTGTCCGACGCTGTGCAGGTATGGCCGCTTCTCCGCGACGATCCGGCCCTGCGCGGCGAGCGCCTCGCGCACCGCGGCCCGGGCAGCGAAACGGTCCATGCCGTCGAACTCTGTTCCGGTGTCGCAGATTCGGGCTCGCGTGTCCAGGATCGACGGCATCGGCAGCTGGTGTCGTTGCCCGATCTCGAAGTCGTTCGGATCGTGTGCGGGGGTGACTTTCACCGCGCCGGTGCCGAATTCGGGGTCGACATGTTCGTCTGCGACGACAACGATCCGGCGGTCCAGGAACGGATGCGGCAGCGTCGCTCCGACCAGGGCTCGATAACGTTCGTCGCCGGGGTGCACGGCGATCGCGGTATCGCCCAGCATCGTCTCCAGCCGGGTGGTGGCCACCACGATGTGCGGCTCGGCATCGTCGAGGGAGCCGTACCGGAACGACACGAGTTCACCCTCGATGTCCTCATATTTGACCTCGAGGTCACTGACCGCCGTCTCGAGCACCGGCGACCAGTTGACCAGCCGTTCCGCCTGATATATCAGCCCGGCGTCGTAGAGCATTTTGAAGATGGTGCGCACCGCGCGGGACAGCGTCTCGTCCATGGTGAACCGCTCGCGGCTCCAGTCCACCCCGTCGCCGAGCCGGCGCATCTGGGCGCCGATCGTGCCGCCGGAATCCCGCTTCCACTCCCACACGCGCTCGATGAAGCGATCCCGGCCGAGACCCTCCTTGGTCTCGCCGCTCTCGGTCAGTCGGCGTTCCACGACGCTCTGGGTGGCTATGCCGGCGTGGTCCATACCCGGCAGCCAGAGCACTTCGTAGCCCTGCATCCGTTTGCGGCGGGTCAGCGCATCCATCAGCGTGTGGTCGAGCGCGTGGCCCATGTGCAGGCTGCCGGTCACATTGGGCGGCGGCAACACGATGGAGTACCCGGGCTTGGCGCTGGTCGGGTCCGCGGTGAAGTAGCCGGCGTCGACCCAGGCCTGATACATCGCGGCCTCGACCGCGCCGGGTTCCCACGATTTCGGCAGGACTTCGGCGTTAGCGGCGCTCGGGCTGACAGTCACCGGTCAATTCTAGGAAGACCGCCCGGCAGACGCCCCGGGTGGAGTCCGACGCCCGGAGCGGTGCCTACTTCTTACCGCCGAGCAGTCCGCCCAACACCTCGCCGATCGCCCCGCCGGTTTTGCCGCCCAGCATGTTGCCGAGGATGCTGCCCATCGACTTGGTGCCGCCACCACCGGCCGCGCCACCCAGGATGCTGCCCAGCACATCGCCGAGTCCACCACCGGACGCCTGCTGCGCGGGCTCGCCGCCCTTGTGGCTCAGCTGCTTGCCGATGTAGGCCAGCACCAGCGGCGCCAGCATCGGCAGCAGCTTCTGAACCAACTCGCTGTTACCGGCGCCGGCCCCGGACAGCGCCGAGGCGACCTGGTCGGTGTCATTGCCGCCGAAGATCTTCGCGATCGCATCCTGCCCGTCAGCGTGGTCGGCCCCGCCGACCACGCTGCCCAGGAGCCCGCGGGCCGCGAAGTTGCTGGCCGCCTCCGCGATGCCATTCGCCTGCCCGGAGTCCGCGGCGTTGTGGTTCAGGCTGCCGACCAGCACGGGTACCAACGTACGGATGGTGCTGTCCACCTCACCCGAGTCCACGCCCAGTTTTTCTGCGATGTCCTGGACGGGAATCTGCGCGAAGAGATCGTCGAGGCCGGCCATGGCGGTATCCACCTTCGTTGCGGGGGCCGCCCGTGTTGGCGGCGGTCGAGACCGATAGTAACCGAGCCGGCAGGCCCGGGCACCGGTCCGACCAGCCCGATCAAACCGTCATCCCAGCCGCACCGTCTGTACCGAAACACCAGCCGCCGGCAACCGCGCCAACAGCGCATCACCCATCGCCACCGCCGGGGTGAGCACGCCGCGCAGATCAGAAAGCCGCTCCCGGTCGAGCGCCAGCGCGAGGCCACTCTCCCCCAGCAGCACCGAGGTGGCTTTATAGCCCGGGTCGCCCGACTGCGTCATCGTGGTCCGGTATCGAGCGCCGGTGCCGGTGGTGGTGTAGGTCTCGGCGCGGTAGAAACCGCGCTCGCGAGCGGCCGCGCCGGGACCCGTGCCCGGTTTGGGCGCCAGCCGCTCCACCAATCGGCGCGGCAGCAGCCGGAAGTAGCGGTTGCCCAAACCGAACGTCGCACCCGTCACGCCGGTGACCATGGCCGACACCGCCGGTGCGGCGAACGAGGATCCCATGCTGAGGTGCTCCGTGTAACGGAACTGCCTTCCGTATGCCCAGTCCAACAGGGCGTTGCTGCGCCGCACTATCCGGGTGTTGTACGGGGCCATGATGAATCCCGCGGTCCACGTGCCACCGAGTTCCGGCGCGATATCGCGACCGCGGCGCCACGGCAGATCGGCCTGCCGCCCCAGATCGGGTTCGGCACCGCGGTCGGTGCTCAGCGTGTAGGGATCGGCGATCTGCCGCCGCGCATCCGGGTCGCTGGAGGCCGTCGTCATCATCTCCATCCCGGAAGCGATGGTGCCGCCCGACAGCCCGCCCGAAAGGCGCACCACGAAGTCCGTCTTCCCGAGTTCGCCGCTGCCGCCGGCGCGTGCGGCCAGGTGCAGCGCGTAGACGTTCAGGTCCGAGGGGATGGAATCGAATCCGCACGCATGCACGATCCGCGCGCCGGTGTCGACGGCCTGCTTGTGGTACAGGTCGATGCAGTTGCGGACGAACATCGCCTCGCCGGTCAGGTCGGCATAGTCGGTGCCCGCCGCGGCGCACGCGCCAACCAGCGGCAACCCGTAGCGGGTGTACGGCCCCACCGTGCTGATCACCACCCGGGTCCGGGCCGCCATCGCCGCTAACGTCTGCGGTTCCGAGGCATCTGCGATCAGGATCGGCCAGTCGTGCGCCGGCGCACCCAGGCCGTCGCGAATCGTCCGCAGCTTTTCGGCCGACCGGCCCGCCAGTCCGATGCGGGCGCCCGCACCCGCACCGGCCAGGTATTGCGCGGTCAGCGCGCCGACGAATCCGCTCGCTCCATAGACAACGATGTCCAGTTCTCGGTCGTGCTCACCCGGTGCGGCCATGGAATCCGACGCTACCTCCGACGGGCCCCCCAATCGAGGGCGGCGCCGGGCTTTCGCCCGGCGCCGCCGTCTTCACACTCCCTGATTAGCCGCGTCGGCCACAGACCGGCCACGCGCCTCGGCCCTGACGCCGCAGGACGTTCTCCGCGACCCGGATCTGCTCGGAACGGCTGGCCTGGTGCGGCATGCCGCTGCCGCCGTTGGCCCGCCAGGTGCCCAGGTTGAACTGCAGGCCGCCGTAGTAGCCGTTACCGGTGTTAATCGCCCAGTTACCGCCGGACTCGCAACGAGCGACCGCGTCCCAGTTCAGGCTGTCTGCGTGCGCGGTACCGGTGGACAGCGCGATCGGGGCCGCCACCAGCGCACCGGTGATCGCCGCCTGGGTGAGCGTCTTGCGGAGGTTCTTCAACATTCTTCCTTTCGCGGTGCGCGCGCCGAAGCTCCCGGGCGCGCACTTCAGACGCGCCTTGCTCTTAGGTGGAGATCTGGTCTTCGAGTCGCGCCGTCTCTGTCAGGCACGACAGCGGGTGCAGGATTGCCCTGCCGGGTTGACGCTCGGCGTCACTGCGCCGGCTCGGGAGCCGTCCGCTACCCCGCTCACACGCGGATACTTCGATTCAATTTGTTTGCACAATTGTTGCCGGCTTGAAATTTACAAAACGGATTCGCGCGAAGTCCAGCGCAATGTAGTTCGCGTATCTAACAGATCACGATGCGATTACGCAGAGTCTAAGAGATGTTTAAGCATGTCAGCAGCCATTTTGAACGATGGATTGTTCGGCAGGATCATCGCCGGAGCGTGCGCCGAATCACATGGATTCTGTGGGCTGGACCACTCGCGATCGACCCGCTGAGCTGATCGAATAGCCAGGTGAGCGAACCGTAGCGCACTTAGCGCAAGACTCCGCGGAATGCCGGCGAAACCACACGGATCCCACCGCCACCAATGGTTACTCCGCCCGCCGGCTGGAATCGATTTTCGACATCGCTAAATTTCTTATCGGGTCATTAATCGAACGGCCGTCATAGATATTGCATTGCACTGTTCGCTGCGTCACATATAAAGTCGATGCGTTATCTGGCTCACAAAATCCGACTCACAACAACGCCACATCCTGCGGGGAGTTGAGGTTGGTCAACGGCCGAGCATCGGCCAGCACGATCCGCTGGGTGTCGACGACCGCAGGCAGTGCCCCCATCCGCCGCTCGCCGCGGGCCACCAGCCGATCGATCAAGTCGGCCAGGCCGGCCCGGTACACCCCGGCCAGGTAGTGGTCACGCCCGTCCCACGGCAGCACCGCATCCACGTCCAGTCGGGCCGCCGCGGCGGCGAGCACGTCGACCAGATCGGTGGTCAGCAGCGGCATGTCGACGGCACAGACGAATGCCCGCTCCGAACCGATCGCTGCGGCCGCGCGCAAACCACGCCCGACCGCCGCCAGTGGGCCGAGCCCGGGCACGTCGTCGCAGAGCAGGGTGGCGGGCAAATCCGGCAGCTGTTGCTCGGCGGCGGCGATCACGAATACCGGATCGCAGCGTTGCCGCACGACCGTCACCACATGCTCGACCAGGGTGCGGTCGCTGAACAGCCCGGGAACCGTCAGTGTGGCCTTGTCCCGGCCCATCCGGCGCGATGCGCCACCCACCAAGACGATCCCGGCCAGGGCACCGGGCTTCGGGCAACCGCCGGGTTGAGTCAGGCCCGCCTCAAGCTGGATCAGTCAACGGTCCAGGTGTCGCGTCCGCGCAGCAGCGACTGCAGTGCGGTTGTGTCGTGCGGGGCGTCCTGCTGAGCCTGAGCGACCTGAGCCCGCGCCTGGTCGTCGTAGGTGGGCTTGCTGACACTGCGGAAGATGCCCATCGGAAAATGCCCGAGGTCCTGCTCGGAAAGCCGCGACAGCGCAAACGCATACGACGGGTCGTCGGCCGTGGCGTCATGCACGACGATCTCGTCGGGGCGGACGTCGGCGGTATTGGCCACCTCGAGGCCGTAGCCGGACTTGACGACGCAGAACTCGCCGTTTGAGCCGAAGGTGATCGGCTCGCCCTGACGGACGTTGATCACCCGGTTCTCGGCGCCCTCCTTGCGCAGCAGGTCGAAAGAGCCGTCATTGAAGACCGGGCAGTCCTGCAGGATCTCGACCAGCGCCGACCCGCGGTGCTTCATCGCGCCCTGCAGCACCTCGGTCAGTCCCTTGCGGTCGGAGTCCAGCGCGCGGCCGACGAATGTGGCTTCGGCGCCCAGCGCCAGCGAGATGGGGTTGAACGGGTTGTCCAGCGATCCCATCGGCGTCGACTTGGTGATCTTGCCGGTTTCCGAGGTCGGCGAGTACTGGCCCTTGGTCAGGCCGTAGATCCGGTTGTTGAACAACAGGATGGTGATGTTGACGTTGCGCCGCAGCGTGTGGATCAAGTGGTTTCCGCCGATCGAAAGGGCGTCGCCGTCACCGGTGACCACCCACACCGACAGATCCTCGCGGGCCACCGCCAGCCCCGTCGCGAACGTCGGCGCCCGGCCGTGGATCGAGTGCATTCCGTAGGTTTCCAGGTAGTACGGGAACCTGCTGGAGCAGCCGATGCCGCTGACGAAGACGATGTTCTCCCGCCGCAGCCCGAGTTCGGGCAGGAAGCCGCGGATCGTGTTGAGGATGACGTAGTCACCGCAACCGGGGCACCAGCGCACCTCCTGGTCGGAGGTGTAGTCCTTCGACTTCTGCGGCACGTCGGTGGTGGGCACCGAACTCGTTTTGGTGGGCGTCAAACCCAAATCCGTTCCCACCAGGCCGCCATTGATCAGGTCAGTCATCAGTCTGCGCTCCCGCTCTCGCCGGTCTGGGCGGTGTCCTCAGCCCCGACGGTGGCCACCGCCATCCTGGCGACCATCATCTTGTCCTGTTCGAGGTCGGCCAGTGTCCCGCGCCGCCCGCTCAGCGCGGCCCGGATGATGCGCCCCACCTCGTCGGCGAGGAATGCGACACCCTGCACCTTGGTGACCGACTGCACGTCGACCAGGTATTTGCCGCGCAGCAGCAGCGACAGCTGGCCCAGGTTCATCTCGGGTACGACGACCTTCGGGTACCGGCGCAGCACGTCACCGAGGTTGGCAGGCAGCGGGTTGAGGTAGCGCAGGTGGGCGTGCGCGACCTTGGTGCCCCTGCGCCGGGCCCGCCGGCACGCCTCGCGGATCGGCCCATAAGTGCTGCCCCACCCGACCAGCAGCAGTTCGGCGTCCTCGGTCGGGTCGTCGACCTCGATGTCGGGGACGCGGATACCGTCGATCTTGTCCTGGCGGATGCGCACCATCAGGTCGTGGTTGTCGGGCGCATAGGAGATTTCGCCCGCGCCGTTGGTCTTCTCCAGCCCGCCGATGCGGTGCTCCAGGCCCGGAGTGCCGGGGATGGCGAACTGCCGGGCCAGGGTCTCCGGGTCGCGGGCGTAGGGCTGGAACTCCTCGCCCGGCTGGGCGAGCCCGCGGTCGATCGGCTCGATCGCGCTGACGTCGGGAATCCGCCACGGTTCGCTTCCGTTGGCGATCGCGCCGTCAGAGAGCAGCACCACCGGCGTGCGGTAGGTGAGCGCGATGCGTGCGGCCTCGATCGCGACCTCGAAGCAGTCCGACGGTGTGGACGCGGCCAGCACCGCCACCGGTGACTCGCCGTTGCGCCCGTACAGTGCTTGCAGCAGGTCGGCCTGCTCGGTCTTGGTCGGCAGACCGGTCGACGGGCCGCCACGCTGGACGTCGACAAGCAGCAGTGGCAGCTCGGCCATCACCGCGAAGCCAAGGGCTTCGGACTTCAGTGACAGCCCGGGCCCCGAGGTGGTGGTCACGCCCAGCGCACCGGCGTAGGAGGCGCCCAGCGCCGCACCGATGCCGGCGATCTCGTCTTCGGCCTGCAGGGTGAGCACGTCGAACCTCTTGTGCTTGGACAGCTCATGCAGGATGTCCGAGGCCGGCGTGATCGGGTAGCTGCCCAGCACCACCTGAGTGCCGGCCAGCTGGCCGGCGGCGATGATCCCGTAGGCCAGCGCGGTGTTGCCGGAGATCTGCCGGTATTCGCCGGCGGGCAGCTTGGCCGGCGATATCTCGTAGGTGGTGCCGAACGCTTCGGTGGTCTCCCCGTAGTTCCAACCCGCCTTCAGCGCCAGCACGTTGGCTTCGGCGATGGCCGGCTTACCGGCGAATTTCTCCCGGATGAACTGCTCACTGACGTCGATCGGCCGGCCGTACATCCAGGACAGCAGGCCGAGGGCGAACATGTTCTTGGCCCGCTGGCCGTCCTTCTTCGACGCGCCGATGGCTTCCACCGCACCCAGCGTCAGCGTGGTCATCGCCACCTTCTGGACGACGTACTCGGCGAGTTCGCCGTCTTCCAGCGGGTCGGTCTCGTAGCCGACCTTGGTGAGGTTGCGTTTGGTGAACTCGTCGGTATTGACGATCACCATTCCGCCGCGGGGCAGGTCGCCGACATTGGCCTTCAAGGCTGCCGGGTTCATCGCGACCAGCACGTCTGGCCGGTCACCGGCGGTGAGGATGTCGAAATCGGCGATCTGGATCTGGAACGACGACACCCCGGGCAGCGTGCCCTGCGGCGCGCGGATTTCCGCGGGGTAACTGGGCTGGGTGGCCAGGTCGTTGCCGAAAAGTGCTGCCTCAGAAGTGAATCGGTCGCCGGTGAGCTGCATGCCGTCGCCGGAGTCCCCGGCGAAGCGGATCACGACGTTCTCAAGTTTTTGCCGGTCGTGCTTCACTCCCGGCCCGGCTCCGTTTCCGCTCGGACCCACGTCCCTGCCTTCCCTACCGCCTGCTGATCGGACCCCGGCCCCGGGGTCCCGCCGTCGTCGGCCCCCGCCCGAATTTTTCTGTCACTGGCAGTACCGATTATTGCACTGCTCTTAGGGATGGTTCGACGCTGCATCCCCCCGCGCGGCGCCGGTCGGCTGGGCAAAATTCGAGGTCACAACGCCCTCGACGGCCCCAGGGGCAAGCGAATGTGGTTTTCGTCACTTTGCCGGCGCGCCAAGTTTAAGAAAATCGCGTACCGGTGAGTAACACTTGCTAGCGCCCGTCCAGGAGAACGGCGGCCGGGCCGGCGACGAGGCCGAAAAGTGTTACGCGCTCTTCTCGCGGCGCTCGCTGCGCGCCGACTTGCGCGGCACGATCGTCGGCAACACGTTGTCCTGCACGGTCTCCTTGGTCACGACAACCTTGGCGACATCGTCACGGCTGGGGATGTCATACATCACCGGCAGCAGCACTTCTTCCATGATCGCCCGCAGGCCGCGTGCCCCGGTGCCGCGGTGGATCGCCTGGTCGGCGATCGCCTCCAGCGCGTCGTCGGTGAACTCCAGCTCCACACCGTCCATGTCGAAAAGCCGGGTGTACTGCTTCACCAGCGCGTTCTTCGGCTCGGACAGGATCTTGACCAGCGATTCCTGGTCCAGGTTGGTCACCGAGGCGACCACCGGCAGCCGCCCGATGAACTCAGGGATCAGCCCGAACTTGATCAGGTCCTCGGGCATCACTTCGGCGAAGTGGTCGGTGGTGTCGACCTCGGCCTTCGAGTGGACCTCTGCCCCGAAGCCCAGGCCGCGCTTGCCGACCCGGTCGGAGACGATCTTCTCCAGCCCGGCGAACGCACCCGCGACGATGAACAGCACGTTGGTGGTGTCGATCTGGATGAATTCCTGGTGCGGATGCTTGCGGCCACCCTGCGGGGGCACCGAAGCCTGAGTTCCTTCCAGGATCTTCAGCAGCGCCTGCTGCACGCCCTCGCCGGAGACGTCGCGGGTGATCGACGGGTTCTCGCTCTTGCGGGCGATCTTGTCGACCTCGTCGATGTAGACGATGCCGGTCTCGGCCCGTTTGACGTCGTAGTCGGCCGCCTGGATCAGTTTGAGCAGGATGTTCTCCACGTCCTCACCGACGTATCCGGCCTCGGTGAGTGCAGTGGCGTCGGCGATCGCGAACGGCACGTTGAGCATCTTGGCCAGCGTCTGGGCCAGGTAGGTCTTGCCGCAGCCGGTGGGCCCGAGCATCAGAATGTTGGACTTGGTCAGCTCGACGGACTCGCCCGATCGGGAATCGCGGCTCTTCTCACCGGCCTGGATGCGCTTGTAGTGGTTGTAGACGGCGACCGCCAGCGTCCGCTTAGCGGTGTCCTGGCCAATGACGTAGCCCTCCAGGAAGTCCCGGATCTCGGCGGGCTTGGGCAGCTCGTCGAGGTTGACGTCGTCGGCGTCGGCGAGCTCCTCCTCGATGATCTCGTTGCACAGATCAATGCACTCGTCGCAGATGTAGACTCCCGGGCCGGCGATGAGCTTCTTGACCTGTTTTTGGCTCTTTCCGCAGAATGAGCACTTCAGCAAGTCACCGCCGTCTCCGATGCGCGCCATGGTGCCTGGTGCCTACTTCCTGTTCGCCGTCCGTCGTCTGGGGGGTGGGGCCGGAGGCCCCCGCCGGAGGTTATGCTCCGACGCTACCTGTTAGCTGCGGTGCAACGCGACCGATAAGGCCGAATCGCGCCCGTGATATTCATCTTCGAATTGGTTGACTGCGGTCCGTTCGGTGAAAAACATATCGCCTGACCGGGTCGCATCGGGGCTTGACGCGCTGGCGTGGCGTGGGCGTGTCGCGGGTGTGTCGCAGCCGTTACCCGACTGAGAGGCCGGCCGACCCCAACCTCGCCCCTACAGTGGCGATCGTGAGGTTCGCCGTGCGCGACGATACCGTCCTGGTCACCGACGGCGGCTTGGCCAGTGAACTGGAGGCCCGCGGCGACCTCCACTCCGGTGACCGGCTGTGGTCGGCCGGACTGCTCATCGACGCGCCACAGCACATCGCCGCGGTGCACGCCGCTTTCTTCGACGCCGGGGCTGTCATCGCCACCACCGCCAGCTACCAGGCGTCGTTCGACGGGTTCGCGGCGCGGGGAATCGACCACGGTGCGGCGACCCGGCTGCTGCGGCGCAGCGTCGAACTGGCCCGCAGCGCGGTGCCGGTGTCGCCGGATGGTGGCGCGCCCCGCTGGGTGGCCGCGTCGATCGGACCGTACGGCGCGACGCTTGCCGACGGCTCGGAATATCGCGGCCGCTACGGATTGTCCGTGCGGCAGCTGGCGGCCTGGCACCGCCCCCGGCTGGAGGTCCTGGCGGGCGCGGCTCCCGATGTGCTGGCGTACGAGACCGTTCCCGACGTCGACGAGGCCGAGGCCCTGGTTCACCTGGTGTCCGAGTTCGACGTGCCGGCCTGGCTCAGCTACACCATCGAGGGCTCCCGGACCCGTGCCGGGCAACCGCTTGCCGAGGCGTTCGCGGTCGCCGCCGGCGTGTCGCAGATCGTCGCGGTCGGAGTCAACTGCTGCGCTCCCGCCGACGTGCTGCCGGCGGTCGAACTCGCCCGCGAAGTGACCGGCAAGCCGGTGGTGGCCTACCCGAACAGCGGCGAACACTGGCAACGCGGCCACTGGAGCGGACGGCCGACCTTCTCCGCGGATCTGGTGCCGCAGTGGGTGGCCGCGGGCGCCCGCATCGTCGGAGGCTGCTGCCGGGTGCGACCGGCCGACATCGCCCGCGTCGCCGACGCCGTCGCCTCAGTCGCGCGAGCAGACACGGACGTACCTTAGAGCGGGCCGCACCCTTTTCGGGGACTTTCGCGACTGCTCGCGGCGGCCTAGGCCGACTGCGCCGAGAGCTTGCGGTACTCGAGCACCGTGTCGATGATCCCGTAGTCCTTGGCCGCCTCGGCGGTGAGGATCTTGTCCCGGTCGGTGTCCTTGCGGATCACCGATGGTTCCTTGCCGGTGTGCCGGGCCAGCGTCGTCTCCATCAGGGTTCGCATGCGTTCGATCTCGGCGGCCTGGATCTCCAGGTCGGAGAACTGACCCTGGATGACCCCGCCCAGCGACGGCTGGTGGATCAGCACGCGGGCGTTCGGCAGCGCCATCCGCTTGCCCGGGGTGCCGGCGGCCAGCAGCACCGCGGCGGCCGAGGCGGCCTGGCCCAGGCACACGGTCTGGATGTCGGCCCGCACGTACTGCATGGTGTCGTAGATCGCCATCAGCGAGGTGAACCCGCCGCCCGGGGAGTTGATGTACATGGTGATGTCGCGGTCAGGGTCCTGGGACTCCAGCACCAGCAGTTGAGCCATCACGTCGTTCGCGGACACGTCGTCGACCTGGGCGCCGAGGAAGATGATCCGCTCGTCGAACAGCTTCGCGTACGGGTCGACGATGCGCTCGCCGAGATGGGTCCGCTCGCTGAACTGCGGCAGAACGTAGCGTGCCTGCGGCTGGATCTCGGGGTTCATGATGCGGCTCCGTTGGTGTGGGCACGGGTGATGATGTGGTCGACGAAGCCGTAGTCGAGGGCTTCCTCTGCGGTGAACCAGCGGTCGCGGTCGGAGTCGGCCTCGATGCGCTCGATCGACTGGCCGGTGAACTCGGCGTTGAGCCGGAACATCTCCTTTTTGATGACGTGGAACTGCTCGGCCTGAATGGCGATGTCGGCCGCGCTGCCGGTCACCCCGCCGAGTGGCTGATGCATCAGGATGCGTGCGTGCGGCAGCGCGTAGCGCTTGCCCTTGGCCCCGGCCGCCAGCAGGAACTCGCCCATCGACGCCGCCATACCCATGGCGTAGGTGGCGATGTCGCAGGGGGCCAGCGTCATGGTGTCGTAGATCGCCATGCCCGCGCTGATCGAACCGCCCGGGGAGTTGATGTAGAGCGAGATGTCCTTGGTGGGGTCTTCGGCGGACAGCAGCAGAATCTGCGCACAGAGCCGATTGGCGATGTCGTCGTCGACTTGCGACCCCAGAAAGATGATCCGTTCTCGCAGCAGGCGTTCATACACCGAGTCGACGAGGTTCAGACCGGGCTGGCTCACAGTGGGATACCTGCTTTCTCGAAGTTCATACGCACCGACCCTAGCCAACCGGTGGCGCTGTGGGCCGACCGAACTCGCCGCGTTCGCTCACAGCGTCACTCGGCTTCGCCGGCTGACGCCTCAGCTTCGCCGGTCTCCGGCGCCGTCTGGCCGGCTTCCTCAGCTCCGGCCGACGCCGAAGCCTCGTCACCCTCCGAAGCATCGTCGGCCGCCCCGCCGAAGAACTCGGCGGTGTCGATCACGGTTCCCTCGGTGTCGCTGACGGTCGCCGCACGGACCGCGGCCGCGATCGCCAGCCCGCGGCGGACGTCGGCGAACACCGCGGGAAGCTGGTTGTTCTCCTGCAGGAACGCCAGCAGCCGCTGCGGCTCGACGCCGTATTGGCGTGCCATCAGCACCAGATGCTGGGTGAGCTCGTTCTGCCCGACCTGGATGTTCAAGTCGTCGCCGAGCGCATCCAGCAACAGCTGTGTCTTGACCGACTTCTCCGCGGTGCTGCGGGTCTCGGCGTCGAACTCACCGCGAGACGAGCCCTTGTCCCCCAGTTCGGCGGCGAACCTGTTCTCGTCATGGCCGACGGCGTGCAGCGCGTTCTCCAAGGCGTTGTCGACGTGTGCCTGCACCACGGCCTCCGGCAGCGGCATGTCGACCTGGTCGAGCAAAGCTTCCAATGTCGCTTCGCGGATCTTCTCCGCCTGCTGGACGCGCTTGGCCCGGCGAACCTGGTCGGCGAGGCTCGCTCGCAACTCATCGATGGTGTCGAATTCACTGGCCAGTTGGGCGAATTCGTCGTCGGGCTCGGGCAATTCCCGCTCTTTGACCGATGCGACCGTCGCCGTGACCTCGGCATCCTTCCCCGCGTGCGGGCCGGCAGCCAGCGTGGTGGTGAAGACCTTGCTCTCGCCGGCCGACAGCCCGGTGATTGCCGCGTCCAGGCCGTCGATCAGCTGGCCGGACCCGATCTGGTGGGACAAGCCCTCGGTCTTCGCCTCCGGTACGTCTTCTTCGTCGATGGTGGCCGACAGGTCGAGCGAGACGAAGTCGCCGTCGGCGGCCGGCCGCTCGACACCGGTCAAGGTGCCGAACCGGGCACGCAGCGACTCCAGTTCGGCGTCCACCTCGTCGTCGCCGACCGCGATGGGGTCGACCGTGATCTTCAGCTTGGCCAGATCCGGCAGCGCGATCTCCGGGCGCACGTCGACCTCAGCGGTGAACACCAGGTCCTGGCCGTACTCCTTGTTAGTCACCTCGATCGTCGGCTGTCCCAGCGGGCGCAGATCCGACTCGGTCACCGCCTGCCCGTACCGGCCGGGCACCGCTTCGTTGACCACCTGGTCGAGCACGGCCTCTCGGCCGAAGCGCGCCTCCAGCAGTTTCGCCGGCGCCTTCCCGGGCCGGAACCCGGGCATGCGCACCTGCTTCGCCAACTGCTTGTAGGTCTTGTCGAAGTCGGGCCGCAGCTCGGTGAACGGCACCTCCACGTTGATGCGAACCCTGGTCGGGGTCAGCTGCTCGACGGTGCTCTTCACGCGTGTACTCCTCGATGTCTAACGGCGATATGGTCCCAGCCCGCCCGCGCGGCGCGCGGCGCTGGTCGGGGTGACAGGATTTGAACCTGCGGCCTTCCGCTCCCAAAGCGGATGCGCTACCAAGCTGCGCTACACCCCGCACTGACCAGGCGATCCTACGGCCCGCCGGCACCGCAAAGACAATTGCCCATATCCCGTGGTCGAGTCGATTCGCTTTGATGTCGGCAGCGCCGGTACAGTCTGGCTGCAAATACTTCAAGTATTGCGGGCGTAGCTCAATGGTAGAGCCCTAGCCTTCCAAGCTAGCCACGCGGGTTCGATTCCCGTCGCCCGCTCGAAGTGGGGTTTCCCTGGGTTTCCGCGTGGCAGGAAGGCGCCTGAAAGCAGCATGGGCGGTGTGGGCGAGATTGTGATCCATGGCTCGTGCGTGCCGCGCTTCGAGCAGGTCCGCGACGCATTCGAGCGAAACTTCGGCGACCGCGGCGAACTGGGCGCGGCGGTCGCGGCTTTCGTGGACGGCGAGCTGGTCGTCAACCTGTGGGGCGGTTCGGCGGATGCGGCCGGTACCCGACCATGGCAGGAAGACACGCTGGCCACCGTCCTGTCCACCACCAAGGGGCTCACCAGCACCTGCGTGCACCAGCTCGTTGAGCGCGGCGTGCTGGATCTGAACGCACCGGTGGCCCGGTACTGGCCGGAGTTCGGCCAGGCCGGCAAGCAGGACATCACCGTCGCCATGGTGCTCAGCCACCGATCCGGCGTGATCGGACCGCGCCAGCGGATGCCATGGCAGGACGTCACCGACTGGGACCTGGTCTGCGGCCGGCTGGCCGTCGCGGAACCCTGGTGGGAGCCGGGCACCGCGCAGGGCTATCACATGACCACCTACGGATTCATCGTCGGCGAGGTCATTCGCCGGGTCACCGGCGGCACCGTGGGCGAGTATCTGCACGCCGAGATAGCCGGGCCGCTCGGCGCCGAAGTCCATATCGGCGTGCCGGCCGGCGACCAGCGGCACCGGTGTGCCGACCTGGTGGACAAACCGACCATCCGCGAGATGCTCGCCTCGGTCAACGCACCCGAATACCCGACCACGCTGGATGAGCATCCGAAGGCAGGCCTGGCGGTTTCGATGGGATTCGCCCCCGACGACGAGGTCGCCACCAACGACCTCGAGTTGTGGCGCGAACTCGAGTTCCCCGGTACCAACGCCCAGGTCTCGGCACTCGGGCTGGCAACCTTCTACAACGCACTGGCCCAGGAGAAGCTGCTCAGCCGCGCTCAGATGGACCGGGTGCGGGTGTCGCAGGGCGGCTTCGAGACCGATCTCGTGCTGGGCCCCCGGGTCGCCGACCATGGCTGGGGTCTGGGATACATGCTCAACCAGCGTTGCGTGAACGGACCGAATCCGCGGATCTTCGGCCACGGCGGGTTGGGCGGCTCCTTCGGTTTCGTCGATTTGGAGCACCGGATCGGCTATGCCTACGTGATGAACCGGTTCGACCCAACCAAGGCCAACGCCGACCCGCGCAGTGTCGCGCTATCCGACGAGATCTACGCAATCCTGGGTGTGATCAGCCGCTGAGCGAGCCCTGACAGGTCGGACACCAGAACAGGTTTCGTCCCTCCAGTTCGGCGGTGCGGATCGTCGTCGAGCACACCCGGCAGGGCTCACCCGCCCGGCGGTAGACATAAGTACGCGGTTTCCCGGGTGCATACGACGGCGCGCCGCGGTCGTGTTCGGGGCGCACCACCACGATGTTGCCGCGCCGCAGCCCTTCGGCCATCAACGCCACCAGATCCGCCCAGAGAGCGTCGAATTCCACATCGGTGACCGTGACGCCCGGCCGGTACGGTTCGATCCGGTGCCGGAAAAGCAACTCGCTGCGGTAGACGTTTCCGACTCCGGCGATCACCGATTGGTCCATCAGGAGGGCCGCTATTGTCTTGCGGGACTTGATAATCCGTTTCCACGCCAGCGTCGGGTCGGCGTCGCGGCGCAGCGGGTCGGGTCCAAGCCGGGCGATCAGGTCGGCGACCGCCATCTCGTCGAGCAGCTCGCATCGGGTGGGCCCGCGCAGGTCGGTGCCGTATTCGGCGCCGATCATCCGCATCCGCACCTGCCCGGTGGGCTCGGGTGCGCCACCGTCCGCCGGGAGGGAGAATTCGGTGAAGTGGCCGTAGATGCCCAGGTGCACATGCACGACCGGGCCAGAGGCGTAGTGGTGGAACAGGTGTTTCCCCCACGCGTCCGCGCGGGTCAACTGCTGCCCGTTGACGACGCCGGCGGACTCGGCGAACCGGCCCTGCGGGCTGGACACCGCCACCGGCGCACCGGCGAACCGGCGCTGGTGCAACCGGGCCAGCCGGTGCAGGATGTGCCCCTCTGGCATCTCAGACCATGTCCGCGAGTCAGTCGAACTCCGGCGCCTCGGTGCGGCTGCGTTTCAGCTCGAAAAAATGCGGGTAGGACGCGAAAGCGACGGAGGCGTCCCACAACTGGCCGGCCTGCTCGCCGCGCGGAATGCGGGAGAGCACCGGGCCGAAGAACGCCACCCCATTGACGTGGATGGTCGGTGTGCCGACGTCTTGGCCGACGGCGTCCATCCCGGCGTGGTGGCTTTTGCGCAGCGCATCGTCGTAGGCGTCGGTGTCGGCGGCCTGCGCCAGTTCGGCCGGCAGTCCCACCTCGGCCAGCGCGCCGTTGATGACGTCCGGGAATTCCTTGTTGTTCCGGTTGTGGATGCGGGTACCCATCGCCGTATACAGCGGGCCCAGAATCTCGTTGCCGTGGGCCTGCTCGGCGGCGATCGCCACCCGCACCGGCCCGAGTGCCTTCTTCAGCCCCTCGCGGTACTCGTCGGAGAGGTCCCGGCCCTCGTTGAGCACCGCCAGGCTCATCACGTGGAAGTTGGCGTCGATGTCGCGAACCTTCTCCACCTCGAGAATCCAGCGCGAGGTGATCCAGCACCAGGGGCAGATCGGGTCGAACCAGAAATCGGCTCGGGACTTGGCGGGCATAGGCGATTCCTCTCAGTCAGCGCTGCTCTGAAGTATTCATCGGAACACAACCGCGGGCGTGGCGCCGGTGTTCCGATCGCCGGCGAGGGGCGGTCTGCCGTCCTTGCGGACACGGCCCGTCGGGCCGACGGGAAATGTTTGGGAAGTGCCCAGGCGTGGAACACCTGCACTGGTCGGGCGGGAGGGCGCGATCCCGCGTCGGTCTGTCAACACGATGCATCAGCAAAGAGTCAGGTGACGAGATGGCGCGGTTCTCCACCGGAAATGGGTTCCCCGACGTCGTCGTCACCGGTGTCGCGATGACAACCGCGCTGGCCACGGATGCGGACAGCACCTGGAAGAAACTGCTGGACGGACAGAGTGGGATCCGCCCGCTCGATGACCCGTTCGTCGAGGAATACAACCTTCCGGTGCGCATCGGCGGGCATCTGCTCGAAGACTTCGACGCTGAGCTGACCCGCAAGGAACTGCACCGGATGGCTTATCTGCAGAAGATGTCCACCGTGTTGGGGCGGCGGGTGTGGACCGACGCCGGGTCACCGGAGGCGGATCCCGACCGGTTGATGGTGTCGATCGGGACCGGCCTGGGCTCAGCGGAGGAGCTGGTCTGGGGATATCAGCGGTTGGCCGACCGTGGCATGCGCGGGGCGTCCCCGCTGGGTGTGCAGAAGTACATGCCCAACGCGGCAGCGGCGGCAGTCGGCCTCGACCGACACGCTAAAGCCGGGGTGATGACCCCGGTGTCGGCCTGCGCGTCTGGCGCCGAGGCCGTCGCCCATGCGTGGCGCAGCATCGTCTACGACGAGGCCGACATCGCGATCTGCGGCGGCGTGGAGACCCGGATCGAGGCGGTGCCCATCGCGGGGTTCGCCGCGATGCGGATCGTGTTGTCGACGACCAACGACGATCCGGCCGGCGCGTGTCGCCCATTTGACCGGGACCGCAACGGCTTCGTGTTCGGCGAGGCGGGTGCGTTGATGGTCGTCGAGACCGAGCAACACGCCAAGGCGCGCGGTGCCGACATCCTCGGCCGACTGATGGGCGCGGCCATCACCTCCGACGGCTATCACATCGTCGCGCCCCATCCGGATGGGAAACGGGCCGGCTACGCGATGACTCGTGCCATCGAACTCGCCGGGCTGACACCGGCCGACATCGACCACGTCAACGCACATGCCACCGGCACCAAAATCGGCGACCTGGCCGAGGCTCAGGCGATCAACAATGCGCTGAGCACCCGCCAGCCTGCGGTGTACGCACCCAAGTCCGCGCTGGGCCATTCGGTCGGCGCGGTCGGTGCGGTGGAAGCGATCCTGACGGTGCTGGCACTGCGCGATGGTGTCATCCCACCCACCTTGAACCTGCACAACCTCGACCCAGGGATCGACCTGGACGTCGTGGCCGGCAAACCGCGACCGGGCAACTACCGCTACGCGATCAGCAATTCATTCGGCTTCGGCGGCCACAACGTGGCCCTGGCCTTCGGGAAGTACTAGAGCGGATT
Organism: Mycobacterium sp.; assembly: GCA_035721065.1. Classification (GTDB taxonomy): domain Bacteria; phylum Actinomycetota; class Actinomycetes; order Mycobacteriales; family Mycobacteriaceae; genus Mycobacterium. Next base: position 146,729 of record DASTNJ010000001.1, read on the forward strand.
CGCTTTCGGGCCCGCCCGAAGCGCACGGATACGACCAAGAATCCGATCGGCTCCCGCGGCTTGCCACAGCTCCCAGCGTTGTGGCCACCGGACCATTTCCCACTAGTGTTGGCGGGCGTGGCACTTCCCAACCTCACCCGCGACCAAGCAGCCGAACGAGCCGCGCTGATCACCGTCGACAGCTACCGGGTCACTCTGGACCTCACCGACGGCAACGGCGGGCCGGGCGAGCGGACGTTTCGTTCCACCACCACCGTGACCTTCACGGCGCTGGCCGGTGCCGACACGTTCATCGACATCGCCGCGGACGCCGTGCACAGCGCCACCCTCAACGGCCATGCCCTCGACGTCTCCGGCTACGACGAATCCACCGGGATCCCGCTGCGCGGACTGGCCGAACACAACGTGGTGGTCGTCGACGCAGACTGCCTCTACTCCAACACGGGCGAGGGGCTGCACCGGTTCGTCGACCCGGTCGACGGCGAGGTGTACCTGTACTCGCAGTTCGAAACCGCCGACGCCAAGCGGATGTTTGTCTGCTTCGACCAGCCCGACCTGAAGGCCACCTTCGACATCACCGTGACCGCGCCTGCACACTGGCAGGTGGTCTCCAACGGCGCCACCGCCGAAATCGACAGCGGCACCCACACATTCGCCACCACGCCGAAGATGAGCACCTATCTGGTGGCGCTGATCGCCGGGCCGTATGCGAAGTGGACCGACACCTACGCCGACGAGCACGGCGAGATTCCACTGGGCCTGTTCTGCCGGGCGTCGCTCGCCGAGCACATGGACGCCGAGCGTTTGTTCGCCGAGACCAAACAGGGTTTCGGCTTCTACCACAACAACTTCGGCGCCCCATACGCGTTCGGCAAGTACGACCAGCTGTTCGTGCCGGAGTTCAACGCCGGGGCGATGGAGAATGCCGGAGCGGTGACGTTCCTAGAGGACTACGTCTTCCGCAGCAAGGTCACCCGCGCGTCCTACGAGCGGCGCGCCGAGACGGTGCTGCACGAGATGGCGCACATGTGGTTCGGCGACCTGGTCACCATGGCATGGTGGGACGATCTGTGGCTCAACGAGTCGTTCGCCACGTTCGCTTCGGTGCTCTGCCAGACGGAGGCAACCGAGTACCGCGAAGCGTGGACGACGTTCGCCAACGCCGAGAAGTCCTGGGCGTACCGGCAGGACCAGTTGCCGTCGACCCACCCGATCGCCGCCGACATCCCCGATCTGGCCGCCGTGGAGGTCAACTTCGACGGAATCACCTACGCCAAGGGTGCTTCGGTGCTCAAACAGCTGGTGGCCTACGTCGGCCTGGAGCAATTCCTGACCGGTCTGCGCGACTACTTCGCCAGGCATGCGTTCGGCAATGCCACCTTCGACGACCTGCTGGCCGCCCTGGAGCGGGCTTCCGGCCGCGACCTGTCCGGCTGGGGCCGGCAATGGCTCAAGACGACCGGCCTGAACACGCTGCGCGCCGACTTCGACACCGATGGGGACGGGAAGTTCACCCGGTTCGCGATCACCCAGAGCGGGGCGGCGCCCGGCGCCGGGGAGACCCGGGTGCACCGGCTTGCCGTCGGGATCTACGACGACAGTGCGGGTCGGCTGGTCCGGGTGCACCGCGAGGAGCTCGACGTCGACGGCGCGGCGACCGAAGTCCCCGGGCTGGTCGGGGTCTCCCGCGGCAAGCTGATCCTGATCAACGACGACGACCTGACCTACTGTTCGATGCGGCTGGATCCGGAATCGCTGGCCACCGCGTTGGATCGGATCGCCGACATCGCCGAGCCGCTGCCGCGAACGCTGGTCTGGTCGGCGGCCTGGGAGATGACCCGCGAGGCTGAGTTGCGCGCCCGTGACTTCGTGGCACTGGTGTCGCGCGGAATCGGCGCCGAGACCGAGGTCGGAGTTGCCCAGCGGCTGTTGTTGCAGGCCCAGACCGCACTCGGCTCCTACGCCGAACCGGGCTGGGCCGCCGAGCAGGGCTGGCCGGGGTTCGCCGACCGGCTGCTGGAGTTGGCCCGCGGCGCCGAGTCCGGCTCCGATCACCAGCTCGCCTACGTCAACGCGCTGTGCACGTCGGTGCTGGCCGAAAGGCACACCGGAGTGCTTGCGGCGCTGCTGGAGGCCGATCCGGCCGCCCAGGATCTTCCCGGGCTCGCGGTCGACACCGATCTGCGCTGGCGGATCGTGACCGCGCTGGCCCGCTCCGGCGCCGTCGATGCCGACGGGCCGGCCACGCCTTTCATCGACGCCGAGGTGCAGCGTGATCCAACGGCCGCGGGCCGGCGGAACGGCGCGCAGGCGTCGGCGGCCCGCCCGCAGGCCGCGGTCAAGCAACAGGCCTGGCAGCGGGTGATCGAGGACGACACGCTGGCCAACATCACCGGGCGGGCCATCATCGGCGGGATCGTCCAACCGGGCCAGCGGAACCTCCTGGAACCGTTCACCCAGCGCTATTTCGCCGACATCCGCGGCGTGTGGCAGCGGCGCTCCAGCGAGGTTGCCCAGACCGTCGTGGTCGGCCTGTACCCGGGCTGGGACATCAGCGCCGACGGCGTCGCGGCCGCCGATGCGTTCCTGGCGGATCCCGGGGTGCCGCCGGCGCTGCGCAGGCTGGTCCTGGAAGGCCGGGCCGGCATCGAGCGGTCACTGCGGGCGCGCAAGTTCGACGCCGGCGAGTCAGCCTGACCCGCGACCGTGCATGTTTGTACGTCCTACGCCGGCGTGTCGTGTACACACACGCACGCTCACCACGGAAAATGCTAGCCCGGCGAGATGGCCGCGCTGAGCACGCGAACGGCGCTGATCAGCCCGTCGATCAGGTTGCCGTCGGTGAACGCCGACGCCGCAGCCGCGACGCCCAGCGGCGCGGCCGACTCGGCACCGCGACCGCGTACCCCCGCACCGTAGACCACCTCGACGGCCTTCTGGTCGGGCGACACCGCGACCAGTACCGCGTCGTTCGGCGTCGGCACCTTCGCAAGGATTTCCCGGGCCCGCGCCGCGGTGTCGGAACCCAGATCCCCGATATAAGTGGCGAACCGCGCCTTGGACACACGCGTTGCGTTGGTCAGCTCGTCGTCGAGGGCGGCCAACTCTTTGATCGGGAACGGGTACTGGACCGACAACTCGCCCGGCTCGGTGACCCCGGAGACCCGGCCACTGGCGGTGACCACGAAGCCGGCCGGCAGATCCGCGGGATCGATCGTCGCGACCTCACCAGTTGCCACTTGCGCCACCTCCCACCTTGAACTCGGCTGCCCCGTGGCCATGTGAGCCGCCGACGACCTCGTCGGTCGCCGCCCACAGGATCGGCGGATGCGTCCACCGCTCCCCCAGCCGGTAGGTGGCCGGGCGGGGTGACTTGCGCGTCCAGATCTTCGCCGCCAGCAGACCGGCCAGCAGAAGCGGAATGCCCACGAAGTACAGCAGGTAATCGATCAGGCTCACGACGAAAACGGTATCCCACCGCCGGTCGGTGAGTGCACAAGGCTGCGAAATTGCTCAGCCCGATCGGCCCGGGGTCAGCCCGGCGCCTACCCGGCTGCTATGCGGCGCCCTCACCCAGATATCTCGCCCACACCGGGTCGAGTTCTTTGATCGCCGCCAGCAGCCGCCAGTGCTGACCCTTCGGCGAGGCGGGTACCAGTCGAAGCGACCAGCCGAGTTCGGCGAGCAGCCGGTCCGCCTTGCGGTGATTGCACGTCGAGCAGCAGGCCACGCAATTCTCCCAGGAGTGGTCGCCGCCGCGACTGCGCGGCACCACATGGTCGACGGTGTCCGCTTTGGCGCCGCAGTAGGCGCAGCAGAACCCGTCGCGGTGCATCAGCGCCGCGCGGGTCAACGGGATCCGGGCGCGGTAGGGAACCCGGACGAAGGATCGCAGCCGGATCACCGACGGAACCGCGATGGCCCGGGTCGCCGAATGGATCACCGGCCCGGACGGGTCGTCGTGCACGACGTCGGCCCTGCCGCAGACCAGCATGACGATGGCGCGGCGCACCGGTAACGCGGTCAGCGGCTCGTAGGTGGAGTTGAGCAGCAGCACGCGCCGGCGACCCCAGATCGATGCGCTGTCGACCATCGGCTGGGTGTCACCGGCAAGCACGCTGTGCAGGCATGAACCGGCCGCAAGCCCGGTCAGGCTCGCCGCGACGCCCGAACTGTGGTGGCGACGGCGTTTCACAGGCGTTTCATTAGGCGGTTCGTGCGCTGCGCCATAGGTCCTCCGCGGACCAGTTCACCATGATTTACCGGTGGCCGCACGCTTATTTGCTGTGTGTTCACCGGTGAACCCGACGGCCCCGGCAGTTCGGCCGGGGTGCGGCCGCAGGCCGGCCATGCCCCACAATGGACGAGATGGAACCGGCAGAGCAGCAGTCGTTCTACGACTCGATCGGCGGCGCCGAGACTTTCCGCCAGATCGTGGGGCGGTTCTACCAGCTGGTCGCCGCCGACGACATCCTGCGCCCGCTGTATCCCGAGGACGACATGGACGGTGCTGAGGAGCGGTTGCGGATGTTTCTGGAACAGTACTGGGGCGGCCCGCAGACGTACGCGCAGCGCCGCGGCCATCCCCGGCTGCGGATGCGGCACGTCCCGTTCCGGATCGGCCCCGCCCAGCGGGATGCGTGGCTGCGCTGCATGCGGGTGGCGATTGCCGCTGTCGACGCAGACATCCTTGGCGACGAGCACCGCGGGGAGTTGCTGGACTACCTGGATATGGCCGCCCACGCGCTGGTGAACGCGCCGTCATGACGAACTGGTGGGACGGCCGCGGTGCCGATACGCCCCGGCTCTCCTCGCGCCCGCGCTCGTCGACCGGGACGGGGAGTGTTTTTTACCAGGTGTACCCGCGTTCGTTCGCCGACAGCGACGGCGACGGGGTCGGCGATCTGGACGGGGTGGCTTCCCGGCTGGACTACCTGCAGTGGCTCGGCGTCGACGCGATCTGGCTCAACCCGGTGATGGTGTCGCCGATGGCCGATCACGGCTACGACGTGGCCGACCCCCGCGACATCGATCCGCTGTTCGGCGATCTCGCGGCCCTCGACCGGCTGGTCGCGGCCGCGCACGGGCGCGGCATCCGGCTGGTCATGGATCTGGTGCCCAACCACACCAGTTCGGCCCATCCGTGGTTCGTCGAGGCGCTGGCCACCGCTGCGGGTAGCGCTGCCAGGCAGCGCTACACCTTCCGGGACGGCCGCGGCAAGGGCGGCACCCGGCCACCGAACAACTGGGTGTCGGTGTTCGGCGGACCGGCCTGGACCCGGATCGCCGAACCGGACGGCACGCCCGGCCAGTGGTATCTGCACCTGTTCGCCCCCGAGCAGCCGGACCTGAACTGGGAAAACCCGGAGGTGGTGATCGACTTCGCCAAAACGCTGCGGTTCTGGCTGGACCGCGGCGTGGACGGGTTCCGCATCGACGTGGCGCACGGCATGGCCAAGGCGCCCGGCCTGCCGGACATGGATGTCACCGAGAGCGCCCTGCTCGCCCACCAGGACGACGATCCACGCTTCAATCAGCCGGGGGTGCACGCGATCCACCGGGCCATCCGCACGGTCGTCGACGACTACCCCGAAGCCGTCACCGTCGGCGAGATCTGGGTCCATGACAACGCGAGGTTCGCCGAGTACGTGCGGCCCGACGAGCTGCACCTGGGTTTCAATTTCCGGTTGCTGGAAACCGAATTCGACGCCGCCGAGATCCGTGATGCGGTCGACAACTCGCTGGCCGCCGTGGCCACCGTAGGCGCCACCCCGACCTGGACGCTGGCCAACCACGACGTAGAACGGGCGGTCACCCGCTACGGCGGTGGTCCGGTCGGGTCGGCGCGGGCGCGGGCAATGGCGCTGGTGTTGCTTGCCCTGCCGGGCGTGGTGTTCATCTATAACGGCGAGGAACTGGGACTTGCCGACGTCGAGCTGCCCGACGAGGCGCTGCAGGATCCGGTGTGGGAACGATCCGGCCACACCAAGCGCGGCCGCGACGGCTGCCGGGTGCCGATTCCGTGGGACGGCGACGCCCGGGCGTTCGGGTTCTCCGCCAACCCGGACACCTGGCTGCCGATGCCGCCGCAGTGGGCGGCACTGACCGTGGCACAGCAGCGCGCCGATCCGGAGTCGACGTTATCGCTGTACCGAGCGGCGCTCGAACTACGCCGTACCCGAGCCGAATTCGACGGCGAGGTCGAATGGCTGCGCAGCCCGAGCAAAGTGCTGATGTTCCGTCGCGGCGCGCTGGTCTGCGTGGCGAACACCGGACAGCGACCCGTGCCGCTGCCCGACGGACACGTGATCCTGTCCAGCTCGCCGGTGGCCGGCCGCATGCTGCCGCCCGACGTCGCAGCCTGGGTGACACAGCCCGAAGTGTTGGGGAAGGCCGTCGGCCCGCCTGACGTCTAGCGCGGATGTATGCCGCGCATGAACATCCAGGTCGCATTCGAGCTCGAACGACAAGCCGACCGAAGCCTTCGGCCGCCACAGACCCCGCAGACGTGTTCGGCTACCGCACCCACCGCTGCAGGTACTCCCGATGCTGCGCTGACAGCCGCACCAGCCGTTGCTCGTTGATGTCGAACGCCGCCAACTGGGTGTCGGCCACCACGGCCGGCTTCGAATCGGCAGCGGCGCTGACCGATCGCACCTCGTAGCCCAGTGTGAAGTCCACCGCGCGCAGCCGCTGCACCCAGATCGTCACCTGCAACGGCGAATCGAGCAGCCGCAACTGGCCCTTGTAGCCGATTCGGACTTCGGCGATCAGCAGTCCGGTGGTGGTGATGTCGGCACCGAACGCGGGTGAAAGGAACGGCAGCCGAGCTTCTTCCAGGATCGTGACCATGGTCGCGTGGTTGACGTGCTGGTACATGTCGATATCCGACCAGCGCACCGGAACCTGCGCGACGAAGCCGGTGCCGCTCATCCGGAAGACCCTCGGCTGCTCCCCCTCGTCATGCTGCGGATCTGCCGCGCGGCCACCGATAGCACGGCGAGGTCCCGCTCACCGGACTCATAGATCTCGGTCAGCGTTCGCCGCGCCCGCTCCACCCTCGACCCGTTGAAGTGTTCCCATTCGGCGATCTTCTGCACGCCGTTCTCGTCCGGCTCGCCAACAGCCAGCACGTCGATGCACAAGGCCCGCAACGAACCGTAGATGTCGTCGCGAATCGCCAGCCGCGCCAACGAGTGCCAGCGGTCGTCACGAGGCAATGCGGCGACCGCGGTGAGCAGGCCGTCGGTGCCCAGCCGGTCCATCAGCGCGAAATAGGCGTCGGCGACCTCGGCGCCGTCCCGGTCGGCGATGTCGGCGATGTCGATGACGTCCAACAGGCTGTAGCTGTACAGACCGCCGGCGATCGTGGCGGCAAGATCTTCCGGCACGCCTTGCGCGGTGAATTCGCCGACGTGCTTCGCGACGATCGTCGCGTCGTCGCCCCGCAGCCATTCCCCCATCCGGGGCTTCAGCTGCTCGACTTTCTTTGCGAACCGGTTGATCTCAGCACCGACCGCCAGCGGCTGCGGACGGTAATTGAGCAGCCAGCGGCCCGCCCGGTCGATGAGCCGCCGCAGTTCCAGTGTCATCCGATCCGACACCGCGGTGGACAGTCCGTTGGATTCGCTGACTGCCCGGATCCGCCGCCAGATCGCGTTCACCCCGAAGATCGCATCGGTCGCGACATAGGCGCGCACCGCGTCGACCACTCCGACACCCACGTCCTGGGTGATCCGATAGGCGTAGCTGATCCCGGCGGTGTCCACCACGTCGTTGATCAACATGGTGGTCACGATCTCCCGGCGCAGCTGATGCGAGCGGATCTCGGGCCCGAAACGCTCTTGCAGCACGGTTGGGAAGTACTGCGGCAGCCGGGCCGCGAAAACATCCTGTTCGGGCAGGTCGGTGGTCAGCACCTCCGCCTTGAGCGCAAGTTTGACGTGCGCCATCAGCGTCGCCAGTTCCGGTGAGGTGAACCCGATCCCGGCCTCGGTCCGCCTTCGGATCTCTTTGTCGGACGGCAGCGCCTCGAGTTCGCGGTTGAGGCCGCGGTCGACCACCAGATGCCGGACCTGCTCGGCATGAACCGGAAGCAGACTCGCCGCGTTGGCCCGGCTGGTTCCCATCAGGTCGTTCTGGTCGACGTTGTCGGCCAGCACCAGTGCGCTCACCTCGTCGGTCATCGACGCCAGTAGCTCGGCGCGGTCGTCGGCGCCGATCTTGCCTGCAGTGACCAGTGCATCGATCAGGATCTTGATGTTGACTTCGTGGTCGGAGCAGTCGACCCCCGCGGAGTTGTCCATCGCGTCGGTGTTGATCCGGCCGCCGGACAGGTCGAATTCGACTCGGCCCAGCGACGTGACCCCCAGGTTGCCACCCTCCCCGACCACCTTGGCGCGCACCTGGTTTCCGTTGACCCGCACCAAGTCGTTGGCCCGGTCACCGACGTCCGAGTCGGCCTCGGTCTCCGCTTTGATGTAGGTGCCGATGCCGCCGTTGAACAGCAGATCGACCGGAGCCCGCAGGATGGCCCGGATCAGGTTAGGCGGCGACATCTCGGTGACGTCACCTTCTATGCCCAAGACCGCCCGGACCTGGGGGCTGACCGGGATCGACTTCTGACCGCGCGCGAACACCCCCCCGCCTTCGCTGATCAACGACTTGTCATACTCGTCCCAGCTGGACCGGGGCAGGTCGAACATTCGTTGCCGTTCGGCGAATGTCGTTGCCGGGTTGGGGTCCGGATCCAGGAAGACGTGCCGATGGTCGAAAGCCGCGACCAATCGGATGTGCTCGCTGCACAACATGCCGTTGCCGAACACGTCGCCGCTCATGTCACCGATGCCGACGACGGTGAAATCCTGCGTCTGCGTGTCCACGCCGATCTCCCGGAAGTGGCGTTTGACGGACTCCCAGGCGCCCTTGGCGGTGATGCCCATCTCCTTGTGGTCGTAGCCGACCGATCCACCGGAGGCGAACGCGTCGCCCAGCCAGAAGCCGTAGGAGTTGGCGACACCGTTGGCAATGTCGGAGAACGAGGCGGTGCCCTTGTCGGCGGCTACCACCAGATAGGCGTCGTCCCCGTCGCGGCGCACCACCTCCGGTGGCGCGTGGACCTTCCGGGTGGTGTGGTCGACGTTGTCGGTGACATCGAGCAGACCGGAGATCAGCAGTTTGTAGCAGGCGATGCCTTCGGCGAGGGTGGCCTCGCGGTCCGCGGCAGCGTCTCCGGTGGGTTGCGGCGGTCGTTTGACCACGAACCCGCCCTTGGCGCCCACCGGAACGATGACGGCATTCTTGACCTCCTGCGCTTTGACCAGGCCCAGAATCTCGGTGCGGTAGTCCTCCCGCCGGTCCGACCAGCGCAGCCCGCCGCGGGCGACGAAGCCGAATCGCAGGTGTACCCCCTCGACACGTGGCGAGTAGACGAAGATCTCGAATTTGGGTCGTGGCAGTGGAAGTTCGTCGATTCGTTGCGCGTCGAGCTTGAGTGCCAGCACGTTCTGGGCGCGTGCCGAGCCTTCCCGGGTGATGAAGTAGTTGGTGCGCAGCGTGCCCTGGATCAGCGACGCGAACGCGCGCAGGATTCGGTCGGTGTCCAGGCTGACCACCGCGTCGATATCGGCCGCCACGGCGGCGGCCGCAGATTGCGCGTCGCGGCTTTTCGCGGACCCGATCGGGTCGAACATGGCCTCGAACAGGGCAACCAGCGACCGCGCGGTTCGCGCGTGTTCGTTGAGCACCGATGCGATGTGGTTCTGGCTGTAGGGGAAACGCACCTGCTGCAGATATTTGGCGTAGCTGCGTAGCAACACGACCTGTTGCCAACTGAGCCCGGCGCGCAACACCAATTCGTTGAGCCGGTCCACCTCGACCCGGCCCTGCCAGATCGCGGTGACGCCGTCGGCGAACCGCCGCGAAACCTCTTCTCGCTCCGGCCCGGTCGTCGGCATCGTGATGTCCGGATGCGGTGAGACCTTGAATTTGTAAATCCACACCCCGAGCCCGTCTGCGCGGGTGACGGTGAACGGCTGCTCCTCCAGCACCACGACGCCCATGCACTGCAGCATGGGCAGCAGTTGGCTCAGCGACGCTCCGTGCCCGCCCAGAAACCAGGTCAGCTGATCGGGTTCGGCTGCGTCGCCACCGTCGGGCTCGGCGAACACCAGCTGGACCGAATTGTCGCTCAGCCCCTCGATGACGGCGATGTCCTTGATGGCCTCGGCGGGGGTGACGCCCTGTTTGTACACCTCGGGCAGGGCCCTGGCGTAGTGCTCCGCATCGGATTGGCTGATCGGGCTGCCCGCCGCCGATTCGGCCAACCGGTCCGCCCAGGTCCGGGTGGCCTCGGTCAGCAGCCCCTGGATCCGGACCCGGTTGGGTTCGGCGGTGTCGACGGCTCCCGCACCCGGGTCGTCCGGCAGGCGGACCATGAAATGCACCAACGCCCAAGGGGCTTCGCTGACCCGGGCGGTGTATTCGATGCCGGCACCGCCGAACTGTTCGACCAGGATGTCCTGCATCGCCAGCCGCACGGCCGTGGTGTAGCGGTCGCGGGGCAGGTAGACCAGGCAGGACACGAAGCGCCCGGTTCGGTCGCCGCGCAGGAAAAGCAGCGCGCCTCGCCGCGATCCCAGGTCGGCCACCGCCATCGCCATCTTCAACAGCTGCTCGGCGCTGATCGCGAAGAGCTCCGAGCGCGGGACGGCCTGGATGATGTCGAGCAGCAGCTGACCGGGGTGGCTCGGTTCGCGCTCGGACAGTGCCAGTGCCCGCCGGACCGTGTGCGCGATCACCGGGATCTCGAACACGTTGGCGTTCATGGCGCCGGCGGTGAACAGCCCGACGAAACGGTGCGCGACAATGTGCTCCTCGGCGCCGACGCGCCTGTTCTCCCGGATCACCACCACGTAGGTGTGCGAGCTGAACCGCATGTAGCTGGGCACAGTGGCCTGGGTCAGCGTCAGCAGTTTGTCACCGGTGAGCCGGGGACGGGTGGACTTGCGCAACTGCAGCACGCCAAGCCTGGCTGATTCGTCCACGAGCACCTGGCCGTCATGCACCACGCCGCGCTGGTAACCGAGCAGGGTGAAATGGCCGTCCGCCAGCCACCGCAGCAAAGCGGCGACGTCTTCTCGATCTGGTGCGGCGAAATGCCCGTCGGCGTCGGTCTCGACGTCGGTGGCGAGTGTGCGCAGCGTTGCGGCCATCGCGGCCGAATCGATGGCGACCTGCCGCACATCGGCCATCACATTGGGCAGCAGGCTTTCGAGCTCGTCCAGAGTGGACCGGTTCACCGACGGTGAGAGCTGAACATGTATCCAGGTCTCGGTGGCCGCCTGCCCCTGATCATCGGCCGTGCTGTCCGAGATTTCGGAGTCGCTGGGCTCGACACTGCGCAACTCCCCGTCCGGGGTGCGGCGCACGGCGAACGTCGGGGTCATGATGCCCAGATAGGCCACGCCCAACCGGTGCAGCAGCACCGCGACGGAGTCCATCAGCATGCCACCGTGCGCGGTGACCACCTGCAGTGCCGGGCCGAACCCGGCCGGATCGTCGGCCGGATAGACAGCGACGCCGGTGTCGCCGACGGCGCGGCGCTGCGCCAGCCGGCAGTGAGCGGCCAACATGGCGGGCGTCACCACCGCGGCCGCGGCCTGCCGGCTGACCGGGCCGGTGCCGCCCGACTGACCGTCGGATCCGAGTGCGTCGCCGTGCGGACCGCGGTAGGTGCTGACGTACGTGGTGGCAACCCAGTCGGGAATCGCCCCCGGCTCAGTGAATCTCGTCCATGCGGGCGCGCCCGGCACGTCGGCGGCCCCCCGATCTTCCGTCACCCGGACCCGCTCCTGACCCAGCGCTACGTCGGCACTGCTACCCGGCCAACCTTAGTCGCGGGTGAGCTTGCGGTGGGTCACTCTGTGCGGACGCGCGGCCTCGGCGCCGAGCCGGCTTATTTTGTTCTCCTCGTAGGCGCCGAAGTTGCCCTCGAACCAGAACCACTTGGCCTCACTGTCGGCGTCGCCCTCCCAGGCCAGGATGTGTGTGCAGGTGCGGTCCAGGAACCAGCGGTCGTGCGAGATGACCACCGCACAGCCCGGGAAGTTCACCAGCGCGTTCTCCAGCGAGCCGAGGGTTTCGACATCCAGGTCGTTGGTCGGCTCGTCCAACAGGATCAGGTTGCCGCCCTCTTTGAGGGTGAGCGCCAGGTTCAGCCGGTTGCGTTCCCCGCCGGACAGCACGCCGGCCGGCTTCTGCTGGTCGGGGCCCTTGAACCCGAACGCCGACACGTACGCCCGGGACGGGATCTCGTTGTGCCCGACCTGGATGTGGTCCAGCCCGTCGGAGACCACTTCCCAGACCGTTTTCTTCGGGTCGATGCCCGCGCGACTCTGGTCGACGTAGCTGATCTTGACGGTCTCACCGACCTTGACGGTGCCGCTGTCGGGCTCCTCGAGGCCGACGACCGTCTTGAACAGCGTGGTCTTACCGACGCCGTTGGGCCCGATCACTCCGACGATGCCGTTGCGCGGCAGCGTGAACGACAGGTCTTTGATCAGCGGACGACCACCGAATCCCTTGTCCAGGTGCTCGACTTCGACCACCAGATTGCCCAGCCGTGGGCCGGCCGGTATCTGAATCTCCTCGAAGTCGAGCTTGCGGGTCTTCTCGGCCTCGGCCGCCATCTCCTCGTAGCGCTGCAGCCGGGCCTTGCTCTTGGCCTGGCGCGCCTTGGCGCCCGATCGCACCCAGGCCAGTTCCTCCTGCAGCCGTTTCTGCAGTTTGGCGTCTTTGCGGCCCTGCACGGCCAGCCGTTCGGCCTTCTTCTCCAGATAGGTGGAGTAGTTGCCCTCGTAGGGGTAGGCGCGGCCGCGGTCGAGCTCCAGAATCCACTGCGCGACGTTGTCGAGGAAATAGCGGTCGTGGGTGACCGCCAGGATCGCCCCCGGGTAGGCGGCCAGGTGGCTTTCCAGCCACTGCACGCTTTCCGCGTCGAGGTGGTTGGTGGGCTCATCGAGCAACAGCAGGTCGGGTTTGCTCAACAGCAGCTTGCACAGCGCGACCCGGCGCCGTTCGCCGCCGGACAGGTTGGTCACCGGCTCGTCGGGCGGCGGGCAGCGCAGCGCGTCCATCGCCTGCTCGAGCTGCGAGTCGATGTCCCATGCGCCGGCGTGGTCCAACTCCTCCTGCAGCCGGCCCATCTCCTCCATCAGCTCATCGCTGTAATCAGTGGCCATCAGCTCAGCGACCTCGTTGAACCGGTCCAACTTCACCTTGATGTCGCCGAGGCCCTCCTCGACATTGCCGCGCACGGACTTCGCCTCGTTCAGCGGCGGTTCCTGCTGCAGAATGCCCACCGTCGCACCGAGCGTCAGGAACGCATCCCCGTTGTTGGCGGTATCCAGGCCCGCCATGATCCGCAAGACGCTCGACTTCCCGGCTCCGTTGGGGCCGACGACGCCGATCTTGGCTCCCGGCAGGAAGCTCAGTGTGACGTCATCGAGGATGACCTTGTCGCCGTGCGCCTTGCGGACCTTCCTCATCGTGTAGATGAACTCAGCCATGCCGCGGTGTCGCCCTCCTGGTTCGGCAGAATTACTCGCCGACCATCCTAGGGGCGGGTATCAGGCCGACAATGCCAGGCCTTCATCGTCCTGCGGCTCGTCGTCGGGCAATTCGTCGTCGGTGTCCGCGACATCGGCATCGTGACCAGCGCGGTCGGAGTCCGCGGCCACCGGTTCCGGCGCGGCTGCGACCGGCACGTCCGGCCCCGCCGGAACCAGCTTCTCGATCCGCGCGGTGCAGCGGGCCAGGTCCGGCCCGACGGAGGTGGCCCGCATCTCGAGCATCGAGCGCCGAACCCCGTCGCGGTCGTCGTATTCGCTGGTGTAGGCGTGACCGACCGCGATCACCGCCGAGCCCTTGATCAATGACGCGCCGACCCCGGTGACCAGCCGGCCCCAGCAGTTGACGTTGACGAACAGCGAGTTGACGGTCTCCCAGCCGCCGTCGGCGGTGCGGCGGCGTGAATTGCTGGCGACCCGAAGCTTGATCAGCTCCTGATCGCCGACCCGGCGCCGGATCGGCTCGTTGACGATGTTGCCGACCACGGTCAGCGGTGTCTCGAACATTGCATGCTTCCCTTCTGGCTTCGGCGGTGGTTCCGCCCGTGCTGCTCCCATTGAGCCGGGAACGGCCGACGCCGCGGTCGCGACGATGGGGCTACCCCGCCGCAGCTGTGGAGGAAACCGCGACTGGGGACAACCAGGGGTACTGCGAGCCGGGTCAGAGCTTGTCGAGCTTGTCTATCGTGACGGGTTCGTTCCATTTCGAGAGTTTCATCTGGACGAAGTCTTCCCTGCTCGGCTCCAACGTGGCCTCGACCACCTCGTGATCACCGCGCTCCTGGATCCAGACCGTGGACGACATCCGCGTGGTGGCGCCCAGTTGTGGCACGAACTTGTTGACCGCGTCGACGGTGACCTTGCCGCTGACCCGAATCGTTTGCTGGTCGTCCACGGTTTCGCGGCCGTCGACCTTCGGGTCGACGAAGTTGGCCAGCATGTTGGCCAGCCCCACCGCCGGGTTCAGCGTCCTGGTGACGTCGTAGGTGCCGGAAGCGAACCCGTAATCCCGCCACTCCCCGCCGGGCATCGCGACGTACAGGCGGCGGTGGAAGACGGCGAATTTGACGTTGACCTCGGCGCCCATGATGTCGATCATGGCGTCGCCCTTGGCCGCGGGCTTGGGATCGTTGGTCAGGTCGCCCTCCAGCGTCTGCACCGGCATCTGCGCCACCTTCCCGGCGACCGACAGCACCAGGTGCGCGCTCTTGAGGTTCTTGGTGGTGGCGCTGGACTGCTTGAGCAGCGCTGCAGGGTCGGGCAGCGGGCGTTCGGCCGGTTTCGACGGCGATGGCGCCGCCGGCGACGTCGGCGGTGACGGCGACCATGACGACGACGAGGGCGACGAGCCGGAATCGCAGCCACCGACAACGACGGCGCTCGTCATGGCCAGGACCGCTAGGAGCCTACGCATGCCAGCCATCGTAGGGAGTGTGTCGGGAGTGCCGCACGCGGCTGGTATACCGTGCAGGCGATGGCCACCACGAACTGGCGGGCCAGTGACGAACCGGCTCGCCCAATCACATGGGCACGCGACGACATCCGGGTCTCCGATCCGGCAGCGATGCGACGATCGATCGCCGGCACCGCGATCGGCAATTTCATGGAGTGGTACGACTTCGGCGTCTACGGCTTCCTGGCCACGACCATCGCGCAGGTCTTCTACCCGACGGACAGTTCCGACGCGGCCGGCCTGGTCGCCACCTTCGGCACGCTGGCGGCGGCGTTCGCGGTGCGGCCGTTCGGCGGCTTCATCTTCGGTCCACTCGGCGATCGCATCGGCCGCAAGCGGGTGTTGGTGATGACGGTCGCGTTGATGGCGATCGGCACGACGTTGACCGGTCTGCTGCCCGGCTACGCGAGCATCGGAATCTGGTCACCGGCGCTGCTCATCGCCACCCGGGTACTCCAAGGCTTCTCCACCGGCGGCGAGTACGTCGGCGCGATGACCTACGTCAGCGAGCACGCCCCGGACCGCAGCCGCGGCGCAATCGCCGGCTTCCTGCCCCTGGGCACGCTCAGCGGATACGTGGTCGGCGCGGCGGTGGTGACCGCGCTACAGACCCAGCTACCGCTCGTCGACATGCTCAGCTGGGGATGGCGGATCCCGTTCCTGCTGGGCGTCCCGTTCGCCGTCGTCGCGCTGTACATGCGGTTACGGATCGAGGAGTCACCCGCCTACGAGAAACTCAGCGAGACCCGTGAGGGCCCCCAGCCCGGCGGCTGGCAACAGTTCAAGCAGACGATCGTCGAGCAGCGGCGGCCGCTGCTGATCTGCATGGGCCTGGTGCTGTCGGCCAATGTCACCAACTACATGCTCACCGGCTACCTGCCGACCTACTTCAAAACGGTCGGGCGGATCAGCAGCGGCAGCGGGCTGATCCTGATCTCCGGAGTGCTGGCCATCCTGTTGTGTGCGGTGGTGTTCGTGGCCAAGCTGTCCGACCGCATCGGCCGAAAACCGCTGTTGTGGACCGGTTGCGGGCTGCTCGTCGTCGGGTCGGTGCCGGCGTTTCTGCTGATTCGCAGCGGCGCAAGCTATTCGGTGATGTTCCTCGGTGTGCTGCTCATCGGGTTGATGCTGCTGTGCTTCGAAAGCACCGAGCCGTCAACACTTCCGGCGTTGTTTCCCACCAGCGTGCGGTCGGGGGCGGTGGCGATCGCATTCAACGTCTCGGTGTCGGCTTTCGGCGGCACCACCCCGCTGATCGCCGAGGCGCTGGTGGCCGGCACCGAGAACGTGATGGTGCCGGCCTACATCCTGGTAGTGGCCGGTCTGATCGGCGCGGTCACGGTGTGGTTCACCCCCGAGGTCGCCGGCAGGCGGCTACCCGGGTCCGGGCCGTCGGTGCGCACCGAGCAGGAGGCGCGGGAGATCGTCGAGGCGGGACTGCGGGAGTAGACCAGAGGTCAGGGCCGGCCCGCCGCGTCGCGACGGGCCAACTCCGCGAGCATGTTGTTGTAGGCCGCCAGCTCGGCGTCGTGGTCGCGGTCCGCGGAGCGGTCGAACCGTTTGGCCACCCGTCGATCGTTGCTTTGCCACTGCACCAGCAACGCGACCATCACGATCAGCAACGGGATTTCGCCTGCTGCCCAGGTGATTCCGCCACCCAGATGCTGGTCCCCCCACAGGTCGGTGTGCCACGGCAACTGCAGTGACCGGTAGAAGGATTCGCCGAGCACATTTTGCATGCCCATCAGCACCACACCGAAGAACGCGTGCAGCGGCAGCGTCGCGAAGACCACGGCGAGTTTGGCCATCGGCGGGATCGGCCGCGGCGTCGGGTCGACGCCGATCACCACCCAGTAGAACAGGTAGCCGCTGGCCAGGAAGTGCGCGTTCATCAGGACGTGTCCGGCATGGCTGCCGACCGAGGCGTCGAAAATTCCGCTGAAATACAGGCCGTAGAACCCGGTCACGAAGATCACCGCCGCGATGATCGGGTTGGTGAAGAAACGCGACACCCGGCTGTGCAGGGCGGCCAGCAGCCATTCCCGCATGCCGGGCGGTTCGCCGCGGCCGGCGACCGGCAGTGCCCGCAGCGCGAGGGTGACCGGGGCGCCCAGCACCAGCAGGATCGGGATCAGCATCGACAGCAGCATGTGCACGATCATGTGCATGCTGAACATCGCCGGCATGTAGCGGCCCATCCCTGACGAGGTGGCGAACAGCAACGTCAGGCAACCGAGCAGCCACGCGACGGTTCGCCCGACCGGCCAGCTGTCGCCGCGACGGCGCAGCCGCAGCAGCCCGGCCAGATACAGCCCGGCCATCAGCAGCGCCGCGGTCCCGTAGATCAGGTCGAAACGCCAGTCGAACAGTATCCGGGCCGGCGTGGGTGGTCCGGCGAAGTCGTAGCCGATCTTCACCTGCGACACCGACGGCCGCAGAATCGGCGGAGGCGGCGGGGCGGTGCGGCCCAGCCCGACCGCGATCCCGAAGGTGGCCCCGAAGATCACCGCTTCGGCCAGCGCCAGCCGGACCAGCGGGGAGTTTGCGGCCGGATCTGCTTGCAGCGCAGCCACTCCGCGACGCCGCTGCAGGAACCCGGCAACCCCCAGCAGACACAGCGCGACGAACTTGGCGACCACCAGCCGGCCGTATGCAGTGGTCAGCAGGTCCGCCGGCGCAACCCGGACCAGCGCGTTGACCACACCGGACAGCCCCATCGCCACGAAACACCACAGCGCCACCGTGGAGAACCGGCGGGCGGCCAGGTCGGCGTGCTCGGCGCCCCGAGACGCATGGATGAGCAGCGCCAGCAGGCCGCCGGCCCACAGCGTGGCCGCCAACAGATGGATCATCAGGCTGTTGGTCGCCAGGTCATGCGATCCGCCGGCAGCGGAGTGCCCGGTCAGACCGAGCGGGACGAGGGTCAGCAGCGAGCCCGCCAGCAGCACCGGAGTCCACGACCAGCGCAGCACCGGCAGGCTGGCCAGCATCACCGCGGCGGCCAGGAACGCGGTCCACCGCCACGCGCTCGCCACGTCGACGAGACTGGCCAGCGACCAGAACGTCACCGGATCCAGGTGTTCGGCCAGTGGTTGGCCGGAGACGTCGGAGATCGTCAGCGGCACCAGCAGCGCCGCACACACCGCCCACCCGCCGGACGCCACCGCGCCCACCCGAAGCGCACGGTAACCCGCGGCGTCGAGGACCCCGCTGTCCTGCGGCGGCACCAGAAAGGTCGCGAACAGAAACGACCCCACCGCGAGCGCCGCGGCCACCTCTCCGGCCGCCCGCACGAACGGCAACCCGAGCGTGGTGACCGGGCCCGGATCGGGCAGTCCGGTGGCGGTCAGTGTGTCGGCCAGTGACAACGCCGCGATCCCGGCCGCCGTGCAGCCGGCCAGCACCGCCACACCGGCCAGCAGCGGCCACACCAGGGTCAGCCGTGTCCGCTGTGCCTTCGTCGCCGGGATCGCCGCCATCCCCCCAGCGTATGGGCCTGATCGGAAAACCGAAAAGCCGCTACTAGGCGGGGCGGTGCAGGCGGGCCTGCGCTTCGCGGGCGATGAACTGGTTGCGGGAGATCTGTGCGATGTGGTCGAGGTCTTTGAGGATGTCCCGAAGTTCGCTCCGGAATGCGATCCGGCGCTCGGCCAGGTCCGGGGCGGCCTCCAGCAGGTGCTGGTCGGCGGCGACCTGGCGTGCCGTCGCGAACAGCAGTGCCGAGGCCGACTCGTTCGACCGAACCCGCCCCTGGGCCACGTACTGGCGGCCGACGCCGAGCGCCAGCTGGGTCAGCTCCTTCTCACCGATCTCCGGCGGAGCGTCCCGCAGCACGTCGGCAACGATCCCGTAGGCCTCGAAGAAGACCCGCAGCATCGCGTCGGCCATCAGCGGGCGCTTGTCGTAGAGCATCGCGTCGATTTCCGGGCCACCGGCGGCCACCCGGGCCTCCCAGTCGGCGTGCCAGGCCATCTCTTCGGCGACGTTCTCCCGGAACTCGGCCGTCCCGGCGAAGTAGAACTCGAATTTCAGCAGATCGCGCAACCGCATGGCCTGCGCCCAGAATGCTTCCAGCCGATCGCCTTCGACGTTCCGGGCGTGCGCGAGCGCCAGGCCGACGATCGAGGTCTCCAGGAACGCATGAATCACCGAGTTGCGGTAGAACGCGGCGGCGTGCTCGTCTTCGGGCGCTATCCGCCATACCGGTTCCCGGCCGCCGTCGACCCGGGTGACCGGATGCCCGCCGGCCAGCGAGTCGACGGCCGCACGCGCGCCGTCGAGGGTGCGCACCCGCAGCGCGCTGGTGGTCATCGGAGTGTGCTTGCGCTCCAGGTAATCCAGCAAATCCTGCAGCGCGCGATGCACCTGCCCCAGCGTCAGCGCCTGCCCGCGGGTGGCCAACAGCAGCGCCGACACCAGCGCGGTCGCACTGATCGGCGTCACCCGCTGAATTCGCCAGGCCACCTCGAACGCCATCTTCTGCATGGCCAGCCGCTTGGCATCGCGGTCCGCTCCGGTCGGACCGTCCGGCGGGCCGAGATACTCGCGCATCGAAACCGCCTCGGGGAAGCGGACATAGATCTTCCCGTAGTTGCGCTCCCCCTGGGCCTTGATGAAGTTGTACAGCCAGCTCAGCCCCTCGGGCGTCTTCTCGCCGCCCTGGGCGTAGGCCGCGTACTCGGTGGTCTCGTGCAGCTGGTCGAAACTGATCGACACTCCTTGCAGCAGAATGTCATCGCTGCGGCCGTCGAGGTAGGCGTCGGCCACATACGTCATCAGTCCGAGCTTGGGCGGCAGCATCTTGCCGGTGCGCGAACGGGTGCCCTCGATGGACCAACTCAGGTTGAACCGCTTCTCGACGACGTAGCCGATGTACTCCTTGAGCACGTATTTGTAGAGCGGACTGTCGATCTTGCGGCGGATGAAGATGACACCGGAGCGACGCATGATCGGGCCCATCAGCCCGAACGACAGGTTGATGCCGCCGAACATGTACACCGGCGGCAACCGGTTCTCCTGCATCGCGATCGGGACCACCGCCCCGTCGATGTAGGACCGGTGCGAGAAAAGCAGCACCGCCGGGTGCGTTTCCAGCGCGGTGCGCAGTGCCGCGACCTGGTACTCGTCGTAGTCGATGTCGGGGTCGAATCCTCGGCTGAGCAGCCTGCCGAGCACCTTCACCACGTCGACCGAGACCCGGCTCCAGCCGGTGGCGAGCTCGTCGAGCATCTTGCCGGCTTCCTCGACGCTGGCCCCTGGAACGTCATTCAGTCCTTCCCGAAACCGGGTGGACGCCAACATCTCCGGCTTCACCAGCCGCGGCGACTTGTACTGGGGCCCGAGGATGCGGTACACCGAGCGCTCCAGCGCCAGCAGCGCGCGGCGGGTGACGAAATGGGCAAAATCCCGCGGGTTCTCCCCGACGGTGTTTTCTTCCCACTGCTTGCGCAGCTCAAAAACCATCGCCGATTCGGCGGCCACCACCCGTGCCCGCGAGGGCTCGGTTCGCACGATGCGTCGCTGCTGGCTTTCGGTGGGGTGGTAGGGATCTCGTCCCGGAAGCAACGCGACCACCCGGGAAAATGTCGACGCATCGGCGCGTGGCAGCCAGAACACCCGCAGCGGCACGACCGACCGCCGTTCGTTGCGCTCCAGTTGCTCGACGAGTTGCGCCACCAACGCCGGGGGCGGATCCCGTCGTGGGAGCTGCAACACCTCGATGTTGGCCTCCGGATGCGCGGCCCGGTGCTGCTGGAGCCAATCCCGCAGCAGCTCGGCCTCAACCGGTGACGACACGAACGCCAGCGCCAGTTGGTCGGCGGTCGTGGTGGCCGCCGAAGCGTCGGCGGCCGGGGGCGTCACTGCCGTCCCTTCGGCCCGGCGGCGCGCGAGCCCGTGGCGCTCTTCGCCGGCGCCTTGCGCGGGGCGGCTTTGTTCGCGACCCTCTTGGCGGGCTGCTTCGCAGCCGACGTCGACGCCGCCTGCGCCGCCTTTCTGGCCGGGCGCTTCTTCGGCCGACGGTAGAGGCCGGGCTCCGGCAGCGTGTCCACCGGCCAGTCGGCCAGCGTGTCCAGGAACAGCTGGCGCACTTCGGCGATCCGCTCGGTCAGCGTGTCCATCGTCCAATCGGCGACCGGGATCGGCGGGAACACCGCGACGTCGACGGTGCCCGGACTGATGGTGATCGAATCCCGAGCGGCGACCACCTCCGCATTGCGGATCACGATCGGCACGATCGGGATTCCGGCGGCCATCGCGATGCGGAACGCGCCCTTCTTGAACGGCCCGACCTCGGTGGTGTCCAGTCGGGTGCCCTCCGGGGCGATCACCACCGACAAACCCCGCCGGGCGCGATCTTCGACATCGTGCAGTGATTCCACGGCAGACGCGTTGTCGTTGCGGTCGATGAACACCGTGTCGGTCAGCCTGCCCAGCGTGCCGGCGATGGGATCTTTTTGCAGTTCTCGCTTGCCGACGCCGACCCAGTTGTCCCGCACCAGCGCACCCACGATGATCGGGTCGACCTGGTTGCGGTGATTGAAGATGAACACCGCCGGGCGCGCCGTGATCAGGTTCTCCTCGCCGATCACGTTGAGCCGCACGCCGTTGATCCCGAGCAGCAGCTGTGGAAAATAGCTGGTGAAGAAGTTGATGCCGCGGCGCCGGTCGCCGGTGAGCAACCCCCAGCCCAGCGCGCCGGCGCCGACCGGAAACATCGAACCCACACCGGCCAGAGAGCGCAATTGTCCGACAATGCTGCTGCCCCGGCTGCTGAACTTCAGGATCGGCCAGCCGCGCCGTCGCGCCACCGCCGCCATCTTGCCCTCCGGGTTCGTCGGGCGCGGGTTGCCGACCAGGTACATCAGCGCGACGTCCTCATCGCCGTCGGCGTAGAAATAGCTGTCTTTCAAATCGATGTCGTGTGCGGCGGCGAATTTCTGCACGGCCGACGCCTTGCCCGGGCCCCAGAGGATCGGTTCGGCGATCTTGCCGGTGAGCACTCCGTCCCGGTCGGTCTCGAACATGTTGGTCAGCGTGTTCTTGATGCCCAGGAAGCGGGCCACCGGCAGGACTTGAATGGTCAGCGCCGAGGAACTGAGCACCACCGTGTGCCCGCGGGCGAGGTGGGCGCGCACCAGCTCCCGCATCTCCGGGTAGACCCGGGAGGCGATCTTCTGGGCGAACAACCGCTCGCCGATCTCTTCCAGGTCGCTCAGCGAACGGCCGCGCAACGCGGTGGACACCTTGGTGATCAGGTCTTCGAACTCGATCCGGCCGAGTTGGTGGTTGAGTCCGGCCTGGATCATGCCGACCAACTCGCCGATCCCCATGTCCCGGCTGCGGAACCGCTCGCGGGTGAGGATGACGCCGGTGAACCCGGCGACCAACGTTCCGTCCATGTCGAAGAAGGCGCCGATCTTTGGCCCGGGCGGGCTCGCGACGATCTCGGCGACCGAGCCGGGCAGCCGCATGTTGCGAGTCGGCGCCGCTGATGATTCCTTGTCGCTCATGAGCTTGACACCGTTCGCGTCTCAGGGGCCGGGTAATCGAACGAGGCGGGTATGCAGTGCGACACCGGATCACCGGCCAACGCGAGAACTTCGTCGAACCCCTGCACCAGGCAGGCCGCGAACAATTTCTCGTCCCGCACCGCAGCCCGGTCGTAGCGCACGGTGACGGTGCACTCCCCGCTGCGGGAGATCAGCACCACCATCATCGCAACGCCCGGCAGCGGGCCGATTCCATAGTGCCGCAACACTTTCGCACCTGCGATGTAGGTTTCGCCCGGGAAGAACGCCACATTGCTGCACTGCACGTCGGCGCCGACCACCGATTCGGTCACCTTCTCCAGCAACGGCCCCGGCAGCAGCCCGAGCACCGGCGCGACGGACCCCAGCACGTCCATCGCCGGCTCATCGCGCCGCTGCGTCATCTGGGCGCGGATCCGCTTCATCCGCTCCACCGGATCGACCACCCCGACGGGAGCCGCCAGATTCACTCCGGTGAACCGGTTTCCGCCGGCCGGATCGGCGTCGACGCGCAGGTTGACCGGGACCGCCATCGGCACCGTGGCGATCGGCACGCCGAGCGCGCGGTGGTATCGGCCGAGTGCACCGCTCACCGCGGCCAGGTAGGCGTCGTTGATCGAGCCTCCGCCGGCCTTGGCGGCGCGGTGCAGGTCTGCCAGCCGGATGTCGAGCACCTCGGTGCGGCTGGTCAGGCTGCGCCGCCGCAGCAACGGCGACGGATCGGCCGCCTGGCTCATCACCCGACTACTGGAGACGGCGTATCCGACCGCGCCGGCCACCGCCGACAGCGGGTCGCGGAGCGTCCTGCCGACCAGCGACAGCGCTCCGCCCAGCGCGTGCACGGTGCCGCCGATCAGCGCGGCGGGCAGGTGGTTGAGCCCGTCTCGCATCAGGTCGTTGGGCGACAGGTCCTCCGGCACCGGCTGGGGTGGTGCCGGTTTCGGGGGTGGGTTCCGTTCCAGGTCGTAGAGCTGGCCGAACATCTCGGTGCTGCCGACACCGTCGGTGACGGCGTGGCTGATGTGCATGAGGACCGCCGCCCTGCCTTGGGCGAGCCCCTCCACCAGGGTCACCGTCCACAGCGGGCGCGAGACGTCCAGCGGGGCCTGCAGGATGATCTCGGCCAAGTCGAGCACCTCGCGCATCGTGCCGGGTGGCGCGACACTCATCCGCCGGACGTGATAGTCCAGGTTGAAGTCTGGGTCGACCACCCAGCGCGGCGCCGCGGTGGGCAGCGTCGGCACCACTACCTTCTGCCGCAGCCGCAGCGCCCGTCGGGACGCGTTTTCGAAAAGGTTCCGGAACTGGCCCCAGTCCGGGACGGTGTCCAGCAGTTCGAGCCCCATGATCCCGGAGCGGGTACGTGGATTGGCTTCACCGCGGTGCAGCAGATAGTCGAGCGCGCCCAATTCGGTGGGCAGGCCCGCGGCGTCGACCGAGTTAGCCACGACCCGACCCCGGCGCCGACGTCGCACTCCGACCGAGCGGACCCTCCGACCCAACCGACACCGCCGTCACCACTCTCGCCTCCCGTTTCGGACCCGTACCATCCGTGAGCCCAACGCTAGTCTTCACCAACGGCGAAGGGGAGTCGAATGTTCAAGCCCGCTACCGGTGATGACTAGACTGACGCACGGACTGCCTCCGTAGCTCAGCTGGATAGAGCGCATGACTTCTAATCATGGGGCCGCAGGTTCGAGTCCTGCCGGGGGCGCTGTAGGTTCACGACACGGCTGCTATCACCCGAGGCTGGAGAGATATGCAGTGAACGGATGCCAGGCGTTCGCACGGATCGCCGCCATCGGCATGCTCGCCGGCGCGGCGACCGCGCCGATCACCGGGCCCGCCCACGCCGGCCTGACTCTGGTGTCCGCCGACGGTCCGCTCGCCGGCAGCGACACGGCGATCATCGTCGGAGGCACCACTCAACCGACGCCGTCGGCTTCTTTCGCGCAAGCCGTCGAAGAACTGTTTCTGCACCCGCTGGGTTTCGCCGACGGCGCGACCGACTCGATGGTCTGCAAGATGAGCGGCACCGACCCGTGCAGTGCCCCGTTGCAGGTGCTGACCACGCCCGAACTGCTCCAACAGGGCCACAGCTCGCTCACCGGAGCGTCGGACATCGCACTGGCCGTGCAGAACGAATTCGCCGCGGATCCGGGCGCGTTCAGCGCCGAGCACCCGCTGACGGTGTTCGGCTACTCGCAGGGCGCAACGGCCGGTTCGATCGCCATGACCCGGCTCGCGGAAGCCGGCATCCCCAGCGGCGATCTGCACTTCGTGTTCATCGGCGACCCCTCCACCCCGGGCGGTGTATGGCCCAATGTCGAGGCCGACCTAGACTCGGTGCTGGGCCCGAATCTCACGAACCTGATCATCGAACTCGCCGACCTGAAGGATGTTCTCGGCGACGTCACCCCGAATGATCTGTACCCGGCGACCATCTACACGCTCGACCAAGACGCGGTCCCCGACTGGCAGCAGGACTTCGCCACCGGGGGGCTCGGGTATCTGCTCCTGCCCGGTTTGCTCCGGCACGGAGAATATCTGGGGTTGACGCCGTCGGATGTCGCGAACGCGACCATCTCGACCGACGGCGACATCACCAACGTCGACATCTCCGATGACATCAACAACTTCGGCGCCGCGGTCACGGCGTTCGGCCAGGGTCTCGGTGACAGCGGGTTCTTCCAGAGCCTGTTCGACTCGCTGCGGTTTGCCCTCACCGGCTCGTTCTGACCGGTGCGAAAAAATTGTTCCGCAGTGGTCCGCGACGTAGCATCTGCGGGCATGGGTCGGATTCTCATCGGTGCCGTTTCCACGACTCTCGCGGCTCTCGGAGCGCTGGGTGCGGCCCCGGCACATGCGGACGACGCGAGCTACCTGGCCGCACTCAACGCCAACGGCGTGTTCCGGTCCGGGACACCGGGTGCGCGGCTTTCCGCCGGGCACAAGTTCTGCGACGAACTTCGTGCCGGCGCAACCCCGGCCGAGGTTGAGGCCCGGACCGCCCCGACGCTGCGCACGTACGGGGCGCCGTCAATGGTCGACGACCTGCGGGTGAGCCTGCCTCAGGTGATCACCATCGCGCAGTACGAGCTGTGCCCGGACACCCTCTGACCAACCTTCTGAACGGCCTCGGCTACCCGGGTGGGGTTACTTCTCCCAGGCCAGGGTCTGCGGACACAGCTCCGACTGCGCCGCGTCGATCTGGACCTGCGCGGCCGCCGGGTCGTAGAAGAACGTGTGGGTCAGCTCGCGGACCAGGTCTTTCTTCGGCGCACTGATGCCCAGCCGGCCACACAGGTAGTGTCCGGTGCTCAGCCGAACCTGGTTCGACACCGGGATGGGCACGCCCGACTGGTTGAGTTTCGCCAGGTAGCTCGCGTCGTCGGCACTGGCCGGTGCGGCAAACAGCGGCGTCGTGGCCATAGCGGCCATCGTGGCCATAGTGGCCGCCGCGATCATCAAGCGTGTCATCATGCCAAATTGTAGAGCCAAGCTAATTGGATGGGTACCGGCATGCGCCGCGACGCCCAGGGGAGGTGCCCGATGACCGAATCCGATCTCGTGCTGTTCAACGTCGACAACCGGGTGGCGCTGCTCACCGTCAACGACCCCGACCGGCGCAACGCGGTCACCGGCGAGATGTCCGCACAGTTGCGGGCGGCGGTGCGGCGAGCCGAGACGGACCCGGACGTGCACGCGGTCGTGGTCACCGGGGCCGGGCCCGCGTTCTGCGCCGGCGCTGACCTGTCCGCGCTGGGTGCCGCGGCCGAGGACGGACTGCTGCGGCTTTACGACGGGTTCATGGCCGTCGCCGAGTGCACCCTGCCGACCGTCGCCGCGGTCAACGGCGCGGCCGTCGGCGCCGGGCTCAACCTGGCCCTGGCCGCCGACGTGCGGGTCGCGGGCCCGGGGGCCGTGTTCGACGCGAGGTTCCAGCAACTGGGCTTGCATCCGGGCGGCGGCGCCACCTGGATGCTGCACCGGGCCGTCGGGCCACAGGTCGCCCGCGCGGCCCTGCTGTTCGGGATGCGTTTCGACGCCGACGCCGCGGTACGGCACGGGCTGGCGCTGCAGGTCTCCGACGATCCGGTCGCCGCGGCTTTGGCGTTGGCCGCCGGGCCTGCGGCCGCACCGCGCGATGTGGTGCTGGCCACCAAGGCCACGATGCGCGCCACCGCCGGCCCCGGCTCGATCGACACCGAGCAGCACGAGTTCGCCATGCGCACCGAGCTGGGGCCGCAGGCGGAGTCGGTGCGCTCGCCGGAGTTCGCCGCCCGGCTGCAGGCAGCACGCCGTAGATAGCCGCTCACAAGTCGAGCAGCGCGGTGTCCGGCGACTCGATCAGATCGCGCAGCTGACAAAGGAATTCGGCTACCTGCGCGCCGTCGGCCACCCGGTGGTCGAACGCACAGGTCAGTGTCATCTGCGGGCGGGCCACGATCGCGCCGTCGACCACCACCGGCCGCGGCTTGAGCGATCCCATCCCGAGAATGGCCGCCTCCGGATAGTTGATCACCGGCACCCCGTCGTCGAGACCCAGCGCGCCGAAGTTCGACACGGTGAACGTGGAGCCCTGCAGTTCATTCGGCGGCAGCCGGCTGGCGCGGGCGTCCCGGATCAGCCTGGCCACATGATCAGCGAGCTCGCGCGTGGTCAAGCGGTCGGCGTCGAACACCACCGGCACCAGCAGACCGCGCGGCGCCGCCACCGCGAAGCCGAGGTGCACACCGCGATGGCTACGCACCTGCGGGCCGTCCGAGCCGTCCAGCCAGGTCGAGTTGAGCACCTTGTGGTGGGTCAGCGCGATCACCAGCAGCCGCAGGGTCAACACGAACGGGGTGATCGCGTCATCGCCGGGGGCCGCGCCGGCCAGGTGGTCGCGCAGCAGCAGCAGGTTCGTGCAGTCCACCTGCACGCTGGCATGTGCATCGGGGATTCTGCTGCGCGACATCGTCATCCGCTCAGCCATCGTTGCCTGCACCAGGCTCACCGGAAGCAGTTCATCACCGGAAGATCCGGAGGCGGCCAGCACGCCGTCGCGGGTGATCACCCCATGTGCCCCCGGCGGCACAGCGGTCAGGTCGACTCCCAGCTCGGCGGCCAGTTTGCGCGCGGCCGGCTTGGCCTTCGGGCGGGCGCTGGCCGGGCCGGCACGACGGCTGGTGTCCAACGAATCGTCGGCGCCGTAGCCGACCAGAACCGGGCTGTGGGCGCCATTCTCACCGCCGGGCGCCCCGTTGGGCCCGTGTTGAGCCGACTCCGGAGCCGGCGGCGTCGCAACGTCGGTGTCGATGCGAACCAGCAGTGCCCCGACCGCCAGCACATCGCCGGGCGCACCGCCGAGCTCGACGATCCGGCCGGCATACGGGCTGGGAATCTCCACCTCGGCCTTGGCGGTCTCCACCGAGCACAGTGCCTCGTTGAGTTCGATGTGATCGCCGACGCCGACATTCCACGAGGTCACCGTCACCTCCTCCAGACCCTCGCCGAGGTCGGGGACCAGAAACGACTTCGCCCGGTCCCGGTCCGCGTCGGGGCTCACGGCATCCCCAGCGAGCGTTCGACGCAGTCCAGCAATCGGTCGGGTCCCGGCAGCCAGAGCCGCTCGAGCCGGGCCGGCGGGTACGGCGTGTCGAATCCGGTGGCGCGCAACACCGGCGCCTCAAGCTCGTAGAAGAGTTCCTCCTGAATGCGAGCGGCCAGCTCGGCACCGTAGCCGAGGTTGCGCGCACCCTCGTGCAGGACGACACACCGTCCGGTCCGGCGGACCGACGCTGCTACGGCGTCGAAGTCCAGCGGCACCAGCGACCGCAGGTCGACCACCTCCAGACTCCAACCATGTTGTTGCTCAGCGAGTTCGGCGGCCGACAATGCGGTGCCCACCAGCCCGCCGTAGGTCAGCACCGTCACGTCGGTGCCGGACCGTCGCACCGCTGCCTGGCCGATGGGCGGTTCCGGTCGGGTGGTGTCGACGATTCCGCGAGACCAATAGCGGCGCTTCGGTTCCAGGAACACCACCGGGTCCGGGCAGTCGATCGCGTGCCGCAGCAGCCAGTAGGCATCCGCCGGTGTCGACGGCACCACCACCTTCAGCCCGGCGGTGTGCGCCCAGTAGGTCTCGGTGGATTCCGAATGGTGTTCGGCTGCACCGATACCGCCGAACGACGGAATCCGGACGGTTACCGGCATGTCGGCCTCGCCGTGGGTGCGGGTGCGGTATTTCGCCAGGTGACTGACGATCTGGTCGAATGCCGGGTAGCTGAACCCGTCGAACTGAATCTCCGGCACCGGTACGAAACCACGCATCGCCAGGCCGATCGAAATCCCGATCACTGCGGACTCGGCCAGCGGCGTGTCGAAGCAGCGGTCCTCGCCGAACGTCGCCGTCAGCCCGTCGGTCACCCGGAACACTCCGCCCTGCACCCCGACGTCCGTGCCGAAGACGAGCACCTTGTCGTCGGCGGTCATCGCGTCGCGCAGCGCGTGGTTGAGCGCCTGCACCATGGTCAGCTGTTGCGCCGCCGGCGCACCGTTCTTGCCCGTCGCCGCGACGGTCGATTTCGTCGGTGGCTCGATGATCTGGGTCATCTATCGCTCCCTGGCCAGCTCGGCGCGCAGCGCCTCCCGCTGCGCCGCCAACTCGGGTGTGATCTCGGCGTACACCGCTGTGAACAGCTCGTCGACGTCGATGTCCGGGGCGTCGACCACCTGGGCCCGCAACTCGGCACACAGCCGCTTCGCCCGATCCTTCGCGGCTTCTTCGAACTGGGGCGTCCACACTCCCCTACCGCTCAGGTAGGTCCGGTACCGGGGGATGGGGTCCAGCGCCGCCCACCGGTCCACTTCCTGACGGTTCCGGTACCGGGTCGGGTCATCGGAGGTGGTGTGCGGGCCGAGCCGATAGGTGACGGCCTCGATCAGCGTCGGCCCGTCGTCGGCCCGGGCCCGGGCGGCGGCTTGCGCCATCACCGCGTAGCAGGCCAGCGGGTCGTTACCGTCGACCCGGATGCCCGGCATCCCGTAGCCGATCGCCTTGTGCGCGATGGACGGCGCTGCGGTCTGCCGGGCCAGCGGCACCGAGATCGCCCACTGGTTGTTCTGCACGTAGAAGACGCACGGGACGTTGAACACCGCGGCGAAGTTGAGCGCCTCGTGCGCGTCGCCTTCGCTGGTGGCGCCGTCGCCGATGAACGCCACCGTCACCGAATCCTCGCCGAGCCGCTGGGCGGCCATCGCCGCTCCGACCGCGTGCAGCGCCTGGGTGCCGATCGGTATGGCTATCGGAGCGCAGCATTTGCTGGTGAATTCCCGTCCGCCGTTCCAGGTTCCGCGCCACGAGGAGGCGACGTGCCACGCGGGGATGCCGCGGGTGATGAACACGCCCAGCTCACGGTATTGCGGGAACAACCAGTCGGTCGGGCGCAGTGCCGCGGCGGCGCCCACCTGCGCTGCCTCCTGCCCGCGGCAGGACGCGAACAACGCCAGCTCACCCTGGCGTTGCAGGTTGACCAGTTCGGTGTCCAGCTCGCGGGTGACCAGCATCGATTCGTGGATGCCGCGCAGCGTTTCGTCGGGGAGGTCGAGGCTGTAGCGGGTTTCGCCGGTGGCGGCGCCATCCGGACCGATGAGCTGTACCGGCTCCAGATCGACGGTCATCGGCATGTCACGAATCTCGGTCATGCCGCCTCCTTTTGGGCGCTTCACCCCATTATGCCTGCGGATGGGGCGGGCCCCGTCGATCACGCTCGGCGGCGCAACGACGTGTCGGGGGCAGTTCGGTCGCGGTGCCGACTCAGGGCAGCAGATCCAACGGCGATCCGGCGGACCCGGCAATACTCGACGCGACGTCGGGCCCGGGTGCGGCGAACTGTGCGGCGATTTCGGAGCTCAGCGTGTTGAAATCCGCCAGCGCGGTGCCCGGATTCAGCGCCTGCAGCTCATCCGCGACAGACGCGGCGCCGCTGGGAGATACCGAGTAGCTGCTTGCGTTCATGATCGACACCGCCAGGTCGTCGCGCGCATTCAGGAATCCGGCGGTGATACTGCTGGCCGGGTCGGTCCACGTTTCGTCGAAGACCGGTCCGAGTCCTTGCAGGCCGGTGATCAGATCTGTCAGCGCCTGCGACGAGTGGCCGGACGAGATGTCGCTTTGCACCGCGTGGATGGTCTGCTCGATGACGACCTCCACGCGCAGCGCCGCCAGGACGGTGGGCCACTCGATGTCCTTGACCGCCAGGGACAGGTTGTCCTTGATCGCCAGCAGAGCGCCACTCGGATCGGCCTTGATGTCGTCGAGGATGGTCGCCAGATTGGGGATCAGTGACGGGTCGGTCATCCGGTCCAATACCGTGGGCACCTGCTCCGGTGCGCCGTACTGTGTGCTCTGCCCGCCGAATATCTCGGTGAATACCTGCGGGCCGAGCGCGGCCTTGATCTGGTCGTACTCGAGGTTGGCTCCCACCCAGCCGATGTCCTCATTCTGGTCGTGGGTGTAGTCCCATTCGAACAGGCGTTGTTGAACATCTGCCGCACGTTCCGCGGCGGTGACGGCGGGGGTGTCATCCGGCAGGTACTGATTGACGTCGGCGACGTTCACCACCTGCGCGTCTACCGGCACCGGAGCGTTCGGAACGGTGTGCAGGCCTTGCAGCCGCAGCCAGATCCCGCCGTGTTCGGCGCCGTTGTCGTTGAGCCAGTTCGCGACGCCGGGGTCTTTGCCGCTGATCACGTAGTAGGTGTAGCCGTCCGGATCATGGAACGTGTCGCCGGCGTTGAGACTGCCGGTGGCGGTCGCCGCCGGCGCAGTCTGCCCGTAGATGTTGGTGACCATGGCCGCCGAGTACGCGCCGTTGATTTCGGGCACCTTGAGGATGAGCGCCTGATCGGGCTGCAGCGAGTAATCGCCGGCACTGAGCCACTGGTTGTTTCCGGTCAGCAGCGGCCCCGGCATGAACGTGTGGGTCGGCTGAAAGTCGCTGACCGTGTTGGCCGCCGGCGCATTGGTGACGGTCAACTGGCCGAGGTAGTCAGGGGAGGCGACCTCGTTGGCGGCGTTCGCGGCGATCGGACCCAGCAGCGACTGGATGTCGGCGTCCGTGAGCAGTGGCGGGTTGAGCGGATTCGGCGGCGCGACACCCTCCTCGGTGATCGAGAAGGTGTCGTGCGGCAGGCCCCAGTTGCCGACGCTGTCACGAACGATCGTCCGGTCGGCGTCGTCGGGGATATCGACCCAGTTGCCGGTCTGTGGTGTGGAACTGAAGGTGAGGGTGTAGCTGCCGTCGGAGTTCGGTGTCGCTTCGGACAGGTTGTAACTACTGATGCTGTGGTAAGGCGCGGTGACGCCGTCCCCGGAGGTGAACACGAAGGTCACATCGCTGGTGCCGTTGGGGCCGGCGGGAGGGTCGATGGTCATCGTGTACGTGTGATCCGGCGACAGTGGCAGAGCCGTGTATTGGTCGTCCGGATTCGCGTAGACCAGAAGTTGCTGCATGTTGGTGGCCGGGGCGTTCCACGGGTACGGGGCAAACGGGATGGCCACGTTGTGCAGATCGGTGTAGTTGAACGCGAGGACGGAAGCGGCGAGCATGGTCGAGAGCGCATTCTGCGCGTACTCGTGTGCCATGGTCAGATCCGACGGATCGACAAACGGGTACTGACCCATGTCTGTCTGCATTTGTTGCTGCGCGTCGAGCAGTTGGTCGATCACGGGTTGCAGCGGATCGGCGGTCGACAGGAGTCGTACGGGCAGCGACGGGACCGGCAACGCGACCGCCACCTGCGGGGCCACCGCCGCTATCGCCAACGTGCCGGCCACCAAGGCCGTCGCCAGCCGATCGAATTTTCCCTGCGAACAGCAATCGTCGGCCATGTGCGCCATGCCGCCTCCTCAGCGTGTGATGGGCTTTCAGCTGCCGCCGGTGTGCAGCAGGGTGTCCAGCAATTCTTGGTTCAGTTCGGACAGCGACGCCCACTCGGAGGCGACCGGCGAGGTGGAACTGCCGGCGTTCATCACGGCGACCGCCAGGTCGTCACGGGCGTTCAGGAAGCCGGCGGAGATGCTGGTGGCCGGGTCGGTGGACGTTTCGCTGAACACCGTTTGGAGCCCTTGCACACCGCTGCTCAGCGCCGCCAGCGCCCGCGTCAGGTCGCCGGACGCGATGTCGCTGTGCACCGCCTGGGCGGTCTGCTCGACAACCCCGGCCAGCCGGGCGGCCGCCAGGATGGCGTCGAACTCGATGTCCTTGAACGCCAGGGGCAGGTTGTCCATCAGCGCGGTCAGGCTAGCCGGATTGGTCAACAGATCATGGCCGACCGCGGTCATATCGGGACTCAGCGTCGGCGTCAGCCGGTCCGCTATCGAAGGCACATCCTGTTGGCCGCCGAATACCTCGACGAACTGCTGGGCGCCCATGGCGTTCCGGAACTGGTCATACAGCAGGTTGGCCCCCACCCAGGTGATGTTGTGGTTCTGGTCCTGGGCGTAGTCATAGTCGAACAGGCGTTCCTTGAATTCGGCGGCCCGGTCGGCGGCGGTCACCAGCGGGGTGTCGGAAGGCAGGTCGTTGCAGACATCGGCGACGTTGACGACCTCGGCCTGCACCGGGGTGCTCGGAGCGGAGCCGGTGACGTTCTGCCACCGCAGGAAAACACCTCCGTTGTCGATGCCGGAGTCGTCGGCCCAGTTCGCCACGCCCGGGTCCTGGCTGCTGATGACGTAGTAGGTGAAACCGTCGGGATCGTGGAATATCTGGGTGTTGTTGAGGCTGCCCGACACGGTCGCGAACGGGACGGGCTGACCCCAGTCGTTGGTGAGCATCAGGCCCGTGTACGCGGAGTCGATGTCGGGCACTTTCACGATCAGCGCCTGATCTGGCTGCAGCGAGTAGTGACCCAGACTTCCGAGCTGGCCGGGTGTCAGTGGCGCCGATATGTGACCGCCGGCCGTCTCGATGGTGTTCCTGATCGGGGTGAACGTGTTGTTGGCGATGGTGTCAAAGGCCTGCACCTGCCCGAGGTAGGAGCCGGCGGCGTTCTGGGTGGGCATGTTAGTCGCGACGCCGCTCAGCGCCGACGCTATCTGCGAATCTGACAGCAGCGGAAGGATATTCGCCGTGGCGCTGCCCTTCTCGACGATCGAGAAACTGTCGTGCGGCAATCCCCAATCGCCGAGGGTGTCGCGGACGAGCACCGTTTGCGCCCCGGCCGTATCGACCCAGTTTCCCGGCTGTGCGGTGGCACTCAGCACGACGGTGTAGCTGCCGTCGGCGTTGGGGGTGGCATGCGCCAGATCGATCCCGCCCGGCAGGGTCCCGAAATTGGTGGCACCGCCGTTGCCCGAGTTGGGTGTGAAGGTCACATCCTGGGTGCCCGGGCCGGGGTCGACGGTGACCACATAGGTCTGATTCGGCTCGATGTGCACCTGACCGTACTGGTCGTCCGGGTTCGCGTACGTCAGGAATCCCTGCGGGTTAGCGCCGTTGGCCGACCACGGGTACGGCGCGAACGAGATGGCGGGCGACTTGTCGCCACTGAGCGTGTGCAGTTGGGTGGCGAGGATGGTGAGCGCAAGATTCTGCGCATATTGGCCCAGCATCGGCAGGTCCGACGGAACGATGTAGGGCAGCGTGCTGTTGTGCTCGACGATCTGCTGCTGGGCGTCGAGCAGCTGATCGATTTCCGGCTGAAACGGGTTCGACGAACCCGAGGTGAACACCGTCCGCAGCGCTAGGGCCGCCGCGGTCGTCGAAACGGCCGGCATTGCAGCCAGCACCGAGCCGGTCAGCATCATCGCCAATGCCCCGGCGATCACTGGCTGTAGCGTGAATTTGAGCTGTGACGCCAAGTCGCGAGATATGTGATTGAACTTCTCACGGCGTGTGTAACACATAACAGATCAATGGTCGACGAGACCCGTCGCGACGAACAGGGCCATTCTGCGCCGATCCTGCCCATTTCGAGATGCATAATGCGTCAGCACGGATATCCTTGACGCGTGTCCTGGCAACGACCGTCACGGCGGGTGTGCGAACTGATCCGGCAGGGCGCCGAGCTTGTCGTCAACGGTTCGCCGCAGTGGCTCGACAGGCTGGACGAAGCCACGCTGGCGTCGGGCTACATTCACGCGATCGCCGACGATCCGGTGCTCGTCGAGGCGATCCGGCAGAGCAACCGGTCCAATCTGTTGCACTGGGCGGCCGCCAACATCAGTCACCCCGGCGAGCCGGTGCCGGCCAACCTCGGGGTGGAGACCCTTGCCATCGTCCGCGACGGAATGCGTCGTGGCCTGGACGAGTCGGCGGTCGTGGACGGATACCGGATCGCCCAGGGTGTGGCGTGGCGTGCCTGGATGAACACGGCGTTCGTGTTGACGCCTGATCGAGGTGAACTGCGTGAGTTGCTCGATGTGTCCGCTCGGTCGATCTCGTCGTTCATCGACACGACCGTCGCGGCGATCCGCGAGCAGATACAGGCCGAACGCAACGAACTCACCCACGGAACGCACGCCGAACGCCGGGAGCTCGTCGCGCTGATCCTGGGCGGGGCGCCGATCACCCCGGATCGCGCCGAGAACCGACTCGGTTACCGCCTGGGCCAAAGCCACACCGCCGCCGTCATCTGGGGCGACGGATCCAGCGCTAACCTGTCCGATCTGGACCGTGCCGTCGAGGCGCTGACCCACGCGGTCGACCGGCGCGAGTCGCTGTCCGTGCTGGCCAGTGCCGCCACCCGATGGGTGTGGGTACCCGGCGCCGACCGCCCGGATCTGGCCGGCATCGCCGAGGCTGTCAGCCGGCTGGCCGGCGTGCGGATCGCGGTAGGGCCCACGGCCTCGGGTATCGAGGGCTTCCGGAGCAGTCACCTCGACGCCATCGCCACTCAGCGCATGATGGCACGGCTGGGTTCGACGCAGCGGGTCGCCAGCTTCGCCGACGTCGAACTCGTCGCGCTGGTCACCGCCGATCCGGAACGGGCCAATCGGTTCATCAAACACACGCTCGGCGACTTCGCGTCGGCCGACGCCGAACTCCGGCACACGGTGCTGACCTACATCCGCGAGCAGTGCAACGCCGCCCGGACGACGGAGCGTCTGTTCACCCATCGAAGCACGGTGCGGCGCAGGCTCGCTCGGGCCGATGAACTCCTGCCCCGGCCGCTCGAAGACAACAGCATGCATGTCGGGGTGGCCTTAGAAGCGCTCGCGTGGCGCAGTGCGGCAAGTTGAGGGCGAGCGTGAATTCGTCGGATCGGCAGTTCGTCGATATCGGGGATCGGGTGCTATGTGCGCGGGTTCGTGGGCGGGGGCCGACCGTGGTTCTGGAGGCCGGCGGAGCCGGTGAGGGGACGACGGACGTCGGCTACGGTGAGGCCTTGGAGGAGCGGTTAGCCGGCTTTGCCACCGTGCTGACCTATGACCGCGCCGGCAGTGGGCGATCCGACGGCGCACCGCGCCGCCACGTCGCGCAGATGGCCGACGACCTTGCCGCACTGATCGATTCGGTCGGGTGCGCGACACCGGCCGTCGTGGTGGGCTGGTCTTCTGGCGGCCTGGTCGCCGAGATGTTCGCCGTGCGCCACCGGGACAAAGTCGCCGGGCTGGTTCTGCTCGACCCCACCTGCGACATGCCGACCGAACGGCGGGGCTTCCTTCGTATCCGGCTGACTTTGGGGACCGTGCAGCTTTGGGTAGTCGGGCTCGCCGCATGGCTGGGCTTCTTTCGCACCCGGGCCGGCCGCAGCCTGGCCCGGCAGACAGCGGGACCATATGCCAGCAGCGCAGGCATCGAATACTTCTACCGCTCCTGCAACTACCCGCGGACGATGTGGCAGCTGGCCCGGATCATGCCGCGCTTCGGCCGATACACCCGCGAGACGGCCGCGGCACTGGATGCGGCGCGGCTCCCCAATGTTCCGGTGCGCGTGGTAGTTCCGCGACTGCGCAGCGGCCTTCCGCCCACCTATGCGCGCCAGATCGATGCGGCTCATCGGGCGCTGGCCGAGCGCTTTCCGCGCGGAGAACTGGTGCTCGTCGACAACGCCAGCCATGCGGTGCCGATCGACCGGCCCGACGTGGTCGTTGCCGCGGTGCGTGAGGTGCTGGGGTTGAACCCGGCTACCTGGTGACTTCGAACACCCCGCGCGCCCCGCTCTCGGCGTGCCGCAGATCGTGGTCCATCACCATGTAATGACCCGGCTCCGGG
Organism: Mycobacterium sp.; assembly: GCA_035721065.1. Classification (GTDB taxonomy): domain Bacteria; phylum Actinomycetota; class Actinomycetes; order Mycobacteriales; family Mycobacteriaceae; genus Mycobacterium. Next base: position 183,546 of record DASTNJ010000001.1, read on the forward strand.
AAGCTGAGCTCGACGAAGCCGCCCTGCGCCGGCGCCAGGTCCAGGGCCTGTGAACCACCGTGGCCGTCAGGGCCGCCCGACCGCAGCAACCAGGCACCTTCCTTGTAGACGGTGTCGAACTGCACGCCCACGATGTGGAAGGCGATGGTGTCGCCGGGTCCGGCGTTGACCAGCCAGATCCGCACCCGCTCACCCGGTCGGACGTGCAGCGGGGCGTGCTCGTACTGGTCTGCCATCCCGTTGAACATCCACCCGTCGGGCTGGTCGGCGCGGATCGCGGTGGTCTTGTGGTCGCTGCCCGCGTCACCGAGGTACAGCTGCGCGGCAACCATGGCGTACTCGTGGTCGACCGCCGGCAGCCCGGGCGGATCGATGATCACGGCGCCGTACATGCCGTTGGCGATGTGCAGCGACATCGGCCGGGTGCTGCAGTGATACAACCAGGCGCCGGCGCGCTGGGCGGTGAACTTGTAGACCAGCCGTTCCCCGGGCGCGATGGTGCGCATCGGCTGGTCCGGGGCCAGCGCGCCGGCGTGAAAGTCCAGCCCGTGGCCCATCGTCGTGTCGTTGATCAGGGTGAGCTCGAATTGGTCGCCCACCCGGCCGTGCAGGATCGGCCCGGGTTCCGTCCCGCCCCAGGTCCACCGGGTCTCCTTGCGGCCGGGGGCGACTTCCAGCTCGCGGTCGACGGCACGCAGCTCCACCCGGTGCACACCCGGCGTCACCGGCGCCAGCATCGGATCGCGGGGTGCCCAGCCCGGTGACGGGTCGCCGGCCAGGTTCAGCGCTGGAGCGGCCGATTCGGTCGATTCGCCGTGATGCGCCCGGGGTTTGCCACCGATCGCACGGAGCGTCATCGTCATCCCGGCGGCGCGATGGCCGGGCACATCGCACCAGATCTCCTGATCCTGTTGCACCACACCCACATCCAGCAGTGCGGTCTGGCCGCGGCCCAGCCGCGGCGTGCGCTGGCCGGTTTCGGTTCGCAGGTCGTGCGGCAGCGACTCCTCGTTGGTCACCCGCAGCACCAGCCTGGTTCCAGCAGGGACACTCAGCGTGTCCGGCGACACCCGCATGTTCTTCAACGACACGTCCACCGTACGTGCGTCACCGGAGATGTTGGCGGCGCGGGAGTTCCGTGGAGATCCAGCACCGAGCGTCGTCGCCAGAACAACCGCGGCCAGCGCGGCCACAGCCACCGCGCCGGTCACCACGGCGCCGCGCTCCCGCTCGATCACCTGAGCGTTGATGGAACCGCGCAGCATCACCGGGATGATCAGCCGCAGCGCCAGCCACAGGAAGCCCGCGACCGCGATGGCGCCCAACGCCCAGCCGATCCGCGGCACCGGGCTCCTCCAGTGCGCCGCCACCATCGGCACCGCGATGTTCAACGCGATCACCCGCGCGTGCCAGCCCTGTGCCAGAAACGCGATGACGGCCTTGCGTTCCGGCGGTCCGTGTGCCGTGAGCACCGGCAGCAGCTCGGTCAGCGCCCCCATCAGCACCTGGGCGACGAATCCGATCACCAGCATCGGCATGACGGTGGACTCGACGAGACCGGGCAGCCCGTCCACCGACCGGGCCGTGATCAGCGCGATCACCTCGACCAGCACCGCCACGCCCAGCCACGAGGTGGCCGCGGCAAGCATCCACGCCGCCGGCCCGTTGGGCCGCCGGGTAGGACGCAGCGCCACCACGGTGAAACCGACGCCGACCGCATAAGCCAGCAGGCCCACCACGCCCAGCCAGACGTTCGCGACCAGCAGACCCACCACGGTCACGCCCAGCCCCGCCGCCATCGTCGGCAGCGTGCGGTGGGCCAGGCCGTAACTGCGCGGGGTGATCTTCTCGCGCATTGTGGTGGGCCACAGCGTGAACAGCGTTCCCACCACGGTCAGGCCGATCCAGCCGAACAGCATCACCTCGACGTGGGTGGTCCACAGTCGCGCGTAGAGCCGGTGGACACCGAACGCCATGGCCGCGCCGGCCACCGCCCCTACCAGCAGTGCCGCCACGGCGGCCAGATAGAAATCGACCAGATAGTCGAAGCGCGCCGACAGCGCCTTGCGCTTCATCGCGATCAGCTCGGCGGCGTGCGCGGCGCCCACCACCGCGACGACGGTGCCGCCTGCCCCGGTCCACACCTCAGCGTCGGACCACACACCGGCCAGCGCGACAACGACCGCGGCGTTCAGCACGGCCAGCTTGGCAGCCAGATGCCAGGCCGGCGGGTCGGGCACCCGGCACAGGGTCACGGTGAAGTGCCCCGACCAGATGATGATCGCGTTGGTTGCCGCGCCGAGCAGCAGCGCGTGAACCGGCAGCCAGACCGGGTGACTGAGCGCGCCGTAGCAGATCAGCAGCGCCACGGCGATCACCAGCCAGGCGAGCACGACGATGTTGGCGCCGATGAACACCGGCCCTCGCGGACCGCCGCGCCGCTTGCGCTGCACGGCCGGGGCCGGGGGCGGCGAAGTCCCCAACTGAATCATGCCTGCCATGCTACGGCGACCGGTTGGGCGCGCCGGTTGCGAATCACCCGTTGCTCAGCGGATCCGCAACGATCGCAGCTTCAACCCGAAGGGCGTTGCGGCCGAATCCTTCTCCTCGACGACATTGACCTGCTCACCTGCTCGCCGGCGTAATTCGTGCTGCAGCTTTTCGTAGAGCGTCGAACCGGATGCCGGACATCCGTGACACGCACCGGACATCCGGACGGTCACCGTGTTGCCGACAACCGACACCAGTTCGATCGACCCGCCGTGCGATTGGGCCAACGCGCCGATCTGTCCGTCCAGCAACTCGTTGGCTACCTGTGCCAACCAGTCCGCGCCGCCGGCCGCCGAATCGACCCGCCACCCCGCCGGGTCCAGCAGCGCCTCGCCGAGCGCGGCGCGTATGTCGTCGCCATTCTCGCGCCAACTGTTCCCCGAGCTAAGGGTGATCAAGATGTCGGCGCCGCGTATCACCAGTTCATCGATCACGCCGCGATCGAGCAGCGCACCGAGCGCAGCCGGCGCCCGGCGGACGATGCCGGCCGGCGGGAGGTTTTCCGATGGGACCACCCAGCGCAGTTGCTGCTCGTTCGAGGTGGCGGTGGCGTGGATCGGGATCATGCGCCCGCCCCGATCGCGATTGAACGCGCGACGAACGCCGCCCCCCACGCCAGCACGAACATGTAGCTGAACGCGAATGCCGGCCATCGCCACGAGTTGGTCTCCCGGCGCATCACGGCGATCGTCGACATGCACTGCAGCGCGAACATGAAATACGCCAGCAACGCGATGACGGTGGGCGCCGTGAAAACCTTGGCGCCGTCGTCGTCGGTCACTGCCGCCAGCGCATCACTCGGATCGTGCAGGTTTGTCGCCGCCGACACCTCCCCCAGGGTGGACACGAACACCTCGCGTGCCGACAGGGCGCCGATCAGCGCGACATCGATGTGCCAGTCGAAGCCGAGTGGTTTGAACACCGGCTCGATCGCCCTGCCGATTTCTGCGCCGTAGCTGTGGTCGATGACGTGGGCGGTGGCGTCGGCCGGTGACATGCCCGCGGTCTCGGCGCCTCGGGTCGGCAGGTTGAGCAGCACCCACAACACCAGCGATGCGGCCAGGATGATGGTTCCGACCTTGCGCAGGAAGACCTTTGCCGCACTCCACATCGCGGCCAGCATCGCGTTGGCCGAAGGGAACCGGTACGGGGGAAGTTCCATGGTGAAGGGCAGCAGATCACCGCGCAGGATGGTCGACTTGAACACCCACGCGGCGATCAGCGCCGACGTGCCACCGCCGAGGTACAGCAGGAACATCGTGACGCCTTGCGCGTTGAGGCCCCACCACCGCGTCTGCGGCGCCAGCAGCAGGCCGACCAGCACGATGTACACCGGCAACCGGGCCGAACAGGTCATCAGCGGCGCAGTGAGGATGGTGGCGATCCGGTCGCGCGCCGACGGCAGGGTCCGGGTGGCCATGATGCCCGGGACCGCGCAGGCGAACGACGACAGCATCGCCACGAACGCACGGCCTTCCAGCCCGGTCGCAGCCATCACCCGGTCCATCAGGAACGCCGCCCGCGACATGTAGCCGATGTTCTCCAACAGCGCGATCAGTGCGAACAGCAGCACGATCTGCGGCAGGAACTGCACGACGGTGCCGACACCGGCGATGATCCCCCGCCCGAGCAGACCAGCCACCACCGAGTTGCCCAGATGGTCGGTGACCTGGCCGCCCAGCCAGGTGAGGCCGGCCGCGATCCAATCCCGCACTGGTGCACCGATGGTGAAGATGGCCTGGAAGAACGCGAACATCACCGCGAAGAAGATGATCGTGCCCCACAGCGGATGCAGGACCACCCGGTCGATCCGGCTGGTTCGTTGATCTGGTTGTGGCGCAGCATAGTCGGCGGCATCGAGCACTGAACGCCCCCACGCATCGACCCCGTCGTGATCGAACGGCGGCAAGATGGGCGGTCGCTGCCACTGACCGATGGACCCCAGCCGGGAGCGCAGGGCGTCGATGCCCGAACCACGGTGCGCGACGACCACACTGACCGGGATGCCCAATGCCGTCGCCAGTGCCTCGGTGTCGATCCGGCCGCCGCGGAACGTCAACTCGTCGCCCATGGTGAGCACCAGCAGGCACGGCAGGTCGAGCCGGAGCACCTGCGCCACCAGAAGTATCGAGCGGCGCAATGTGGTGACGTCGGCGACCAGCAGGATCGCATCGGGTTTCTCGATGCCCTCGAACTCACCCGCGAGCAGATCGCTCACCACCTGCTCGTCCGGGCTGATCGGGTCGAGGCTGTAGGTGCCGGGGAGATCTTCCACCACGACCGTCACACCGCCGGCCTTCGTGGCGCCGACACTGCGCCCGACGGTGACGCCCGGATAATTACCGGTTTTGGCGCGCAGCCCGGTGAGATGGTTGAAGACGCTCGTCTTGCCGGCGTTGGGGCTGCCGACCAGCGCCACCCGTCGGGCACCCATGACGACAAGAGCGCCGTCGCCGTCGGTGTGGCACGACGTCATCGGTCCGCGTCCTCGACCACTTCGACAAAGCGCGCCTCGCGGCGGCGAATACACAACTCGGTGTCCTGAACCCGGTAGATCGTCGGATCGCCCAGCGGCGCCCGCCGGATCACGTCGACCCGTGTTTCCGGCCGGAAACCCAGCTCCCGCAGCCGGCGCGCCACCGCGGGGTTCGCGCTTGCGGCCAGGCCCACGATGGTTGCCTGCCGGCCGGGCGCCAGATCGGCAAGCGTGACTGCTGAGTCTCGGTCTCGACCATTCACAACTGCCCCAAGTTGAAAGCCGCCGGCTGCTGAAACTGGACCGGCGCCGCTGACACAACCGTACCGCTACCGGCGGGGTCACCGGACCGGCGCGGGCTCCCGCAGCACGTCGCGCTCGATGGATCCGACGAACTCCTCGGCGGCCCGGTCCACCACCGTCGGCGCGGTGTGTGCGTGTGCCGCGTCCAGCAGACGGTGGGTGGTGGTGAGCACCAGCAGCCCGGCCAGCACCGCCGCGCCGCCGAGGTAGAACGGCAGCGCGTCACCGTAGTGCCCGGCCAGCACGCCCGCCGCCCACGGCGCGACTCCGCCGCCGATGAACCGCACGAAGCTGTAGGCCGCCGAGGCGGTCGGCCGAGGGACCGGCGCCACCTGCATCACGGTGCCGGTCACCAGGGTGTTGTTCAGGCCGATGCATGCACCGCTGGCGATCACGCAACCGGTCACCACGTGCGGGCGGTCCACCCAGTGGCCGATCGCGGCCACGTCGGCCGCCATCAGCACCAGGGTGACGTACAGCGCCGGAGCTGTGCCGATCCGCTGTTGCGCCCACGGCGCAACGAACACGGCGAAGACCGCCACCAGCACACCCCAGCCGAAGAACACCAGCCCGAGTGCGTGCACGTCGAGTTTCATCGGGTAGGGCGCATACCCCATGACGGTGAAGAAGCCCCAGTTGTACAGCAGCGCGGTGAGCGACACGGTCAGCAGGCCGCGATGGCTCAGCGCCTTGAGCGGATCGGCGACCGACGCACGCTCGGCGGGCAGCGGGGTCGGCGCCACCAACGTCACCGCGCAGATCAGTGCGACCGCCATCAGCGCGGCGACACCGAAGAACGGACCGCGCCAGCTGATACCGCCGAGCAGGCCGCCGACCATCGGCCCCAGCGCGAAGCCCACCCCGATCGCCGCCTCGTAGAGGATGATCGCCCCGGCGAACCCACCGCTGGCGGCCCCGACGATCACCGCCAGCGCGGTCGCGATGAACAGGGCGTTGCCCAGCCCCCAGCCGGCCCGGAAGCCGATCACCCCTTCCACCCCACTGGAAGTGGCGGCCAGTGCGCTGGACACCGCGATCACCACCAGTCCGACGATGAGGGTCTTCTTGGCGCCGATTCGTGAGGACACCCACCCGGTGAACAGCATCGCCACCGCGGTGACCAGCAGATAGCTGGTGAACAGCAGGGAAACCTGGGCCGGTGTGGCGTGCAGTTCGCTGGCCATGGTCGGCAGGATCGGATCGACCAGGCCGACACCCATGAACGACACGGCGCAGGCGAATGCGACCGCCCACACCTGTTTGGGCTGACGCCACAGGCTCGGCGCGTGATTAACGGTCGCGCGCGCTGTGGACATCCCCGAATTGTATAGGCTGCCTACATACCGTGACTATTCATTGTGGCGTGAATCGCACCGCCGCAGGATCGCCTCGGCATGCCGCAGCACCGGCGAGTCGACCATCTGCCCCTCGAACGCGAACACGCCCCGCTCGGACTCCGCGGCGGCGAGCACCCGGCGCGCCCACGCCACCTTCTCGTCGGCCGGCCGATACGCGTCGCGCACCACCGCGGTCTGGCTGGGATGGATGCACACCGTCGCGTCGAATCCCACCGCGGCCGCATCCATCGCTTCGGCCTCCAGCCCGGCCAGGTCGCCGATGTCCAGATGCACGGCGTCGAGCTTGACCCGCCCGAACGTCGCCGCGGACAGCAGCACCGTGGCGCGGGCGTGCCGGGCCACATCCCGATATTCGCCGTCAGCACGTCGGCTGGAGCCACCGCCCAGCCCGGCAATAAGGTCTTCGGCGCCCCACATCATCGCCACCGTGTTGTCGGCGGCGGCGATCTCGGTGGCGTGCACCACCCCGCGCGGCGTCTCCACCAGCGCTACGACCAGGCGTGGCGCCAGTTCGGTCACCTGCGCGGCCGATTCGGTTTTGGCCAGCATCACCGTCGTGTAGTCGGTGCCGGCCAACGCGGCGAGATCAAGTGCCTGCTCCTCGGTGCCGGAAGGATTGACCCGCACCACGGTTCGCTTCGGGTCCAGTGGGGTGTCGTGCAGAGCCTGCCTGGCCGCGGCACGGTCGCTTGCCGCCACACCGTCTTCGAGGTCGAGGATGACGATGTCGGCGGCCGCGGCAGCCTTGGCGAACCGCTCCGGACGGTCGGCCGGGCAGAACAGCCAGGCCGGGCCGGCCTTCTGAAGATTCATGCCAGGCTCACTTCGGGCCGTCGCTGGGCCGTTTGCGCACCAGCGTGGCGCGCACCGCGCGGGCGACGATCTCACCGTGCTGGTTGCGCCCGATGTGCTCGAGCGTCACGACGCCCTCCCCGGGCCGGCTGTTGGATTCACGCTTGCCGGTGCAGACGGTCTCGGCGTAGAGGGTGTCACCGTGGAAGACCGGCTTGGGGAAGCTGACCTCGGAGAATCCGAGGTTGGCGACGATGGTGCCCATCGTCAACTGCGCCACCGACAGGCCGACCAGCGTCGACAGGGTGAACATCGAGTTGACCAGTCGCTCGCCGCGAAACCCGGGTTGCTGCGCCGCCCAGGCGGCGTCCAGGTGCAGCGACTGGGTGTTCATGGTCAGCGTGGTGAACAGCACGTTGTCGGCCTCGGTAACGGTGCGGCCGGGCCGGTGCAGGTAGGTGGTGCCGATCTCGTACTCCTCGAACCACAGACCCCGCTGCTCCACCCGCCTGCCTGTCTCCACCCGTCCCCCGGCGCCGACTGTGAATTCTGCGCCGCGACGCGCCGATCCGGCGTCGTCAGATTCACGGTCGGCGCCGGGGGGCGTCCGGCCGGGCGGCGTCCCGCCGGGGGGCGTCGCGCCGGGGGCCATCAGCCCAGCCCCAGCGAGCGGGCGATCAGCATCAGCTGCACCTCGGTGGTGCCCTCGCCGACCTCGAGGATCTTGGAATCGCGGTAGTGGCGGGCCACCGGGTATTCGTTCATGAAGCCGTAGCCGCCGTGGATCTGGGTGGCGTCACGGGCGTTGTCCATCGCGGCCTCCGAGGAGATCATCTTGGCGATCGATGCCTCCTTCTTGAATGGCTTGCCCGCCAGCATCTTCGCCGCCGCGTCGTAGTAGGCGGTGCGGGCGACGTGCGCGCGGGCCTCCATCCGGGCGATCTTGAAGCTGATCGCCTGGTACTCGGCGATCGGCTGCCCGAACGACTCCCGCTCGCGGGCGTACTTGACGCTTTCGTCGACACAGCCCTGCGCGACGCCGGTTGCCAGCGCGGCGATCGCGATCCGGCCCTCATCGAGGATGGAAAGAAAATTCGCATACCCGCGGCCGCGTTCGCCGAGCAGGTTCTCCGCCGGCACCCGGGCGTCGGCGAACGTCAGCGCATGGGTGTCGGAGGCGTTCCAGCCGACTTTGTTGTACGCCGGCTCGACGGTGAAGCCCGGTGTGCCACTGGGCACGATGATCGTCGAGATCTCGCTCTTGCCGTCGGGTCGGGTCCCGGTGATCGCGGTGACCGTGACGAACGAGGTGATGTCGGTTCCGGAGTTGGTGATGAATTGCTTGGCGCCGTTGATGATCCACTCATCGCCTTCCAGCCGGGCGGTGGTGCGGGTGCCGCCGGCGTCCGACCCGGCACCCGGCTCGGTCAGCCCGAAGCCGGCCAGCTTGGTACCGACGGTCAACTCGGGCAGCCACTTGCGTTTCTGCTCTTCGCTGCCGAACCGGTAGACCGGCATCGCACCCAGGCTGACGCCGGCTTCCAGGGTGATAGCCACCGACTGGTCCACCTTGCCGAGTTCTTCCAGGGCGATCGCCAGCGCGAAGTAATCGCCGCCCATGCCGCCGTACTCTTCCGGGAATGGCAGCCCGAACAGCCCCATCTCCCCCATCTTGGCGATCACCTCGTACGGGAAGCTGTGCTCCTCATCGTGTTTGGCCGATACCGGGGCGACCACGCTACGCGCGAAGTCGGCCACCGTGTCACGCAGCTCCGCATACTCTGTGGGCAGCATGCCGGTCGCCGGTGTTGTCGTTGTCGATGTCATGGTTGCTCTTTCTTGTTCTCGTCCGGAATCAGCCTCGCCAGAACCTGATCCACCGCCACTTGATCGCCCACCTTCACCAGCACCTCCACCCGGCCGGCCACCGGGGCGGTCAGCGTGTGCTCCATCTTCATCGCCTCGACGACCACCACCGGAGTGCCTTCTTCGACCTGACTGTCCGGGCTGACATTGACGGCGATCACGCTGCCCGGCATCGGGCTGACGATCTCCGCCCGCCGCGGACCGGACAACCGGTTCACCTTCTTCTCCTCGGCTTCATGTAGCTGCCAGGTGCCGCGTTCGTCACTGATCCACAGGTGCCGGTTCGCCTCGGCAACCGAGTAGCTGCGGCGCACACCGTCGAGCGTTACCGTCAGCGTCCGACGTCGCAGCGCCGCACTGGCGGACTGGACCGCGGCTTGGCTCACCTCGCCCACCTGGACGCGCGCCGATTCCGGCAAGCCCCATACCGACACCGTCTCCGAGCGCAGCGGCGTGCGCATGTCGGTGCGCACCGGGGCCGCCGCACCCATCCGCCATCCGGTCGGCATGCCCCACACGCCGCCGCGCGCACCGCGGGCCAGCGCCAGCTGCCGGTACATTCCACCGGCCGCCAGCACGTCATCCGGCGCCGGCAGCGGCGCGAAATCGACCAGTCGGGCATCGAGCAATTCGGTGTCGAGGTCACCGGCGACCACCCGCTCGTCGGCCAGCAGGAAACGCAGGAACTCCACGTTGGTCTGCACCCCGAGCACCGCGGTGCCGGCGAGCGCGGCGTCCAGTCGGGCCATCGCCTCGGCCCGATCGGCGCCGTATCCGATGACCTTGGACAGCATCGGGTCGTAATCGGAGCCGACCACGATGCCGGCCCGCAGCGACGAATCCACCCGCACGCCTGGACCGGCCGGCTCGTGGACGGCGAGCACCCGCCCGCCGGTGGGCAGGAAGCCGCGCGCCGGGTCTTCGGCGTATACCCGCGCCTCCATCGCATGCCCGGTCAGCGTGATGTCGTCCTGGGCGAACGCCAACTTCTCCCCGGCCGCCACCCGCAGTTGCCACTCCACCAGGTCCAGGCCGGTGACCGCCTCGGTGACCGGGTGCTCCACCTGCAGCCGGGTGTTCATCTCCATGAAGAAGAACTCATCGGGCGCGTCGGCGGAGACGATGAACTCGACCGTGCCGGCACCGGTGTAGTCGACGCTGCGGGCGGTGTTGCAGGCCGCGGTGCCGATGCGTTCCCTGGTGGCCGCGTCCAGCAGCGCCGACGGGGCCTCCTCGATCACCTTCTGGTGGCGGCGCTGCAGACTGCATTCGCGTTCACCGAGATGCACCACGTTGCCGTGGGTGTCGGCGAGCACCTGCACCTCGATGTGGCGGGGCCGCAGCACAAATCGCTCCAGGAACAGCGTGTCGTCGCCGAAGGCGGAACCCGCTTCCCGGCGCGCGGTGGCCAACTCCGGGCGAAGCTCCGCCGGGTCGTGCACCAGATGCATGCCTTTGCCGCCGCCGCCCGCCGACGGTTTGATCAGCACTGGATAGCCGATCTCGGTCGCCGCCGCGACCAGTTCGTCGTCGGTCAGGCCGGGCCGGGCGATACCGGGCACCACTGGCACGTCGAAGCCCGTGACGGTGTTCTTGGCGGTGATCTTGTCGCCCATCACCTCGATGGCCCGCGAAGGCGGCCCGATGAACACCACCGCGGCGTGCTCGCAGGCGGCGGCGAATTCGGCGTTCTCGGAAAGAAACCCGTAGCCGGGATGGATCGCCTGCGCGCCGGTGGCCGCCGCGGCGTCGAGCACCCGCGGAATCGACAGGTAGCTGTCGGCGGCCCGCGGCGGGCCGAGCCGCACGGCGGTGTCGGCTTCACGCACGTGCCGGGCGTCGGCGTCGGCGTCGCTGTAGACTGCGACCGACCGTATCCCCAGCCGGCGCAGGGTGCGGATCACCCGCACCGCGATTTCACCGCGGTTGGCGATCAGAACGGTGTCAAACATCTGGCTCACATCCGGAAGACGCCATAGGAAACGGGTTCAAGCGGGGCGTTCGCGCACACCGAAAGAGCGAGCCCCAGCACGGTTCTGGTGTCAGCGGGATCGATGATCCCGTCGTCCCACAACCGCGCGGTCGAGTAGTACGGGTTGCCCTGCGCCTCGTACTGCTCGCGGATCGGCGCCTTGAACTTCTCCTCTTCCTCGGCCGACCACGGATTGCCGGCAGCGTCGAGCCGGTCGCTGTTCACCGTGGCCAGCACCGAGGCAGCCTGCTCACCGCCCATCACCGAGATCCGCGCATTCGGCCACATCCACAGAAACCGCGGCGAGTACGCCCGGCCGCACATCGAGTAGTTGCCCGCCCCATAGGATCCGCCGATCACGACGGTCAGCTTGGGCACCCGGGCGCAGGCCACCGCGGTGACCATCTTCGCCCCGTGCTTGGCGATCCCGCCGGCTTCGTAGTCGCGGCCGACCATGAATCCGGCGATGTTCTGCAGGAACAGCAGCGGAGTTTTGCGCTTGTCGCACAGCTCGATGAAATGCGCGCCCTTGACGGCGGATTCACCGAACAGCACCCCGTTGTTGGCGATGATCCCGACCGGGTGGCCGTGGATGTGGGCGAACCCGGTGACCAGCGTCTTGCCGTATTCGGCTTTGAATTCGGCGAATTCGCTGCCGTCGACCAACCGGACGATCACCTGGTGCACGTCGTAGGGCACCCGCGGATCCGGGGGGACGACGTCGTAGAGCTCGGTCTGGGCGAGTTTCGGCTCGATGGTGCGGATCGTCTCCCACGGACTCGGCTCGCGGGGGCCGAGGGTGGACACGATCCGCCGCACGATGCGCAACGCATGCTCGTCATCGTCGGCCAGGTGGTCGGTGACCCCGGACACCTTCGAGTGCAGCTCACCGCCGCCGAGCTCCTCGGCGGTGACGATCTCGCCGGTGGCGGCTTTGACCAGCGGTGGGCCGCCCAGGAAAATGGTGCCCTGCTCGCGGACGATGATCGCCTCGTCGCTCATCGCCGGCACGTAGGCGCCGCCGGCGGTGCACGAGCCGAGCACCGCGGCGATCTGCGGGATGCCCTTGGCGCTCATCGTGGCCTGGTTGTAGAAGATCCGGCCGAAGTGCTCGCGGTCGGGAAACACCTCGTCCTGGCGGGGCAGGAACGCACCGCCGGAGTCGACCAGGTAAATGCAGGGCAGCAGATTCTGCAGCGCGACCTCCTGGGCGCGCAGGTGTTTCTTGACGGTGATCGGGTAGTAGGTGCCGCCCTTGACCGTGGCGTCGTTGGCGACGATCACGCACTCGCGGCCGGACACCCTCCCGACGCCGGTGATGATCCCCGCGCCCGGGCACTCGTCGTCGTACATGCCGCCGGCGGCCAGCGGGGCCAGCTCCAGAAACGGGCTGCCCGGGTCGAGCAGTCGGTCCACCCGGTCGCGCGGCAGCAGTTTTCCGCGGGCGACGTGCCGTTGCCGGGAGTGCTCGCTGCCACCCATTGCGGCCGCGGCCAGCTTGGCGTTGAGTTCGGCGATCAGCCGGCGGTGCTCGTCGGCGAAAGCACCCGGCGATGTTGCTGCCGTCATGATGTCACCGGAAGCTTCAGCGGCGCCGCAGTTTTCGCGACAACTTCGTCAGCCGAAACATCGGGAGCGGTCTCGATCAGGTGCAGACCGCCCTCGCAGACGTCGATGACGGCCAGGTCGGTGATAATGCGGTTCACACAGCGCTGACCGGTCAGCGGCAGCGTGCAGCGCTCGACGATCTTGGCGCTGCTGTCGCGCGCGGTGTGCTCCATCATCACAATCACCCGACGCGCCCCGTGCACCAGGTCCATCGCCCCGCCCATCCCCTTGACCATCTTGCCCGGGATCATCCAGTTGGCCAGATCGCCGGCGGCCGAGACCTGCATGGCTCCCAGTACCGCGACATCCAGGTGCCCGCCCCGGATGATGCCGAACGACACCGACGACGAGAAGAACGATGCGCCGGGCAGGACCGTCACCGTTTCTTTGCCGGCGTTGATCAGGTCGGCGTCGAGGTCCTCGCGCTCCGGGTAGGGTCCGACGCCGAGGATCCCGTTCTCCGAGTGCAGCACGACGGTGACTCCGGCCGGAATGTGGTTGGGGATCAGCGTGGGCAGGCCGATGCCGAGGTTGACGTACTGCCCGTCCCTCAGTTCGGCGGCGACCCGCGCGGCCAGTTCGTCTCGTGTGAGTGCCATCAGCTTCGCACCGTCTCCCGCTCGATCCGCTTCACCGGGTCGGGCACGTGCACCACGCGGTGCACATGAATCCCCGGGGTGTGCACTTGCTCAGGGGCGATCTGACCGGGTTCGACGAGATGCTCGACCTCGGCGATGGTGACCCGCCCCGCTGCCGCGCAGTCGGCGTTGAAATTTCCGGCCGCCTCCCGGTAGACCAGGTTGCCGTGCCGGTCCCCTTCCCACGCGTGCACCAGGGCGAAGTCGGTGCGGATGGCGTGCTCCAGGACATAGGTGCGGCCGTCGAATTCGCGGGTCTCCTTGCGCGGCGATGCCATCGCGACCGCCCCGGACGGGTCGTAGCGCCACGGCAGCCCGCCGTCGGCGATCTGGGTGCCCACTCCGGTGGGCGTGTAGAACGCCGGAATTCCGACACCGCCGGCCCGCAACCGCTCGGCCAGGGTGCCCTGCGGTGTCAGCTCCACTTCGAGTTCACCGGCGAGGTACTGGCGGGCGAACTCCTGGTTCTCCCCCACGTACGAGCTGACTGTGCGTCGGATCCGCTTGTGCGCCAACAGCACGCCCAGACCGATCCCGTCGACTCCGCAGTTGTTGGACACCGTCTCCAGGTCGCCGACGCCAAGCTCCAGCAGCGCGGCGATCAGCGCTTCGGGGATTCCGCACAACCCGAAACCGCCGACGGCCAGCGAGGAGCCGTCGGTCACGTCAGCAACGGCTTCGGCAGCCGACGCCACGACTTTGTCCATCGCCACACCGCCTTCGATTTCAGTTAATAACAATTAACTGGAAGCGAATATACCACCTCTCGTCGCGCATGCAAGCCGTCTTGCGCCGACAACCTGACCACTCCGGTCCCGGGCGGCCGGATCGGCTTGTGATGCCCTAACCGGACCTCAGCCGCCTCGTAGATAATCAATTGCCTGTGCGCGCATCTCGTCCTTGCGGATTTTCCCGGTGACGGTCATCGGGAACTCGCTGACCACCCGCACATAGCGCGGGATCTTGAAATGGGCCAGTTGTCCGGCGCAGAACGCCTGCAGTCGGTCACCGGTCAGCGCCGGTGCCCCCGCACGCAGGATCACCACCGCCATCAACTCCTCGCCGTAGATCTCGTCGGGCACGCCGATGACCTGTGCGTCGACCACGTCGGGATGGGTGTAGAGGAACTCCTCGATTTCCCGCGGGTAGATGTTCTCCCCGCCGCGGATGACCATGTCCTTGATCCGGCCGGTGATCCGCACATACCCGTCGCCGTCCATGACAGCCAGGTCGCCGCTGTGTATCCAGCCGTCGGCGTCGACGGTCTCGGCCGTCTTCGCCGGATCGTTCCAGTAGCCGATCATCACCGCGTACCCACGGGCGCAGAACTCCCCGGGTACTCCGCGTGGCACGGTGCGACCGCTGTCCGGGTCGATCAGCTTGATCTCCAGGTGCGGGCAGACCCGGCCCACGGTGCCGACCCGCCGCTCCAGCGAATCGTCGCGACGGGTCTGGGTGGACACCGGCGATGTCTCCGTCATCCCGTAACAGATCGCCACCTCGGCCATGTGCATGCGCTCGATCACCGCGCGCATCACCTCGACCGGACAGGTCGAGCCGGCCATCACCCCGGTGCGCAGGCTGGACAGGTCGTAGCCGGCGAATTCGGACAACCCGAGTTCGGCGATGAACATGGTCGGCACGCCGTAGAGACTTGTGCACCGTTCGCCCTGGACGGCAGCCAGCGTCGCGGCGGCGTCGAAACCGGGCGAAGGGATCACCACGGCCGCTCCGTGGCTGACTGCCGCCAGGTTTCCCATCACCATGCCGAAGCAGTGGTAGAACGGCACCGCAACGCAGATCCGGTCGGATTCGGTGTAGCCCAGCAACTCGCCGACCAGATACCCGTTGTTGAGGATGCCGCGGTGGCTGAGGGTGGCACCCTTCGGGTATCCCGTGGTGCCGGAGGTGTATTGGATGTTGATCGGGTCGCGATGGTCGAGCGTCGCCGCGATCTTCGCCAGCAGCGGCAGGTCGGCATCGGTCCCGCACAGTTGGTCCCAGCGCGCGCTGCCGGTGAACACCACCTCGCGCAGGTCTGCACAGCTGGGAGCCACCTCGCGCAGCAACGCGGTGTAGTCGGACTTTTTGAAGCCAGGTGCCGAGATCATCATGGCTAGTCCGGACTGCTGGATCGCGTACCGCAGTTCATGGGCACGGTAGGCCGGGTTGATGTTGACCAACAGCGCGCCGATCTCAGCGGTGGCCAACTGGACGAGCACCCACTCCCAACAGTTCGGCGCCCAGATTCCCACCCGATCACCGGTGCGCACCCCGGCGCGCACCAGTCCGGTTGCCAGCCGGCGCACATCGTCGATCAACGCCGCATAGGTCCAGCGTCGCCGCGCCGGAATGTCTATCAGTGCATCCCGGTCCGGAAATGCGCCGGCCGTCGCCGCCAGCGCAGCGCCGATCGTCGTCTCCAGCAGCGCCGGATCGCTCTCCCCGCGGGCATAGGAAAGCCCGTCGGCCGCACCGACTTCCGTGAGCCCTGCGGTTTCCCGGACTGCCACCACGCTCCAAGCAACGAGTTGATCGTGACCAACAGTGCTATGTTAGTGACGATTAACTCACGTGTCCACGAGGATCGGAGGAGCGATGGCGGCGTCGGCGTCCCCCGCTTCCGGTGGAGAGGAGCACGCCAGCCGGCGCAGCCGGCTGAAATCCGACCGTCGCACCCAACTCCTCACCGCCGCAGAACGGTTGTTCGCCGCACGCGGATTCCTGGCGGTGCGACTGGAGGACATCGGCGCCGCGGCCGGAGTCAGCGGCCCCGCCATCTACCGCCACTTCCCCAACAAAGAGGCGATGCTGGTCGAGTTGCTGGTCGGTATCAGCACCCGACTGCTCGACGGTGCGCGCGCGGTCGGCTCCCGCGAATCCAGCCCCGCCGCCGTGCTGGACGGTCTGATCGACTTCCACCTTGACTTCGTCTTCGGTGAGCCCGACCTGATCCGCATCCAGGACCGCGACTTGGCCTACCTGCCCGCTGCCGCTGAACGTCAGGTGCGCCGGGCGCAGCGACAGTACGTGGAGATCTGGGTGGCGGCCCTGCGTGAACTGCACGCGCGCCTGGCCGAATCCGAGGCCCGACTGATGGCTCACGCGGTGTTCGGCCTGCTGAACTCCACGCCGCACAGCATCAAGTCCGCCGGCAGCGCACCGCGCTCCCGAATCGTCATGCGGGCGATGACCGTCGCCGCGCTGGGTGTGAGCGGCGAAGCTTAGCTCGAGGCGAACGCGCAGGTACCCTGCAATCCATGGGGTGGGCATGAGCGATCCACAGCAGCCCGGAGGGTCCGGCACCGCCTGGCGGGGCGCGGAACCGGCCGAGCCTGCCCAGCAGCCGGCGTACCCCGGCGCCCCGCGGGTCGACCCCGCCTACGCGGGCCAGTTGCCGGCGTACGGCGGATATCAACCGGCCCAAGGTCCCGACCCGAGCCGCTGGTCCGCACAGCAGCATTGGGCGACGGGCCAGCCGACCTGGTCGCAGACCGGCCCGCTTGCACGGGGTGCGCCGCCTCCCCGTCCCCAGCCGCCGCGGTCGCCCCGCTGGTTGTTCCTGCTCGCCGGCGCGGCGGTGCTGCTGGTCGTCGCGATGGTGATCGCCATGGTGATCGTCAACGGGTCAGCCAAGCAGTCGGCCACGCCTTCGCGATTGCCGGAGATTCCGGCCATGACGCCGGCACCCCGGGTCCCGCCCAAGACGATCCCGCCACGGCTGCCGCCGGAAATCCTGCCGCCCGGCATCAACCTGCCCACGCTCACACCGCCGACCGCGCTGCCCAGCCCGGGCGGCGCGCCGCAGACCATCGTCTACAGCGTCACCGGGCAGGGCCGGGCGATCAGCATCGCCTACATCGGCACCGGCGGAGTGCTGCAGACCGAGTTCAACGTGGCGCTGCCGTGGCGCAAGCAGGTCAGCCTGGCATCGCCGGCGTCGACGGTCGCCAGCGTCACCGTGGTCAACATCGGCCAGCAGATCACCTGCTCGGTCTCGGTGGACGGCGAGGAGGTGCGCGAGCACACCGGGACATTCCTGACCATCTGCGCCGCAGCCGGCTAGCCTGTCGACCGGTGGCTCGGAGTCCGCACACCCAGCATCGCCAACAACCCGAGCAGCAGCACCGAACACAGCCCGCCCATTCCGGCGCGGTCGGCATGGAAAAAGTCCACGAAGACCGAGAACAGCAGCGGCGCCAGGAACGACACGGCGCGGCCCGTCATCGTGTACAGGCCGAAGGCGATCCCCTCCATGCCTTCCTTGCCCTCGTTGGCCATCCGCAGCAGCAGGGTGCGCGCCGACGACTGCGCCGGCCCGATGAACAGGCACAAGACCAGCCCACACACCCAGAACGCGACCGGCCCGGACAACACCAGCAGCACGAGTCCGGCCACGATGATCGCGGCCAGCGATCCGACGATCACCGCCTTGGAACCGACGTGGCCGTCGAGCAGTCCGCCGGCCAGCGCTCCGACGGCGGCCACCACGCAGGCGGCCACCCCGAAGATCAGCACGTCGGCCTTCGAGACGTGATACACGCTGACTCCCAGGACCGCGCCGAAGGTGAACACCCCGGTCAACCCGTCCCGGAACACCGCGCTGGCCAGCAAGTAGTAGACGAGATTGCGGTCGCGCCGCCATTCCGCGGTGATGTCGGACCACAATTGGCGGTAGCCGTCGAGCAGGCCGGTCACCGGTCGCTGGTAATCGGTCGCCACCGGCAGGCGGTGCGCGGTGAGCAGCAGCGGTAGTGCGAACGCAGCCAGCCAGCCCGCGGCCACCAGCATCGCCGCACGGACGTTGAATCCGTCCTCGGTCGGCAGACTCAGATATCCCCGACGGTCTCCGGTTCCGGTCATGAAACCCAGGTAGACCAACAGCAACAGCACCACGTTGCCGGTGTAGCCGGCCGCGTAGCCGAGCCCGGAGATCCGCCCGGAGGTCGCCGGGGTCGAGACCTGCCGCAGCATCGCGTTGTAGGGGACGCTGGCCAGGTCACCGCAGGCCGCGGTCGCCGCGAGCAGCGCCAGGCCGGGCGCCAGATAGCCGGGCGTGTCCCGGATCAGGAACATCGCACAGGTCAGCACCACCGCGAGCCCGGTGAAGGCGCCCAGTGCCTCCCGTCGTCGCCGCGGCGCCGCAACCCACACGCCGATCAGCGGCGCCAGCACCGCAACGGTCAACCCGGCAATCGACAGCGTACGGCCGAGCCAGCTGGCCGGCGAGGCCCCACCCGGCGTTCCTTCGCCGACGCTGCTGGTCAGATAGACCGAGAACACGAACGTCACCACGATCGCGCTGACGCCGCTGGCACCGCAATCCCACAGCGCCCACGCCACCATCCGGGACCGCCCGGATTCGCCCACCCCCGGGTTGCCCATGCCTGGCACTCTACGATTGCCGCATGCCGATACCCGCCCCCAGCCCTGATGCCCGCGCCGTCGTCACCGGGGCGTCCCAGGGGATCGGCGAGGCACTGGCCACCGAATTGGCCGCCCGCGGTTACCCGCTGATCATCACGGCGCGCCGCGGCGACGTGCTCGAGGATCTGGCCGCGCGCCTCTCCGACCAGTACCGGGTGGCCGTCGAGGTGCGGCCGGTCGACCTCGCCGACCCTCCGGTCCGCGAGAAGTTCTGCGCAGAGCTGGCCGGCCGCAGCATCTCGATCCTGTGCGCCAATGCCGGGACCGCGACTTTCGGCCCGATTTCCGGGCTCGACCCGGCAGGCGAGCGGGCGCAGGTGCAACTCAATGCGGTTGCGGTGCACGACCTGACGCTGGCGGTGCTGCCCGGCATGGTCGAGCGCGGCGCGGGCGGCATCCTGATCTCCGGTTCCGCGGCAGGCAATTCACCGATCCCCAACAACGCGACCTATGCCGCCACCAAGGCGTTCGCCAACACGCTCAGCGAATCGTTGCGCGGCGAGCTGCTCCGCTCCGGCGTACACGTCACATTGTTGGCTCCTGGCCCGGTCCGGGCCGAGATGCCGGACCCCGCCGATGCATCGCTGATCGACAAGCTGATCCCCGATTTTCTGTGGATCTCCACCGCGCACACCGCGAAGTTGTCGCTGGATGCGTTGGAGCGCAACAAGATGCGCGTCGTCCCGGGTATCACGTCGAAGGCGATGTCGGTGGCCAGCGGCTACGCCCCGCGTGCCATCGTCACGCCCATCGTGGGCTTCGTCTACAAGAAGCTCGGCGGCGGGTAGCGGGCGCAAGCGCGGCCCGCGGCCGGGCGCTGCGGGTCGCCGCCATCAAGGTCAGCGGCGGCGACGCTGTGCGGTGCCCATCGGGCCGCGGGTGATCATCTTGGTGAGCACCAACGTGGTGACGGCACGCGTCACCTGCTTGCCTTCCCGGGTGGTGAGGAAGTGGGCGAGCCAGCGACCGAACCGGGTCCACCAGTGCACCCGCCTGGGTGCGGCGTCGGGGCCGTCACCCGTCGGCAACTCGGGCGGCCGGCCCTGCCCCTCGGCGAGCTTGCCGGACAAGATCTCGTAGGCCGACTCGCGGTCGACGGTCTCGCCGTACACCGAGTGCAGCGGGCTGGCCTGCGCCGCGGCCTTGATCGCGTCGGCGCCGATGGCGGCCATCAGCGACCGCGGTGCCTGCAGCCTGGTCCACGCGACCGGTGTCGGGGCACCCCGCTCGGAGAGCACGGTGACAACAGCTTCGCCGATGCCCAGTGAGGTCAGTGCCGATTCCAGGTCGTAGACATCGGTTTTCGGGTACGTGCGCACCGTCCTGGTGAGCGCCTTCTGGTCGTCGGGGGTGAACGCGCGCAGCGCGTGCTGAATCCGTGCCCCCAGTTGAGACAGCACGTCGTTGGGCACGTCGGTGGGCAACTGGGTGCAGAAGAACACGCCGACGCCCTTGGAGCGGATCAGCTTGACGGTCTGCTCCACCTGCTGCAGGAACGCCTTCGACGCATCGGCGAACAGCAGATGCGCCTCGTCGAAGAAGAACACCAGCTTGGGCTTGTCCAAGTCGCCGACCTCGGGCAGGAACGTGAACAGATCGGCCAGCACCCACATCAGGAAGGTGGAGAACAGCACCGGGCGGCCCGCCTGATCGCCGAGCTCCAGCAGCGAGATGACCCCGCGGCCTTGCGAATCGGTGCGGATCAGGTCTTCGGGTTTGAGTTCCGGCTCCCCGAAGAACGTGTCACCGCCCTCGGCTTCCAGGTTGACCAGGGCGCGCAGAATGACACCTGCGGTCTGCGACGATACCGCGCCGAGATTCTTCAACTCCGGCTTGCCCGCATCGCTGGTCAGATAGCTGATCACCGAACGCAGGTCCTTGAGGTCCAGCAGCAAATAGCCGTTCTGGTCGGCCCAGTGGAAGATCAACCCCAGCGTCGACTCTCCGGTTGCGTTGAGCCCCAGCACTTTCGACAGCAGGATCGGACCGAAGCTGGAGATGGTGGCCCGCACCGGCACCCCGATCCCATCGGTGCCCAGCGAAAGGAACTCGACCGGGAATGCGGTCGGCGTCCAGTCGTCGCCGGTGTCCTTGGCGCGCGCGGCGGTCTTGTCGTTGGCCGCGCCGGCCCGGCCGAGACCGGACAGGTCCCCCTTGACGTCGGCCATCAGCACCGGGACACCGGCGGCGGACAACTGCTCGGCCAGCACCTGCAGTGTCTTGGTCTTGCCGGTGCCGGTCGCGCCGGCCACCAGGCCGTGCCGGTTGACGGTGGCCAGTGGGATTCCGACCACGGCGGTCGGGTCCGCGACATCGTCGACGACGACCGTGCCCAGATGCAGCGCCGCACCTTCGACCGTGTAGCCGCTCGCGATTCGCTGGGCGGGCGATTCTGGCGTGTCAGGGCTCACGGACCATGAGACTACTTGGCGGTGCAGCACCAGGGCGAGGCCGCAGACCCGCGAGCGGCTAACGTTTCCCTACTGTGAGTGCCGCACGAGACGAACTGGTCTGGATCGACTGCGAGATGACCGGGCTGGATCTCGGTTCCGACAAGCTGATCGAGATCGCTGCGCTGGTCACCGACGGCGAGCTGAACATCCTCGGTGACGGTGTGGACGTGGTGATCCACGCCGACGACGACGCACTGGCCGCGATGAGCGACGTCGTCACCGAGATGCACACCCGATCCGGCCTGATCGAGGAAGTACGGGCCTCCACCGTCGACGTCGCCACCGCCGAGGCGATGGTGCTGGACTACGTCCGCAGCCACGTCAAGCAGGCCAAGACCGCCCCGCTGGCCGGCAACTCGATCGCCACCGACCGCGGTTTCCTGGCCCGCGACATGTCCGACCTGGACTCCTACCTGCACTATCGGATGGTCGATGTGAGCTCCATCAAAGAACTGTGCCGGCGCTGGTATCCGCGGATCTACTTCGGCCAGCCGGCCAAAGGGCTGGCACACCGGGCGCTGGCCGACATCGAGGAGTCCATCCGGGAACTGCGGTACTACCGGCATGCCGCGTTTGTGACACCACCCGGACCTTCCACCAGCGAGATCGCGGCGATCGCCGCGGAGTTCTCGCCGGCTTCGGATGCCCCCGGGGTAATTGATTCGACCCCCGAACACCCCAACGGCTAATATCGACGTCGCTGCCGGCTCGGGCATCCGGGCCGACGGCGATGGTGGCTGTAGTTCAGTTGGTAGAGCACCAGGTTGTGATCCTGGGGGTCGCGGGTTCAAGTCCCGTCAGCCACCCCGAAACGGGCCTTGATCGCCGTCACGTGAGGTAGATCACAGGCGATTTTTATGTGGCCGCACATTCTGGTTACGGTGTCCGACGTGCCCACGCTCAGACCCATCGATCTATGCATGAGGCCCCTGGCATTCGCCGCAACAGCCGTCGCGCCGGTCGCGGTGTTCTTCGCCGCCGGTGTCGGCGCCGATCCGGGTAACAACGACGAACCCCCGGCACCGGTCGCCGAGGAGGCGCCGTGCTGCGTGGAGACCGTCGCCGACGCGGAGCCGGCACCGCCGCCGGAGGAACTGCCACCGCCGGAGGACGCACCTCCGCCCGAGGACGCGCTTCCGCCGGACGACGCGCCTCCCCCGGAGGAGCCGGCGCCCTGGCCGCCCGCGGCGGTTCCGGTGGCCAATGTGGAGATGCCACCGCATGCGCTTCCGCCGGGTATCGCCTCCGAGCGCGGCATGCAGGTCAAGACGATCCTCGTCTCGCGCAGCATCAGCGAGGCGTTCCCCCAGATCCACGACATGATCGGGGTCCGGCCGGACTCGCAGCGCTGGCATCCCAACGGTCTCGCACTCGACGTGATGATTCCCAACCCCGGCAGCGCGGAGGGCGTGGCACTGGGGGATCAGATCGTGGCGTACGCGATGCGCAACGCCGGCCGGTTCGCGCTGCAGGATGCGATCTGGCGCGGTACCTACTACACACCGGGCGGGCCCAGCGGGCGCGGCTACGGCCACTACGACCATGTGCACATCACCACGATGGGTGGTGGTTACCCGAACGGCGAGGAAGAGTACCTGAGCGAAGACGCCCCGCCGCCGGCTCCCGAGGAACAGGCCTGACGTTCAGGCTCGGGTGGGGGTGGGTCGGGCGCTAGCCGGTCGGCCCCCCGGCATTGCCGGCCTGCCACTGCGACCAGGGGATGTTCCAGTCGCCGAGGCCCTCGGTACCGGGCAGCGGCGGCCCGACGGTGTTGCTGATCTGCACCACATCGCCACGCTTGATGTTGTCGAAGAACCACAGCGCGTTGCTGGGACTCACGTTGATGCAACCGTGGCTGGTGTTGGCGTACCCCTGGGCGCCGACCGACCACGGCGCCGAATGCACGAAAATCCCGCTGTAGGAGATCTGCGTCGCCCAGTCGACGTCGGTGCGATAGCCGTTGGGAGAGTTGACCGGAACTCCGTAGGTCGATGAGTCCATCACGATGTGCGGGAACCGCTCGCCGACGATGTAGGTGCCGTTGTTGGTCGGGGTGCTGTTCTTGCCCATCGACACCGCCATGGTCTTGACGACCTCGCCGTTGATCCGCACGACCAGCGACTTGGTGTCGTCGTTGACGGTGGAGATCACCTCGTCGCCGACGGTGAAATGTCCGACCACGTTGTCCTGGCCGAACACCCCGTTGCCCAGGTCGATGCCGTAGATGTTGACCGCCACGTCGACGTTGGTGCCCGGCGTCCAGAAGGCCTCCGGGCGCCAGTGCACCTCACGGTTGTTCATCCAGTAGAACGCGCCCTCGACGGGCGGTTCGGCGGTGATCTTGATGTGCTTCTCGGCGATCTTGCGGTCGGCGATGTTCTCGTCGAACCGGATCACCACCGGTTGGCCGACTCCCACGACCTCGCCGTCCCGCGGCACCAGGTAGGGCATGGTCAGATTGTTGGGCGCGTGGGTCTGAAAAGCGATCTGCCGGCTGGTCACCCCGCCCAGTCCGAGCGATTTCGCGTTCAGCGTGTAATGCCTGTTGTAGCCCAGCTGTTCGGTGGTCGACCAGGTGAGTCCGTCCCGGCTGAGCCGTCCGTCGACGACGGTGCCGTACTCATTCGTCATGGTCACGGCGCCCAGCACCCCGCCTTCGGCGGTGACCGTCACCGGCGCGTCGACCGCCACGCCGACGGCACGGTCAGCCACCGAAGCCGTCAGCTTCGGCACCAGCAGGTCCGCGAACGGGGTGCCCTTGTCGGTGATGGCCTGCGGCGCCTCGGCGTCCGCGCCACCGCTGCACGCGGTGAGGCTCAGCCCGAAAGCAGCGGTCAGCAGCAGAACCGCTGACCGGGACCGATGGCCATGCCACCGGGACACCGAACCGACCTCGGCCATACCTTCCCTCGCTCTGTGAGTGTTGGCGATCCGCTCGGCTGTGATATCGCCTGGCCGCCCGGAAGCATTCTAATGGTTCATTCGGCAGCGCGGCACCGAGTCACCACGCCCGTACCAGGGCTGCCGGGAGGAGGGAATTCGCAACACGGCGCGGTCCCTGTTATTGTCGCACTCGCGGTTCCGGCCGCATGGCGCCGTTAGCTCAGTTGGTAGAGCAGCTGACTCTTAATCAGCGGGTCCGGGGTTCGAAACCCTGACGGCGCACCTTAGATGTGTATGATCTCGGTCACGGTCAGCCAAGCCGGCGACACCCCGCGCGGCTGGCTGTTCCGGCCGTCCGGAATCCCGTGTTCGGAGCCGTCAGCGGTAACGGATCCGGTTACGGACCTTGCGGACCACAACCACCACGCTGATCGCCCCGAGCCCCGCGACCGACACCACCACAGCGGGCAGTTTGGCGAAGGCAATCGCACGGGCCTTGACCCGGTCCGCGACGTGCCGGGGATTGGCGCGTTCCACCAGGGTGTCCACCGTCGACGCCAGCTGTTCACGAGTCCGATCGATGTCTTGCTTGATGATGTCGGGATCCCGCTTCGCCACTGTCGCCCTCCCTGTCCACCCGCATTGCCGCCTTGCCGAACTACCCTAGATCAGCCGGTGCCGGTCCCGGTGCCCCGGCAAGCAGAAAGGGATTTCCATTGGCTCAGTCGACCGACACCGCACGCCTCCAGCCGGGCGACAAGGCACCTGCCTTCAAGCTTCCCGACGCCGACGGCAACACCGTTTCCTTGGCCGACTACCGGGGCCGCCGCGTCATCGTCTACTTCTACCCGGCCGCGTCCACCCCGGGATGCACCAAAGAGGCCTGCGACTTCCGGGACAGCCTGCGCGATCTCGCCGACGCGGGCCTGGACGTGGTCGCCGTCTCCCCAGACCCGCCCGCCAAGCTGGTCAAGTTCCGCGACGCCGAGGCGCTGACGTTCCCGCTGCTCTCCGACCCGGACCGCAAGGTGATGACAGCCTGGGGCGCTTACGGACAGAAGATGATGTACGGCAAGACAGTTCAGGGCGTGATCCGCTCCACGTTCGTCGTCGACGAGAAAGGCAAGATAGCGCTCGCGCAGTACAACGTCCGGGCCACCGGACATGTCGCCAAGCTGCGTCGCGACCTGTCCATCGATTCTTGACCGCGCCACAATCGGCCGCGCACCGGTCTCCTGAGCGGCGCTACGCGGCAGTGTTCACGGGTGCGCCGAAAATCGCCCGCACGGCAGCATCATCGCCTTGGATGCCAACCACCCCGAGGACGTCGTCGAGTGCGAGCACCCCGGCCGCCAAGCCGAGAACGATCTGAACGTCGGCGCTCAGCACGGCGTCGAGCTCCCGATCATCCCGCGGACTCACCTCGATGCCTGAGCGCGTCGCCCGCACCTGGACCCGGGGGGTGTCGCCGTTCACGACGATACCCACGGTCACCGGCCGGCCCTTGGGCACTCTGCCGCCCAGCAGGGCGGGCAGGGAGACCAGGAGCCCGCCCGCCGGGAAGACATCACCTTCCGGCCCGCGGATCATCAGCGGAGTCGACCAGCGGATGAGACTCTCGATCGGCTCACGTAGTTGGGCGCCCCACGGGGTGAGGGCGTAGGTGATCGCCCTGCCCTCTTTGGCGAGCCGCCGCTCGATCACACCGGCCGCCTCGAGGTCGCGGAGCCGATCGACGAGCAGGTTGGTGGCAACGCCGGGGAGTCCGTCGCGTAGCTCCTGATAGCGGGCCGGGGCTACCAGGAGCTGGCGGACGATGAGCAGATTCCACCGGTCGCCCACCACGTCGAGCGCACGGGCCAGCCCGCAGTACTGACCATAACTTCGACCCATCTTCACTCCTTGACATTTTCAAGTTCGCTTGATTATATCAAATCACTCGACGCGAAGGGGCAACCGTGACTGTCACCACGCGACCCGCCTGGGTCGACGACGGATTGTTCCCGTTCCAGAGCCGCTACATCACCATCGACGGGCACACCGTGCACTACGTGGACGAAGGCTCGGGGCCGACGCTGCTGTTTCTGCACGGCAACCCGACCTGGTCGTTCGACTATCGCGACGTGATCCGCTCCCTACGGGACGACTTTCGTTGCATCGCAGTCGACTACCCCGGATTCGGGCTGTCCTCGGCTGCGCCGGGTTACCGGTACCTGCCCGAGGAACACGCTGCGGTGATCGCGGCCTTCGTCGACGCCCTCGACCTGAGCGGGGTCACCCTGGTCGCCCACGACTGGGGCGGTCCCATCGGCCTGGCGGCCGTCGAACAACACCCTGCGGCTTTCGACCGGTTGGTGCTGACCAATACCTGGGCCTGGCCGATCGACACCGCAAGCATCTGGATTTTCTCGCACATGCTGGGCGGGCCGCTCGGACGACTGCTGATCAAACAGTTCAATCTGTTCGTCAACGTGATGATCCCCACCGGGCATCGACTGAGGAGGCCGACCGACGCCGAGATGGCCCACTACCGACGGGCCCTCGCCGACCCCGAACGGCGTGCGGCGTCGGCCGTCTTTCCGCGGCGAATCACCGGCAGCCGTGCATTTCTCGCCCAGGTCGAAGCCGGACTCGCCGGCCTGACATCAATGCCGACGCTCATCGTCTGGGGCAACGCCGACATGGCTTTCGGCAGCACCGAACTGCGGCGCTGGGAGCAGACTCTCCCCCACCACCGGACCGTCGTCATCGACGGCGCCGGTCATTACGTACCGTCCGACGCACCCGATCGGTTCGCGGCGGCGATCCGCGACTGGCACGCAGCGGAGGCATAGTGCCCTACGACAGCTGCCTGGCGGACCGCATCCGGGAGCAACTGGCCGGCAATCCGGGAGTGGATGAGCAGGTGATGTTCGGCGCACTGGCCTTTCTCGTCGACGGTCGGCTGGCGGTCGCGGCCAGTGGCCAAGGCGGGCTTCTGGTGCGGGTCGACCCGGCACGTGCCGACCGGTTGCTGGCCGCCGGCACCGCACAACCCATGCGCATGGCTGGACGTGCCGTCCGGGGATGGTTGCACATCGACGGCGACCAAGTGCGCACCACGCGCCAGCTTGCCAAGTGGGTCGCCATCGGAACTTCGACCGCCGCAAGCGCCCCCGCCCGGCGTCGGGTCACTAACGCTTCGCGGAGCCGTCACCTATCGTAGCGGAACGGGCCCACAATCTCAGGCCAGTTCGGGCAGGTTCGCCAGGTTGGCCAGCAGCAACGCCTCGGAGGTCGCGGCCCGCTCCAGCACCCCCAGGTGCAAGCTCTCATTGACGCTGTGCGCCTGGGCCGCCGGATCCTCCACCCCGGTGACCAGGATTTTCGCCCGCGGGAACGCGGCGGCGAACTCGGCGATGAACGGAATCGAGCCGCCCATCCCCATGTCGACCGGGTCGGCGCCCCACGCCTGCCGGAAAGCCGCCCGTACGGCGTCGTAGACGGGCCCGGTGGCATCGATCGCATAGGGCTGCCCGACGTCGCCGGGCGTAACCGTGACGTGCGCGCCCCACGGCGCGTGCTGTTCCAGATGGGTGCGTAACGCCTGCAGGTGTGCGGCGGCGTCGCCGCCGGGGGCGACCCGCAGGCTGACCTTCGCACGCGCCCGCGGGATCAGCGTGTTCGACGCCGCGGCGACCGATGTGGTGTCGATGCCGATCACGGTGACCGCCGGCTTGGCCCACATCCGCTGCGGCACCGGGCCGGAGCCGATTTCCCGCACCCCGTCCAGCAGGCCCGCATCCGAGCGCACCCGCTCCGGCGGGTAATCGACTGCAGCGGCAGTACTTTCATGCAAACCAGCCACCGCGACGTTGCCGTCGTCGTCGTGCAGGCTGGCGAGCAACCGCACCAGCACACTCAACGCGTCGGGAACCACACCGCCCCACACGCCGGAGTGCAGTCCGTGATCGAGGGTGGCGACTTCCACCACGCAGTCGGCCAGCCCGCGCAGCGACACGGTCAGCGCCGGGACGTCGACACTCCAGTTGTCCGAGTCGGCGATGACGATCACGTCCGCGGCCAGCGTGTCGCGGTGGGCGGCCAGCAGCGCACCGAGCGACGGCGACCCGGACTCCTCCTCGCCCTCCACGAACACCGTCACCCCGACCGGCGGCCGGCCGTCGTGGGCCCGAAACGCCGCCAAATGCGTTGCGATACCGGCCTTGTCGTCGGCGCTGCCACGACCGTAGAGCCGGCCGTCGCGTTCGGTCGGCTCGAACGGTGGCGATGCCCACTGTCGGCTGTCGCCCTCCGGTTGCACGTCGTGGTGGGCGTACAGCAGCACCGTCGGCGCACCCCGCGGCGCCGGATAGCGGGCGATCACCGCCGGCGCACCGCCCTCGGCGACGATCCGCACCTCTGGGAAGCCGGCCTGGATCAGCAGATCCGCGACCGCCTCGGCGCAGCGCTGCACCTCGGTGCGTCGGTTCGGGTCGGCCCACACCGATTCGATGCGCACCAGGCTCTCCAGGTCGGAGCACACCGACGGCAGCAGGTCGCGGATTCGTTGCACCAGATCACTCACGGCGTCGAGGCTAGCGGGTCACGACACCGCGTGAACGTGCACAGTTGTACGCCGCGCGCGGCGTGTCGGCGTCCAGACACGCACACTCGCGGCGGAAGAGGTCAGACCTCCAGGATGGCGACCGCCGCAGCGGTGTCACCCTCGTGGGTGAGCGACACGTGGATCGTCACGTCGGCCAGATGCTGGGCGATCTCGCCGGAGAGCCGCACCTTCGGCCGCCCCCACATGTCGGTGACCACCTCGATGTCGCGGTGGATCGCCTCCGGCAGCACCGGCCGCTGGGCGAACCGCGAGCCGGACCACGCCTTGATCACCGCCTCCTTGGCCGCCCAGCGGGCCGCCAGGTGACGGGCCGCCGACGAACTCTTGTCCGAGGCGTCACGACGCTCACCGGGGGTGAACGTCTCGGCGAACACGGTGCCGGGCTGGTCGACCTGCTCGGCGAAGTCGGGAATCAAGACGAGATCGATCCCGACTCCGACTATGCCCATGGCTCGACTCCCGCTCGCTCACCAGCGAGCTCGCGCTCGTTTTGGATGGTCACGGGCGGTAAGGCTAGCCGATGTAGACGTCGCCGTCGCCGAGCCGGGCCGCCGGGTTGAGCAGCATGGCGGCCTCCTGGCGTTTGACCGGTGCGTCATGGTCGAACCGGCGGTCGGCCGGCCGCTCGTACATCGGCTCACCGCCGGCGATCGCCGAGGCCAGCCGGCGGCTGCCCGACAGCAGCCGCTGCCGAGCCTGTTCGGTGTAGGCGGCACGCTGCTCGGCATTCAGTGCGGCCAGGAACGCCTGCGGGTGCACTAGCGCAACCAGACCCGACACGTGACCGAACCCGAGGCTGGTGACCAGTCCGGCCTTCAGCGGGAACTTGTCGCCGAGCCGCAACGTCTCGCGGACCCAGACGAAGTGCTCCGCGACGGCCAGTTCGTCATCGACGCAGTCCAGGCTGCGGTTCGGTGGGATCACCCCGTCGCGCAGCATCTGGCACATGCCCATCATCTGGAAGACCGCGGCGCCACCCTTGGCGTGCCCGGTCAGGCTCTTCTGGCTGACGACGAACAGCGGCGCCCCGTCGGATCGGCCCAGCGAGTCGGCGAGCCGTTCGTGCAACTCGGTCTCGTTGGGGTCGTTGGCCAGCGTCGACGTGTCGTGCTTGGAGACCACCGCGATGTCGTCGGCACCCACGCCCAGCTTGGCCAGCGAACGCGCCAGCACCGAGTCGTGGCCGCCCCGGCCGGCGCCCAGCGCACCCAGGCCCGGGGCCGGGATCGAGGTGTGCACGCCGTCGGCGAAGCTCTGCGCGTACGCCACCACCGCCAGCACCGGCAGACCCATCTTGGCGGCCAGGTCGCCGCGGGCCAGCAGGATGGTGCCACCGCCCTGAGCTTCCACGAAGCCCAGCCGGCGCCGGTCGTTGGCGCGGGAGAACTTCGAGTCGCTGATTCCCCGGGCCCGCATCATCTCGGTGTCGGCGGTGGCCGCCATGTCACCGAAGCCGATGATGGCCTCCAGGGTCAGGTCGTCGTAGCCGCCGGTGACCACCAGCTCGGCTTTGCCGAGCCGAATCTTGTCGACGCCCTCCTCGACCGAGACCGCCGCGGTGGCGCACGCGGCCACCGGGTGGATCATCGCTCCGTAGGATCCGACATAGGACTGAACCACATGCGCGGCAACGACGTTCGGCAGCACTTCCTGCAGGATGTCGTTGGGCTTGGCCCGGCCCAGCAGGTTCCCGTGGTACATGGTCTGCATCGAGGTCATCCCACCCATGCCGGTGCCCTGGGTGCTGGCCACCAGGCTGGGGTGCACCCAGCGCATCAGCTCGGTCGGGGTGAACCCGGCGGACAGGAACGCGTCGACGGTGGCGACGATGTTCCACAGCGCCACCCGGTCGATGGAGGTGGCCATGTCCTGGCTGATGCCCCACACCGTCGGGTCGAACCCGGTCGGAATCTGCGCGCCGACGGTCCGCGAGAGCTTGCTCTTGCGCGGAACCCGGATCTCGGTGCCCGCCTTGCGGATGACCTGCCAGTCCCCGGAGTCCGGAACCGGGCGCACAACGGTGTGCTCGGGGTCGAACTGCACGAACGCCCGGGCATCGGCCTCGCTGGACACCACGAACGAGAAGTCCTTGTCCAGGAACACACTGACCAGCAGTGGTGACGCGTGATCGGGGTCGATCGCCCCGTCGTCCACGAACTCGCGGACCCCCACCTTCGCCAGCACGGCGTCGTGGTAGCGCTCGACCAATTCCGCTTCGTCGACCAGATCGCCGGACTCGGTGTCGTACCAACCCGGGGTCGGGTCGTCCTCCCACTTGACCAGGCCGGTGGTCCAGGCCAACTCCAGCACGCCGGCGGCGGACAGTTCGCCGGCGACCTCCAACTCGAAGCGGGTGCGCGACGAGCCGCACGGGCCGAGCTCGGCGCCACCGACGATCACCACCAGATCAGCCGGGTCGACGTCGAGGTCGTCCCAGGCAGGCGGCGGTGCCGGGGTGTGGGCACGCGGCGGCGACGGCAGCGCGGCGATGGCGCCTGCCGGGGAGCCTTCGGCGCGTTCCGCCTTGGCTTCGGCAGTCATCTCCTCGCGAGCCTTGGCGGCCAACTCGGCCATGTCCAGTTCCACCTCGGCCAGCCCGCCGGTCAGATCGGCCTCGATCGGCGCGTGGGCGGCCGCCACCTTCGACTCGATGTCGCACAGACGCAGCAGCATCCGAGCCATCTCATCGGTGGAATACGTTGTCACACCGGCCTCTTCGACCGCGGACACGATGGCGTCATTGTGGCCCATCAGTCCGGTGCCGCGGGTCCACCCGATCAGCGCGTGCGCCAGGCTGACCCGCTCCGCCCACGACGACTCGGCGTTCCACCGAGTCACCACCGCGTCAAGGGCCGACTTGGCCTCGCCGTAGGCGCCGTCGCCGCCGAACATGCCGCGGTTCGGCGACCCGGGCAGCACCACGTGCAGCCTGGAGGCGATGTCGCGCTCGGCGCCGATCCGCGACAGGCCGCCGATCAACCGCTGCACCGACCACAGCAGCACCTTCATCTCCATCTCCGAACGCGAACCCGCCTCGGAGAGGTCACCGGCCACCCGCGGCGCGGCGAACGGGAACAGCAGCGTGGGTGTCTGCGCGTCCTTGAGATGAATCGACATCGGCCCGAGGTTTTCGGCCTGCTCGCTGCCGACCCACTCGATCAGCGCGTCGATGTCGGCGTAGGACGCCATGTTGGCCGGCACCACCCACAGCGCTGCGCCGTAGCGGGCGTGGTCGCGGTACAGCGTCCGGTAGAAGCCCAATCGCTCGTCGTCGAGCCGCGACGTGGTGGCGATGACGGTGGCGCCGCCGTCGAGCAGTTGCCCGACCACCGATGCGGCGATCGAACCCTTCGACGCGCCGGTCACCACCGCGATCTCGTCGCTGTGAATCCCCTTGCCCGGGTTCTCCGCGCCGGCGGCGATCCGCGCGTACAGCGATGCGTGAATCTGCCGGCCCTCGGCCAGAGCTCGACCCTGCCACCAGGTGGCCTGGGTGGCGACGGCGTGTCCGGCTCCCTCGAAACGCTCGGACAGCCGCGCCCAGTCGGCGTCGATCTCGCTGTCGTCGGCCAGCCACAACTTGACCAGGTCTTCGCGCGCACTGGCCCAGCGGTCGTCGAACAGCACCGCCTTGCGGCCATCGAACACTGGAGCAACCAAACGTGGCCAGTCCGAACCTAATTCGGCGGTGACCAGCTCGACCAGCTCGGCGTCGGTGGCAGCTTCGGAGGCCGTGGCCATGTCGTCGCTGAAGCCAAGCTGGTTGAGCACCAGCCGGGCTGCTGAGGCCAGCACGCCGTCGCGGCCGGTGATCTGCGCGGTGAACTCACCCAGCGCGGCGGCGTCGACGGTGGCACCGCCGCCGCCACCGGCCGACGGCAGGCTCACCGCAACCCCGTGCCGCGCGGCGACGGCGGCTACTGCGTTGTCGATCACCCGGTCGACGGCGGCGGCGTCGGCCAGTGCGCCGTCGTGCAGCCCGCCCAGCGCGTCGCCGCGCACACTGCTGCCCTCCCGGGTACCCAGCGCCACCTCGACGGTGACATGCTTGGCCCAGCCGTCACCGAGCTCCCAGGTCTTCTTGACCCGCTCGGCGATGGCGCCGGGCCGTTTGCCCGACGGGCCGAGCACGGTGCGCAACTGGTCGTTGATCGCGTCGGACAGCACCGGGCCGAACGGCTTGTAGGTGCGGGCCAGCTTGGTCACCTGGGCGCGCAGCCCGGCCAGATCGGCCTCGGCGGCGCCGTCGATGGCGCCCAGGTTCAGTTCCGAGCCCAGGTCGACCAGTAGCTGGTTACGTCGCGACGAGGCCCCGTCGGTGATCGACTCGATGGAGTCGAGCGCCTCGATCTGGTCGATGCGCATCTTGGTGCTCAGCGCGATCAGCGCCAGCGTGGCGTCGGCGGCGTCGAACGTCAGGTCGTCCGGTCGGGGACCTGACGGAGCGCCAGCCGGAGTTGCGGCCGGAGCCGCAGCGACGGCCTCGACCGGGGTCACTGCGGCGGACTCAACCACCGCAACCTCCTCCTCCTCCGGCTCCGGCTCGGGGTCGGTGTCGGTCGCGAACAGCACCGCGGCATCGCGCTCGGCATTCAGCACTTCGACTGTGCTGTGGGCATATTCGGTCAACTTGAGGGTGTTGGTGGCCAGCCCGGCCACAGTCGGGGCGGACTTCACCCCGATTTCGACGAACCGCTCCACACCCAGACCGCCGGCTGCCTCCTCGGTGAACAGCAGATCCTGCGTCTCGATCCAGCGCACCGGACTGGCGAACTGCCAGGCAAGCAGCTCGATGAGCACCTGACGGCACAACTCACGCGGCTTCTCGTTACGCCAGGTGTCGTAGTCGGCGAGAATCTCGTCGAGCGGCTCAGCGGGCACCAGATCGCGGATCTCGGCAATGAAGTCGCGATCCAGGGTGAACGGCCGCGGGACCAGGTTCGGAATGTACCGTCCGATGATCAGGTCGGGGTCCTTGTCGTGCGGGATCACCCGGTCCAGCGACCGGCGGAAGTCGTCGACGCCGACCCGCAGCACCCGCGAGTGGAACGGCACATCGATGCCGGGGACATAGATGAACGCGCGACGGCCGCCGGTGAGCTCGCGGCGGCGCTCCACCTCAGCCTCGAGCTCCTCCAGACCGCGCACGGTGCCGGCGATGGCGTACTGCGAGCCGCGCAGGTTGAAGTTCACGATCTCAAGAAACTCTCCAGTATTCACCGACACTTGGTCGACGAACGCGATCACCTCGTCGTCGTCCAGGTCGAGCTGCGACGGCCGGATGGCGGCCAACCGGTAGTTGGAGCGCCCCTGCGCATCCCGCGGAACGATGTCGTGCATGTTCGACCCGCGCTGGAACACCGCCTCCAGCAGCGCGTCGAGTTCGAAGATGCCGGTGACGCAGGCCAGTGCGGTGTACTCGCCGACGGAGTGACCGCAGGTGATGGAGTCCTCGACAAATGCACCCTGCTCGCGCATCTCGGCGACCTGGGCGGCGGCCACCGTCGCCATCGCCACCTGGGTGAACTGGGTCAGATACAGCACCCCTTCGGGGTGGTGGTAGTGCACCCCGGCGGCGATCAGGCTGGTCGGGTTGTCGCGCACCACGTGCAGCACCGAGAAACCGAGGGTGTCGCGGGTGAACTTGTCCGCGGTGTCCCAGATCTTGCGGGCGGCCTTGGACCGGGAGCGCACCTCCATGCCCATGCCCTTGCGCTGAATGCCCTGCCCCGGGAACGCGTAGACGGTCTTGGGCGAAGCCAGCCGGGCGGTGGCCGACATGACCAGGTTCGAACCGATCCGCGCACTGATCTCCAAAACCTCTGCGCCCAGGTCGATCCCGACCCGGTCTACGCGGAAGTCGACCTCGTCACCGGGTTTGACCATGCCGAGGAAGCGCGCGGTCCAGCCGATCAGCTTCGCCGGCGGCCGAGCCTGGCCGTCGGTGGCGGTGACCACGTGCTGGGCGGCAGCCGAGAGCCACATGCCGTGCACAATCGGCGATTCCAGCCCGGCTAGCAGCGCCGCGGACCGGTCGGTGTGGATCGGGTTGTGGTCACCGGACACCACCGCGAACGGGCGCATGTCGACGGGCGCGGTAAGGGTTACATCGCGACGGCGGCGGCGCGGGGTGTCGGTGGCGTTGCTCGACACCGCACCACCGGCCCGGACCGGATCGGCGAGCTCCGCGGCGCCGGTGCGGCCACGGATCGCGAACCGCTCCGCAAGGGTGGCCAGCACGGTACCGTCGGCCGCCGTCACCGTGACCGAGACCGGGACAACCCGGCCCACTTCGGTGTCGGTTGCCGGTGAAGCCGTTGCGGCAACAGTTAATTCGGCCGGCTCGTCGGGCAGCGGGTTGATCAGATGCGCGGCGTGGTCCAGGTGCACCAGCGAGAGCAGTCCCTCGACCACCGGGAACCCGTTGTCGGTGGCGGCCGACCCGATCGCGGCGAACACCGCCGGCCAGCACCGGCCGACCAGGGCGTCGGGCACCGTGGTCAGCCCGGGTGCCAGCGGCGCACCGAAGGTGGCGGTGACCCCGGTGTGGTCGGCGACCTGCTCGGGATTCCAGCCCACGGCCACCGTGGCGGTGCCGTTCTGCACGGCGGGCAGCGCGTCCGGTCCGTCGACGCCGGCGGCGATGGCGAGCACCGAACGCATCGCGGCGGCGGCATTCTCGACCGTCACCACCGGCGTGACGCCGTCGACGACGGCTGCCGGCAGCGTGAAGCGGATGTCGATCCAGATGCCCGACAGCGGGATGCTCAGCACGACCTGGTCCCCGGCTGCCGCGGCCTCCAGGACTTCCAGCCTCGCCCCGGTGGACGGATGGGTGGCGGTGCGGTTCTCGTGCACCTGCCACTCGTCGGCGGCCCCGATGCGGTGCACCGGGTTGGTTGCGGTCCGGCCCGCCCATGCCACGTCGGGGGCGTCGAGCATGACGGCCAGCGGCCCGACGACGTCGGTGCGCCCCTGTCGGCGCGCGGTCACCGAAACCGGTTGCGCACCGGTCGACAGCACGTGCTCGACCGCTGCCTGTTCGAAGCGGTCGAGCAGGTCGCCGACGGGCTCGTCGACCCGGGTGATGCCGGCGACCGCCACGGTGCCGGGGATGATGCACACCTGGTCAGCGTCGTAGCGCGCATCGTGCGCCTGCCACAGTGAGTCGCTGCGCCACCAGCGGCGGACATCCTTGTCGATGACCGGCACGAAGTTCACCGGCTTGCCGAGTGTCTTGCACAGCGTCATGAAGAACGGGACGTCGGCGGGGTGCAGTTGCACGGTTTCGGCGTCGGGATAGCGCCGCACCAGTGCGGCGATGGCCTCGGCCGGTCGTTCCAGCAGGGTCTCGTCGACGAAAAGCGTTTCGATCGGCCCGGATTCGCATTCGTGCAGCCGGGCTTCGGCACGCTGCAGCATTGCGCCGAACCGCTCACGCCAGGTGTCAGCCAGCCAGGGACTGTCCGGCGAGGCGGTGTCCGCGGTCGAGTCGCCGGCTCCGATGGCCAGTTCGACGTAGCGCTGCAGCCAGGTGGCGTAGGTCATCTCGGCGACGTCGCCGAAGTACGGCTTGGCCGTGTTGGCCAGCGCTGCGATGATCTCGTCGCGACGGGCCGCGACCGCGTCGGCATCACCGGCCACCTCGTCGAGCAGTCGGCCGCAGCGTGACGCGGTGTTGTCGATCTCGTGGATGTCGGCGCCGAGCTGGCTGCGGCTGGATGCCATGCCGCCCTGGGCTTTTCCCGCACTGATCCACTGGTCGGTGCCGTGCGTTTCGACCAGCATGCGTTTGACCGACGGCGACGTGGTGGCCTCCTTGGTGGCCATCGCCGCGGTGCCGACCAGGATGCCGTCGACCGGCATCTGCGGGAAACCGTAGGCCTGCGCCCACTGGCCGGTCAGATACTCGGTCGCCCGCTCCGGGGTGCCGATGCCGCCGCCGACGCAGATGGTGATGTTCGACTGCGAGCGCAACTCGGAGTAGGTGGCCAGCAGCAGGTCGTCGAGGTCCTCCCAGGAGTGGTGCCCGCCGGCGCGGCCACCCTCGACGTGCGCGATGACCTGTTTGGTGGGCGCCTCGGCGGCGATGCGGATCACCGACCGGATCTGCTCCACGGTGCCCGGCTTGAACACCACATGGCTGATGCCGGCGTCGTTGAGCTCATCGATGAGGTCGACGGCGTCCTCCAGATCGGGGATGCCGGCGCTGATCACCAGGCCGTCGATCGGCGCACCGGCCTGACGGGCTTTCTGCACCAGGCGTTTGCCGCCGACCTGCAGCTTCCACAGGTACGGGTCGAGGAACAGCGCGTTGAACTGCACGGTGCGCCCCGGCTCCAGCAGTTCGGTCAGCTCGTCGATGCGCTTGGCGAAGACCTCCTCGGTGACCTGGCCGCCGCCGGCCAGTTCCGACCAGTGCCCGGCGTTGGCCGCCGCCGCGACGATGTGCGCGTCCACGGTGGTCGGTGTCATACCGGCCAGCAGGATCGGCGAGCGGCCGGTCAACCGGGTGAACTTGGTGGCCAGTTTGACCCGGCCGTCGGACAGTCGGACCACCGACGGCGCGTAGTCCGACCACGGCCGGGCCACCTCCGGGACCGCCCCGATGGTGAAGAGGTTGCGCTGGCCGCCGCGGGTGGCCACCGGAACCACACCCACCCCCAGGCCGCGGATCACCGGCGCGGTCAGCCGGGTCAGGATGTCGCCGGGCCCCAGGTCCAGAATCCAGCGCGCCCCGGCCCGATGCAGTTCAGTCACCTCGTCGACCCAGTCCACCTGCTGCACCAGGATTGCCTCGGTCATCGCACGGGCCAGCGCCACACCCTCGGCGTCCATGCCCACCTTCTCGGCCCAGCCGCCGACCAGATCGACCCCGTCGGACAACCGCGGCGAATGGAAACCCACCTCGACCTGTACCGGTTCGAAGACCGGGGCGAAGACCGCGCCGCCACGCACCTTGTTCTTGCGGTCGGCGGCTTCTTTTTCAGCGATCTGTTCGCAGTACAGCTCGAACCGGGACAATTGCTCGGGGGTTCCGGTGATGACGGCCGCACGACGTCCGTTGCGGATCGACAGCACCGGCGGCAGCACCGTCCGGACGTCCTGGGCAAACTCGTCGAGCAGGGCGCCAATGCGCTCCGGGTCGGCGTTGGTGACCGACACCATCGGCGGGCGATCGCCCAGGACCGAGATGCCGCGCCGCCGGGCCACCAGCGTGCCGGCCGCGCCGATCAGCTGAGCCATGGCCAGCAGCTGTACGTCGTTCGCACCGGCAGCCTTAAGCGATTCAACCCCCAGCACACCCTGCGAGTGCCCGGCGACGGCCACCGGCCGGGTGGCCGACAGATCCAGCCCCTGTCGGGCCATTGCCCGCATCGCCGCGATCTGGGTGAGCAGCACTCCCGGCACCGACACCGCGGCCGAGGTGAGTTGTTTGGCCGACGGGGTCGGCTCCTCGGCGGCCAGCGCGCGGACCCAGTGCAGCGGCTCGAACCCGATCGGGCGAACAACAACGAGCTCCTTGGCGACCGGGTCCAGCAGCAGGTCGGCCTCGCCGGCCAGGGTCGCCAGTTCGGCCTCGATACCGGCCGACGTCACCAGCTCCTCGAGCGTCTCCAGCCACGCACTGCCCTGGCCGCCGAACGCAACGGCGAACGGCTCACCGGCGTTCAGACGATCCACCAGCGCCGCGTCGGCGGCGCCGCGGCGCGAGGAGCCGGCACCGTCGCGGTCGGCGGACACTCGGTCATGCTCGTGGATCGTCACGTTGTCTCTACCCCTTGCTCGTCTTCTTCTCGTCGGCGCCCGGTGCGGGTGCGGGCGGAGCTGCGCTGTCGGCAGCTGCCGTTCGCCCCGTTCGATCCCCGTCGAATCCACGCTGATATCGCCCCGGTCGATCGGCACGTCTCCGGCGGATCGGGTCGTGGGTTCGGCGCCGCCCGCAACCGTCCGGCCGCAGTAAGAGTGTCATAAGAAGCTGTGCTGTTTCAGCAGGTAGGTGGTTACTCGTGAGTTCTACGCGCGAGTAACCGGTGTCCTGGGTAACACCAGGTGGAACAACGGGCCAAAACCGCCGCGACAAACGTCCTGCATGCAGGTGGTTACGGCCGAGTAACCGTAACAGCGCTGATCAAGCCGGTATTGTTATCGAATCGTTATACGCTTCTCCGGTCACGTAACCGGGAGCAACCCGTGGTCGGGCGCACTCGACCGGTCCGGCGGCGACGGCGGGGGTTCCCGGGGAGCCTTTTAGCCTGGTGACCTGGCACGGTCGCCCCGGTGTTTAATCTCCGGCGCCGGCGGCAACCCCGTGTCGATGGTCGCGACGCGCAGCACCCGAGTTCGATGCCGCCTGCTACCGCTGAAAAGCCGCGCATGCCGTTGATCAACGGCGCGACGTTCGCCGGATTCCGGATCATCCGGCTGATCGCCGTCGGCGGGATGGGCGAAGTGTATTTGGTCCAGCACCCCAGGCTGCCGCGCCAGGAGGCGCTCAAAATCCTGCCGGCCGACATGTCGACCGACCCCGAATTTCGGCAACGGTTCAGCCGGGAGTCCGATCTGGCCGCGACAATGTGGCATCCGCACATCGTCGGCCTGCACGACCGGGGTGAGTCCGATGGCCGGTTGTGGCTTTCGATGGACTTCGTCGATGGCGCCGATGCCGGCCTGCTGCTACACGACCACTATCCGACCGGAATGCCGGCGGCCGACGTTATCGAGATCATCAGCGCGATCGCCGAAGCACTCGACTATGCCCACGACCGCGGACTGTGCCACCGCGATGTCAAGCCGGGCAACATCGTCCTCACCAGCCCGACATTCGGGACGAGACGAGTTCTGTTGACCGATTTCGGCATCGCGCGGCGCCTGGACGACGCCCGCGGGTTGACGCAGACCAACGTAGCCGTCGGCACCGTCGACTACGCCGCGCCCGAGCAGTTGACGGGTGGTCCGCTCGACGGGCGCGCCGACCAATACTCGTTGGCCATGACGGCGTTTCAGCTGTTGACGGGGGTGTCGCCATTCCGGGACTCCAACCCCGCCGTGGTGATCAGCAGACACCTCAACGATCCACCTCCGCGATTGAGCAGCTTCAGGCCGGAGCTGGCCGGGTTGGACGCGGCCCTGTCCGGCGCACTGACCAAGGACCCCGCCGACAGGTTCCGGCGGTGTCAGGATTTCGCGAATGCACTCTGGGTGTGTCACACCCAACCGCCGGGTCCCACAGCGGCTGCCGCAGCCGCTGTGCCGATCGGGCAACCTGCGCCCACAGCCACCCCCGGGCAATTGGACACCGGTACTCAAACCCGGCAGGCGCCTGTCCCCTCCGCGCCGCCCGAGGCGCGCCCCGGCGTCCTTGCCGCCGCCGAGGCACGCCCCGCTCCGGCAGCCCCGCCGCGCCCGCCCTCTCCGGGCACCGGAGCCGAGCCGCCCGCATCGTCGTCGGCGAAGGCGGCCACAGATCACCGCAAGCCACGTAGACGCCGCCGACTGCGCAACGCCATGGTCGTCGTGCTGACCGTTCTCGCTGTGCCGATCGCAGCCATCATCGCCTTGATGCTGCTTTCGCGCGGTGGGCAGCAGGTGCCCGCGCCGCCGGTCGCTCCTTCTCCTGCTACCGCAACCCCGGACACGCCAGTGCCGCCGGCAACCACCACACCGGTGCCGCCGGCGGCGCCCCCGCCGGCGCCGGCGCCGCCGAAGACGCCCGCGCCAGCGGCGCCACAGGCGCCAGAGCCAGCGCCGCCGCGGACGACCACACCGTCATCGCCGCAGACGACCACGCCGTCATCGCCGCAGACGACCGCACCGTCATCCCCGGCGACCACCACACCGCCGTCATCGGCTGAGACCGCCCCGCCGCCAGCTGTGACCATCACCCGGCAGCCGACGATCACCCGGTTGCCGAGGCTCACCCTGCCGTGAGCACGCGGCTCCGGCTGGGCCCGAATGCGTCAGGCGGACAACGGAGTAACGATCAGGCCCACTGGCCGAACTGGGGTGTGAGCACGTGGTTGACGTCCACACCGACCCCGCCGACTTGACGTCTGTCGATCTCGACCTGGTGCAGATTCGCCGCCGGATGGGCGACTCCACCCGGCGAACCCCAGTTGTGCTGCCAGTAATAGGCGCCGATCCCGTCCTGCAGCGCCCATTCGATGGTCTTGGAATTGGCGTAGACGCCGGTGCGTTCCCGGCCGACCACCGACTCCCACCCGCGCAGGTACGGGGCGACCTGGCCCTGGTACTGCTCGTAGGACGGATCGTCGTCGATCGAGGCGTAAACCGGGGCGTCGACCGGGCCGCCGGCGGCGGTGTGCAGTTCCCAGCCGCGCCGAGCATGCTGGACACCGGCATCCCCGCCGCCCAGCCAGTCGGCGGTGTCCCGCTTGCCGAACTGATAGCAGGAGACGACCTTCAGTCCGTTTTCCCGTAGGTCTCGGGCTTCCGGCAGCTGGATCGGTTTGCCGAGCATCCAGTCGGCGCCCGGACGGCGGTCGGAGACGTAGCGGATCGCGCCGTCCGCCCCGGCTGCCCTGATCGCGCCGGCGGGGATCACCCCGGCCGCGTAGTCGAGCAGGATTCCCAGCGGCTCCGCCCGGGCCGGGGCCGGCTCCAGCGAGCCCGAGGCGACACCGAGACCCACCATGGCCGGCGCGGCGGCGGCGAACTTCAGCAGGTCGCGTCGAGAAACCGACATGCGTCAAAGGGTACGACAAACATATCGGGAACCGAACCGGCAGGATTGAGGCGAATTCACCGCTTTGCCTCCGATCACTCCACCAGAAAGGCACCGAGACTGTTGCGTGCGTGGATCGTGTGGGCGGCCGGGCTGCTGGCCTACATCGTGGCCGTGCTCGACCGCACGACGTTCGGTGTGTCCGGCCTGGACGCCGCCGACCGGTTCCGCGCCAGTCCCGGCGTGCTGTCGTGGTTCGTGGTGCTGCAGATCATCGTGTACGCGGCCATGCAGGTACCCGCGGGCATGCTGCTGGACCGGTTCGGCCCCAAGGTGATGATCAGCACCGGCGTCGCGGTGATCTCGACGGGTCAGCTGGCGCTGGGGCTGACTCACGTGCTGCCGATGGCGATCGGCGCCTACGCGATGGTCGGGCTCGGCGACGCGCTGATCTTCATCTCGGTGATCCGACTGCTGCCGAACTGGTTCGAGCCCAAACGGGTTCCGCTGTTGACCCAGCTGACCGGTATCTGCGGCCAACTCGGTCAAGTGCTGTCGGCGGTGCCGTTTCTGGCGATCCTGCTGCACCGCGGCTGGACGGCCGCCTACGTCTCCGCGGCCGCCCTCGGTGGACTCGCAATGCTGTTGATGCTGGCGCTGGGCCGCGACGCCCCGCCCGGATCCCGGGTCAGACCGGAACCGCGGTCGTTGCGCGCGGCACTGGCCGACGTCAAGGCGGTGTGGGGGCGACCGGGCACCCGGCTGGGGTTCTTCACCCACATGGGCACCCAGTCGTCGATCACCGTGTTCTCGCTGATGTGGGGTGTGCCCTATCTGACCGCCGCGCAGGGGATGCCGGTCAAGGTGGCCGGAGCGTTGCTGACGGTATCGGTGGCCACCTTCATCGTGTTCGGGGTGCTGATCGGCGTGATTTCCGGACGCTACCCGCGCCGGCGGCCGACGATGGTGCTCACGAT
This sequence comes from Mycobacterium sp., assembly GCA_035721065.1. GTDB lineage: Bacteria > Actinomycetota > Actinomycetes > Mycobacteriales > Mycobacteriaceae > Mycobacterium. The sequence continues at coordinate 226,143 of DASTNJ010000001.1, forward strand.
GATCGGCGTCAATGCACTGATCTGGACATCGGTGCTGGCGCTGCCGTTCCGGGCGCCGGCCTGGTTGCTGACGTTGCTGGTGGTGTTGATCTCGATCGGCGGGCCGGTCTCCATCCTCGCGTTCGACTTCGCCCGCACCTTCAACCCGCCCGCCGCCCTGGGTACCGCCCAGGGCATGGTCAACACCGGCGGATTCATCGCCTCGCTGCTGATGATGCAGGCGATGGGCATCATCATCGGCGCAGCCGGTGGGTACTCGTTCGGCGCGTTCCGGCTGGCCTGGACTGTTCAGTACGCGATCTGGGCGGTGGCCGCCGCCGGCGTCGCGACCTCCACCCGGCAGGCACGGTTCTCCGAACGGTTGGGCGAGCAGGGCGGGCGGATCCGCACCACCCCTACCAGCCCTGTTTTGGACGGCGACGACGGCCATGTAAGCATTTAGGCATGACTGTGGGCAGTGGAATTCGTGTCTTCGGTACCGCCGTGCTTCTGGCGGGTGCGCTGGTGGGGGCCGGTTCCGCGCCGACCGCGCTGGCCGAGGGCTGCCCGCAAAACCAGGTGGTTTTCGCCCGCGGTTCCGGGCAGCCGGTCGGCCTCGGCGATGTCGGCCAGGCGTTCATCGACGCGCTGCGCGAGCAGCTTCCCGGACAGTCGATCGACGACTACGCGGTGAACTACCCGGCGAGCCACGACTACCGCAACAGCTCGCTGGACGGCGAGAAGGACGCGGTCGCCCACATCCAGACCATGGTCGCCAACTGCCCCAACACCAAGCTGGTGATGGGCGGATATTCGCAGGGCGCAATGGTGATGGAGATGTCCAGCAACTCGCTGCCGCCGCAGGTCGCCGACCATGTCGCCGCGGTCGCGCTGTTCGGTGCTCCGGTGGGCCCGTACTCGAGCTCGCTGATGGGCGGCTCGCTGCCGGAGTTGGCCCCCGCCTATCGCGCCAAGGCGATCGACCTGTGCATCCCGCAGGACATCTACTGCACCGAGAGCGGCAGCGTGATCCCGCACCTTCAGTACATTCCGACCGGGATGACCGACCAGGCCGCGACGTTCGTGGCGGGCAAGCTGAAGTAACGGGCGGCTGGCTCTTAGCGCGCCGAGTTCAGCACCGCTACTCATCACAAATGTGCGGGCGGAGGGACTCGAACCCTCATGCTCTTTCGAGCGCCGGCACCTAAAGCCGGTGCGTATTCCATTTCGCCACGCCCGCAAGGCCCCTCATGCTACCGCTCCGCTGATCCACGAATGTCGGTCGTGCGTCCTACAGTGAGCGCCATCACGGAAGGGGCAGCGCGTGCGGTCAGCGGAGGAGTTCAACGCGGTGAGACAGCTCATCGCTGCGGGTGTGAATGACTGCGCGATCGCACGGCAGACGGGTATTCCGCGATGCACAGTCCGGGACTGGCGCCGCCGACCGCAGGTTCGACGACGGGAATCGTGCGAATCACGCTGCTGCAAGTACGATTTCACTTGCCTGTTGGCAGCACCGTACAGCTACCTACTCGGCCTCTACCTCGGCGACGGATGCATCTCCCGGCATCGTCGGGTCTGGAGGCTCCGGATCGTCCTCGACGTCAAATACCCGGGGATCATCGACCGCTGCTGCGAGGCGATCGACACCTTGATGCCTGGACAGCATGCAGCGAGGCTGCTTCGGGTCAAAAATTGCGTGGAGGTCTCGCTGTATTCCAAACACTGGCCCTGTCTCTTCCCGCAACACGGCCCAGGCAGGAAGCACCACCGGTCGATCGGGCTGCAGCCGTGGCAAGAGGCGCTCGTCAACAAGGCGACCGAGGAATTCATTCGCGGCCTGATCCACAGCGACGGCTGCCAGGTAGTCGCCGATGATCGCGGGGTCCGAAGCGTGCGCTACCACTTCTCGAATCGGTCCGACGACATCCGCGGGCTGTTCTGCGCGGCACTCGACCGCCTGGAGATTCCGTGGACACGCAACGCCAAGTACCAAATTGCCGTCTACCGCAAGGCCGCGACGGCACGACTCGACGAATTCGTCGGCCCGAAGGCGTGAGCGGTACCGTCAAGGAATGTCCACCACCCGACGTCGCAGGCCGGCACTGGTTGCGTTGGTGATCGTCGCCGCAGCCGGTTGCCTGGCGCTGGGCTGGTGGCAGTGGAGCAGGTTCCAGTCGGTGTCGGGCAGCTACCAGAACCTCGGCTACGCGCTGCAGTGGCCGTTGTTCGCCTGGTTCTGCGTCTACGCGTACCGCAAATTCGTCCGCTACGAAGAAGTCCCACCGGAACTGCACCCCCGCGATACGGTGACCGAGATACCCGCTGGGCTGCTGCCCGAGCGCCCGCCGCCGGCGCCCCCGCCGGTGGACGACCCGGAGCTGCAGGACTACAACGCCTATCTGGCCGAACTCGCCGAAAACGACAAACAGAACAGGAACACCGCATGACCACACCCGCGACACAGCGCCCGACAGGTGCCGCCTCGAACGACCAGATCAAGCCGGCTCTTTCGCGCTATCGCGTGATGGCATGGGTCACCGGCGTGTGGCTGCTGGTGCTGTGCGGCGAACTCGTCTCGCACTACGCGTTTCACCACCCGGTCCTGTGGATCACGCAGGTGCACGGGCTGTTCTACTTCATCTACGTGCTGGTGGCGTTCAACCTCGCGATCAAGGTTCGCTGGCCGTTAGGCAAGACCGTCGGCATCCTGCTGGCGGGCACCGTCCCGCTGCTGGGCATCATCGTCGAGCACTATCAGACCCGAAACATCCACGCGCAGTTCGGGTTATAGCCGCCACGCCAAAAAAGGCCGCGTCGCGATGTGCGTCAGAGCAGCGACCCCAAGTCCAGCGGCCCGGCCCAATCCGACAACCAGTTGGGATCGACAAGATCGACAGCTGCGGTCGAAGCCGGGGCGGTGGAGAAGGTGTCGAAAAGTGGAAACTGGAAATTCAACAGCGTGACGTAGTCGGATTCCCCCAGCGGAGTGTGCAGGTAATCGTTTCCGAAAATCACGAAAAAGCCCGAGAGGAACGGGATCGATTCCTGGAAATTGCTGAACTCCGATCCGTCCCACGGCGCGGCAGTGCCGGTGCCATTGGAGACCACGTCCTGCAGCCAACTGGCCCCCAGCGCGGAGGAGTCGGTCCTCGTCTCGTCAAGGGTTCCGACGACGTTGTTGCCGCTGTCGAGGACGTTGTAGGGCGTGGTGGACTGCTCGTAGAAGTAGAAAGGCCCCTGGTAATTGGTGACGTCCGTGGGCGGGCCCGTCGGCAACCCGGTGCCCGGTGGCAGCTCGGCTCCGTCGTAGCCAATGTAGGCGGCGGCGACCGCGCTGCTGAACACCGCGGCCGCCAGACCCGCGCCGACGGCCGCACCACAACCAAGGAAAAACCGCGAACCATTCATCGCAGACACCTCCGAAAATTCAACCATTTTGCTGTGAATATCATGTGTGTACGCTACGCGCTACGCGGAACGCTGTCACTGGAATGAACCTGAAACGTCACGCTGGTGCACGCTAGGGCCGCTGGCAGGCTCAATGGGCAAGCGACCGCAGCGAAGGCAACAGCAGCACCAATGCCCGCCCGCGGTGCGACTCGGCGTCCTTCTCCGCCGGCAGCAGTTGCGCGGCCGTCTGATCACGGCCGTCGGGGATGAACACCGGGTCGTAGCCGAATCCGCCGTCGCCGTGCGGTTCCCGGGCGATCGACCCGCGCCACTCGCCGCGAACCACCACCTCCCCCGCCGCCGAGACCAGCGCGCACGCCGAGACGAACGCCGCCCCACGCCGCTCGTCGGGCACGTCGCGCAGTTGGGCCAACACCAAAGCGGTGTTGGCCCAGTCGTCACCATGCGCACCGGACCAGCGCGCCGAGAGCACCCCGGGCATGCCGTTCAGCGCGTCTATTGCCAGCCCGGAATCATCGGCGACACAGGGCAATCCGGTCGCGGAAAACCCGTCGCGGGCCTTGGCCACGGCATTGTCTTCGAAGGTTGCGCCGGTCTCCGGCGCTTCGTCGTAGGCGGCGACATCGGCGAGCGAGACCAGTCGCAGGCCCGACACCCCGGCAGCCGCGAGCACCCGGTTCAGTTCGGCCAGCTTCTTCGGGTTGCGGCTGGCCACCAACAGGTCAGTCAGCGCCGAACGCCTTCTTGCGTTCGGGCCCGTCGGGCAGCACCCCCGGGTACGGCAGCGCCAGCGCCTTGCTCTGCATCACGAACAACTGCTCGCAGGCGCCCAGGGCCGCGTCGAGCAGCTTGTCCAGTGTCGACCGCGGGAACGTGGCACCCTCGCCGGTGCCCTGTATCTCGACCAGCGTGCCGGTGTCGGTGGCGACCACGTTCATGTCGACCTCGGCACGCGAGTCCTCCGGGTAGGGCAGGTCGACCCGGACCCGGCCGTCGACCACGCCGACGCTGACCGCGGCGATCGCGCACGACAGCGGCCGCGGATCCTTCAGCCTGCCGGCAGCGGACAGGTAGGTCACCGCGTCGGCGAGCGCCACATAGGCGCCGGTGATCGCCGCGGTGCGGGTGCCGCCGTCGGCTTGCAGCACGTCGCAGTCGATGGCGATCGTGTTCTCCCCCAACGCCGCCAGGTCGATGCAGGCCCGCAGCGAGCGGCCGACCAGCCGGCTGATCTCCTGGGTGCGCCCGCCGAGCCGGCCTTTCACCGACTCTCGCTCCGAGCGGGTGTGGGTGGCCGCCGGCAGCATCGAGTACTCCGCGGTCAACCAACCCAGACCCGACCCTTTGCGCCAGCGTGGCACACCCTCGGTGACGCTGGCCGTACACATGACTCTGGTCTGGCCGAATTCCACCAGCACCGAGCCGGCCGGATGGGCGGTGAACCCGCGGGTGATGACAACGGGGCGCAGCTCGTCGTCGCGGCGGCCGTCTTCGCGTTCGGACACGACACCGACCCTAACCAACCGGGGTCGACGCCGGTCTAAGACCGCCGGATGTCGATCGTCTCGCCGCACACCACGGCATGCACCGGGCCGTCGAACTCGGCCTTGGCCTCGGTGATGACGTCCTCAACCGACGTCCACGGCGGAATGTGGGTCAGCATCAGCTCGCGCACGCCGGCTACGGTTGCCGCCCGCCCCGCTTCGGTTCCGGACAGATGCAGATTCGGCGGGCGGTCCGGGGCGTGCGTCCAGGACGCTTCGCACAGGAAGATGTCGGCGCCGGTGGCCAGCTCGATCAATTTGTCGCAGTAGCCGGTGTCGCCGCTGTACACCAGCGTCGCGCCGGACGGGTCGGTGAACCGCATGCCGAACGACTCGGTCGGGTGGCAGACCAGCTGCGGCACCACGGTGAGGGCGCCGATCGTCACCGGCTCGCCGGTGACCCAATGCCGCACGTCGAAGATGTCGGTGAAGTCGTCGATCTCGCCGCCGTACGGCGACGACGCCGCGCCCATCCGCGACCAGGTGTCGCTGGGCCCGTACACCAGACCCTTCTCGAACGGCGCGCCGGCCACCGACGGATGGTAGCGGCGCCACACGAACAGTCCGGGCAGGTCCAGGCAGTGGTCGGCGTGCAGGTGCGACAGCAGCACATGCACCTCGCCGGGGTTGACGTAGCGCTGCAGCGTGCCGAGAACGCCCCCGCCGAAGTCGACGACCAGCGGCGGTGTGTCCGGCGCCTGCAGCAGATAACCCGATGCGGGCGAGTCCGGGCCCACCACACTGCCTGAGCAGCCCAGCACGGTCAGTCGCACGATCCCTACTGTGCCATGTTCACCACGGCGATGACGACCACATCTCCGCTTTCCCCGCGATTGGATGTCATTTGTTACCGGAATCGTTTGGGTGGCTATATAACCGGGGAGTGGCGCTGCACCGGCTGGACGCCGGTGACGGCCGGACCCAGGAACCGGGTCGCCAGTGCGGCGAACGCCTGCGGGTCACCGGTGGCCTCGAACGCCCGGCTGGCCGGGCCGGCCTCGTGCGGGCGCAGCAGGTCGAGTTCGGTGAGCACCCGCAGCAGCTCCTTGGCGGTCTCCTCGGCACTGGACACCAGCGTCACGTTATCGCCCATCGCCAACTGGATCAGCCCGGACAGCAACGGATAGTGGGTGCACCCGAGCACCAGGGTGTCCACCCCGGCGCGCTGCAGCGGCTCCAGGTAACCCTGGGCCAGCCCGAGCACCTGGCGGCCACTGGTGATGCCGCGTTCGACGAAGTCGACGAACCGCGGGCAGGCCACCGCGGTGATCTCGGTGTCGCGGGCCGCGGCGAACGCGTCCTGGTAGGCGTGGCTGGTGATCGTCGCCTGCGTTCCGATCACCCCGATGTGGCCGTTGCGGGTGGTGGCGACCGCACGGCGCACCGCGGGCAGGATCACCTCGACGACCGGCACGTCGTAGCGTTCCCGGGCGTCTCGCAGGCATGCCGACGACGCCGAGTTGCAGGCGATCACCAGTGCCTTGACGCCGCGGTCGACGAGGTCGTCGCCGATGGCCAGCGCGTGCGCGCGGATCTCGGGAATGGACAGCGGCCCGTACGGACCGTTGCCGGTGTCGCCGACGTAGACGATGTCCTCGTCGGGCAGCTGGTCGATGATGGCGCGGGCGACGGTGAGGCCACCGACGCCGGAGTCGAACACCCCGACGGGTGCGGTCGACGACCTCACGCCGTCACCGCCGGTCGGCTGCGACGCTGCCGTCGGGCGCTGCTCATCGGCGCCATTCCTCAGCATCGCTGCGCTCTGCATCGTCACCGGCGCGCCGCTCCGGCGTGGACAGCAGGTAGGCGGCCAGCACCCCGGCGACCGCACCGCACAGGTGGCCCTGCCAGGACACCCCGCCGCAGACGCCCAGAACTGGAACGGCGCCCCACAGGATGCCGCCGTAGACCAGCAGCACCGCGATCCCGGTGAGGATCTGCCAGACCGAGCGGATGAAGAAGCCGAACACCAGCAGGAACGTCAACCAGCCGAAGATGAGCCCGGATGCGCCGATGTGGTCCGTCTCGCCACAGGACGATCCGAGATTGCCGATCAGCCAGGTGCCGAAGCCGCCGACGATCCACACGATCGCGGTGGCCCAGAGAAACCGGGACAGGCCGGTCAGGGTCACCAGAAAGCCGAGCACCAGCGCCGGGCCGGTGTTGGCCACCAGATGCCCCCAGCCCGCGTGCAGCAGCGGCGCGACGACGATCCCCCACAGGCCGTCGGCCTCCAGCGGCCGAATCCCGTTTCGGTCGAGCCGGCCGTCGCCGAGCTGATCGACGAGTTCGACGAGATAGAGCAGCGCAACGAAGCTGACGATGGTGGCTCCGCCCACCCGCCACCTGGACCGCTTCTGCGGCGGCGGTGACGGCGTCGTGGGGGTTTCGACGGGTCTCACGCCCATAGCTGCCCTTCCAGCGCGTCCTCGGCGTCGTCCAGGCTACCGGCGTAGGCCCCGGTGGACAGGTACTTCCAGCCGGCGTCGGCGACCACGAAGGCGACGTCGGCGCGCTCACCGGCTTTGACCGCCTTTGCGGCCACACCCAGCGCCGCATGCAGCACCGCGCCGGTGGAGATGCCGGCGAAGATACCCTCGGCGTCGATCAGCTCCCGGGTGCGGCGCACCGCGTCGGCCGACCCCACCGAGAACCGGGTGGTCAGCACCTCCGGGTCGTAGAGTTCCGGCACGAAACCCTCGTCGATGTTGCGCAGCGCGTAGACCCCTTCGCCGTAGCGGGGTTCGGCGGCGACGATCTGGACGCCGGGCACCTGCTCGCGCAGGAACTTCCCGGTGCCCATCAGCGT
>DASTNJ010000002.1:0-28120 GCA_035721065.1 Mycobacterium sp.
CGGATGCTCCACCGCCGGCAACCGGCGCCGCAACCGCTCGCAGCGTTCCAACAACCCCAGCCGCTCCGGCGTCGTCAACCCCTCGAAATCCAGATCCAGCGCCGCGTCCAAGTCAGCGGCCAGCGCGTCGAACACCCCGACAACGCTTCCCCGATCAATCGAACGCATGTGCTAACCGTAGAACGGGGGTACGACAACCCTGGAGCAAGTCCCCGGTGACAGGTCCCAGCGACAACCACAGTGACACAAGTGATCCGAGTGAATAACAGCGCTCGGCACCGAACCTCGGACGAACGTCGGCCGGCTTTCGATGCCACCCGGCCTGACCACTAGCCTCAACGAAGTGAAACCGACGACGAGGCAAGCCCGGTGGGCGCTGAAGACGGCCGGGCTGGCCGGAGTGGTCGCGACGGCCGGTTTGGCCGGCCGGGCGCTGCGGGCCAGGGCCAGCCGCAACGGCAGGGCCGGCAGAACCGGAGCATCCGCGCCGTCGCGATGGCCGCTGCAGCCGCCCTGGACGCCGCGGCCCGCGACGTACGGAACCGGGGTACGGCGCAACGTCGCGGTGCCGATGAGCGACGGCGCGGTGCTGCGCGCCGACGTCCACTACCCCACCGTCCCGGAAACCGGCGAGCCCGCCACCGGACCGTTCCCGGTGCTGCTGTCGGTCACCCCGTACGGCAAGCTGGCCCCGCCGCCGGCCGCGCAGATCGGCGGCGGCCCCGACCCGTATCTGATCAAGCGCGGCTACATCGAGGTGATGGTCGACGTCCGCGGCACCGGGGCATCCGGCGGGTCGTTCGAGATGTTCGGCGACCGGCAGACCGAAGACGGCGTGGAGCTGGTCTCCTGGGCGGCGGCGCTGCCCAACTCCAATGGCCGCGTCGGCATGTTCGGCATCTCCTACCTGGCGATCAACCAACTGTTCGCCGCAGCCGCTGTCGGGCCGGATTCGCCGCTGAAGGCGGTCTTCCCGGTGATGGCCGCCAACGACTTCTACCGCGACGCCGCCGGCATGGGCGGGGTGCCGCACCTGCGCACCGTGCGCGCCTACGCCGGGGTGTACGGCCTGCTCAACGTGCTCAACCCGACCCTGGAGTTCCTGCTCCCCGGCCGGCATCCGTGGCCGCGTTCGGGTGGCCTGGGTGAGGTGCGCCGGCGTGGCCGGGACCAGCGCAGCTACTTCAAGCCGCTGGTTGCCGAAGCGGTGAGCGGCGGTGACGCGGCCTTCGACGGGCCGTTCTGGGACCCGATGCGCACGGCCGACGTGCTGGGGAAGATCGCCGCCAACGACGTTGCGGTCTTCCTGATCGGCGGCTGGCACGACGCGTTCCAGCGTGGCGCGCCGCTGAATTACGCCGCCCTGCAGAACGCCTATGCCGGACGGCCGCTCACCGCTCCGATGGAACCGAGCCAGGTGCTGACCGACCGGGTCCGGCTGTTGATGGGGCCGTGGTACCACGTGTCGGATTACGGCGGCCTGCGCCTGGCCGAGCTGCAGCTGCGCTGGTTCGACCGGTGGCTGCGCGACGACACCACCGCCGAGATCTCCGGACCACGGTTCGTCTTCCAGCCGATCGGCAGCCCGGAGTGGTTCCGAACCGACGGATACCCGGTCGCCGAGACGACACCCACCCGCCTCTACCTGTCGCACGACGGACGCCTGACGGCCGACGCCGACTCCGAGGAGACTGAGGCGACGCTGCCCTACCGGCGCCGGGGCCCGGTGTCGGGCCGCAGCCTGGAGCAGTGGAGTCTGGGGCTGAACAGCTTCGCCGCCAGCCAGCGGGGCCGCCCGATCCGCTACGACCAGGACAACCGGCGGCTGCAGCGCGACGAGCTGACCTACACGGGCGAACCGTTCAGCGCGCCGACGCTGGTGGCCGGGCCGATCGTGCTGACCCTGCACGCCACCGCCAGCACCACCGAATCCCTGTGGGTGGCCCACCTCGACGTGGTCACCCCGGACGGGGTCAGCCGCCCGCTGACCCAGGGCGCGCTGCTGGGTTCGCACCGCGCACTGGACGACAAGCTCAGCTGGCGCCTGCCCGACGGCACCGTACTGCTGCCCCACCACATCCACACCCGGGCGGCCACCGAGCCCGTCGTCCCCGGTGAGCTGACCCGCTACGACATCGAGATCTTCCCGACCGCCGCGCTGCTCGAGGCCGGTCACCGGCTGCGGCTTACCGTCACCAGCTACGACTTTCCGCACCTGGTGCCAACCAAGCCGGCACAGCGGGCCCTGGCCGGCGGCAGTTATCAGATCCGCCAGGGCGGGCCGACACCGTCACAGATCCTCATCCCGCTGGCCGACCCGGCGAGCCTGCGCCAACGCAAGATCGATTGAGCGCAACCCGCACCGGCGGCTACTCCTGTTGTCCCGCAGCGATGCACAGCACTTCGTCGAGGCTGGCGGTGTTCAGCCCGTCGGTGCCGGCCCGGTCGAAGCGGGCGGTGTCGAACATCGCCGGCCCGACAAATGGCGCATCCGTAAGCACGTAGCGACCCGCATCGGCTGCCCGTCGCGTGGATTGCTCGGTCGCAGTGGCACCGGTCAGGGTGGTCGCGTCTTCGAAGTTGATGCCGACTTCGAACACGTCCGGTTCGGCGTCGAGCACCGCGGTCAGCCGGGTGATGTAGTCCTCGGGGGCGAAGAACCGCCAACCCTGACCCAGGTGCAGCCACAGCCGCCCGTGAACGTGGCTGCGAAGTTGGCCTAGCGGAGCGTCGGATTCGACGCCGACAAACTCGACGAATCCGTAACGCTGCCTGAGTATCTTGCGATCGTCGGAACAAAGGCCGGTATCGAATGCCAGGAATCGCCCGACCCGGCCGATATCGGTACAACAGTGCAGAAACGAATTCAGCGTCGCCTCGGCGGTGGCGCGATCCGTCCCGGCGATGAGGGTGACGGTGACCTCAGCGTCGGCGCTGCGCGCACCCGCGGCCAGGCCGGCCACCACCGTCTGCGGATACGACGACGCCGCTTCGATCATGGCGGGTACCGAAAAATCCCGGTTGCCGGCGATGCGCTGTCGTTCATGGTCGGGAATTTCGGTGTGGGCCAATAGTTCTCGGCACAACGTGAACGCCTCGGCATGCTTGCCGATCCAGAACGCGCACACCGCCTGTTCGTCGGCGGCCCGCCAGACATAGACGTCTGCGTTCACGAATAGCCGATCATCTTCGGGCAGTGGGATTCTGGCGGTCTGCTCGGCGAACAAATAACCCAACTGATAGCTCTGCTCGACCCGGTAGTGATGAGCGATGGCATACAGCGACTCGGCGCGAGTCGGCCGGAAAGCCCACGCCCGCAGATAGGCGTCCTGCACGTCGGGCCACGGCGCACCCATTCTGGCCATCGACTCGGCGACCCGCGTCATCGAGTAGTAGACCTCCTCGGCCCACCCGCCCAGCTCGATCCGCCGCTGATACCAGGTGCGCGCCTGCGCGAAATCACCCAGATCGAAATAGCTTTGCGCCAGATAGAACACCGAGCGCGCATCGGCAGGGTCACGTTGCACCTCGGCCAGCAACAGATCGCGGTCGCGGGCGTACTTGTCGGTGTCCCGGCTGCGGGCCCCCAGCCGGCGCGAATCAATACAGTAGTCGCCCGCCAGGCGGCCCTCGGTATGGGCGACCTCGCACCTGACGAACTCGTGAACGACACCGAGGTAGCGGACCGGCAACCCGTCGCGGAACAGCTGCGGACGCCAGTAGGTGAAGGACGATTCGCCGATCCGCATGAAGTAGATGTCGGCATCCAGACCGGTGAAGTCCGGGCTGCCGACCACGACGTCGTCGGCGTCGATGACCCAGATGTAGTCGCCGTGGCCCTGCGCCAGGGTCAGTGCCTCGGAGCGGTTGTGGCCGAAGTTGCGCCATGGCCGCTCGTGTAGCTCGCCGCGGATCCCCAAGGCCGCCAGGTGATCCCGGATCACGGCCTGGGTGCCGTCATCGGAGCCGGTGTCGACGATCACCCAGTAGCTGATGTAGGGCGCCACCGAGTCGAGCACCTCGGCGACGATGTGCGCCTCGTTGCGGACGATCATGTTCAAACAGATCGCCGGGCGTGCGGTCACCGGGCCGGACACGGGGCGACTATAACCGACGCCGCGTGCGCCCGGGCCGGATGAACGACGGCGGTTGTCGGCGCGCGGGGCGTGGCGGTGGCGAGCTGTTTCGCGCACAGCGCGGTTGGTGCCGCCGGACAGGGCCAACCCGGCCAACCCTACTCCGGTCAAACCGGCGGTGACGGGGGCAACGGCGGCACGGGCGGGACCCGGGCCTACCGGACCGCCGACCACCTGTCCACCGAACTGCGGCTCGGGGTCATAGGGCGGTACTGCCAGCGAGCAATGATGCGGGCTTTAATCCTCGCTTCGAGGCCAGCGCAGCATTATCGAGGGAATGAGGACCTCCCGGCGGCGAACACCGCACTCGCCCGCCCACGTGCAGCCGTCCACACCCCTCACCGGATCACGATGACCGGCGTGATCGCCCTCTGCTGGATGGCTGTGTCGCTGGTGGCGATCGTCAGACCCCGGCGCGCGGCCTGCGCGACGATCACCCGGTCGAACGGGTCCCTGTGCTGCCAGCTGAGCTGACCCGCCGTCGCCGCGTCGGTGGAGTCGATCGCCAGGTCGGTGGCGTTCATGTCGGCCAGGATCTCGGCCCAGCCGGAGAGCAGCGCGGCGCCGTCGAGCCGGCCGATACGGGTCTTGATGGCCACCTCCCACGCCGACGCCGCCGACACGAACAACTCGTTGGACTGGTCTTCGAGTTGGCGCCGCGCCCGCGCCGGGATGCGCTCGGGCGTGGAAACCACCCGCAGCAAGGCGTTGGTGTCCAGCAGGATTCCGGTCATATCACGGTCATGAGAACGGCTCCCAGGCGGCCAGTTCGTCCGCGGGGAGCGGCGCGTCGAAGTCATCGGGAACGCTCAGCGCGGGCAGTTGCCCGAAGTTGCGGGGGTGCGCGGCAGCCGGGGACATGATGACGACGGGGCGACCATGGTTGGTGATCGTGATCGGCGCGCCGGTGCGTTCCACCTCGGCCAGCAGGGCATTCAGCCGGGCCTTCGCCTCGGTGCTGGTGATCGTCTTCACGACAACCACAATATGTCATTCTGACTAGTCAGACTAGTCGGGATTCAATAGCACAGCCTCCGTCACTGACGCCGGTAGATGTCGGAACGGTGGTCGAACCGGTGAACCCATACCGTCTGTGTGTCGTCGTCGACGCGGTGGAGGACGCGATACGAGCCCCGCCGCGCGCTGAATTGGCCGGCCAGTTCACCACCCAGTGGTTTCCCTACGCGACGAGGAGCGCGCGAGATCGCCGAATGCGCACTCGACGACGGCGGACAGGATGCGCGGCGGGAGCCGGTCGAGATCACGTCTTGCGGTCGCGGTGAACCTGGTCGCGTAGACCGCGGGCTCAGGCACCTCAGCTGGGCCGCCGTGGCACGCCGAAGGACGATCGAATCTCCTCCTCACCGTAGGTGCGTCCGGCGGCGACATCGGCCTCGGAGGCCTTGACGGATTCCCGGATTCCAGGCTGCGACAGCCAATACAGAGTCTCTTGAACCGAATCCCCCTCGTCGGGTATCGGCGCTGGCGACGCGGGTGCACGAGCTCGCCGAACAACTGCACGTCGGGCTCGACACCCCGAGTGATCCCGAGGCCGGAGACGACACCCCGGGCCAAGCCGACGGCTGAGGCACGCCGCCGTAGCCGATCCGCGGCTGTGGATAACTCAATCCGTCGCCGCCGTTCCGGCGGTAGGCTCACGGCCATGCCGTCAGACGATCTTGAGCCCCGCGTATCCGGCCTGGAAGATCAGGTGCACAAGCTCACCGACCGCGTCCGCGCCAGTGAGCACGACGCCGCCGCGGCCCGCATCCTGGCCGGCGCCGCCGACCGCGATGTCGAAGAATTCCGGGTCGAACTGCACGACCTCCGCGGCGAACTACACGAAGTACGCGACGACCTACGCGGCGAACTACACGAGGTACGCGACGACCTACGCGGCGAAGTGCAGGAACTGCGCGGCGAGTTGCACGATTTCCGCCGCGCCACCACCGGCAGCTTCAACGCGCTCCGTGCGGACTTCACCAAGCTCCGCAGCGACGTCGACGACGGCTTCATCGAAATGCGCGGCAAGTTCGACGCCACCGCCGCCGGCCAGCAGCACATCGTCAAGCTCCTCGAAGGAATCATCGCCGGCCAAAGCTGACCAGGCACGGTTGTCGCCACCTCCTGCCACCAGACCGGTCAACAGGCGGGTGATGTGTGCGAGACCGGCCGCGGCCCCATCCAGCCGACCGTGCACCTCCGCAAACCCGGCATCCACCCGCGCGAACCCGGGGTCGACATGGTTCCGCAGATCGATCAGATCGTTGCGTGTGGCGTTGAAACTCGCGATAGTCGCCTGACGGAAATCCCGCATCTCGCCATGCAGTTGCCCGACTTCACGGTCCGCACCGCCGGCCAGTACCCGCGCGGCGGCCGCGCCCAGCGATCCGGACCAACCCGCCCAACCCACCTCGAGCGGTAGGCTTTCGGTCATGTCAGGGGGAAATTTGGAAGCGCGGGTATCGGCACTGGAGACCCGGGTGCGTGAGCTGGCGGAGGAACTGCACGTCAGTCTCGAGCCGGCAAGCGATCCACCGGCCGCAGAGGACAACCCAGGCCACACCCGCGACTGAGCCACGCTGCCGTCAGCGAGCCGCGGCTGTGGATGACTTGATCCGGCGCCACCGTGCCGGCGGTACGCTGACCCCCATGGCCTCAGACGATCTCGAACCGCGCGTATCTCACCTGGAGGGGCAGGTAGACAAACTCGGCAAACAGGTCCGCGCCAGCAAAGAAGATACGGCAGCCGCCCGCACCCTGGCCGGCGCCGCCGATCGCGATGTCGAAGAATTCCGGGCGGAACTGCGCGGCGTCCGCAGCGAGCTGCACGAGGTGCGCGGCGAGCTGCACGATTTCCGCCAAGCCACCACCGGTAGCTTCAACGCGCTCCGCGCGGATCTGACGGACTTCCGCAGCTACGTCGACAGCCGGTTCGACCAGGTCGACAACGGCTTCATGGAAATGCGCGGCAAGTTCGACGCCACCGCCGTCGGCCAGCAGCAGATCGTCAAACTTCTCGAAGGAATCATCGCCGGCCGAAGCTGACCGGCTACCCGGAGCATGGCCTTACTGGTACCGCTCGCCGATCCGGGCGGCCTGCATTAGCGCGGCCGCGGTCGGTCGCAGATAACCCACCCCGAACAACACGACGTGCGCCAGCAGCGGGTAGAGCTGGTGCAGCGGCACCCGATCCCGCCAGCCTGGACGCAGCGGATGCACCCGCTGGTAGCCGTCCAGCACCGCATCGGAGTGCGGGCAGCCGAACAGCGCCAGCATCGCCAGGTCGGTCTCCCGGTGCCCGCCGTGAGCGGCCGGGTCGATCAACACCACGCCGTCGGCCGTCCACATCGCGTTGCCGCTCCACAGGTCGCCATGCAGCCGGGCCGGACGATCGTCGTCGTCGTAATCCCCTGCGTGGCAACGTGACACCACCGCTTCGAGGGTTCTCCGGGCTTCTGCGTCGAGTCGCCCGCCGGCCAGCTCGGCCATCGGGACCAACCGTTCGTCGGCGTAGAACTCACCCCAGGCCGAGTGCCCGGTCAGCGAGAGCGGCAGCGGCCGGTCCAGTGGGCCGAAGAACCCCGGCCCGGCCCAGCCGTCCGGCGGCGCGCCGAACGCCGCGGCACCGCCGTCATGGGTGACGGCCAGCCGCGCCCCAAATTCGGCCGCCGCGGCGCGGCTCGGCGCCACCGACGTCAGTCGCGCCAACGTCAGGCTGGTCGCGTCGTGGCCGAGCACCGGCACGCACGGCGCACCCCCGTCAACCGCCGAAATCCATTGCAGCCCTGCGGCTTCCCAGGAGAACAGGCCAGGCGGCGCCGTGTCGTTGCGTTTGACGAACGGGGTCAGTGCGGCCCCCGGGCCTCCCGGGCCTGGGCCATCCGGGCCAGCGCGGCATCGGTGAACACCGACAACCCGAGATCCGGGTTGTAGCCGTGGATCTCCTTCACGTCAAGCTCGGCCATGAAGTACAGAATCTCCTTGGACACCACCTGCCCCGGGACGAGCACCGGGAACCCGGGCGGATACGGCACCACGAATGTCGTCGACACCAGCGTCTTGCCGTCCGCGACCCGCCGCCCGGCTTCGCCGAGCCGCACATGCTCGCGGTCGCCCTCTTCATAGCCGGCGTAGAAGGCCGAGCGCATGTCGCCGTACACGGTGGCGCCCAGCGGGCGGAACGCGCCGTCGAACTCGCTGAAGTCCGGCAGTGGCGGAAGGTCTTCGGTGATCTCGGAGACCTGGTGCGCATGGAAGGCGCGGTCGTCGACACCGGCGCCGGCATACTCCTCGTCCAGTTCGGCGGCCACCCGGCGCAGCGCGTTGAGCAGGTACTGCACGCTGGACCAGGTGACGCCGATGGTGAAGATCAGCAGCACGGAGTTGATCGACGTCTTGTTGATCTGGATGCCGAACCGGTCCATCAGGACCTTCTCCCGGAAGTCGAACCCGTTCATCCCGGTCTTGCCGATGAACAGGGTGACCCGGGTCGGGTCCAGGACGAACTCGTCGGAGCGCCACGCTTCGTTCCACTCGGCCAGCGCGCCCGTCCGCACCTGCCGGTAGGAGCTGACCGTCGACGTGCGGAACTCGCCGGGCACCAGATCGGACTCGTCGAGGATGCGGAACCACCTACCGATTACCGGGTCCTTGCGCACCCGGTGCCGGAACACCAGCGCCATGTCGTAGGCCCGCCGGACCATCTGGAAGCCCTCGATGTCGACCTGCCGGCGGGCCAGGTCGAGCGAGGCCAGCAACTGCTGGTTGGGCGACGTGGAGGTGTGGGTGAGAAACGCCTCGGCGAACGCGTCGCGGGTGCGCGAGTTGAAATCCTGATCGCGGATGTGCACCATCGACGCCTGGCGCAGGGCCGACAGCGATTTGTGGGTGGAGTGCGTCGAATACACCCGCACCCGCGCCTGCTGCGGGTCGGGCAGCAGCCGGCGGTCGACCCACTCCGCACGCTCGACACCGCCCATGGTCTCCCGCCACGCTCGGTACTCGGCGGCGTACTCCGCCGAAGACAGCCTGGCTCGCAACCGTTCGGCGGAGATCATCGCGGTGCGCTGACGCGCCCAGGGCACCGCGGTGGCGAAGGCGTACCAGGCCTCGTCCCACAGGAAGCAGATGTCCGGCTTGATCGCCAGCACCTCCTCCATCACCCGCTGCGGGTTGTAGACAACGCCGTCGAAGGTGCAGTTGGTCAACAGCAGCATCCGGACCCGGTCCAACTGCCCGGCGGCCTCCAGGTCGAGCAGTGCCTTCTTGATGGTGCGCAACGTGACCGCGCCGTAGATCGCGAACTGCTCCAGTGGATAGGCGTCCAGGTACAGCGGGTAGGCACCGGCCAGCACCAGGCCGTAGTGATGCGACTTGTGGCAGTTGCGGTCGATCAGCACGATGTCGCCGGGCCGGGTCAGCGCCTGCACGACGATCTTGTTGGCGGTGGAGGTGCCGTTGGTGACGAAGTAGGTGTGATCGGAGTTCCAGGTGAGCGCGGCCTTGTCCATCGCGGCCCGGATGTTGCCGTGCGGCTCCAGCAGCGAGTCCAGCCCGCCGGAGGTGGTCGACGTCTCGGCCATGAAGATGTTGCGGCCGTAGAACTCGCCCATGTCCTGCAGCGACTTCGAGTTGAAGATGCTGGCGCCGCGGGCCACCGGCAGCGCGTGGAACTGACCGACCGGCTCGGCCGCGTACGCCCGCAGCGCATCGAAAAACGGGGTGGCATAACGCTTTCGAATACCGGACAGCACGGTGCTGTACAGGTCGGTGACGTCGTTGAGCCGGTAGAAGGTTCGGTCGTAGACGTCCGGCTCGTCCTCGGTGTCAGCGGCGATCGACTCGTCGGTGAGCAGGTAGAGGTCGATGGTCGGCCGCAGTTCGCGGATCCACTCGCCGCACTCGATGGCGTCGTGGCCGAAATCGGCGGTCACCGCGTCGTCGTTGGCGCCGAGCAGTGTGTTCATCAGCGGCGCCCGGTCGCGGGAGCGCAGCGGCAAGTCGTGCCGGACGATCGCGGCCTGAACCTCGCCGTTGAGCGCGACCGCGGTGATCGCGTCCTCGACACTGGCCACTACCAGCACGCCGATCTGCACCTCGTCGGTCGGATCGCGCAGCGCGCGCAGGCTCTCGGCCAGGCTCTCCGGGGCGCCGTGCGGGGCATCGTCGGCCAGCACCACGGTGTAGAACTGCTGCTGTTTGGCCTTCGCCACCAGCTCCTGCCCGGCCAGCGACGCGCCGGTGTCGAACAGCGCCGCCCGGTCGCCGTACTCGGACAGCAGCCGCACCGCCAGGGACACCTCTTCGGCCAGCCGGACCCAGGCCCCCGTCGTCAGGTAGCCGCGGAACGCGGCCAGCCCCTCCGCGCCGGGGAACAGCCAGTACCGCTCGTAGGCGGCGACCCGGTCCAGCAGGCGTTTGATCCGGGCCTCCTCATGCGCGGTGCCCTTCCCGGCGCGGCTGACCTCGGCGAGCTGGCGACACGCGTCATCCAGCAGGTTCCAGGTGTCGACACGCGTGAACGACGGGTTGGCCACCGCCGCCAGCGCGGAGACCCGGAGCCGTCTCGGTCGTCCCCCATCTCGGGCCATGTGTCCAGTGTGGCCCCCCGCAAGTCCGCGTGTGGGTCGTTTCACCGACGTCAAGGGTCTAAAGGCAGCGGCTGATGCGACCATCGCCCGGGTCGCGACCGCGGCAGGGCTGAGTAATCTCAGTGGGATGAACGCCGACGGATACACGGCCGCCATCGCGGGTGCCGAAACGGCCCAGGATGCCTGCGACCGGTTGAACGCTGCTGGACACCAGGCGACGGTGCAGGACGACTCGCTGGTGATCGACGACGGGCAGGCGACGGCCGGCCCGTTCGAGGGCACCAACAAGATCGGCGACAAGTTCTATCTCTGGTGCATCAACGACCAGAACGGTGAGCTGGTCCGGTGCGTGCCCCGGGGGCCGCGCGGCAGCTGCCCGCCGCATTGATTCGGGGTCGCGATGACGAGACTCTTTGCGCCGGCAATCCTCGCCGCGGCCTCGCTGATGCTGGCCGCGGCAGCCGGTGCCGCGCCGGGCGGCGACTCGTTTCAGGGAGTGTGCCAGATTCTCGCCGAGAGCGGCGGCGACTACGAGTTGGCGGTGATGAGCGTCGAAAGCGACGCCGGGTTGAGCCGGCGTGATTCGATCCGGTTCGTACGCAAGGCGATTCAGGATCACTGCCCGACTTTCCGCGACATCGTCGGGGATTGAGTCCGCAGCGGCGGGATCGCCGGCTCACCCGTCCGCGTCGGAGGCACCGTCGCTGCGCTCCGCTGCCCGCACCGCCTGCGCCGCCGCCCGAATCTGCGGCGTCACCAGCATCACCTGACCCAGCACGCCGTTGACGAAGCCGGGCGAGTCGTCGGTGGACAGCTCCTTGGCCAGCTGCACCGCCTCGTCGACGGCCACCGGCTCCGGCACATCGTCGGCGTACAGCAACTCCCACACCGCAACCCGCAGGATCGCCCGGTCCACCGCCGGCAGCCGCTGCAGCGTCCAGCCCTGCAGATGCGAGGTGATCAAGTCGTCGATGTGCTCCGTGTGCTCACCGACACCGCGGGCCACCGCCTCGGTGTACGGGTTCAGCGATGCGACCTCGGGATCCGCCGCGGCCAGCGCGGTGCGCGCGTCGGCGGCTTCGCCCGGGGTCAGGCCGCGGGCGTCGGCCTCGAAAAGCAGGTCGACCGCGCGTTTACGGGCCAGATGGCGGCCTTTAACGGGCCGCGCGGGGCGGATGGCCCGCGCGGGGCGCGCCGGCTTGCGCTCGGGCATGGTCAGGAGTTGACCCGGCCCAGGTAGCTGCCGTCGCGGGTGTCCACCTTCACCTTGTCACCGGTGTTGACGAACAGCGGCACGTTGATCTGCGCACCGGTCTCCACGGTGGCGGGTTTGGTGCCGGCGTTGGACCGGTCGCCCTGCAGGCCCGGCTCGGTGTGGGTGATCTCCAGCTCGACGGTGACCGGCAGCTCGAGGTACAGCGGGACGCCGGCGTTGAACGCCACCTGCACCGGCATGCCCTCCAACAGGTAGTTGGCGGCGTCGCCGACCAGCGACTCCGGCAGCGGGTGCTGCTCGTAGTCCTCGCTGTCCATGAACACGAAGTCGGCGCCGTCGCGGTACAGGTAGGTGGTGTCACGGCGGTCGACGGTGGCGGTCTCCACCTTGACCCCGGCGTTGAACGTCTTGTCGACGACCTTGCCGGACAGCACGTTCTTCAGCTTGGTTCGCACAAACGCCGGCCCCTTGCCGGGCTTGACGTGCTGGAATTCGGTGATCGTCCACAGCTGGCCGTCGATCGACAGCACCAGCCCGTTCTTGAAGTCGGCAGTTGAGGCCACGGTCGTCTCTCGTCTCCTAGTCCAGGATGGTCAGTTCCCTCGGGAACCTGGTCAGCAATTCCGGGATCCGCCCGGGGGCTTCTGACACCCCGCCGCCCACCACCAGCGTGTCCTCGATGCGGACACCGCCCCGATCGGGCAGATAGACACCGGGCTCCACGGTCACCACGGCACCGGCAAGCAGTGTACCGTCAGCCGTCGCGTTGACTCCCGGCGCTTCGTGGATCCGCAAGCCCACCCCGTGGCCGAGGCCGTGACCGAAGTTCTCGGCGTAGCCGGCGTCGGCGATCACCTGCCGGGCGGCGGCGTCCACATCACGCAGCCGGGCACCGGGCACCAGCGCGTCCCGGCCGGCCTGCTGCGCGGCGGCGACCAACCGGTAGATCTCCCGCTGCCAGTCGGCCGCCGGGCCCAGCACGAAGGTGCGGGTCATGTCGGAGTGATAACCGGCGACCAGCGCGCCGAAATCGATCTTGACGAAGTCGCCGGCCGCCAGAACGGCGTCCGTCGGCCGGTGGTGCGGGATGGCCGAGTTCGCCCCGGCGGCCACGATGGTCTCGAACGCCCGCGCATCGGCACCGTGGTCGAGCATCAGCGACTCCAACTCGCGGCCGACCTCGCGTTCGGTGCGGCCGGGCCGCAGCCCGCCGCGGTCCACCAGCTCGGCCAGCGCGGCGTCGGCCGCCTCGCAGGCCAGCCGCAGCAGCGCCACCTCGCCGGCGTCTTTGACCTCGCGAAGCGACTCCACCACACCCGAGGCCCGAACCAGCTCCGCACCGGCTCCATTCGCCGAGTCGCCCAACGCCCGCGCCAATGCGTCCAGCCCGTCGACCGTGACCACGTGGCTCTCGAAACCCAACCGCCGCACCCCCGCCGCGGCGGCCACCGCCGCCAGGTGACCGGCGCCGGTGCGCTCGATCGCCACCGCCAGATCGGGAACCTGACGGGCCGCCTGGGTCCGGTACCGGCCGTCGGTCACCAGCAGTGCCGGCCGCTCGTCGGCATAGGCCAGCAACGCGCCGGCCGAGCCGGTGAACCCGCACAGATAACGCACGTTGACCAGGTCGGTGACCAGCATCGCGTCCAGGTCCAGGGCGGCGATCCGGGCACCCAGATTGTCGCGTCGCCGGGAATGCGTCACGCCCGCCGACGCTACTCGCTAGGCTGTCACCCCATGAACAAGTGGTTGGTGCGCGGGCTGGCCTTCACCGCCCTGATGTACGGCGTCCGGCTCGCCCAGAGCGTGCTGATGAATCTCATGCCGACACACGCGGATGTGATCACCGTGGCGGTGCTGCTGCTCGGCGCGCCGTGGGCCCTGCTGTGGGGCTGGGCCGACGGTCATGCCGACGCCAAGGCACACCCGGACCCGGACCGCCGCGACGACCTGGCGATGATCTGGCTGATCGCGGGGGTGATCGCCGGGGCGCTCAGCGGCGTGCTGTCGGTCATCACAGCACTGATCTACAAGGGTTTCTACGCGGGCGGGCTGCTCGAGGAGCTGAGCACGTTCGCGGCGTTCACCGCGCTGATCGTGTTCGTCCCGGCGATGGTCGGGGTGGCGCTGGGCCGCAAGCTGCTCGACCGGAAGTACGCCAAGCTGCCGGTGCACCACCACGGCCTGGCCGCCATCGAAGCCGGTGAGCAGCCGGCCGCGATCGGGACCGCACCGACCGACGTGTTCGCCGCGGTCGGTGCCGGCGCTACGGCGGCCGGTGCGACCGCCGGGTCAGAGGCCCCCACCGCCGTCCTGCCGTCGCAGGCGGACACCACCGAAATCAACGTCGCCGGCGAGGACACCACCACCGAAATCCCCACCGGGGACGAAGGCTCCGACAGCTAAGCGGCGAGCTCGCGGCTCAGCCGGGCAGACCGGCCAGGTAACGCAGCGCCAACAGGTAGCCCTGCACCCCCAGCCCGACGATCACCCCGGTGGCAATCGGACTCAAGTAGGAGTGCCGGCGAAAGTCTTCGCGCGCATGCACGTTCGAGATGTGCACCTCGATCAACGGCGCCCGCAGTTCGGCGCACGCGTCGCGCAGCGCTACCGACGTGTGGGTCAAGCCACCGGCATTGAGGATCAGCGGCTCCTCGGCATCGGCGGCCTGGTGAATCCAGTCCAGCAGCTGCGATTCGCTGTCGCTCTGCCGGACAACCACATTCAGCCCCAGCTCGACGGCCTCGCGCTTGATCAGCGCCGTCAGGTCGTCGTGGGTGGTGTCGCCGTACACCTCGGGCTCGCGACGGCCGAGCCGGCCCAGGTTCGGGCCGTTGATCACGTTGATTCGCTTCGGGGCGGTCACGGGCGTTTACCCACCTCGGCGTAGGCGGCGGCCAGCAGCGCCGGATCCGGCCCCTCCAGCCGGCCGGGCTTGGCCAGCCCGTCGAGGACGACGAAGCGCAGCACACCGGCGCGGGTCTTCTTGTCCCCGGCCATGTATTCGAGCAGCCCGGGCAGTGCGTCGGTGCGGTAACTGACCGGCAGGCCCAGCGACATCAGGATCGAACGGTGCCGGTCGGCGGTGGCGTCGTCGAGTCGGCCGGCCAGCCTGGCCAGTTCGGCGGCGAACACCAGCCCCACCGACACCGCGTCACCGTGTCGCCACCGGTACCGTTCCAGTGCTTCGATCGCGTGCGCGAGGGTGTGTCCATAGTTGAGGATTTCGCGCAGTTGCGATTCCTTCTCATCGGCGGCGACCACCTCGGCCTTGACCGCTACCGCACGCCGGACCAGTTCGCCCAGCACGTCGCCGGCCGGGTTCAGCGCCGCCTTCGGGTCGGCTTCGATGAGGTCGAGGATCGTCGGGTCGGCGATGAACCCCGCCTTTACCACCTCGGCCATCCCGGTGACGATCTCCCTGGGCGGCAACGTCTCCAGAGTGGCCAGGTCGACGACGACGGCCTCCGGCTGATGGAACGCACCGACCAGGTTCTTGCCGGCGTCGGTGTTGATGCCGGTCTTGCCGCCGACGGCCGCGTCGACCATCGCCAGCAGCGTGGTCGGCACATGAACGACCGAGATGCCGCGCAGCCAGGTCGCCGCCGCAAAGCCGGTCAGGTCGGTCGCGGCGCCGCCGCCCAGGCTGATCAGGGCGTCTTTGCGTCCGATCCCGATGCGCCCCAGCACATCCCAGACGAAGCCCAGAACCGGCAGTTCTTTGCCGTCCTCGGCGTCCGGAATCTCGATTCGGTGCGCATCAATGCCCTTGTCCGCCAAGAAGGCCCGAATGGCCTCGGCGGTCTGAGTGAGCGTCGGCTGGTACAGGATCGCGACGCGGTGCCGGCGGCCCAGCACGCCGGCCAGTTCGCCGAGCAGACCGGTGCCGATCACCACCGGGTACGGCGGGTCGGTGGCCACCGTGACGGTGATCGGTTCGGAAATGTCGGTCATCTGCCTCCTCCGGTGCGGCGTGCGGCCAGGGCCGCGGGTGTGGCCGGGGTGGGCACCGGCGTCGTTGGGACCGCCGGCACCGCAGGGGTCGGCTCGGCGGCCGGTGCGGCTGCCCGCAGCCGGGACGCGATGTAGCGCACCACCGCCTGCGGGTTGCGCCGGTTGGTGTTGACCCGGATGGTCGCGACCCGCCGGTACAGCGGAACCCGCTGCTGCATCAGGGTATTGAATTTCGCGTACCGCTCGGCCTCGTCTTTCGCGGCCAGCAGCGGCCGCACCGTGGAACCGCCGGTGCGTCGCACCCCTTCGGCGGCACTGATCTCCAGGAACACCACGGTGTGGCCGGCCAGCGCGTCCCGCACGCCGGCGCTGGTGATGGCGCCGCCGCCCAGCGACAAAACGCCGTCGTGGCCGGCCAGCGCCGCCCGCACCACGTCCTCCTCGATGCGACGGAACTCCTGTTCGCCGTCGGTGGCGAAGATGTCGGCGATGCTGCGGCCGGTGCTGGCCTCCACGGCGGCGTCGGTATCGAGCAGATCGACACCGAGCGCCTTGGCCAACCGTCGCCCGATGGTGGACTTGCCGGCGCCCGGCAGCCCCACCAGCACGGCCCTGGGCGCCATCTACCCGGATGCCCGCGCCGGGTCGCCGGCCGGCTCCTGGTCGGCGACGGACCGTCGGTAGCCGTCGACGTTGCGGCGCGTCTCGGCCAGCGAGTCCCCGCCGAACTTCTCCAGTGCCGCCCGCGCCAGCACCAGCGCGACCATCGCCTCGGCCACCACGCCCGCCGCCGGAACCGCGCACACATCGGAGCGCTGGTGGATGGCGACGGCTTCGTCACCGGTGGCCATGTCGACGGTGGACAGCGCCCGCGGCACAGTGGAGATCGGCTTCATCGCCGCCCGCACCCGCAGCAACTGGCCGTTGGTCATCCCGCCCTCCAGGCCGCCGGCACGGTTGGTGGACCGGACAACGCCGTCGGGGCCGGGGTACATCTCGTCGTGGGCGGCGCTGCCGCGCCGTCTCGCGGTCTCGAACCCGTCACCGATCTCGACGCCCTTGATCGCCTGAATGCCCATCACCGCGCCGGCCAACTGGCTGTCCAGCCGATTGTCGCCGCTGGTGAACGACCCCAGCCCGATCGGCAGGCCCGCCGCGATCACCTCAACCACCCCGCCCAGGGTGTCGCCGTCGGCCTTGGCGGCCTCGATCTCGGCGATCATCCGCTGCTCGGCGGCGGGATCGAAAGCGCGCACCGGGCTGGCGTCGATGGCGGCCAGGTCGCCGGGCCGCGGCGGCGGGCCCGCGTAGGGCTCCGACGCGCCGATCGAGATGACGTGCGAGAACACCCGCACACCGAGCGCTTGGTCGAGGAAAGCCCGCGCGACCGTGGCCGCCGCCACCCGCGCCGCGGTCTCGCGCGCACTGGCCCGCTCGAGCACCGGGCGGGCATCGTCGAAGCCGTATTTGAGCATGCCGGCGTAGTCGGCGTGGCCGGGCCGCGGCCGGGTGAGCGGGGCGTTGCGGGCCCCGCCCGCGCCGTCCAGGACGTCGGGGTCCACGGGGTCGGCGGCCATCACGGTCTCCCACTTCGGCCACTCGGTGTTGCCGATCTCGATGGCGATCGGGCCACCCAGCGTGCTGCCGTGCCGCACTCCGCCGAGCACGGTCACCGCGTCGGCCTCGAATTTCATCCGTGCGCCGCGGCCATAGCCCAGGCGGCGGCGGCCGAGCTGGGCGGCGATGTCCTCGGAGGTGACGGTTACCCCGGCGACCATGCCTTCCACCACGGCCACCAGGGCGCGACCGTGGGACTCACCGGCGGTAATCCAGCGCAACACGTGTCCCATCTTCCCATGCCGGTTTCTTCCGGCCCGCCTCGGCGGACGGGTGCGGCGCGTTGCGGGCGAACGGTCAGGAACCGTTGTGGAGAATCAGTACCCGTTGTTGAGGATCAGGTAGGTGACCGCGTCCGGGCCAGTGCCCGAGGTGACCGCGCTGTACTGGCTGCCGGCCTTACCGATCACACCGTCGAGAATCCGCTCGAAGTCCGCGGCCGGGTTCTGCTCGTCGATCACGACCAGTGGCGCCTCGTTGGGGATGCTGACCGCGCCGGAGTCCAGCAGGCCGCCACCGAGCCCGGTGGTGCTCCCGGAAGACTGCGCGAACAGGTCGAGCCAGGCCACCGTGGCGTCCATGCCCTCGGCATTGGACAGCTGGACCGCCGGGACCTGTACATCCGGCAGCGACGACGTCGTCGGATTGGTGACGACAAGGCCGGCGCCCGCAAGCACTGCGCCCACGGCGATACCCGCCAGAACACCTCGCTTCACGGTCACCTCCTTCGGTCGTCCCAGCTGTGTTATGCCACGTCGCGGGCCATTTTGCGGACCCCACCGCGTGTCATACCCCACCTACAGATATGCCAACGATACCTGATAGACGTTCAGACAATCAATAGCTCCAATTAAAGTTTGACATCTGTGCAGTTATTCGCTATGCCGCAGCCAGTGCAACCGCCGTTACGCAGGCCAAACACATCGACGGTCCGTGCGGCACGGTGCGGGCGCCGCGCGCCGCACGGGCGATCAGCGCCCACCCGGCGGTCAGCAGCGGCGCGGCGACCGCGGCCAGCAGCCACACGTCGATGCCGAAAAACCCGGTCAGCGCGCCGAGACCGCCGGCCAACTTGACGTCGCCGGCGCCGAGCGCGGCCGGCGCGGCCAGATGCACCAGCAAGTACACCGCCGTCAGTGCCGCCGCGCCGCAGAGCGCCGGCCCGCCGCGCCCGGCCGCCGTGGCGAAGACCAGCGCGCCGATCGCCCCGGGCAGAGTCAGCCAGTTCGGCAACCGCCGCTGGTGGATGTCGTATCCGCTCAGCGCAACCGCCCAGCAGAACCATCCGGCCCACAACGCCGTCGTCCCCGCCCCCACGTCGGCGAGGCTAATCCAGTCCGGCGACCGCGCAAGTCATCGCGTCCCGCGGCGCGGGCAGCCCGGTGAACATCTCCACCTGGGTGTATGCCTGGTACAGCAGCATCTGCAGGCCGCTGATCACCGTCCCGCCCGCAGCGCGCACCGCCGCGGCCAGCGGGGTCGGCCACGGATCGTAGATCGCGTCCAGCAGCACCGGAGCCGCCGCCAGCGTGGGCGCGTACCGGGCCGCCACCTCAGCCGGAACCGTACTGACCAGTGTTCCGGCCGCCGCGACCGCGGCGGCCAACCCGGCCGGGTCGTCGAGTCCGCAGAAATCGCCCGGCAGGCCGATGCGCTCGGCCAGTCGCAGCACCGGCGCGGCCCGGTCCGGGTTGCGGGCGACGACGGTGACTGCTTCGGCTCCCAGCTCGGCCAGCGCCGCCACCACCGCGGGTGCGGTGCCGCCGGAGCCCAGCACCACGGCGCTCCCGGACACCGCGCCGAGCGCGCCGGTCACCCCGTCGATGTCGGTGTTGTCAGCCAGCCAGCCGGTCGCGGTGCGCACCAGGGTGTTGGCCGACCCGACCAGTTCCGCCCGCGCGGTGCGTTCGTCGGCGAACTCCAGTGCGGCGAACTTGCCCGGCATGGTCACCGAGACGCCGACCCACTCCGGTCCGAAACCACCTACCACCGCAGGCAGTTCGTCGGCATCACAGTGGATCCGCTCGTAGCTCCAGCCGTGCAGGCCCAGCGCCCGGTAGGCCGCCAAGTGCAGTTGCGGTGAGCGAGAGTGCGCGATCGGCGAGCCGAGCACGCCCGCTTTCCGCGCCGGGCCGCTAGCGGTTGCTTTCCAGGACACCGTTTTGCTGTGCCCGTTCGATATAGGCCAGATGCTGCTGGTAGTCGTCGGTGAACAGGGTGGTTCCGTCGGAGTCGACGGTGACGAAGTAGAGCCAGTCCCCCGGCTCCGGCACCTCGGCCGCGGCCACCGCGGCCGCATCCGGCGAGCAGATCGGCGTCGCCGGAAGCCCCTCCTGCACATAGGTGTTCCACGGCGTGCGCCGATGCCGGTCCGCGTCGGAGGTGGCCACCTCCCGGCGTTCCAACGGATAGTTGACCGTCGAGTCGAACTCCAGCATTTCCCGGTTGCCGCGCAGCCGGTTGTAGATCACCCGGGCCACCTTCGCGTAGTCGTCCGGCCTGCCTTCTCGCTGCACCAGCGACGCCACCACCAGCACGTCGTAGGGAGACATGTCCAGGGCCGCGGCGGTGGTTTGCAGCCCGGACTCGTCATAGCTGGCGGTGCCCGTGCTGATCAACGTCGCCAGGATCTCCGGCGCGGACCCCAGTGGGTTGACGTTCCAGGTGCCCGGCGCGATCAGCCCCTCGATCCGGCGGTGGTTGCTGCCCATCGCGGCCACCTGCTTGGCGGCCCAGCCGGGCACCGACAGCGATCTGATCGGAGCGGTGCCCGCGGCCTTGCGCAGGTCGGCCGCGCTGACGCAGTGGTGGTCGCCGTTGAGGTCCACGCAGGTGGCCTTGGAAATCAGGGTGAAGATGCCCGGGGTCACCGCACCGGTGCCGATGTAGGTGGTGTCGTCGAGTTGGCTTCCCTCCGGGATGACCACCAGGCCCATCCGGTGCTGCGGGTCGGTGAGTTGCCGCACGGCCGTCTCGGCCGGGATGTGGGTGCGGGTCTGATAGAAGCCCCACTGGATGGCCGCCATCTTGTTGTTCCCGTACGCGGCATTGATGAACGCGTCGACGGTGGCCACCACCCCGGCGTCGTGCAACCGCTCACCGATCATGGCCGTGGTGTCGCCCTTGTGCACCTCGATCAGGACGTCGCGTTCGCCGTCGCCCTTGTAGTCGTAGACGGGGCGCGACCAGTCCCTGGCCAGCAGCACCGCGGCACCGGCGGTCATGGCCAGCAGCAGCACGCCCAGTCCGGCGGCCAGCCGTCGCCGGGCCGGACGCGCCGGCCGGTCGCTGCGCTGCCGGTCGGAGCGCACCTTGGCCGGTCGCCGGTCTTTGCGGGGGTTCCCCCGCCCGCCGCCGGCCGACGGCGCAATCTTCCGCGGTTGCGCCCGGTGCCGTCCCGAGGACGCCCTGGTGGCCGCGGGACTCGCCCGCCTGCGACGGGACGGGTCAGGCATCCCCGGCCTCTCGGGCCATCGCGTTGCGGCGCTGATCGAGCCAGCTTTGCAGGATCGTCACGGCCGCGGCCTGGTCGATGACCGTCCGCTGGCTTTTGGCCCGCACTCCGGCCGCCCGCAGCGCCCGCTGGGCGCTCACCGTGCTCAACCGCTCGTCGGCCAGCCGCACCGGGACCGGGACCGAGCGGTCGGCCAGCACCTTGGCCAGAGCGTCGGCCACCGCGATCGCGTCATCGGCGGCGGCGCCCGTCCGGTCGGCGAGGGTGCGCGGCAGCCCCACCACCACCTCGACGACGTCCAGTTCGCCGACCAGCTCGGCCAGCCGGCCCAGATGCGAGCCGGACGGATGTCGCCGTACCGTCTCCACCGGGGTGGCCAGCACACCGTCCGGGTCGCAGCAGGCCACCCCGATACGCACGCTGCCGACATCCACCCCGAGGCGCCGCCCGCGACCGGGGTCGCCCGGCCCGCCGGGGCGGTCCGGGGTGCGGTGCTGGGCTGCGGTCATGCCGGCCCGTTCCCGGTTGCCGTCGCGCGGACCGTCGCGCGGACCGCCGCCAGCGCCTTGTCGATGCCCGCCGGATCCTTACCCGAGCCCTGCGCCAGGTCGGCCTTCCCGCCGCCGCGGCCGGCCACCGCGGCGGCCAGCTGTTTCACCAGCTCGTCGGCGCGCAGCCGCAGATCTTGCGCGGCCGGGTTGACCGCGACGGCGTAGGGCACCGTGTCCGGGGATTCCGGCGGCGGCGCGGCCACCAGCGCCACCACCGCCGGTTCGGCGCCCAGCTTGCCGCGGATGTCGGCGGCCAGCGACCGCAGGTCTGCTCCGCTGGTGCCGGCGGCCATCTGCTTCGCCACCAGTCGAACTTTACCGATGGCCTCGGCCTCACCCGCGGCATTTGCGGCGGCGGCGCGTGCGGCCGACAGCCGGCCGCGCTCCAGTTCCCGTTCGGCGGCTTTGAGCCGGTCCACCAGGTTGGCCACCCGGGCCGGAACCTCCTCCGACGGCACCTTCAACGACGAGGCCAGCCCCGCCATCAGCGCGCGCTCCTTGGCCAGGTGGCGGAACGAGTCCAGCCCGACGTAGGCCTCCACCCGGCGCACCCCGGAGCCGATCGACGACTCGCCGAGGAGGGTCACCGGGCCGATCTGCGCCGAGTTGTGCACGTGCGTGCCACCGCAGAGCTCCAACGAGAACGGCCCGCCGATCTCGACCACCCGGACCTCGTCGGGGTACGCCTCGCCGAACAGCGCCATCGCACCCATCGACTTGGCGTTGTCCAGCCCGGTGGTGAAGGTGTTGACCGGGTAGTCGGCCTGCACCGCCTCGTTGGCCATCTCCTCGACGGCGATCCGCTGGTCCTCGGTGAGCGGCCCCTGCCAGTGGAAGTCGAACCGGAGATAGCCCGGTCTGTTCAGCGATCCCGCCTGAACGGCATTGGGCCCCAGCACCTGCCGCAGTGCGGCGTGCACCATGTGGGTGCCGGAGTGCCCCTGGGTGGCACCGCGGCGCCACGCCGGATCGACGGCCGCGACGACGGTGTCGCCTTCGACGAACTCGCCGGACTCGACGTTGACCCGGTGCACCCACAGGGTTTTCGCGATCTTCTGCACATCGGTGACGGCGGCCTTGGCGCTCGTTCCGGCGCCGGCGCCGCTGATGGTTCCGGCGTCCGCGATCTGCCCGCCGGACTCGGCGTACAACGGGGTGCGGTCCAGCACCAGCTCGACCCGGTCGGGCGCCTCGGCTCCGTCACTCGCGGTGTGCGCCACCACCGGCACTCGCTTTCCGTCCACGAAGATGCCCAGGATCGTTGCCTCCGAGGACAACTCGTCGAATCCGGTGAACTCGGTGGGTCCGGCGTCCACCAGCTCGCGATAGGCACTCAGGTCGGCGTGGGCGTGCTTGCGGGCCGCCGCGTCGGCCTTGGCGCGCGCCCGCTGCTCCGCCATCAGCTCGCGGAAGCCGTCCTCGTCGACGTCGAGTCCGGCTTCCGCCGCCATCTCGCAGGTGAGCTCGATCGGGAAGCCGTAGGTGTCGTGCAGGGTGAACGCGTCGGTGCCGGACAGCACGGTGGCACCGGTCGCCCGGGTGCTCGCCGCGGCATCGTCGAACAGCTTGGAGCCCTGCGCCAGGGTGCGGTTGAACGCCGCCTCCTCGGCGACCGCGATCCGCTGAATCCGGTCGAAACCGGCTACCAGTTCCGGATAGGACGGGCCCATCGCGTCACGGACGCACGCCATCAGGTCGGCGACGATCGGAGTGTCGATGCCCAGCAGCTTGGCCGACCGGACCACCCGGCGCAGCAACCGGCGCAGCACGTAGCCGCGGCCGTCGTTGCCGGGGCTGACCCCGTCGGCGATCAGGATCGCCGCAGTGCGGGAGTGGTCGGCGATGACCCGGTAGCGGACGTCGTCCTCGTGGTCGCCGGCGTCATAAGGGCGCGCAGCCACCGTGCCTACTGCGTCGATGACCGGCCTGAGCAGGTCAGTCTCGTAGACGTTGTGCACGCCCTGCAGCAGGAACGCCACCCGCTCGACGCCCATCCCGGTGTCGATGTTCTTGCGCGGCAGCGGTCCCAGGATCTCGAAGTCCTCTTTGCCGGTTCCCTCGCCGCGCTCGTTCTCCATGAACACCAGGTTCCAGATCTCGAGGTAGCGCTCCTCATTGGCGATCGGGCCGCCTTCGACGCCGAACTCCGGCCCGCGGTCGTAGTAGATCTCCGAGGACGGCCCGCACGGGCCGGGGATGCCCATCGACCAGTAGTTGTCGGCCATCCCGCGGCGCTGGATGCGCTCCGGCGGCAGCCCGGCGATCCGCTGCCAGAGCCCGGCGGCCTCATCGTCGTCCAGATAGACGGTGGCCCAGAGCCTTTCCGGGTCGAACCCGTAACCGCCGTCCGACTGCGCGCTGGTCAGCAGCGTCCAGGCCAGTTCGATGGCCCGCTCTTTGAAGTAGTCGCCGAACGAGAAGTTGCCGGCCATCTGGAAGAACGTGTTGTGCCGGGTGGTGTGGCCGACCTCGTCGATGTCGGGCGTGCGGATACATTTCTGGATGCTGGTGGCGGTCGGGTACGGCGGGGTGCGCGCCCCGAGGAAATACGGCACGAACTGCACCATGCCGGCGTTGACGAACAGCAGATTCGGGTCGTCGAGGATCACCGAAGCGCTGGGCACCTCGGCGTGGCCCGCGTTCACGAAGTGATCGAGGAAACGCTTCCTGATCTCGTGTGTCTGCACCGTTGCCGTTTTCCTTTCCCGGCCGAGCAGACGCAGAATCGCACCTTCGGCGTTCGGACCGTGCGATTCTACGTCTGCTCGCAGCGGGGTCCTGCACCGCCGCTGCGTCAGCCACGCTTGCCTCGGATGATCGCACGCAACTTCTCCAGCCGGCCGCCGATCTCCCGTTCGCCGCCCCGGCTCGTCGGCCGGTAGTAGTCCACGCCGACCAGATCGTCCGGTGGATACTGTTGCGGCACGACCCCATCGGGGTGGTCGTGGGAGTAGCGGTAACCGACGGCGTTGCCGAGCGCGGCAGCCCCCGAATAATGGCCGTCACGCATCTGCGGCGGCACCAGTCCGGCTTTGCCTGCCTTGATGTCGTTCATCGCCGCGCTCAGCGCGGTGGTCACCGCGTTGGACTTGGGCGCGGTGGCCAGGTGAACGGTGGCGTGCGCCAGGGTCAGCTGCGCTTCCGGCATGCCGATCAGCTGTACCGTCTGCGCGGCGGCCACCGCGATCGGCAGCGCCGTCGGGTCGGCCATGCCGATGTCCTCACTGGCCAGGATCATCAGCCGCCGGGCGATGAATCGTGGATCCTCGCCGGCGACCAGCATCCGGGCCAGATAGTGCAGCGCGGCGTCGACATCGGAGCCGCGCACCGACTTGATGAATGCGCTGACCACGTCGTAGTGCTGGTCGCCGCCGCGGTCATAGCGGACCGCGGCCTCGTCCAGCGACTGTTCGACGTCTTCGACGGTGATCGAGCCAGTGATCTCGGTGCCGGCGGTGCCGGACGTCCCCCCCGTCAGCCCCTCTGACGCGACCTCCAGCGCGGTCAGCGCCCGGCGGGCGTCGCCGGCGGCCAGCCGGACCAGCAGGTCGACGGCGTCGTCAGCGATCTCAGCCCGGCCGCCCAAACCCCGCGGGTCGGCGACGGCGCGCAGCACCACCGCGCGGATGTCGTCGGCGGTGAGCGGGCGCAGCTGCAGGATCAGCGACCGCGACAGCAGCGGCGCGACCACCGAGAACGACGGATTCTCGGTGGTGGCCGCCACCAGCAGCACCACCCGGTTCTCCACGGCCGACAGCAGCGCGTCCTGCTGGGTCTTGGAGAACCGGTGCACCTCGTCGATGAACAGCACGGTCTGCTCGCCGTGCACCGCGGCCCGGCGGGCCGTGTCGATCACCGCCCGCACCTCCTTCACCCCGGCCGACAGCGCCGACAGTGCCTCGAACCGGCGGCCGGTGGCCTGCGAGATCAGTGACGCCAGTGTGGTCTTGCCGGTGCCCGGCGGGCCGTACAAGATGACCGACGCCGCACCGGAGCCGTCGACCAGCCGGCGCAGCGGGGAGCCGGCCTGCAGCAGGTGGTCCTGGCCGACCACCTCGTCCAGGGTTGCCGGGCGCATCCGCACCGCCAGCGGGGCCGTGGCCGGCGAACCCGGGCCGGCAAAGCTGTCTCCCGCGTGCCGGTCGGCACCGGGCAGGTCGAAAAGACCGTCGGACATGGTTTCAGGCATACCACGCGTCAGGGCGCGGGCTGCGTCACGAAGTCGATCAGCTCCTCGACCCGCCCGATCAACTCCGGCTCCAGATCGGTCCAGTCCCGGACGCTGCCCCTGATCCGCCGCCATGCCGCGGCGATGTCGGCCGGACCGGCGTGCGGCCAGCCCAGAGCCGCGCACACGCCGTGTTTCCACTCCACGTCGCGGGGCACCGCCGGCCAGGAACGCCGGCCGACACGGGCCGGCTTGACGGCCTGCCAGATGTCGACGAACGGGTGGCCGACGATCAGAACGTGCTCGCCGTTCGGCCCGCGACGCACCGCCTCGGCGATGCGCGTCTCCTTGGAGCCGGTGACCAGGTGGTCGACCAGCACGCCGAGTCGGCGGCCGGGTCCGGGCGCGAATCGCCCGACGATCTCGGCCAGGTTGTCGATGCCGTCGAGACGCTCGACCGCGACCCCCTCCACGCGCAGGTCGTCGCCCCACACCTGTTCGACGAGTTCGGCGTCGTGACCGCCTTCGACGTAGATGCGGCTGGCCAGCGCGACCCTGGCACGGGCTTTGGGCACCGCGACCGAACCCGACGCGGTGCGCGCGGCGGCCCAGGGCGCCGCTCGCCAGGGCTCGGTCAGCGTCACCGGCCGACCGTCGACCAGGTAGCCGGGCCCGACCGGGAAGCCGCGGACCCGGCCGTGCCGGTCTTCCAGATCCATCCGGCCGTACTCCACCCGGACGACCGCGCCCACGTAACCGGTCTGCGCGTCCTCGACCACCAAGCCCGGCTCCACGGGCAGTTCGGCCGACCGCGGCCGCCGCGCGGCGTGCGGGTTGTCGGCGAGGACGTCACTTCCGTAGCGGTCAGCCATCCGGGTGATCCTTCCGCAGCAGTCGGCTGGGGCGTGGACGGCTCGCCGGGTGACCGGCATCGGCCGACGCTCCCGGTGCGCCCGCGTCGGCGGACCGTGCCGGAACCGCAACAATATTCACACAAGTAACATGAGTCACTCTAATTAACTCTAAATAACTTGCGCATCAGATAACAACATCATCAACTACTGTAACTCTAATTGCATAATGCAACTTATTTACCATTACTAAATTTTTGTCTCATGAATCAAAATCAATGTGCATCTGCATCATTTGTAGCGTTATGCTCGGCAACATCACGAATTGACAAATACCACGGGAGTTGCGATATGTACCGGAACACGACACGGCGTGTCGTGCGGTTCGGACAGCGCCACCGGGCATGGGTGGCATCCGGGCTGATCACCGGGGGGATCGTAGGGGTGTTCGGCGTGCCACCGGCCGTGGCCTGGGCCGACATCGCCGGCTGGGACGCCGTCGCGCAATGCGAGTCGGGCGGAAACTGGGCGGCCGACACCGGCAACGGCTTTTACGGCGGGCTGCAGTTCAAACCGTCGACATGGCACGCGTTCGGCGGCGTCGGCTCGCCGGCCCAGGCGACGCGCGAGGAGCAGATCGCGGTCGCCAATCGGGTCCTGGACGAGCAGGGGCCCTATGCGTGGCCCAAATGCGGTCCAGGGCGAGTTTTCCCGTCCTCGGTCAAAGGCTGGGTGCCGCCCGCGGTGCGCAGCCTGCTCAAGCCGTTCTGGTGACCGGGCTCAGCGCGACTGGTTCTGCTGGGCTGCCGCCACCGGGTTGGCGTCCATCCCGGACTCCTTGCGCTGCTGGGCGGTGATCGGCGCCGGCGCGTCGGTGAGCGGGTCGACGCCGCCGCCGGTCTTCGGGAAGGCGATGACGTCGCGGATCGACTCGGTGCCCGCGAGCAGCGACACGATGCGGTCCCAGCCGAAGGCGATGCCGCCGTGCGGCGGAGCGCCGTAGGCGAAGGCCTCGAGGAGGAAGCCGAACTTCTCCTGCGCGTCCTCCTCCGACAGGCCCATGACCGCGAAGACCCGCTCCTGGACGTCGCGGCGGTGGATACGGATGGAGCCGCCGCCGATCTCGTTGCCGTTGCACACGATGTCGTAGGCGTAGGCGAGCGCCGAGCCGGGGTCGGTGTCGAAGGTGTCGAGGAACTCCGGCTTCGGCGAGGTGAAGGCGTGGTGGACGGCGGTCCAGGCTCCGGTGCCGACGGCGACGTCGCCCGACGCGACCGCGTCGGCGGCCGGCTCGAAGAGCGGGGCGTCGACGACCCAGAGGAAGCTCCACGCGCTCTCGTCGATGAGGTCGCAGCGCCGTCCGATCTCGAGCCGCGCCGCCCCGAGGAGGGCGCGCGAGGGCTTCGTCGCACCAGCGGCGAAGAAGATGCAGTCGCCGGGCTGGGCGCCCACGTGGGCGGCGAGACCCGACCGCTCGGCGTCGGTGAGGTTCTTGGCGACGGGGCCGCCGAGCTCGCCGTCGTCCTGCACGAGAACGTAGGCAAGGCCGCGAGCGCCGCGCTGCTTGGCCCACTCCTGCC
>DASTNJ010000003.1:0-3620 GCA_035721065.1 Mycobacterium sp.
GCCGGCCAGAACCGCCGCGCCGGCGAACGCGTTGCGGCCGGCGAATGCGCCGATGCTGGTCGCCGAGCCGCGCTGATGTGGTGATGCCGCGGTGGCGGGGTCGTCGATGGCGACCGGTTCGCGAGAAGAGATATGCGGGGGGCGGTGCCGCCCGTCGAGCCGACCGAACATCTCGTCAGCCCCCTTCTATGCTGAGTGTGACCCTAGTAACTATGCACACCGCACTGTGAGCTACATCAACGTATGCCCGACGGGGCTGCTGATCAATACTTTTTGCGACCTTTGATCATCCGTTTCGGATTCATATCGCAGACCGATGTTTCGTCCGGTATCAGATCGAGTGGATCGTCGACCGCACGGCGGTCAATCGCGGCGTCTCCAACCGCGTGGAATTTTGCGGAGGACCTCCGACAGAGTGCCCCCGACACGATTCGAACGTGCGACCTTCTGCTCCGGAGGCAGACGCTCTATCCCCTGAGCTACGGGGGCGCAGTACAGACGGTGCGCCATTGGGCTCCGACAGACTATCGCATCGCAGCCACGCACCGTCGACGGAACGGATTCGGGTGCTGACCGTGGCGGACCGGACAGCCCATAGGATGGACCCTCGTGACCCCAGCCGACCTGGCCGACCTGCTCAAGGCCACCGCCGCCGCGGTGCTTGCCGAGCACGGCCTGGATGCCGCCGCACTGCCGGACGCGGTGACCGTGGAGCGGCCGCGCAACCCCGAGCACGGCGACTACGCCACCAACCTGGCGCTGCAGCTGGCCAAGAAGGTCGGCAAGAATCCGCGCGAGCTGGCCGGCTGGCTGGCGACGGCGCTGGCGGGCACCGACGGCATCGCCTCGGCGGAACCCGCCGGCCCGGGTTTCGTCAACCTGCGCATCGAAGCGGGCGCGCAGGGCGTCGTGGTCGACAACATCATCGGTGCCGGCGTCGGCTACGGCCACGCCACCGAACTGAACGAGCTCAGGGTGAATCTGGAGTTCGTCTCGGCCAACCCTACCGGGCCGATCCACATCGGTGGCACCCGCTGGGCCGCGGTCGGCGACGCGCTCGGCCGGGTGCTGTCCAGCCAGGGCGCCGAGGTGGTACGTGAGTACTACTTCAACGACCACGGCACTCAGATCGACCGGTTCGCCGACTCGCTGATCGCCGCCGCCAAAGGCGACCCGACTCCCGAGGACGGCTACGCGGGCAGCTACATCACCGACATCGCAAAACAGGTGCTGCAACAAGCGCCCGCCGCCCTCGAGCAGCCGGAGTCGCAGCAGCACGAGACCTTCCGCGCGATCGGCGTGGAGATGATGTTCGACCACATCAAAGCCTCGTTGCACGACTTCGGCACCGACTTCGACGTCTTCACCCATGAAGACTCGATGCACACCAGCGGCCGGGTTGACCAGGCCATCGAAAAGCTGCGGGAGAACGGCAACATCTACGAGAAGGACGGCGCAACCTGGTTGCGCACCAGCGCCTTCGGTGACGACAAGGACCGCGTCGTCATCAAGAGCGACGGCCGGCCCGCCTACATCGCCGGCGATCTCGCCTACTACCTGGACAAGCGGGCGCGCGGCTTCGACCTGTGCATCTACATGCTCGGCGCCGACCACCACGGCTACATCGCCCGGCTCAAGGCCGCCGCCGCGGCGTTCGGCGACGACCCGGGGTGTGTCGAGGTGCTGATCGGCCAGATGGTCAACCTGGTCCGCGACGGCGCCCCGGTCAAGATGAGCAAGCGGGCCGGCACCGTGATCACCCTCGACGACCTGGTCGAGGCGATCGGGGTGGACGCGGCTCGCTACAGCTTGATCCGCTCGTCGGTGGACACGCCGATCGACATCGATCTGGCGCTGTGGTCCTCGGCGTCCAACGAAAACCCGGTCTACTACGTGCAATACGCCCATGCTCGGCTGTGCTCGCTGGCCCGCAACGCCGCCGAGCTGGGTCTGATGCCCGACACCGGCGGACTGAGCCTGCTCACCGCCGCGCACGAGGGGGTGCTGATGCGCACCCTCGGCGAATTCCCGCGGGTGCTGCAGACCGCCGCCGCGCTGCGCGAGCCGCACCGGGTGTGTCGCTACCTGGAGGACCTGGCCGGCGACTACCACCGGTTCTACGACACCTGCCGGGTGCTGCCGCAGGGCGATGAGGAGCCGACCGGGCTGCACACCGCGCGGCTGGCGCTCTGCCAGGCCACCCGCCAGGTGATCGGCAATGGGCTGGCGATCCTCGGCGTGACCGCACCGGAGCGGATGTGAACGTCCATCCGGCCGGACCCCGGCACGCCGAGGAGATCCACCACGCGGATCTTCCATCCCGCCCGCGCACCTCGGAACAGCTGCTGTCCCTGGCGCCGAACGTCTGGCCGCGCAACGCGGTTCGCGACGACGACGG
The DNA here is from genome assembly GCA_035721065.1 of Mycobacterium sp. Classification (GTDB taxonomy): domain Bacteria; phylum Actinomycetota; class Actinomycetes; order Mycobacteriales; family Mycobacteriaceae; genus Mycobacterium. The sequence goes on from DASTNJ010000003.1 coordinate 2,399, forward strand.
CGTGGTGCGGATCGCCGGGGTGAAGCTCACCGACCTGGCACAGCAGTACGGCACACCGCTTTTCGTGGTCGACGAGGATGACTTCCGTGGCCGCTGCCGCGAGCTGGCCGCCGCATTCGGCGACGGCGGGCACGTCCGGTACGCCGCCAAGGCGTTCCTCTGCGGCGAGATAGCCCGCTGGGTCGACGAGGAAGGCCTGTCGCTGGACGTGTGCACCGGCGGTGAGTTGGCGGTGGCACTGCGTGCCGGTTTTCCCGCCGGGCGGATCGCGTTGCACGGCAACAACAAATCGGTCGACGAGTTGACCGCCGCGGTGCAGGCCGGCGTCGGCCAGGTGGTGCTGGATTCGATGATCGAGATCGACCGGCTCGACGCTGTCGCGGCCGCGGCCGGCGTGGTGCAGGACGTGCTGGTGCGAGTCACGGTCGGTGTCGAGGCGCACACCCACGAGTTCATCTCGACCGCCCACGAGGACCAGAAGTTCGGGCTGTCGCTGGCCAGTGGTGCGGCGATGGCCGCGATCCGGCGGGTGTTCGCCGCCGCGAACCTGCGGCTGGTCGGACTGCACAGCCACATCGGCTCGCAGATCTTCGACGCGGACGGGTTCGAAGTGGCCGCGCACCGGATGATCGGGCTGCTGCACGCCGTCACCGGGGAATGCGGCACCGAGCAGGCGGCCCAGATCGGCACCGTCGACCTCGGTGGCGGATTCGGCATCGCCTACCTGCCGCATGACGACCCGCCGCCGGTGGCCGAACTCGCCGCCAGACTGAGCGCCATCGTGCGGGAGGAGTCCGGCGCGGTCGGCCTGGCCACCCCGAAACTGGTGGTGGAGCCGGGACGGGCGATCGCCGGCCCGAGCACCGTCACCGTCTACCAGGTGGGCACGGTCAAGGATGTGGACGTCAGCGCAAGCGCGCACCGCCGGTACGTCAGCGTCGACGGCGGCATGAGCGACAACATCCGCACCGCGCTCTACGGGGCGGAATACGACGTGCGGCTGGTGTCCCGCACCAGCGATGCCGGCCCGGTGCTGGCCCGGGTGGTCGGAAAGCACTGTGAGAGCGGCGACATCCTCGTCCACGACGCCTGGCTGCCGGACGACGTGGCGCCCGGCGACCTGGTGGCGCTCGCCGCCACCGGCGCCTACTGCTATGCAATGTCGAGCAGGTACAACATGGTCGGCCGCCCCGCGGTGGTGGCGGTGCGGGACGGGCGGGCG
>DASTNJ010000004.1:0-5312 GCA_035721065.1 Mycobacterium sp.
GGTATCCGAATCCACTGCGCACGTTGGCGATACGCTGAACCTGATTCGCGCGGACGGCCTCAAGGTCGCGGTCACCCTGACCGAGATCATCAACCCGGCCACCGTCGCCAACGCGGCACCCGACCCCGGCAAGACCTACGTAGCGACCAAGCTGACGATCACCGACAAAGATTCCAAGGCCGAGGAAGGCGACGTCAACGTCAACGTCTCGATGGTCGGCTCCGACAACCAGATCTACACCCCGGACCTGCACGACGTCACCGAGTGCACGAATTTCGAGTCAGGCGCGATCCATCTGGCACCCGGCGAGTCGGCAACCGGCTGCGTCGTGTTCGCGCTGCCCCAGGGCGTCACCCCGGCCCGCGTCAAGTACCTGCCGTCCGCGGGGTTCGCCAACAGCTTCGGTGAGTGGCTGGTCTCCTGACCAAGGCCGGCCCCGCCGGTGACGGGCAGCCATCCCCGATCTCACGAAATGACCTGCCGCGTCGTCTACCCAGCGTGGGGTCCGTGAAACGGCTCAAGAAACCGTTCGAAGACGTGGTCGGCGAGCACGGCGCGATGGTGCTGCGGGTGTGCCGTGCGGTGCTCGGCACACAAAACGCCCAGGACACCGAGGACGCGTGGTCGGAGACCTTCCTGTCGGCGCTGCGCGCCTACCCGGACCTGCCCGCCGACGCCAACGTCGAGGCGTGGCTGGTGACGATCGCGCACCGCCGCGCCATCGACACCGGGCGGGCGAGATCCCGGCGGCCGCTACCGGTCGCCGATCTCGGCGACCAGCCGGCCGGGCACGTCGATCCGGCCGAATCCGATCCGGACCTGTGGGCCGCGCTGAGCCGCCTGCCCGACAAGCAGCGGCTGGCGGTGGCCTACCACCACGTCGCCGGGCTGCCGTTCGCCGAGGTCGCTCAGCTGCTGGGCAACTCCCCCGACGCCGCCCGCCGCGCCGCGGCCGACGGAATCAAAACGCTGCGCCACAGCTACGCCAGTCCCGAAACCCCCGAAAACGGAGTAATCGCATGAGCACCATCGTTTTTCCCGCTCAGCCGGACGACCCGGCGACACTGGTCCGGCTGCATGCCCGCCTGGCGCGCGAAGCCCGGGCACACGCCCTGCTCGACGTCGCCTACCGCACCGTCGTCACCCCGGTCGGCGAGCTACTGCTGGCAGCCACCCCGATCGGGCTGGTGCGGGTCGCGTTCGGCGCCGAGAACGCCGAAGTCCGCGATCGCACGCTGAGCGAACTGGCCGAGTCGGTCAGCCCACGCATCCTGCGCGACACGGTCGGGTTGGACGCCACCGACGCCCTGGATACTGCCGCCCGCCAGATCGACGAATACTTCGCTGGACGGCGCCGCCGCTTCACGGTCCCGGTGGACCTGCGACTGGCGACCGGCTTCCGGCGCAGCGTGGTCGAGCATCTGCAGAACGTCGAATACGGCCACCGGGAAAGCTATGCCACCGTGGCCGCCGCGGTCGGCAGCCCGCGAGCGGTGCGCGCGGTCGGCACCGCGTGCGCGCACAACCCGCTGCCCGTCGTCATCGGCTGCCACCGGGTGGTGCGATCCGATGGCTCATTCGGGCAGTATGCCGGGGGGTCCGAGGCCAAGGCTGCCCTGCTGCGCTTGGAGGAGACAGCGGCGGCCTGAAGGCCTGAACAGCACCCATACCGCCGATCCTGGCTACACCGGTGCCCGGCGTGTGTCATCATCGCCGGGAAGCAACTCCAGTGAGGACATGAGAAACAGCATGTATCGCCGAATCGTGCGGCTAGCCGCGCTGGTCGCGCTGACCAGCACCGTGATGGCCGGCTGGCTGGGCCCCGCCTCCGTCGCACCCGTGGCGCACGCCAAGCCCACCACGACGCCCGACGCACCGATCGGCCGACTCGGTGACACGCTGCGCATCCAGTACGACAGCGAGCAGTACGGCCTGGTCATCGCCGATGTGACCGTGCACGACGTGGTGCCCTCGGAGATTCCGCCCGGCTGGGGCTGGAACGGCGCACCGCGCTGGCGTGCCCAGGGCGGGCCGTGGCGGGCGAATGTGACGGTGCACCCGATCAAGGTGCCCAACCCCTACGTGCTGGCGGCGGCGGTCACCTTCGACGGCGTCACCCCCGGAGCCGACGCGTATGTGTCCAAGCACACCGATGCGCCCGATTCACTGGATCTCGCGCTGACCAACGCCCCGGCGGGATCCACCGTCAACGGCGGGGTGTTCTGGGACGTCTACCGCGGCCTGGTTACCAACGTGGTGCTGCTCAGCCGGGTGGACGGCATGCACCTGGCTCAGTGGAATCTGTAACCCGCGTTGCGCCACCGACTTAGCGGAGATCGTGACAGCACGCCGAACGCGGTTTAGCCTCGGTGTGAAACTCAACGAGGAGATCACATGTTGACACGATTGGCGGCCGGGATCGGCGGCCTGCTGTTGGCTGCGGCCGTGCCCGGTTTCGCGTCCGCGGACCCGATGGATCCGGTCATCAACACGACGTGCACCTACCCGCAGGTGTTGGCGGCACTCAACGCGCAGGACCCGGCGGCCGCGGCACAGTTCGACGCGTCGCCGGTGGCGCAGGGCTGGCTGAACCAGTTCCTGGCCGCGGCGCCGCCGCAGCGTCAGCAGATGATCGAGCAGGCGCAGAGCAGCCCGGCGGGCCAACCGTACGTCGGGGTGATGATCCGGGTCGCCAACACCTGCAAAAACTTCTGACGCGGCCGACGGGCGTCAGGTGATGGCGCCGCCCGCGCCGGCGGCGGTGAGCGCCAGCAGGCGCGACGTGGCCCGCAGGTACTTCTTCCGGTAGCCGCCGGCCAGCATCTCCGCGCTGAAGACGGCATCCAGCTTCGCGCCGGAGGCCACCACCGGAACGCCGGCGTCGTAGAGCCGGTCGGTCAGCGACACCAGCCGCAGCGCGACGTTCTGGTCCTCGACGGGATGCACGCCGATCAGGAAAACCTCCGTCACCCCTTCGATCAACGTCGAGTACCGCGACGGGTGCATGGTCGCCAGGTGGGCGCAGAGCGTGTCGAAGTCGTCCAGGGTCGCACCCTTGGTGGCCGCTGCGCGCTCGGTCACCTGCCGATCGGACGGCGGCTCGGGCGCCGACGGCAGGTTGCGGTGCCGGTAGTCAGGCCCGTCGATGCGGACCGTGGTGAAAATCTGTGCCAGCGTGTTGATTTCGCGCAGGAAATCCTGCACCGCGAATCTGCCCTCGCCGAGCTGCTCGGGCAGTGTGTTGGAGGTGGCCGCCACCGACACGCCGCGTGCCACCAGCTCGGAGAGCAGGCGCGAGACCAGCGTGGTGTTGCCGGGGTCGTCCAACTCGAATTCGTCGATGCACACCATCAGGTATTCGCCGAGCAGGTCGACGCACTCGGCGAACCCGAAAACCCCGGCCAGCTGGGTCAGCTCCATGAACGTGGCGAACGCTTTCGGATGCTCGGGGTTGTCCGGAAGGTCTCGGTAGATGGCGGCCAGCAAGTGGGTTTTGCCGACGCCGAAACCGCCGTCCAGGTACAACCCGACGCCCGGCAGCGATGTTCGCCGACCGAGCAGGGTGCGGCGCCCGGCCCGGCGTTGCTCGGCCTGTCGGCAGAAATCGGCGCAGGAAGTCACGGCGGCGGCCTGGCTGGGTTCCGTCGGATCAGGCCGGTAGCTGGCGAAACTTGCGCGAACGAAGGTCGGCGGCGGAATCAGCTGCGCGACCAGCCGTTCCGGGGAGACCTGCGGATGACGGTCGACAAGATGCTCGACAGCGGCGATGGGGTCGGGCATGCAGGCACTGTAACGACTGTGCTGCAATCGAGCGCATGGGTGACCCGAGAACGCCGGCCGGCGAGGCGGCGCTGCGGCTCCTGGGCTCCGGGCAGCCGCTCGACGACGACGAGCTCCATCGGCTGTACGGGTACCCGGCCGATCCGCAGCGGCCCTGGGTTCGCGCCAATTTCATCAGCAGCGCCGACGGCGGCGCGAATGTGGCCGGTGCCACCGCAGGCCTGGGCGGCCCGGGCGACCGGGCGCTGTTCGCCCTGTTGCGTTCGCTCGCCGACATCGTCGTCGTCGGCGCCGGCACGGTGCGCATCGAGAAATACGGCGGGGTGCGGCTCAGCGTCGCCGAGCGACAGCGCCGACAGAGCCGTGGGCAGGCCGAGGTACCCCGGCTGGCGATCGTCACCCGGTCCGGTCTGCTGGACCGCGACATGGGCGTGTTCACCGCGACCGAGGTGCCGCCGCTGATTCTGACCTGCCGATCCTCGGCCGAGGCGACCCGGCACCGACTGGCCGGGGTGGTCGATCCGGCCGACGTGCGGGACTGCTCGGCCGGCGACCCGGATGCGGTCGACGTGGCGGCCGCGCTGACCGTGGCCGGCGCCGGAGACCGGCACCGGGTACTCACCGAGGGCGGCCCGACCCTGCTGGGATCGTTCATCGAAGCCGGCCTGCTCGACGAGCTGTGCCTGACCGTCGCCCCCTTTCTCGTCGGCGGTGCGTCGCCGCGCATCGCCGCCGGTGCCGGGCAGCGCCAAACGCCGATGCACTGCGCGCACCTGCTCACCGACGAGGCCGGCTACCTGTACGCCCGCTACGTCAGAAGTGTCCGTTAGCGCCGGGCGCCGCGGGTCGGCGCTGATAAACAGCCGGGTGCCGCGGGTCGGCGCCGTCCACATACGGTGCCTAGGGTGGTCATCATGAGACCGACCCTGGCCGCGGCTGCCCTCGCCACAGCCATGGCGCTGACCGGCTGCGCACCCGGCCTGGCCGCCGACCCCCGGTTCGCCACCGACGCCGGCGCCGGGCCGCAGGGGCAGCCGCTGACCACCACCGAGTCGAACGGCCCGCCGCCGGTCGCCGCCCCCCAGCACGACCTGCCGTGGCGTGACTGCACCTCGCGGGTGTTCGCCGACGCCGCGGTACCCGCCACGCCGGGTGTGCGGCTGGAGTGCGCCAGCTACGAAAGCGACGTCAACCCGCTCAGCGGCGAGTCCGCGGTGGTGAGTGTCGGCGTGGTCCGCGCCCGGTCGGTGCAGACCCCCGCCGAGGCCGGCCCGGTGGTCTTCACGACCGGCTGGGATATGCCGTCGTCGCTGCAGCTTCCGGTCTGGCTGTCGCGGGCCGGGGCCGACGTGCTGCGCAGCCACCCGATCGTCGCGGTGGACCGGCGCGGCACCGGGATGTCGTCGCCGGTGGACTGCCGGGACCGCTCCCAACGTCAGATCATGTGGGAGCAGGCACAATTCCAGCCCGGCGGCGACGACCCGGTGGCCAAGCTCGCCGATGTCGCGCGGGGCGCCACCACCGACTGCACG
>DASTNJ010000005.1:0-7963 GCA_035721065.1 Mycobacterium sp.
GTGCGCCTCGATGTAGTCGATCTCGGACGGCTGCAACCGCGCCGCGGCCAACGCCGAACGCACCACCGCCTGCTGAGCCGGTCCGCTGGGCACCGTCTGCCCACTGCTGGGCCCGTCCTGGTTGACCGCCGACCCCCGCACCAGCGCCAGCACCCGATCCCCGTCGCGCTCGGCGTCGGAGAGCCGCTTGAGCACCACCACGCCGGCACCCTCGCTGCGCACATAGCCGTCGGCGCTCGCGTCGAACGTCTTACACCGGCCATCCGGCGACAACATCCCCCATCTCGATGTGGCGATCGAATTCTCCGGGGACAGCATCAAATTCACCCCGGCCGCCAGCGCCAGATCCGACTCGCGCCGGCGCAAACTCGCACACGCCAGATGGATCGTCACCAGCGACGACGAACACGCCGTATCCAGCACCACCGCCGGACCGTGCACGCCCAGGAAATACGACAGCCGGCCCGCCGCGAAATTCGCCGCGTTGCCGAACGGAAGATACGGGTCCACATCCTCCGGCCGAAGCCCCGCACTGAATGTCAGCGGGTAGTCATTGGTGGTGATCCCGACGAAGATCCCGGTCTGTGAACCGCGAACGGCCCGGGCGGTGATCCCGGCGTGTTCCAGCGCCTCCCAGCTGACCTCCATCAGCAACCGCTGCTGCGGGTCCATGGCGTCGGCTTCACGCGGTGATATCCCGAAGAACTCCGCGTCGAACTCCGCCGGCTGCCACGACGTCAAGAACCCGCCGTCCCGACAGCAAATCGTTCCCGGAGTCGTGTGGTCAGCCGAATAAAACGCATCCGCGTCCCACCGGTCCGCAGGCACCCGCACGATCCCGCTGGTACCGTCACACAGCAACCGCCAGAGCTGCTCGGCATCATCGGCGCCGCCGGGCAACCGGCAACCCACCCCCACCACGGCGATCGGCTCGGTGTCCCCCGCCTCGGCGATCGCCAGTCGCGCCGTCAGATCATCGATCCGCCGCAACGCCTCGGCGATAACCCGACGATCAGGCCCCGCAGAAACCACAGCACCGCCAGCACCACCAGCACCCACGAACGCTCAACCCAACCTCTCCGACAACTGACGCAGCAACTCGCCACCGCCCGACAATCCTCATTCAGGATGCCCGGTCGCTTGTGCTACCGGTACTTTGCCACGCCTTCGGCACCGTCGCGAACCCGGATATGCCCGCTGCGCGGTCAGGCTCCGCAAGCGCTCCTAGCGCAGCGCGTCCACCGCTTCGCGAGTCGGTGCGACGGCATCCAGGCGGGTGAACTCACCCTTCTGGTAGATCTCGACGCATGACGAACGGCGGACCTTTCCGCTGGTGGTGATCGGGATAGCGCCCTGAGGCACCAGCACGAGATCACCGATCCGCACGCCGTGCACCTTCGAGACCGCCGACGTCACTTCCTGCCTGATCGTCTGCATCCGGCCCTGCAACTCCTGGTCGGTACCCCCCGGATGCTGCTTGACCTCGACGATCACCGCGAGTTGTTCGCTCTCGCCACTGGTCACCGATATCGCCACCGCGCGGCCCCGGGAAAGCTCCTGCACCGTTCCCTCGATGTCGTCGGGGTAGTGGTTGCGGCCGTCGATGATCAGCATGTCCTTGATGCGGCCGACGATGTAGAAGCCGTCATCGGTGATGACCCCCAGATCCCCGGTGCGCAGCCAGCGCCCAGACGGCGTGCCGGGTGCGGGGTCAACGATCCGGCCGCCGAACGCCTGCTCCGTCTGCTGCGGCTTCTTCCAGTAGCCGGTGGCGATGTTGTCGCCGTGCAGCCAGACCTCGCCGACCTCGCCGATCGGCTTCTCGGTGTGCTTGTCCGGGTCGACGATCCGCAGTATGCACGCCCGCGGCACGCCGAGGTCGACCAGTTCGGTGGCGTTCTGGCCTTCGCACGGCTCGGCGTGGCCGGCCGCCAACTTCTCGTAGTCGAACCTGGCGTAGTGGGGACGGCTCGAACGGGCGGCCGATCCGGCGTACACCATCGCTTCGGCCAGCCCGTAAGACGGTGCCACCGCATTTTCCGGCAGGTTGAACTGCGCGAACCGCTCGTTGAACCGCCGGATGGTCGCCGCGTGAATACGTTCGCTGCCGCTCAGGATGGTGTGCACGTCGCTCAGGTCGTACCCCGCCATGTCGGCGTCCGAGGTGCGACGGGCGGCCAGTTCGAACGCGAAGTTCGGCGACGCGGTGAACGTGCGCGAGTTTTCGGCCAGTTGCTGCACCCAGCGCGCGGGTTTCTGCAGGAACGCGATGGGGCTCATCAGCACGGCGCGCAGCTTCAGCCCCAGTGCTCCGGTGATTCCGAGCAGCATGCCCATGTCATGGAAGAACGGCAGCCACGACACCAGCGTGGTGTCCGGCAGCGGCATGCCGCCGGTGTCGTCGAAGTAGTCGGCGACCACCTGTTCGAGGTTGGCGAAGATGTTCCGGTGGGTGACCGTGACGCCCTTGGGCATGCTGGTCGAACCGGAGGTGTACTGCAGCAGCGCCGTCTTGGTCGACGGCAGCGGCAGCGGATCGACCGGCGCGTCGAGGTCCATCGCATCGACTTCGACGATCGCCGGCGGCGGCCCGGGCAGGACGCCGACACACGAGGTCACGTCATCGACGGCCGTCGACGTGGTCAGGATGGCGACGGGCGCGCAGTCCTTGAGGGCCGACGTGACCCGCTCATCCTGCTTGCCCAGCGCGGGCACCGGCAGCGGGACCGCGATGAAGCCGGCCGCCAGCACCCCGTAGAAGCCGAGGACGTACTCCAGGCCCTGGGGCGCGCAGATCGCCACGCGGTCGCCGGGCGACCCGTAGGACGCAATCTCGCGGCCGATCACCTGTGCGCGGTGCTGGACCTGCGCCCAGGTCAGCGTTTCGGCGTAGCCGGCAGGATCGACGTCGTAGTCGAGAAACGTGTAGGCGGGTCCGTCGGGGAACCGCGCCGCGTGGTCGGCCAGTGCGGCCGGTATGGATGATGGAATCACGCGACATCCCTCCTGAGATCTCGTGACCATGACGAAACTCCCGAGCCCCGACGCCCAGGGTGCTTTTCAACTCAGGGAGCCTAACACGGTGGGCCGCTTCCCCGGGAGTGAACGGGTGTCACAGAAGTCACACCCGGCACCACTGGGAAATCTTGCCCTCGATGTCGCCGACCAGTTCCGGCAGGTGGTCGTTGAGATAAAAGTGGTGGCCGGGGAACATCCGGGCGGCGAACTCCGAGGTGGTGCGCTCCGCCCAGGGGGCCACCTTCTCGTACGTGGCGATCTCGTCACCGTCGGCGTAGTAGGCGAAGATCGGGCAGGCCACCCTCGCCTCCGGCGGGCAGGTGTAATGGGTGATCGCCTTGAATCCGCGCAGGGTCGGCAGGATTCTGGCCGCGAATTCCTCGTTCTCCAGAAACTCGGGATTGACCCCGGTCATCTCGCTGACCGCGTCCAGCAGACCCCGGTCGGACTCCGGGATGTATTCGTAGCCGACCCGGCCGGGCGCCGCCGACGCCGAGACGAACAGCGCCGCGATCGGATTGCCGGCCTCTTCGAACCGGCGGGCCACCTCGAAGGCCAGCAGTCCGCCCATGCTGTGGCCGAAGAACGCCACCCTGCCGGCCGACTGGTCCAGTGCGCCGAGCTTGCCGCACACCTGGTCGGCCAGGTCGGGAATCCCGGTGAAGGCGCCCAGGTCGTGGCTACCGCCGTGCCCCGGGTACTGCACCGCGATCCGTTTGACGTCGGTGGTGAAGGTCTTGGAGAACGGGGCGTAGTACTGCGGTGAGCCGCCGGCGTGCGGGAAGATGTAGAGCTTCGGGGTAGCTTGAGGCACCCGGACACCCTAACCAACCGCGATTTCGGTGCGTTTTGCTGAACGCAGCGACGATCTTCGTGCCCAGACGGCCGCGCTACCCGGCGACGCTGCCCGCCTGGGTGTACGGCGCCCCGAAGTACCCGACCGGCTGATACCCGCGCTCCCGCGCCCGTGCCGCGCCCCGCCGGATCAGCGCTTCCATGGCCACGAATCCGGCCTGGTCGGCGACGACAAGCGGCGTGAGCAGCCGGTTGTGCACGAATCCGAAGGCCAGACCGGTGGCCGGGTCGGCCCAGCCGAGCGATCCGCCGAGCCCGACGTGGCCGAACCCGGGCATCAGGCCGGGGATCGGGATGGTGTGGTAGCCCAGATGAAAGGCCAGCGGCATCCCGAGGTTGCGATCCGGCCACAGGTGCCGCCGGCCGGTGAGACCGTCGACCAGCTCGCCGGACAGGAACCGGGTGCCGTCGATCCGGCCCCCGTTGGCGATCGCCCCGTACATCCGGGCCAGCCCGCGCGCCGTGGCCACCCCGTTCACCGCGGGCGCCTCGGTGTCCAGCAGCGGGATGTCGCCCTGCACCATGGCCCGCGCACCGGGGAAGTACATGGCGCCGAAGCCGGCGCTGAGCTGCAGCGCGGCGATCCGGGGCGCCAGGTAGTCGAAAACCGGGTTCGGCAACGTGCTCTGCGGCATGATGATCTGCGCCGGCCGGGTGGGGGCGGCGGCCGGCGGCCTGCCCAGATGCAGGCCGTCGGTGTTCAGCGGGGCGGCCAGTTCGTCGCGGATCAGCTCCCGCATGCCCCGGCCGGTGACCGCGCGGGCCAGGCCGGACATCAGCCAGCCGTAGGTGAGCGCGTGGTAGGCGGATTTGCCGCCCAGGTGGTGCGCGGGTGCGGCCGCCAGCCGCTGTTCCATCAGCGTGTGGTCCAGCAGCTCGGCGCGGGTGGCGCCGCGCAGATGCGACAACCCGGCCCGGTGCCGCATCAGCTGACGCACGGTGATGGCCGACTTGCCGTTGGCGCCGAACTCGGTCCAGTACTGCGCCACCGGTGCGTCGTAGTCGATCAGCCCCCGGTCGGCCAGCCGGTGGATGACGGTGGACGCGGTGCCCTTGGTCGCCGAGAACACCATGGTGCCGGTGTCGGCCGACCACGGCACCCGCCCGGCCCGGTCCGCCCACCCGGTCCACACGTCGACCACCGGTTTGCCGTCCAGGTACACCGCCAGCGCTCCGCCGCCGAACCGGCGCCCCGGGAACATGGCGGCGAAACTTCGCACGGCGCAGCCGAAATGCGGGGCCGCGGCACCGCGCACCCCGTGTGGAAGCACGGACTCGCGATTGTCTGCCACCGACAGCCCCATACCTGTGAGATTAGCTGTCTCGCCGAAAGTTCGGATAAAAGTGACCGTTCTGTTAGTAAGACGCCGCGTTAAGTATTTGCTGGGCCGCCAGGGCGGGGGTCAACTCACCGGCCAGCACCCGGCGTTCCACGTCGGCGCGGATCTCCCGCACCGCGGGATCGGACAGCACCCGGTCCAGCACGGCGTCCCGCACCAGCTGCCAGGTCCAGTCCACCTGTTGGGCCCGTCGCCGTGCCTCGAACTCCCCCGCGGCGGTCAGCACCCGGTGGTGACGCTCGACGGTCTCCCACAGCTTGTCCAGGCCGGTGCCCTCGATGGCGCTCATCGTCAAGACAGGCGGCCGCCACAGTGTCTCCCGCGGATGGATCAGCCGGATCGCGGTGGAGAGCTCGCGGGCGGCGATCCGCGCCTCGGCCAGGTGTTCGCCATCGGCCTTGTTGACCACCACGATGTCGGCGAGTTCCAGCACCCCCTTCTTGATCCCTTGCAGTTGGTCGCCGGTGCGGGCCAGGGTGAGGAACACGAAGGTGTCGACCATGTTGGCCACCGTCACCTCGGACTGCCCGACGCCGACGGTCTCGACCAGGATCACGTCGAATCCCGCCGCTTCCAGCAGCACAATGGTCTCCCGGGTGGCCTTGGCCACCCCGCCCAGCGTTCCCGAGGTCGGCGACGGGCGGATGTAGGCGTCGTCGTGCGCCGCCAGCCGCGACATCCGGGTCTTGTCCCCCAGAATCGATCCGCCGGTGCGGGTCGACGACGGGTCGACGGCCAGCACCGCGACCCGGTGGCCCAGCCCGATCAACCGCATGCCGAGGGCTTCGATGGTGGTCGACTTGCCCACGCCCGGCACCCCGGTGATGCCGACCCGCCGGGCCTGCCCGGCGTCGGCGCGCGGACCCTTCCCGCGGGTCGGGGCCAGCTCGAGCAACAACTGCTGTGCCTGCTGCCGGTGGTCGGCGCGGGTGGACTCGACCAGCGTGATGGCCCGCGCCAGCGCGGAGCGGTCGCCGCTGCGGATCGCCTCAGCGAAGCTCTGGGTGGTCATCTGTCACGCGCGTCTGTCGCGCGCGCGGCGAGAATGCCGGTCGCCATCTAGCCGAGCTGGTAGCCGCGCTGCTCGGCGAGGGTCTGCAGCAGCTGGATCGCGGCGTCGGCGATCACCGTGCCGGGCGGGAAGATGGCGGTCGCGCCGGCGGCGTAGAGCTCGTCGAAGTCGCCGGGCGGGATCACCCCGCCGACCACGATCACGATGTCGGGCCGGCCCACGGCGGCCAGCGCGTCGCGCAGCGCCGGCACCAGGGTCAAGTGCCCCGCGGCCAGCGACGACACCCCCACCACGTGGACGTCGTTGTCGGCGGCCTGGCGGGCCACCTCGTCGGGGGTGGAGAACAGCGCACCGACGTCGACGTCGAAACCGATGTCGGCGAACGCGGTGGCGATCACCTTCTGGCCGCGGTCGTGCCCGTCCTGGCCCATCTTGGCGACCAGAATCCGGGGCCGGCGGCCGTCGGCCTCGGCGAATTTCTCGACCAAAGCGCTCGCGCTCGCGATGTTCCCCCCCTTGCCGACCTCGTCGCGGTAAACCCCGGCAATCGTACGAATCTCCGCCTGATGACGCCCGTACACCTTCTCCATCGCGTCGGAGATCTCACCCACGGTGGCCTTGGCCCGCGCGGCGTTGATCGCCAGCGCCATCAGGTTGTTGCCCAATCCGTCAGGACCGGCCGGACCGGTTGCCGCCGCCGCCCGGGTGAGCTCCGCCAGCGCCGCCTCGCAGGCCGCCTGGTCCCGCTCAGCACGCAGCTGCTGCAGCTTGGCCAGCTGCTCGGCGCGTACCCGGCTGTTCTCGACCTTGAGCACCTCGACCTGCTGGTCCTCTTCGACCTGGTATTTGTTGACGCCGATCACCGGCTGCCTGCCGGAGTCGATCCGGGCCTGGGTGCGTGCGGCGGCCTCTTCGATGCGCAGTTTCGGGATTCCGTCGCTGATGGCCTGCGCCATCCCGCCGTGTTCGGCCACCTCGGACATGTGCGCGCGGGCCCGCTGCGCCAGCTGGTGGGTCAGCCACTCCACGTAGTAGGAACCGCCCCACGGGTCGATCGGGCGGGTGGTGCCCGACTCCTGCTGCAGCAGCAGCTGGGTGTTGCGCGCGATCCGCGCCGAGAAGTCGGTGGGCAGCGCCAGCGCCTCGTCGAGTGCGTTGGTGTGCAGCGACTGGGTGTGCCCCTGGGTGGCGGCCATCGCCTCGATGCAGGTGCGGGCCACGTTGTTGAACACGTCCTGGGCCGTCAGCGACCAGCCGGAAGTCTGCGAATGTGTGCGCAATGACAGCGATTTCGCACTTTTGGGATTGAATTCGCCGACCAGCTCGCTCCACAACAGCCGGCCGGCCCGCAGTTTGGCGACCTCCATGAAGAAGTTCATCCCGATGCCCCAGAAGAACGACAGCCGTGGGGCGAACTTGTCGATGTCCAGGCCGGCGTCCAGTCCCGCCCTGATGTAGTCCGCCCCGTCGGCGAGCGTGTACGCCAGCTCCAAATCTGCTGTGGCACCGGCCTCCTGGATGTGATAGCCGGAGATCGAGATCGAGTTGAACTTCGACATCCTCGCGCTGGTGTAGGCGAAGATGTCGGAGATGATCCGCATCGACGGCTTCGGCGGATAGATGTAGGTGTTGCGCACCATGAACTCTTTGAGGATGTCGTTCTGGATGGTGCCGGCCAGCTTCTCCGGCGGCACCCCCTGCTCCTCGGCGGCCACCACGTACAGCGCCAGGATCGGCA
>DASTNJ010000006.1:0-5327 GCA_035721065.1 Mycobacterium sp.
GGCCGGCAGCGCCGGCGACGTGGTCACGGTGGTGCTGCCCGAGCAACGCAAAGAGACGCAACTGCTGCTGCGCCGGGCCGGGATTGCCGTGACACCGCAGCAGGTGACCGCCGGCTGCGCGCCGGTGCAGGCGCTCGTCGGAGAGGTGGCGCCGCTGCAGCCGCCCGCACCGAAGGCAACCGCGCCGGTGCGGACCGTTCCCGCGGACGGGCAGCAGCGGCGGGCCGGGGGCGGGCGGCAGCGACGACGTGGCGGCAGTACCCCCCTGGCAACCCAGGGCCGGGGTCAGGAGCGGGCCCAGGCGAGCACTCCGCGTACCGGGACACGACGTCAGGGCCAGCGCAGCCGGCACAGCGCGCCGCGGGCATAAAGGGCGTGCCCAACCCCTGAGCCGACCAACCGCCCGGTTGGGTTATTCTCGTCGGAAAGCGTCTCGTCTCCGGAGGTCAACCATGGGCAGTGCGGTCAAGTACCAGCGGACGTTGTTCGAGCCCGAACACGAACTGTTCCGGGAGTCCTACCGGGCGTTCCTCGACCGTCACGTCGCACCGTTCCACGACGACTGGGAGAAGGACAAGATCGTCGACCGCGGGGTATGGCTGGAAGCCGGCAAGCAGGGCTTTCTGGGCATGGCGGTGCCCGAGGAGTACGGCGGTGGCGGCAACCCGGACTTCCGCTACAACACGATCATCACCGAGGAGACCGTCGCGGGCCGCTACAGCGGCATCGGGTTCGGGCTGCACAACGACGTCGTCGCGCCGTATCTGCTGCGGCTGGCCAACGAGGAGCAGAAGCGGCGCTGGCTGCCGCAGTTCTGCACCGGTGAGCTGATCACCGCGATCGCCATGACCGAGCCGGGCACCGGCAGCGACCT
Organism: Mycobacterium sp.; assembly: GCA_035721065.1. GTDB lineage: Bacteria > Actinomycetota > Actinomycetes > Mycobacteriales > Mycobacteriaceae > Mycobacterium. Next base: position 875 of record DASTNJ010000006.1, read on the forward strand.
GCAGGGAATCAAGACCCGCGCGGTCAGGCAGGGCGACCACTACGTGCTCAACGGCGCCAAGACGTTCATCACCAACGGCATCCACTCCGACCTGGTGATCGTGGTGGCCCAGACCGACGCCGAGAAGGGCGCGCAGGGGTTCAGCCTGCTGGTCGTCGAACGCGGCATGGCGGGCTTCGAGCGCGGCCGGCACCTGGACAAGATCGGACTTGACGCCCAGGACACCGCCGAGCTGTCGTTCACCGACGTGCACGTCCCAGTCGAGAACCTGCTCGGCGAGGAGGGCATGGGATTCATCTACCTGGTGCAGAACCTGCCCCAGGAGCGGATCTCGATCGCGATCATGGCCGCCGCGGCGATGGAGGCCGTGCTGGAGCAGACCATCCAGTACACCAAGGAACGCAAGGCGTTCGGCAAGCCGATCGGCAGCTTTCAGAACAGCCGATTCCTGCTGGCCGAACTGGCCACCGAAGCCACCGCGGTGCGCATCATGGTCGACGAATTCATTCGGCTGCACCTGGACGAGAACCTGACCGTCGAACAGGCCGCGATGGCCAAGTGGTACACCACCGAGGCCCAGGTCCGGCTGATCGACCGGTGCCTGCAGCTGCACGGCGGATACGGCTACATGCGGGAATATCCGGTCGCACGGGCCTACCTGGATGCGCGGGTGCAGACGATTTACGGCGGCACCACCGAAATCATGAAGGAGATCATCGGTCGCAGCCTGGGCGTTTAGCCGAGGCCATCGGTCGCAGCCTGGGCGTTCAGCCGAGGCCATCGGTCGCAGCCTGGGTGTTCAGCCGAGGTCACCTGGCGCGGTTTCGCTGGTTGATCCGCGACGTCCACGGCTATCCGGATCGCGGTTTCGGCATCAATTCGGCATCGGGTCCATATCTGTTTCCGTAATGTTCGCGTCAGGACTTTCACGATCCGGGTCAAGGGGCGCAAAGTTTATGCCGGGAAAGTCTGAAACAGATGAGACTGGGGAGACTTCAGTGACTAAACGGCAAAGCCGATCGGGACGAACCGCGTCGCGGGTGACGATGGCTCTGGTGGCCGTTGCAGCGACAGTGGAGCTCACGTTGTCGGCGACGACCGCGACCGCAACACCGGAGAGCGACGCTCAGGTGGCCATTCTCGGCGCCTGGGAGGCGGCCGGAGCGGAGGGTTCGCCACTGGGCGTCCCCGATGGGGACGTGTACCCGATCGGATCCGGATTCGCGCAGAACTACTCCGGCGGCAAGATCTTCTTCACCCCGGACAGCGGCGCACACCCGATGTACGGCGCAATTCTGGACAAGTACGAATCGTGGGGCGGCCCCGCCGACAGCGACCTGGGCTTCCCGAACGGCGACGAGGTCCCGGGCAAGGTCAGCCCGGACAGCCGCGACGTCACTTTCTCCGCCCCCGACAATCCGGTGATCTTCTGGACGCCCGAGCATGGTGCGCACGTGGTGCGCGGCGCGATCAACGCCGCCTGGGACAAACTCGGCGGTTCCGGCGGCGTGCTCGGTGTCCCGGTCGACGACGAAAGCCAGAATGGCGCTCTGATCACCCAGAAGTTCAGCGGCGGTCAACTGTCGTGGAACGCCAAGACGCAGGTCTTCACCAGTCAACCGCCGGACCTGGCGGCGCAGCTGAGCGACCTCAAGGTTCAACCAGACCCGACGGTGGCGATGAATCGGGCCTGGCACGCGGCCGGTGGGGCCAAGGGCCCGCTGGGCGTCAAGCAGGGCGACCAGTTCCCGATCGGCAACGGCGGCGTGGGCCAGCAGTACGCCGGCGGCAAGATCTTCTTCAGCCCGGCCACCGGCGCCGCAGCCGTCGAGGGTGACATCCTGGCCAAGTACGAGTCGCTCGGCGGTCCGGTCGGCAGCGACCTCGGATTCCCGGTCACGAACGAGGCCGACGGCGCCATCCCCGGTAGCCGGATCACCCCGTTCGCCGCCGATGACGAGCCGGTGATCTTCTACACCAAGGACAACGGCGCGTTCGTGGTACGTGGCGCGATGAAGGTCGCATGGGACAAGCTCGGTGGAGGGGCGGGCAAGCTCGGCCCGCCGATTGGCGATCAGAGCGTCGAGGGCGACGTCATCTCGCAGAAGTTCAAGAGCGGGAAGATCTCCTGGAACCGGGTGGCCAACAGGTTCAGCACCCAGCCGAGCGAGTTGGCCAAGTCGCTGTCGGGGTTGCAGATACCCGGGCTGAGCGGGCCCAACGCTGGCAGCTCCACGGCGACCACCAATGCGCACCGGGCGTGGCACTGGTGGTGGCTGCTGGTCGCCATCGGCGTGTTGGGCGTGATAGGCGCGCTGTGGTCGGCGCTGTCGTTCTGGCGGCGTCGCCCCCAAGGCGGCCGCGGCCGGCCCGCTGCCCGGGTTCGCACCGCACCAGCCCCCGAGTACGAGGCACCCGACGAGGACCTCGACGAACAGTGGTCGCCGATACGCGGCGGGTCGGAGACCGCCGTCCGCGTGCCGAGCCGGTACAGCGAGTCGCTTTCCAGCCCGTCGTCCGGCTCGGATCTGCCCGGCGGGTCGGGGTCTGCGGCGGGTTGGGCCAGCTACGTAGGAGCCGAGACCGACGATTTCGAAGAGCCGGGAGAGTCGGAGGAACCCGATTACCTGGACGATTACGAGGACCGGGAACCATCGCACGAGGACTATGAGGACTACGCGGCCGACAGCGACCGGGAGGATGACACCGACACCGCGCCCACGCGCATTCCGTCGGCGGTGGACTTTGGTGCCGGTCGCCACGCCGCGACGGACGCCTCGGCGGGTCTGGCCCCGCCGGTTGAGCCCTCCTGGCGCGTCGCGTCCTCACATCCGGCGATGCATCTTCCCCTCGACGACCCGTACGAGCCGCCCGAGGGGTATCCGGTGAAGGCCAACGTCGGATCCGGCCTGTACTACACCACCGACAGCGCCCTGTATGACGACACCCTGGCTGAACTCTGGTTCGCCGACGAGGATGCGGCGCAGCGGAACGGCTTCGTCAAAGCCAGGTAGCTGCTACCGGTCGCTTCGCCGCTCAACGCAGCGGCAGGTCGGGTGCTGTGTCGGCCGGGCGCGGCCCGAAGATGCGCCGTTGGTCTTCGGTGATCGGGATGTCGTTGATGCTCGACTCGCGCCGGCTCATCAGGCCGTTGTCGGCGAACTCCCACAGTTCGTTGCCGTAGCTGCGCCACCACTGACCGTCGGTGTCACGGCTTTCGTACTGGTAGCGCACCGCGATCCGATTGCCGGCCCAGCACCACATCTCCTTGCGCAGCGCGTAGTCGAGTTCGCGTGCCCATTTGTGCCGCAGGAATTCCACGATCTGAGCACGCCCGGTGATGAAGTCGTCCCGGTTCCGCCACACCGAGTCCAGCGTGTAGGCCTGCGCCACCCGCTCCGGATCGCGGGTGTTCCACGCGTCCTCGGCCGCCTGGACTTTCTGCCGGGCGGAGTGTTCATCGAAGGGCGGGCACGGTGGCTTAGCCGCCTCAGCAGTTTCCGACATGTCTGAATCTCCCTCGACCTTCCCGACCTCTCATGCAGCCAGCCGTGCCACCGCCTCCGCGGCCGGGATCACGTCATGGATGCGGTGGATCGTTTCACCGGCGTAGAGCGCCGAGCGGTCGACCATCGCGGAGTCCATACCGGCCAGCGGCAGCGCCGGTGTGTACAGCGGTACCGTGACGTGCTGCAGCGAGACGATGGTGTCCAGTGCGGTCAACGGCAGCAGCCGGCCCAGCGGTGCGCCGACCCGGTTGAATCCGCGAACCGCGGTCGGCCCCAGCTCGTTTCGCCGGCACCACCGGTCGGTGATCGCGTTCGGAACAACTCGGTGCGGCAGCGGCCACCCCATCCCGAACATCAGCGTCCGGATCGTCCGTTCGGCGTGCAGCACCCGGTTTTTGTACTCCGGATGGGCCCGCGATTCCTCGGTGAGCAGAAAGCGGGTTCCCGCCACCGCCCCGGCGGCTCCGGCGGCCAGCAGCGCGCGCACGTCGTCGGCGTCGGCCACCCCGCCGGCGGCGAGCACCGGTGCGCCGCCAGCCGCGTCGAGCACCTCCGGCAGGGTGATGGCGAGCGGCCGTTCGGCCACCAGATGCCCGCCGGCCTCGACCCCCTGTGCTACCAGGCCGTCGGCTCCGGCGGCCAGCGCCCGACGCGTGTGCGCAGCGCTTCCCGCGGTGCAGAACACCCGGATGCCGGCGTCGCGCAGCCGACCGATCCAGCGCTGCGGAAACCCGTCATGGAACACCACCAGCGCGACTTCGGCCGAAATGCAGGCGTCGATGTGTGCCTGACGGGCGAACGGCACCAGCAGGTTCGCCGCCACCGGATGTTTTCCCGCCACCGCTTTCGCCCGCTGCAGGTCCGCCGCGAAAGTGTGCGGATCGGTGATTCCGACAGTGCCCAATCCACCGGCTGCCGACACCGCGCCGGCCAGCTCGCCGCCG
>DASTNJ010000007.1:0-3155 GCA_035721065.1 Mycobacterium sp.
TTCTTCGGCGGCACGCTGTGGCACGGTGGCGGAGCGAACCGATCCGGGCGCCCCCGGCTCGCGCTGACCGCCCAGTACTGCGAGCCGTGGCTGCGCCCGCAGGAGGCGTTCACCCTGTCGGCGACCCGCGACACCGTGCGCGCGGTCTCCGAGGACATCCGCCGGATGCTCGGCTACAGCATCCATCCGCCGTTCATCGGCCAGGTCGACGGGATGCACCCCAAGCGACTGCTCGAACCGGGCGCTCCGCCCGTCTGATCAGCGCGGGTGCAGAAAACGCCCGGTCGTCGGGAATACTCGCTTGGGTGACGTTGACCGATGCGGAGCTGGCCGCCGAGGTGGCTGCGCAGGCCGGCAAGCTGCTGTGTGCGGTGCGCGACCAGGTGGGGTTCGGCCATCCATCCCGGCTCGGCGACATCGGCGACCACCGCGCCAACGCGCTCATCCTCGACGAGCTGCGCGCCGCCCGGCCCGATGACGCGGTCCTCAGCGAGGAATCCCCGGACAGCGTGGCGCGGCTGCGTGCCGACCGGGTGTGGATCGTCGACCCGCTGGACGGCACCCGGGAATTCTCCACCCCGGGCCGCGCTGACTGGGCGGTGCACATCGCGCTGTGGCAGCGCGGCACCGACGGCCGGGCGGCCGGCATCACCGACGCCGCGGTGGCGCTGCCCGCCGAGGGCGACGGCGGCACCGTCTACCGCACCGACACGGTGAAGCCTGGCGCGGCACTGACCGGCCGGCCCAACATCGTGCGAGTGGCGGTCAGCGCCAGCCGGGCGCCGGCGATCCTGCACTACATCGGCCGGAGGGTGCCGATCGAGCCGGTGCGGATCGGCTCGGCCGGCGCCAAGGCGATGGCCGTGGTGCGCGGCGACGTGGACGCCTACCTGCACGCCGGCGGGCAGTGGGAGTGGGATTCGGCAGCCCCGGCCGGGGTGGTGCTGGCCGCCGGCATGCACGCCTCCCGGCTGGATGGCTCGCCGTTGCGCTACAACCAGCCCGACCCGTACCTTCCCGATCTGCTGATGTGCCGCCATGACGTGGCAGAGCCACTGCTGGATGCGATCCGGCAGGCGATGGGCTGATCAGCGGCGTTCCGCCCCGTTGTGACGTGCGGTCGAATGCCCTACGTCGTACCCTATATGGGTGCAGAAAACGAGCGTTTACCTCAACGCCGACGAGGCGGCGCGGATAGCGATGCTCGCCGACCGTGAGGGAACCTCGCAAGCCGAGGTTATTCGGCGGGCTATCAGGTCCTATGAACCGTCCGTCGGCGGTGACCGGAACTTCGCGCTGGTGGGAAGCGGAGAGGGTCCTGGAGATTCGGTTGCGGACTACACCGAAGAGGAACTGCTCGACGGCTTCGGCGCATGACGTTGGTGGTCGACGCGGCGCCGCTGGTCGCGGTTGCAGACCGGCGTGACCGCACGAAAGCGGCGGTCGAAACGGTGCTGCGCGACGAGCCCGGCGACTTGATCATCGCGGCACCGGTAACCGCGGAAATCGACTATTTGCTGGGCAAACGCGCCGGCCGTGACGCACGGCTTGCTTTCCTCGCCGATCTCGCCGCCGAGCGGTTCCGAGTTGCCGACTTGGAGCCGTCCGACTACCGCGTGATCGCGGATCTGGAACGGCGTTACGCATCGCTAGATGTCGGGTTGGCCGACCTGAGCACCGTGGTTGTGGCCGCCAAGGCGGGCACCCGCAAGGTGCTCACCTTCGACGAGCGACACTTCCGGGTGTTGCGCCCACTCAACGGCGGGACGTTCACGCTGCTGCCGGCCGACGCCTGATCGTAGGCCGTTCCGCCCCGCATCAGGGTCCGCCCTAAAGTCGTCGCTATGCATGCATGGTCGGCGCCGGACGTCCCGGCGGTGCCCGGGAACCCCCCGGCGCTGCGCCTGTACGACACCGCCGACCGGCAGGTTCGCCCGGTTTCGCCGGGGCGGACCGCCACCATGTACGTCTGCGGCATCACCCCCTACGACGCCACCCACCTGGGCCACGCGGCGACCTATCTGGCGTTCGACCTGATCCACCGGATCTGGCTGGACGCCGGACACCGGGTCAACTACGTGCAGAACGTCACCGACGTCGACGACCCGCTCTTCGAGCGGGCCGACCGCGACGGGATCGATTGGCGGGATCTGGCAGCCCGGGAAACGGCACTGTTCACCGAGGACATGGCGGCGTTGCGGGTGCTGCCCCCGCAGCACTACGTCGCGGCCACCGAGGCCGTACACGAGGTCATCGAGGTGGTCGAGAAGCTGCTGGCCGCCGAGGCGGCCTACGTCGTCGATGGCGAATACCCGGACGTTTACTACCGCGCCGACGCCACCCGCCAGTTCGGCTACGAATCGGGCTACGACCGCGACACCATGCTGGAACTGTTCGCCGAGCGCGGCGGCGACCCGGACCGGCCCGGCAAGACCGACCAGCTCGACGCGCTGCTGTGGCGGGCGGCCAGGCCCGGCGAACCCAGCTGGCCGTCGCCGTTCGGACCGGGCCGGCCGGGCTGGCACGTCGAATGTTCGGCGATCGCGCTCAGCCGGATCGGCACCGGTCTCGACGTGCAGGGCGGCGGCTCGGACCTGATCTTTCCGCATCACGAATTCTCGGCCGCGCACGCCGAATCCGTCACCGGCGAGCGCCGGTTCGCCCGCCACTACGTGCACGCCGGGATGATCGGCTGGGACGGGCACAAGATGTCCAAAAGCCGCGGCAACCTGGTGCTGGTATCGCAGCTACGGGCTCAGGGAGCGGATCCGGCGGCGGTGCGTCTCGGCCTGCTGGCCGGTCACTACCGCGCCGACCGGTTCTGGGATGCCCGGTCGCTGGACGACGCCAACGCGCGCCTGCACCGGTGGCGCTCGGCCGCCGCGCTGGCCGCCGGCCCGGACCCGGCCGACGTGATCGGGCGGGTGCGCCGCTACCTGGCAGATGACCTGGACACTCCGAACGTGCTGGAAGCGCTCGACGGCTGGGTCACCGACGCGCTTGAGTACGGCGGCCACGACGCCGCGGCGCCGCGGGCGGTGGTGGCCGCCGTGGCCGCGCTGCTGGGTGTGTCGCTGTAGGGTGCGCTTATGACGGGTGTCAACAATCAGGTCGTATTCATCACCGGCGGCGCGCACGGGATCGGTGCTGAGACC
>DASTNJ010000008.1:0-8657 GCA_035721065.1 Mycobacterium sp.
GTTCACAATGTTGCGAAACGCGGTCTGCATCTGACCCATCGTGTCGTAGGACGTCCGCTCGGCCAGACCACCCCAGCCCGCACCGGAAATGTTGGTCGACGACGCCCACATCTTGCGGGCCTCATCCTCGACCGTCTGAGCATGCACATCGAAACGCCCCGCCATCGCCCGCATCGAGTCCGGGTCCGTCATAAAACGAGTCGGCATTGGATTCCCTCCTTAGTTCGAAACTCATTGGCCGGCGGGGCTTTCGGCAGCTAGCCCGCCGAAGCCGCGTTGGCAGCCTCGGTGGCCGCGTACGAGTTGGCGCTCTCGTTCAGCGTGGCCACGAACATCTGATGAATGGCCTCGGCCTGCGCGCTGATCTGCTGGTACATCTGCGCATGTGCGGCGAATTGGGCCGCCGTCAGCGCCGAAACCTCGTCGGCGGCAGCGGGAACCACTCCGGTCGTCGGGGCGGCAGCCGCCGCGTTCTGGGCACTCAGCGCCGAACCGATCCCGCTCAGGTTGTTCGCCGCCGCCGCCAGCATCTCGGGTTGTGCGTTTACGAACGACATGGACTTCTCCTCTCGATGCCGCAACAAGCCGTCTAGCAGCATGTCTAGCGTCCGCAATCGTGACACCGGGGTCAGCGACCGTCAACCCGACTCTCCGGCGACAACCCCGCTTCCGGTGCCCCGCGGCGCACCGACTGCGCTGCAACGCTGCCGGCCGGTTGGCCGATCCGTCCGTCCGCGACGACGTGATCAGCGGATTTGTCGCCCGATCGCACCGAGAACGCTCCCCATTCGCGGGGCCGGCGACTCCCCTGCAAGTTGCGTCCGAGTCGTCTGCGAGGCCCCTGTGAGGCGCCTGTCAACGCGACCCGCCGCCCCGGGCAGGACAGTCAGTCGGGTTTCTTCTCGGCCACCGCCGCACTGAGGCCTTCGGCGAGGTCTTCGCGGGTGAGTTCCCGGAACCGCAGCAGTTGCGTGGCGCTGAATTCGGTCACGTCGCCGGCCAGCACGGCGTCCAGGTCCGCATCGTCCAGCCGGAAGCTGCGATGGTCCCGGGCCTTCTCCACCACGTTGCGGACGAATCCGGCATTGCCCAGGGTGTCGATGCCGCGGATCAGGTCGCCGTCGTCGGAGTAGCTCTCGTCGTTGTAGAACTTGGTGTAGGACGGCAGCAGACCCTCGGCGGCCGCGTCGCTGATCTCGTCCTCGTTCTCGGCGCCCATCAGCTTGGTCAGCGCAACCAGCTCCGGCGGGGTGTAACTGTAGAACTCGATCACGGTCGAAAACCGCCGCCGCAGACCCTGATTGACCTCCAGCATCCGATCCATCGCCTTGGCGTAGCCGGCGCCGAACACCACCAGTTCGTCACGGTGATTCTCCATGTACAGCAGCAGCGTGTTGATGATCGCGTTGCCGTACGCGTCGCCCTGGGAGTACCCGCGTTCGTGCAGCGTGTGCATCTCGTCGAAGAAGACCGCCCCGCCGAGCGCGCTCTCCAACAACTCCTCGGTGTTCTTCTCCGCGTCGGCCATGTAGCGGCCCAGCAGCTTGGAGCGGTTCGTCTCCACCACCAGCGGTTTGCGCAGCACGGTGAGGCCGCACAGCTGCTTGGTGAACGCGCGCGCAACCGACGTCTTCCCGGTGCCGGGCGGTCCCAGCAGCAGGGTGTGCCGCGAGCTCACCGGGACCGGCAGCCCCATTTTGGCTCGCGCCAAGTTGACCTTGGTCGTGGATTTAATAAGTTTGATTTCCCTTTTCGCCTGCTCCATGCCGAGCATCGCGTTGAGCTCCGCATCACCTTCGGCCAGGTATTTCGCCGCGGCCTCGGCGTGCTGGGCCGCCTCGGTCTGCTCGCGGCTCGGCGCGCTGTCGGGGTCCCACGGGTCGGTGCGGGCCTCGATGGTCTCCGGGTCGGTCAGCACCAGCCGGTAGTCGGGATTGTCCAGCGCTTCGCGGGCGGGTGCGAACTTCGCATCCCGCGCGTAGACCCGGCGCAGCAGCTCGGTCGCCTCGTCCTCGCGGCCCAGGTGGCGCTGGCACATCCCCTGGGTGAACAGCGCGACGTTCGTCGCGCCCGGCACCCGGTCACCCTCGATCGCTTCCTGCGCCCGCCGGGACGCCTCTTCGAAAACCCCCAGCGAAGCCAGCGCCGTGGTGGCCATCGCCGCCGCAGCCGCCTTGAGCTCGGGCTGGCGCCACTGCGCCGCGGCCGGGAACTGCTTGAGCACATCCGGCCACCGCTGGCTGCGGAAATACAGCAGGCCGCGAACGTAGCCGATCAACTCGGCGTCGAAGGCGTGCCGCGGCTCGATCGAGTCGAGCAGCTTCGCCGCCTCCTGATACCGCTTCGCCTCGGCCAGGGCCGCGGCGTAGGCCGCGGCCAGGGACTCCACGCTGGTGATCACCAGCCGCAGGAACAGTCCGTCGGAGGCTTCGGGCCGAAACTCCCGCTCGCCGAGCCCCAACCGGCGAAGCTCCCAGCCGAACGTCCGCACGGACGACCACGCATGTTCCAAAACGTTTAACGTGCCCGGGCCGTCCTGGCCACCGTCGCCGGCCAGCAACCGGGCCAGCCAAGCGTCGCACATCTCCGGGTCGATGCTGGTCGCGGTGGTGAACATCCGCCGCGCAACCTCCGGGTTGTGGCTGGGCTGCAACCCGTTGACCGAGATGCCCGACGCCAGCATGCCGGCGACCATCGCGTTGCGCGCATCGGTGGTGGCGGTCTGCGGACCGCTCACGACTGCGCTCCGGCCCGGGCCGCCCGCCGCGGCGCCGAATCCACCGGGACCGTGAGATGCTCCCCGGCGGCCAGCTCCCGAATCGGTATCGCCAGCCCCGGACCGCGCTCCGGAACCGGCAGGCTGACAGCTATCGCGGCGAGCTGACGGCCACCGAGCCGGTTCACACCGGCGCGCGCATGCCGGTCCAGCCGGCCCGCGCTGTGGTAGCGAACCAGCGCCGAAACGTCGGTCCGGTCGGACCGCCCGGGGGTGAGCCGGACCGTCACCACGACCGGGCCGTCGTGCGCCAGCCACAGCTGTTCCAGGTTCTCCGGCGTGATGTCGTGCGGGGACACCCAGAGGCTGGTGATCTCCGTTGCCGTGTCCTTCTCCCGCAGGTAGCCCCAGTGCACTCGAACCTGCTCGGGTTCCAGCCCGGCCAGCACGGTGTCCTCGATGGCCGTGAACTCGTCGGCGGTCACCGCATGCGCGGTGATGTGCCGTCCCTCGAGGTCGTGCACCAGCCGCTCGGTGGCCGCCGCCAGGGTGGACGCCACCGAATCGCGGGTGGCCACCGCGGCGACGTTGCGCTGCGGGTCCATCCGCAGCACCAGCCACGTCTCGCGATGTTCGATCACGAAGTGGTCGAACTGGGCGGGCGCCGCTTCTGCGCCGTCAGCATCGGCGGCGGCGGTTTCGTCGGGCACGCCGACCGACACCCCGGCGGAGACGATGTCGATGCCGTCCAACGCCACGTCGAACTGGCGGAGCGCGCGGGCCACCGGCTCCACCGGCAACATGGCCGTCGACGGCGCGCCCGCGTGATGCCGCCCGGCCGGCACGTCGTCTCGCGCACTGACGGCGACCACCGAGACGAGTCGGCCCTGGTGCTCGCGAATCCCGACCGGCTCCCGGCCGTAGCGCCGCTGGTGGTCCACCGCCGGCGTGCACCCCTCGGTCAGGACGGCTTGCGGGTTGGCGAACGGATTCACCACCAGTGCCGACAGCACGCCGGTCAGCGGAATCCGCCGGCAGGTGACCAGCGCCAGGACCGCCACCAGGACCGCTACCCCGACGCCCGCCCACCAGGCGTAACTGGCGCCCGGCGGATCCCCGGGCCAGCGGCCGGCGAGCACCAGCACCGCAACGTCGATCAGGAACACGACGGTCACCCGCCGCCACGACAGATTCAACCCGAACATGTGCTGGGCTTTCACCGGCTTTGCCACCTTCGCTGCATCGATCCTCGCGCCTCCGTCATCGCCTCGATGCGCGTCGAAGTGCTGCAACCCCGAACGCTACCCCGGCCGCCAGCAGCGCGGCCGCCAGGCCGATGGCCGCCACCCAGACCGGTGTCATGTCGCGTTCCGCCGGCATCGGCGGCACCGGCAGCGGGGCCGACAGGTGTTCCGGCGGCTCGGGCGGAGCATCGGGAACGTCCCAGGTCAGCGCGGCCACCGGATCGACGATGCCGTAACCGACCTCGTTGTCCACCCCGCGGGCCGGCGGGCGGGCAGTGCGGATCAGCCGGTTGATGATCTGGTGCGCCGACAACTGCGGATACTTCGCCCGGACCAGCGCCGCGACACCCGTGACGATCGCGGCCGAGAACCCGGTACCGGACGGCACCAGCAAGGTGTTGTCCGGACCGTCGACCGCATTCATCAGGCTGTCGTCCCGGGGCGAGAGCCCTTCGATGTCGGTTCCCGGCGCGGCGATCGACACCCAGGGGCCGGCCACGCTCGTTTTGGGCAGCGCCGACCCCGCGGAGTCGACCGCGCCGACCGTCAGCACGTAGTCGTTGAACCAGGACGGGGTCACCACCGTGATCACCCCGTTCCAATCCCGGGGATCGTCGGGCTGCAACGCGTCGTAAGCCGGGTTCTGTTTGCAGTCCCGCCTGCTGGTGTCGCCGGCGGCGACGACGAGCACCGCATCTTTCTCCACCGCCGCGTAGCGCACCGCCGCACCCAGGTCGGCCTGGTCGAGCAGGCTGCGCGCACTCATGCAGATCACTTCGGAGATGTTGATGACCCGGGCGCCCATGTTGGCCGCATGCACGATCGCCCGCGCCATCGTGTGGATGCCGTCTGTCTTCTCCCGCAACTGCGGGTCCGTTCCGCCGAACGGCTCCTTGGGTCCGAACGCCGCGCTGGACTGCCGGATCGAGATCAGCTCGACATCGGGGGCCACCCCGCTGAACGCGTCCGGGCCCGGCGGCGGCTCGCGTGGCGGCCGGTAGTCGACCGGACGCACCCGTCCCGCTCCGACGTGTCCGGTTGCCGGCCCGGCCGGCGGCACCCGGTCGACACGGGAGCCGTTGGGGAAGGCCGGGAAGGCCGGCTGCTCCCCCTCGGCGGGCGGCGGAGGTGGTGGCGGTGGCGGCCCCGGTGGGCCGTGCAGTGGAGGCAGATCGGTCGGCGGCACCAGGGTGATGGTCTGCGGCGGCGCCGAGGGCGGTGGCTCGTTGGTGGGCACCGACGGCGGCCGGCGGGTTTCTCGCGGCGGCGGCAGCGCAGCACCGGTGTCCGGCTCGGCGGCGATCAGCGACGCGACCAGGGTGCCGTGGGCATCGCAATCGGACAGGCCGTTGTCGGCGGGCATGATGTAGTCCCCGCCGCCGACCAGATTCGGCAGCCGCGGGTGCGGGGTGACTCCGGTGTCGATCACGGCAACGGTCACCCCGCCGCCGCGACCGAACTTCCACGCCTCCGGCAGGTTGAGCATGTCCATGAACTTCGGCTGCACCCGGAAATCGGTGCCGGGCAGCACGCCGACCTCGGTGCAGTAGGAGGTCTGCCGCATCGTCTGCTCCGGGCCGGGCGGTCCGTCGGCGGGCAGGGCGGCCGGGTCGACCGAAGGCGGGGCCACCGCACCGGCGGGCGGCATGCCGCCCAGCGAACCGCAGACGACCATGATCGTCGAGGCGGCGACGGCGGCCGACCGTCGGCACCGCGGCCGGACATTACCGATAGCGGATCGCTTCATAGGTGTTCATCAACCACAGCGCCAGTGGGAACAACGGCATCAGGCACAGGTATTCGATCCACTCGACGAATTTCCGGGACAACGGGCTGTAAATCGTGTTGGGCACCACCACGGCGGCCAGCAGCCCGAGCATCGGCAGCACCAGCAGCACGGCTAGTCCGATCAGCAACACCGCCGGCGTCCACAGCACCGCGACGTAGCGCACCACGACCGCCGCGATGATGACCAGGCCGGTCACCGGCACGATGATCGCCTGCGTCCGGTCCTGGAACGAACGGCCGCGCAGGATCAGGAACCCGGCCGTCAGGCCGGCCAGCAGCAGCGACAGCCACCAGCGGTCGTCACGGGGATCGCACAGCCCGGTGGCCGACGCCGCCACCAGCACACCGAAGCCGGCCAGCAGCCCGGTCAGGAACGACCGGGCGCGCTCGGCGCGCAACACCACCTCGCGCACCGACTCCGGACCCTCCAGCACCGGCGGGCCGCCGTCCTCGCTGACCACGGTGGTGGGCAGGTCCGGACGGGCGTCGAAAACCCAGCTGCTGGTCGCCGACGGGAACACCGGCAATCGCAGCCCGGCCAGCCATCGGGACAGCGACGGGGACCACTGATAACCCAGCACGCAGGCCAGCAGCACGCACGCCATCAGCGTCACCGCGCCGCTCATGGCCAGCATCCGCAGCACTCCGGCGACCATCACCACCGCGCTGACCGTGGCGATCGCGGTGTAGGTGGCCAGCCGACGGCCGGTGAGCCGGATGACCATCAACGCGAGCAGGCCCGCGACGCCGAAACCCAGCGCGGCGTGCGGGGCACCCACCGGGCCGGGTACCACCGCGGCCGCCGCCACCACCACCGGCGCCAGCGCACTGAACAGCAGCGTGTCGCCGACCCGCCGGTCGGCCGCATCCCGCGCGTGCCCCAGGACCAGCCCGGCCGCCGCCAGCATCAGCACCCCGACCACCGCGCCGGCGGCCGCGGCGAGCCAGCTGTCGTTGCGGTAACGCCAGGCGGCGAGCAGCACGGCGGCCAGCAGCACCGCGACCGACATGGTCGCGACACCGAGCCGCACCACGGTCGGCGCGTCGATCGACGCATACCTCTTGGCCAGGTTCACCGACACCGCGGTGGAGATGTGCTCGATGATCGGGGCCCTGCGCTCACGGTCCTCGACGTACCGCAGCCACAACCGGTCGCCGTCGCAGACGTCTTGTTCGGTCAGCGACTGGGTGGATCGCAGCGCCGTGCCGTCTACCAGGCACAGCACCCAGCGGCCCCTCCCCTGGGCTTCCAGCGTCGGCTCGTCCAGCTCGCGCAGCCGGCTGTTGATCACCTTCAGCAGCGGATCGATCATCACCGACACCGGAGCTTCGGCGTCCAGCAGCGTTCCGATCTGCACACCGTCACCGGCGACGACCCCGACCACCGTGGCGCGCGGAGACGACGGTGCTACGTCCGTGCTTACCTGGCCGGCTTGGCCTGACTCGATCGCCGAGGTCATCCGACGGTCCGCCCAGTAGAGCCGGAAGCCGCGCCGGGCAGCGTCGCCCAGCCGGCCGGTACTGCACCCATATGTGCCGCCTCACGATTTGTCGTTTCGCAGTTTTTTCGCACCGCGGTGTCCAATTCTAAAAGCACGCCGCGCTGATCGCAGCGCTGTAGCCGAACCGTTAAACCCGCCGATGTGTTTTCCAGGCGCCGTAAGGCAGGGTGTCCAGTACCGTCTTGACACCTACCTGCACCAGTTGCGGGGTTGCCGGGCAGATCGCCAGCCACGCCTCACCCGATCCCGCGGTCCGCGCCTGCTGGTAGAGGGCGATCCGTCCGCCGGATCCGTCCTTCAGGGACAGCACTGAGGCGCTCGGCCCCTTCGCGTCGTCGCGGTACTGCCGCGCGTAGACCGCGGCTTCGGCGGCCGGTTCGGCCAGCGCCTGGCCCAGCGCCGCTACCGTGGCCGGGCTGATTCCCATCCGGCGCAGGTCACCGCCGGTGAAAACGTTGAAGCCCGAGTCCTGCCAGGCCTGGGTGACCTCCAGCATCTCCTCCATCGGCACGTTGACGGCGGTGATCTGGGCCGGGTCGGCGTGGTGAATGGATTCCAGTCCGTCGAGCACCAATGCGGCGATCGAGGATGCGTCGGTTACCGATACGTCGTCGATGGTGATGTCGGTGCCCACCCGTACCGCCGACACCCAGTGTTCGCCGCGCCGGGCCAGCAGCACCCGGAACTCGTTGTCCGGGATGTCCCGGGTTCCGGGCTCGGGCTCCTCGCCCTCCTCGACCTCGATGACGCCGTAGCGCAGCTTCCCCAGCGACAGCAGTGCCACCACCTCGACGTCGGGTGCGGCAAGCACCTTCATCCGGGCGGCGATCTGCTCGTTGACGGTGTCGCCCACCACGATGCGCTGTTCGCGCATGATGGCCATGCCGGGATGCTCACTCAGCCAGTCGCTGGAATCGGTGGACACGTATGGCCGGCAACGCAACTCGGGGGCAACGTGACGGATGTCCAGCAACGCCTGGAGCATCCAGAACCCCTCGACGTTAACGGTGATATCGGTCCGGGTGGTCGGATCCGCCATCGCTCTCCCCTGCCGGTGTTGTCGGGACTGTTTTGTCGCTGAGTGTTCAGCCTAATTGCAAGGCACGGCGCCCTGCCTGTCCGGTGCGCCGCCGCTGGCGTGGCCGGGCCACCGGCGCATCGGCGCCGACGCGCGTAACGCCACGGCGAGGATCGCGGTGGGATCTCGCCGTGGCGTTACGGTCGCGAACGATCCGGCCCGGTTACGGCCGGTTTGTCGGCCTGGTCAGACCCAGCTGGAGCCGACGGCCGAGTCGGTGCTGGCCATGTTGTTGCCCGCCGTCTGCACCTTCTGACCGTGAGCATTGGCCTGCTCGTAGATCACCTGGAAGTTCCGCCCGAGCTGGGTGATGAACTCCTGGCAGGCCA
>DASTNJ010000009.1:0-8627 GCA_035721065.1 Mycobacterium sp.
GTCGGACCGCGTTGAATCCGTTGGCGGCCAGGAACGCCGCGTCGTCGGCGCCGAAACCGCTTGCCGACGGCTCGTAGGGCGGAATCTTGTACACCTCGTTGAGCCCGTGCAGGATGACCACCTGCCCGTTGCCGTTGGTGATCCAGTTGCCGGTGGTGGTCAGCCCGGGAGCACCCGGAGTTTCTGTGGCGGAGCCGGTTCCGGGATGACCGACGGCGCCGTGGATGCCGAGTTGGCCGGCGTTGCCGCCCGCCCCACCGAGCGGCGGCAGACCACCGCTGGTGGTGTCGCCGCCGTTGCCGCCGTCGCCGCCATCACCGAGCAACGACCCGCCGGTGCCGCCGTCACCTCCGGCCGCACCCGCACCGCCGTTGCCGCCGGCCCCGCCGTCACCGAAAAGACCGGCCGCGCCGCCGCTTCCCCCGGCCACCCCAGCCTCGGTGCCGTTCCAGCCGTCACCGCCGTCACCGAGCAACCATCCGCCGGCACCACCGGCGGGATGCGCCGCGGTGCCGGCCGCGCCGTTGCCGATCACCTCGAAGCCGGCCAGCTTGTTGATGACGGCGTCCACCTGCTGGCCCTCGTCGCTGCCGATCCAGTTCTGTATCTCGGCGTGCAGCGCGGTCCAGTCCGAATCGGTGGCGACGGCCGGGGCGGTCGCGTCCAGGGCCGGTGCGACCGCCTGCTCGACCACGTCGTCGAAGTCCGCATGGGCCGGGGGAGCCAGCGGCGTCAGCCCCAGGGCCGTGAACACCGCTGCAGTTGCCTTGATACCGCGTTGACGAGCCATCTCTGTCTGAATCCTCCGCATGACGAGTTGTACGCCGGGTGATCGCCGGCTCAATTTAACCGGTGCCGGTTGCTCCGGCCACGGTGACGTTGACGGTGGAGGCGCCGCCGTTCGAGGCGATGACCAGCACCGGCGCGTTCGGGGCGGAGACGACGTGCCCGCCGGTGACGTCGACCTGGTAGCCGTTCGGGTACTGCACGGCCGGCACCGCGATGTCGGTCTGCGAACCGGCCGGGAAACTGCCCAGCCCCGAGGCCATTTCGGTGGAGTAGCTGAACGTGAACGTGTCCAAGCCGGAGTCGAACGAGTACGACTGCGGCGTGCCGGAGATCAGCTGCGGGTAGGGCTCGGCGAGGGTGTCCAGGTGCGCGGTGTTCACATTGTCGCCGGTCGGCGGCAGGGCGGGATCCTTCACCAGCCACTCGGTGTCCGGTCCGCCGGTGATGTCGTTCTTGCCGGTGAAGGCCCACTCCATCCAGCCGGTCTGGGTGTGGTCCGCGGACTGCATCGGGTTGGCCGGCGGCACCCCGAACTCGTCCATCAGGTCCGGCATGTCGTGCGCCTGCGCATACGATTCGGCGCGGCCCGCGAAAAGGCTGCTGGTTGTAGCGCAGGGGATGGGGATGCCGAGCGGGTCGCAGTAGTTGTGGAACGCGAAAACCGTGTGCGGCTGGTCGACCGTGCCCAGGCTGGTGGGGAACAATCCCTCCTCGGTGATGGTGGTCGGTTCGAACAACACCGGCGTGTTCGGGTCGACGGACCGGATCGCCGACGCCACCTGGTTGTAGAACGGGGTCAGCTCCTGGGCGCCGAAGTAGGAGCTGCCGAGCACGGTCGGCAGCTCCTGGGATCCCGCGCCGGGCTCGTTCATGATCTCGTAGCCGGCGATGGCGGATTTGAGGCTCGGATCGCTGTTGAAGTAGTTGGCGACGTGCTGCCACATCTGCGCGTAGTCGTTCTCCAGCCCGGAGCCGTCGGGGTCGGCGGCGTTGGACCAGAACGCATCCCAGGCGTGGTTCTCCGCGGGGTTGAGAAGGTAGTTGTCCGACCAGCCCAGTTGCGGGTTGGGTGCCCCACCGGTCTGCACCGCCCACGCCGGGGCTCCCTCGCCCTGGAACTCGTTGGCATAGGAGTCCTGGTGCATGTCCAGGACGACGTAGATGCCGTGCGCCTGCAGGGTCTGCACGGTCTGCGCGATCGACGCCAGGTAGGCGTCGTCGAAGACGCCGGGCTGCGGTTCGACGGCTTGCCAGAGGATGCCCAGCCGGACCGCGTTGAATCCGTTGGCGGCCAGGAACGCCGCGTCGTCGGCGCCGAAACCGGTCGCGGCCGGTTCGAACGGCGCGACCTTGTCGATCTCGTTGAGCCCGTGCAGGATGACCACCTGCCCGTCGCTGTTGGTGATCCAGGTGCCGGTGGTGGAGATGGGCAGCACACCGGGCTGCGCCGGAGCGCTTGCGGCGGAGCCGGTTCCGGGATGGCCGACGGCGCCGTGGATGCCGAGTTGGCCGGTGTTGCCGCCCGCCCCACCGAGCGGCGGCAGACCACCGGCCGTGGTGTCGCCGCCGTTGCCGCCGTTGCCGCCATCACCGAGCAACGACCCGCCGGTGCCGCCGTCGCCGCCGGCCGCACCCGCACCGCCGTTGCCGCCGGCCCCGCCGTCGCCGAAAAGCCCTGCCGCGCCGCCGTTTCCGCCGGCGACCCCGGCGTCGGTGCCGTTCCAGCCGTCACCGCCGTCGCCGAGCAACCATCCGCCGGCACCACCGGCGGGATGCGCCGCGGTGCCGGCCGCGCCGTTGCCGATCACCTCGAAGCCGGCCAGCTTGTTGATGACGGCGTCCGCCTGCTGGCCCTCGTCGCTGCCGATCCAGTTCTGTATCTCGGCGTGCAGCGCGGTCCAGCCCACATCGGTGGCGACGTCCGGGGTGGCGGCATCGAGCACCGGCGCGACCGCCTGCTCGACCACGTCGTCGAAGTCCGCGCGGGCCGGGGGAGCCAGTGGCGTCAGCCCCAGGGCCGCGAACGCCCCGGCGGCCGTGCCCAGACCGACTGCACGCCCACGCTTCCGCGGACCGGTCCTGCTGCTGCCGCGATGAGGCATGTCCGGTTCCCGCTCTCTCCCGGCTCGCGCGGACGGGTTGACGCACGGTATGCGCCCACCGGCCGGGTGTGTGACGCGCGCAACACTAACACATCACTCGTCCGATCGAACGAGAACCCGACGGGTGCGGGTGCGTCGGCACACATCGGCGCCGGGCCGTCTCCCTAGACTGTGCGGGTGCGCCTCGTCTTCGCCGGCACCCCGGACACCGCGTTGCCCGCGCTGCGCGCGCTGATCGCCTCGCCCCGGCATGAGGTAGTGGCCGTGCTCACCCGGCCGGATGCCGCCTCCGGACGCAATCGCCGCCCGCACCCGTCCCCGGTGGCCCAGCTGGCGCTGGACGAGGGCATTCCGGTGCTGCGGCCGGCCAAGCCGAATTCGCCGGAGTTCGTCGGCGAACTGGCTGCGTTGGCGCCGGACTGCTGCCCGGTGGTCGCCTACGGCGCGCTGCTGCGCGACGAGTTGCTCGCGGTGCCGGGAAACGGCTGGATCAACCTGCACTTCTCGCTGCTGCCGGCCTGGCGCGGCGCCGCCCCGGTGCAGGCCGCGATCGCCGCCGGCGACACCGTCACCGGTGCGACCACCTTTCAGATCGAGTTACCGTTGGACTCCGGGCCGGTGTACGGCGTGGTCACCGAGACGATCCGGCCCGACGATACGGCGGGTGGGCTGCTGGGCCGGCTGGCCGGCTCCGGTGCCGAGCTGCTGGTCCGGACGCTCGACGGGGTGGCCGACGGCGTTCTGGTCCCGGTGCCGCAGGCAGCCGACGGGGCCAGCTACGCGTCGAAGATCACCGTCGAGGAGGCGCGGGTGCGCTGGGAGCTGCCGGCCCAGGCCGTCGAGCGGCGTATCCGCGCCGTCACCCCGCACCCGGGCGCATGGACCATGATCGGCGAACTGCGAGTCAAGATCGGGCCGGTGCGTGTCGATATGGAAGCGCCGAAGGCGTTGCAGCCGGGGGAGATTCACCTCGACCGGCATAACGTGTGGATCGGCACCGGATCGGAGCCGGCCCGGCTGGGTCAGGTTCAGCCACCGGGTAAGAAGCCGATGGCCGCTCCTGACTGGGTACGCGGCGCCCACCTCGACCCGCAGGTGTGTGCGCGGTGAGCCGACCGCACGGCCGCGGCAAGCCTTCGTCCGGCAGGCCGTCGTCGGGAAAGCCGCAGCAGCGCAAGCCGTATCGGCCGCACCGCAAACCGCTGGACCCGGCCCGCCGCGTCGCCTTCGACGTGCTGCGCGCGGTATCCGAACGCGACGCCTATGCGAACCTGGTGCTGCCGGCCATGTTGCGGGCCCGGCACATCACCGGACGCGACGCCGCCTTCGCCACCGAGCTGGCCTACGGGGCCTGCCGGGTGCGCGGGCTGCTGGATGCGATCATCGCCGCGGCCGCCGACCGCCCCGTCGACTCGATCAGCCCGGTACTGCTGGACCTGCTGCGGCTGGGCAGCTATCAGCTGCTGCGCACCCGGGTCGAGCAGCATGCGGCGGTGTCCACCACCGTTGAGCAGGCGGGAATCGAATTCGATTCGGCGCGAGCCGGATTCGTCAACGGCGTGTTGCGCACCATCGGCGGGCGCAACGAGGCGGAGTGGATCGCCGAGCTGGCGCCGGACCCGATCCGCGACCCGGTCGGGCACGCCGCGTTCGTGTACGCCCATCCGCGGTGGATCGCCCAGGCCTTCGGCGATGCGCTGGGCGCACGCGCCGGCGAACTCGGCGCGTTGCTGGCCAGCGACGACGAGCGTCCGCAGGTTCATCTCGCCGCCCGGCCCGGCGTGCTGACCGCCGCCGAGCTGGCCGCCGAGGTGGCCGGCACCGTCGGCCGGTACTCGCCGTACGCGGTGTATCTGCCCGGCGGCGACCCCGGCGAACTGGCGCCGGTACGTCACCACCGTGCCCTGGTCCAGGACGAGGGCAGCCAACTGGTCGCTCGCGCGCTGACCCGGGCGCCGGTGGCCGGCGACACCGGCAGGTGGCTGGATCTGTGCGCCGGCCCGGGCGGCAAGACCGCACTGCTGGCCGGGATCGGTGCCGCCGCCGGGGCACGGGTCACCGCGGTGGAACCCGTCGCCAAGCGCGCCGAACGGGTGGCCGAGAACACCCGCGGGTTGCCGGTCGACGTGCTGACCGTCGACGGGCGCGACGTCGGCCGTTTGGAGGGCCCGGAGCCGGGCTTCGATCGGGTGCTGGTCGACGTGCCGTGCACCGGGCTGGGTTCGCTGCGGCGCCGCCCGGAAGCCCGCTGGCGGCGCCAACCCGCCGACATCCCGGAGCTGACCAGGCTGCAGCGCGAACTGCTGGCCGCCGCCATCGGGCTGACCCGTCCCGGCGGGGTGGTGCTGTATGCGACGTGTTCGCCGCACCTGGCCGAGACGGTCGGGGTCGTCGGCGGTGCGCTGCGCTGGCATCCGGTCGAGGTTCTGGACGCCCGTGAGCTGTTCGAGCCGGTCGATCAGCTGGGGCCGGGCCCGTACGTGCAGCTGTGGCCGCACCGGCACGGCACCGACGCGATGTTCGCCGCGGCGCTGCGGGTGCACTGACGGTCGGTAAAGACACAAAGTATGTATGCGTTGCTTATGTGTCTTTGCGATATGCTCGGTACGTGACTCGAACAATGGTCGACATCGATGATGATCTGCTGGCGCGCGCGGCGAAGGAACTCGGTACGACCACCAAGAAGGACACCGTTCACGCCGCGCTGCGGGCTGCATTGCGCGCGAACGCGGCACGCGCCCTGATCGACCGGATGGCAGACAACACCGGCGGCGTCGACGACGAGGACCTGGTCAACCAGATGTGGCGCGACCGTCAACCGGCGCATGACTGACTGCTTTCTGCTGGACACATCCGCCGCTCAACGCACCCACCTGCCCGCTGTTCGCACTCGGCTGGAGCCGTTGATGGAGCGTGGCCTGCTGGCCCGGTGCGGCCTCACCGACCTCGAGTACGGCGTCTCCGCCCGCTCCGGGGCGGACCATCGGACACTCGGCGTCGCCCGGCGGGATGCGTTGGAATATCTGACCACCCCCGACACGGTGTGGGATCGCGCGTGGCAGGTGCAGGAAGAACTGACCGGGCAGGGGTTGCATCGTTCGGTCAAGGTGCCCGACCTGATCATCGCGGCCGTCGCAGAACACCACGGTGTCTGCGTTCTGCACTACGACCGCGACTTCGACCGGATCGCCGCCGTCACCGGCCAATCGGTCGAATGGGTGGTGCCGGCCGGATCGGCCTGATGGCGAGCATGCCGTTAAATGGGCGCGCCCCTCATGCGTGAGCAGACGAAGCCGTATTCGGATCCGTCATCGAAGCCGTCATGCGTGCGCATCCCGACGGGATCGCCTGCAGCGAGCGGTGGGTCGGCCCATTGTCGCGCACGTAAGCGGACTCTGAATCGGGCGCCCGGCTGAGTCACGGACAGGTTCCAGCCCGCATCTCGGTGACCAGCGGGAGGCTGCGGCCCGTCGGCCGCTGAAACTCGGATTCGATCAAACACTACATCGAGTGGATACGACATCCCGGGCTGAGCTCGTCGGCGGCGACGAACCAGCTGGTTGACGAGGCGCTGCGCTGCCAGGAACACCCGCTGATCGTGTTCCGCGACGGCCCGGCCGGCCGCCGGGCCCGGCTGATCGGCGGCCCCGACGTGTGGGAGGTCGCCCGGGCACTGCGCAGCGCGCGCGTCGCCGAGCCAGACCTCGACGGCCCGTCGTTGGTGGCGCTGGTCAGCGACACGAGCGGGGTAGAGCCCAGGCTGGTTCGCGCCGCGATCGCCTACCAGGCCGCGTTCCCCGCCGAGATCGACGGGTGGATCGACCGCGCGGAGACCGAGGCGACCGAAGCCCACCAACGCTGGCTGCGCGAGCAAGAACTGCTCGGCCGGTGACTGCGCGACTGCTGCTCGACGAGATGTTTCACCCACGCATCGCCACCGAACTGACCGCCCGCGGCCATGAGTGCATTTCCGTTGCCGCCGATCCCGTCCTGCGGGAAAGCCCCGCCGCTGATCTGCTGCAACACGCCGTCGACGAGGACCGAATCCTGGTCACCAACAACGTCGTCGATTTCGAAGCGCTGCGGCGCCAACGCCACGCGGCGGGCGAGGCCGTGCCACCGCTGATCTACATCTCTGACGGCGCTTTCCCACGCAACCGTCGCTTCGTCAGCTGCATGACCGCCGCGCTTGACCAGGCGTGCGTCAGTGACTCGGTTACCGCGACCGGCGGCGTGCTGTGGTTGTGTAACCCGCCGCTGACTGACGCGTGGTTAAAACCGTGCGCGCCCCACTTGATCGCAGCAACGGTTGGGTCGGCCCATGGCCACGCACGTAGGCGGGTTCTGAACCGGGCGGGCGGCTGAGTCGATGATAGATCAGCCTTGATCGGTGGTGAGTTGCTCGAGCAGCCCGACGATCTGCTGCTGGCCGACTGCCATCGCGTCGAACTTGCCGCGCATCTCGACGAAGCCGTCCGTCATGTCCTCGCGGAGTGCGTTGAAGCTGGCGGTGGTGGCTCGCCGAAAGTCGCGTAGTTCGTCGCGGGTCTCGGCCACGTCCCAGTCGGCGACGCCGGCCAGCACGCGTGCGGCGGCGTCCTGCCCGCGGGGGTGGAGCCGCGCGGTGATCTTGTGCACGTACATCTCCGGCGCAGCCACCCGCGGTTCGAGGCCGGTGGGTATAGCGGTGAGGCTACCGTTTCGAGGCCACGACGGGTACGCCGATGCCGCCCTCACCCCGCTGCCGGTTGCGGCGTCGATTACGTCTCGCCGCAGCCGAATTCGCCGGGTACACAGAATTTCCCGCCGGGGGCGCCGCGCCCGCCGGTGCTGCCGGAGTTGGGCTGGCCGGATTGGCCGGACCCCGGGCCGCCGTCGCCGCCGTCGCCGCCATGCCCACCGTTGCCCGCGGGGTCGCCGGTGCCGCCGTTGCCGCCGTCGCCACCGGGGCCGCCGGTGCCGTACTGAGTGCCGAATTGCGGGTATTTGCCGTCCCACGGCTGGCTCCCGCTGCCGGCGCCGCCGTTGCCGCCGTCGCCGCCGTCGCCGCCAGCGCCCTGTTGGCCGGAGGTCGAGCCGCCGAGGCCGCCGTTGCCGCCGTCACCGCCGTGGCCGCCGGGGGCGCCGAAGGTGAGGGCCGCAAGGTAGGGGTTTTCGCTGGGGCCGGACCCGCCGTCGGCGCCTTTGCCGCCAGCGCCGCCGTCGCCGCCGTTGCCGACCGATCCGCCGTTGCCGCCGTCGCCGCCTTTGCCACCGGGGGCGCCGTAGCCGCTCTCGCTGTGACCGTTGCTGGTGTAGGTGCCGGTGACAGCGTTGCCGCCGTCACCGCCTTTGCCGCCGTCACCACCTTCGGTGACCGGCTTGCCGTCATCGCCACCGCTGCCGGCGATCGGGCCGCCGCCGGCGTCGCCGCCGCTACCGGGCGTGCCGGGGTCACCGCCATTGCCGCCGGTGCCGCCGTCGCCGCCGCCGCCGGTGTAGGTGACCGCGGTGTTGGGCGAGACTTGGGCGCTGCCACCGGGGAACTGGTTGTCGCCGCCCGCGCCGTCGCCGCCCTTGCCGCCGTCGCCGGGGTCGCCGGCCTCCCCGCCGTCGCCGCCTTTGCCGCCGGTGCCGTCACCGCCGGCGCTGCCGGTTCCGCCTTGGGCGACGCTGCCGCCGAGACCGCCGTCGCCGCCCTTGCCGCCGTCGCCGCCGTCCCCGCCGTTGCCGCCGTTGGTGCCGGCACCGCCGTTG
>DASTNJ010000010.1:0-38467 GCA_035721065.1 Mycobacterium sp.
ACCTACATCACCAACCCGGGCGGCGCCGTGTTCTTCCCGCGATTGGCGCATCCCACCGGTGAGCTGCATCTGCCGGACCTGCCGGTTTCCCCACCCGGTAATCGCGGGCTGATGATGCCCACCCGAAGCCGAACCCGGGTAAACGATCAAGCCCGGCGCCGTCAGTGGGAACGAGGCCGTCAGCAGGCCCGGATCGCCGCGCAGGCAGCCGAGGTCGACGCGGCCGCACACCTCGCCACGTCCGGCAACGACCCGCCGCCGTTCTAGGGGGCGGCGGTCACGGCTTCTTCGCCCGCGATTTCACACTGGCCTCAAGCTTGGCCAGCAGGTCGGAGACGTCCTCTGTTGAGTCCAGCTGGGTTGGTTGCTCCGCAGCGGAGACCACCTCGCCGCCTTCGAGTTTGGCGTCGATAAGCTCGTGCAGCTGCTCCTGGTAGGTATCGTGGTAGCGGTCCGGGGCGAAGTCGGCCACCATCGAGTCAACCACCTGGCCGGCCATCTTCAGCTCGGCCGGCTTGACCTCGACCTTCCGGTCCAGCACCGGGAAATTCGGGTCACGAATCTCGTCGGGCCACAGCAGGGTCTGGACCACCATCACCTCGCGCTTGCCGAAGTCCTTGACCCGCAGGGCCGCTAGCCGGGCTTTGTTGCGCAGCGAGAAATGGACGATAGCCACCCGATCGGTCTCGGCCAGTGTCTTCGCCAGCAGCACATAGGACTTGGGTGATTTCGCGTCGGGCTCCAGAAAATAGCTCCGGCCGTAGAGCATCGGGTCGAGGTCGGCGGCGGGGACGAACTCGAGCACCTCGATCTCGTGGCTGTGCCCTTCGGGAAGGTCGGCGGTGTCGTCGTCGGTGATCACCACCAGAGTCCCGTCTTCGGACTCGTAGGCGCTGGCGATGTCGGCGTAGTCGACCAGCTCACCGCAGACTTCGCAGGTGCGCTGGTAGTGAATGCGGCCATGGTCTTTGGCATGCACCTGCCGGAACTTGATGTCGTGGTCCTCGGTTGCGCTGTACACCTTGACCGGGACGTTGACCAGCCCGAAGGCGATCGAACCCTTCCAGATCGAACGCATAGAAGCCAGTATGCCCATCTTCGGGTGCGCTCAACCAGCAGTGTCGGGTAAGGCCGGTCGTCGGCCGTCACGACGTCGGGCTGTCGCCACGCAGCAGCGCCGCCAGCGTGGCCCGCGCGCCGCGGCGGTGCAGCGAGCCCAGGGCCCACCGGTACGCCTCGACGAAGCGCGACGCTTGCGCCAGATCCCCGAACAGGGCGTGGTTCTCGATGAACGCACTGGGGTGGGCGTGCTGCGATCTCGCAAGTGGTACCAGCGATGCGGCGAACCGGTCGACCACCTCGATCGGATGGCCCCGCTCGTCGACGCCCTCGGCGTAGCGGGCCCACGCCGCCACCGTCGCCGCCGCCAGCCGGACCGGCCTCCCGTTGGCCAGGTTGTCGCGGACCACCGGAAGCAGCCAGTTCGGGATGCGATCCGACGAGTCGGCGCACAGCCGCGCGACGGTGTCGCGGGTTCCCGGGTTGCCGAACCTCTCGATCAGGGTTCGCGTGTAGCCGGTCAGGTCGACTCCGGGCACCGGCCGCAGCGTCGGAATCGCCTCCGCGTCGAAGTAGGCGAGCAGGTACTCGGCGATCAGCGGGTCGGCGACCGCGTCATGAACCAGGCGATATCCACACAGGTAAGCGAAGTAGCAGAGACACTGGTGCCCGGCGTTGAGCAGCCGCAGTTTCATCGCCTCGTACGGCGCCACGTCGCCCACCAGCATGACGCCGACCTCATCGAGAGCCGGTCTGCCACTGGCGAAGTCGTCTTCGACGACCCAGCTGCTGAACGGCTCGGTGGTGACCGGCCAGGCGTCTTCGACAGCGAAGTCGCGAGACACCGCGGCGATCACCTCGGGAGTGGTGACCGGGGTGATGCGGTCCACCATCGAGTTGGGGAATCGGGCGTGCTCGAGGATCCACTCGACCAGCCCGGCCTCGGAGTGTTCCGCCTGCGCGATGACAGCCCGTCGCGCCGCATCGCCGTTGCCCTCGATGTTGTCGCACGACAGGATTGTCGGCGCAGCGATGCCGAGCGAACGCCGCCGGCCCAGGGCTTCGACGATCGAGTGGAACACCGAGGTGCCGGCATCAGTGTCGGCAATCCGATAGCCGCCCTCGGTGATGGTCATCGAGATGATCCTGGTGGTCGGCGCGGTCAGTAATTCGACTACCGCCGCCGGGTCGTCGGGTGCGTACCGGTAGTCCAGGATCGAACCGATAACCCGCGCGTCGCGGCGACCGTCCGGATGCTCGACCACCAACGTGTACAGCCCGTTCTGGGCGTGCAGCACGTCCCGCATCCGGCGGTCCGCCGGCAGCACACCGACCCCGCAGATGCCCCAATCCGGCGCCCGGCCCCGGCGGAGCAACTCATCGAGGTAGGCGGCCTGGTGGGCCCGATGAAACCCGCCCACCCCGAAATGCACGATGCCGGTGCCGACGGCGGCGCGGTCATAGCCGGGCGTCGGGATCGGCAGCTGTGCGAGCGTGGTGCGGTCCAGCTTCATGGTGGCCACAGTAGGTTGACAACATGGGTGCGCGACCCGCTGAGCCCGCCGTGTCCCGGGTGAAGCTCACCAACCCGGACAAGGTGCTCTATCCGGCGACGGGGACCACCAAGGCCGATGTCTTCGCTTACTACACCGGCATCGCCGAAGTGATCCTTCCGCACATCGCCGGCCGCCCGGCGACCCGCAAACGCTGGCCCAACGGCGTGGACGGCAAATCGTTCTTCGAGAAGCAGCTCGCGGCGTCGGCACCGGAATGGCTGCCGCGGGCGGCGCTGCAGCACCGATCCGGCCCGACGACATACCCGATCATCGACAGCCGGGCCGGACTGGCCTGGATCGCCCAGCAGGCGGCACTGGAACTTCACGTTCCGCAGTGGCGGTTCGTCACCTCCGGAGCCGGTGGGCTGAAACCCGGCCCGGCGACGCGGCTGGTGTTCGACCTCGACCCCGGCGAGGATGTGACGCTGCCCCGGCTCGCCGAGGTGGCGCGGGCGATACGGGATCTGGTCGACGGCATCGGCCTCGCCACGTTCCCCGTCACCAGCGGCAGCAAGGGGCTGCACCTGTACTCCCCACTGGATAAGCCGGTGCGCAGCCAGGGAGCGGCCGTACTGGCCAAACGCATTGCCCAACAACTGGAAAGCTCGATGCCCGAACTGGTGACCGCGGTCATGAAGAAAAGCGCGCGGGCGGGCAAGGTCTTCGTGGACTGGAGTCAGAACAACCCGGCGAAAACCACCGTCGCTCCGTATTCGCTGCGCGGCCGGGAACACCCGACGGTGGCCGCACCCCGCACCTGGGAGGAACTCGACGACCCCGACATCCGGCAACTGCGTTACGACGAGGTGCTGGCTCGCGTCGCCCGCGACGGTGATCTGTTGGCGCCGCTGGATCACCCCGTGCGCGAACGGAACCGGTCGACGAGCCAAACGCAGAAGCGGACGGGTCCTTCATTCGAGGCGCTGTACCCGATGCTGCCCACCCCCGGCTCGGTGTCCGAGCTGGATTCGGCGGCATGGGCGTTCGAGGGTAAGTGGGACGGCTACCGGCTACTCGTCGACGCCGACCACGGAGCGGTGCGGCTGCGGTCCCGCAGCGGCTGCAACGTCACCGCCGAGCATCCCCGGCTGCGGTCGCTCGCAGCCGATCTCGCCGACCATCATGTCGTTCTCGACGGCGAGGTCGTCGCGCTCGACGAATCCGGGGTACCGCGCTTCGCCGAGATGCAGAATTCCGCACATGCCGGCCGGGTCGAGTTCTGGGCGTTCGACCTGCTCTACCTCGACGGCCGATCACTGCTGCGTGCCAGCTATCGGGATCGCAGACGGCTGTTGGAAACATTGTCGGACGGCACCGGCCTCGTCGTCCCTGAACTGCTTGCCGGCGACGGTGCTCGGGCGCTGGAGCGGTCCCGGGAATGCGGCTGGGAGGGCGTGGTCGCCAAGAAATGGGCGTCCACCTACCGGCCGGGGCACCGATCGGCGGCCTGGGTCAAGCAAAAGCATTGGAAAACCCAGGAGGTGCTGATCGTTGGCTGGCGGGCAGGCGAGGGTGGGCGCGGCGGCGGCGTCGGGTCACTGCTGATGGGAATCCCCGCCGGCGGCAAACTGCGCTTCGTCGGCCGCGTCGGCAGCGGCTTCACCGAACTCGACCTCGCGCGGCTGAAAAAACTGCTGGCGCCGTTGCGCGTCGATGAATCACCGTTCGACGCACCGCTTTCCAAGCCGGACGCGCAACATGCGGCGTTCGTCAGGCCGACGCTGGTGGCAGAGGTGCGGTACAGCGAACAAACGGCCGACGGCCGGTTGCGTCAGCCCAGCTGGCGGGGACTGCGGCCGGACAAGACTGCGAGTGACGTGACGCGTGAGGAGTAGCCGGGTATGCGTTGGGTGACCTATCGAAGCGGTGACGGGGAGCGCACCGGAGTGCTGGCCGACGACCGGGTGCACGCCGTGGCGCCGGGAACGACATTGCTCGACCTGATCGCGCGCGGCCCCGACGGCCTGCGCGAAGCGGGTGAGCGAGCGCTGCGATCACCGTCGGCGGTCGCGCACCTTGCCGAAGTGACGTTGAGCGCGCCGATCCCGCGGCCGCCGTCGATCCGCGACTTTCTGTCTTTTCTCGACCATATGCGCAACTGCCTGTCGGCAACCGGCCGCGACCCGATTCTCGACGACGCCTGGTATCGCATTCCGGCGTTCTACTTCGCCTGCCCGGCAACGGTCTTCGGGCCATACGACGACGTGCCGATGGCCCCCGGCAGCGATCGGCAGGACTTCGAACTGGAGGTCGCCGCGGTCATCGGCGCCGGCGGACGCGACCTGACGGTCGATGACGCCGAAGAGACGATCATCGGCTACACCATCTTCAACGACTGGTCGGCGCGCGACCTGCAGCAGTTGGAGGGCCGGCTGGCGATCGGGCAGGGCAAGGGCAAAGACAGCGGAATCACCCTGGGGCCCTACCTGGTCACCCCGGACGAACTCGAGCCCTATTGCCGGGGCGGGAAGCTGGACCTGCACGCGACGGCGATGGTGAACGACGTGCTGGTCGGCACCGGATCGACAGGGGCCATGGACTGGAGTTTCGGCGAAATCATCAGCTACGCCTCGCGTGGGGTGAGGCTGGCCCCCGGCGACGTCTTCGGGTCCGGCACGGTGCCGACCTGCACGCTGCTGGAACACCTCGACCCGGCGACACCGGGGGCATTCCCGGGCTGGCTGCACGACGGTGATGTGGTGACCCTGCAGGTGCAGGGGCTCGGCGAGGTCCGGCAGCGAGTGTGCGCCAGTGCCGCGCCGGTGCCGCTGGCGGTCAGGCCTCGCCCGGCCGTCGAGCGGAGCCCGGCCCACTGAGCCGGTTGCGCCGGGAGGTCAGCACTGCGTCCGGGAGGTCAGCACTGGGTGGCGGCGCGAATCCACTGTCGCTGAGCCTCGGTCTGGCCGGTGCCGGCCGCCGCGGCCCGCAACTGGCGGACAGCACGTGCGAAGTCGCTCGGTCGCGCGTCCCGCTGCACCGGACGCCCGTTCTTCGTGTCCATCAATACCTCCCGTGGCCGATGTGAACGGCGCAGGTCAAAGCACACGCCCATACAACGCCGCGGACGGCGGCAGAAGTTCGCGCGACACCCGTGGTATCGGGCACATGCGTGGCGTGACTGTGAGCTACATCACATGATCGGCACGACTAGCGCGCGGTGATCTCGAACGGCTCCGTCGTCCCGGTGAAAGTCGCCGGCCGGCCGTCGGTGCCGCGGGCGGTGCCGTCGTAGCGCAGCCGGTAGCGCCCGGGCGCCGTGCCGGCCGGAACATCCCAGGTCACGGTGATGACGGAGGACTGCCGCCCGGAGCGGCGCCACCGGAAAATGGTGGACCAGTCGCCGTCGTCGGCCACCGTGACCCAGCCGGCGCCGGTGTCCCGCTGCACCCGCAGATAGCTGTCGCCGCGGCGCAGGTCGTTGTTCGGATGCGCGCCGGCAAACACCGCCCGCACCGTCGCTCCGGGGGGATAGCCGGGGTGCGGCGCCTCGATGACATCGCCGAACCGGTGCCCGTCGACCGGGATGTCGGGCGCGGGGCCGCGCCAGCGGGATCGCCGCCGGCCGGAGAGGTCGACCGGTGCTGGACCCGCCGGCACCGGCTGCTGCTCGCGCATCGCCGTGGCCAGTCCGGCGACGACCTGCTGCAACGCCGGCAGCTCCCAGCGGCCGAACATGGTGCTGCCGCCTTCGTAGCGCTGCTCGTCGTATTCCTCCGGAGTGGTCACGTAGTGCAGGTAGCCGTTGCTGTAGCCGGCGACCAACACATCGGCGAGCTCGGCACCGACGATGGCCGCCACGGTGCGGCGCAGCCGCAGGCCCGCGACGATGGTGACTTCGGCGGGAATGCCGATCAGATACAGGTGGCCGATGCGCAGCAGCTGGACCGGAGCGCGCTCGGCGATGAACGGCAGCACCTTGTTCAGCCGGCTGCCGCCCACCACCGCGCCCTTGGGTGCGTGCGCGTCGCGTAACCGTGGTGACAGCCGGTACGTCACGTTGCGCACCAGGGCGTCGATGATTCGGTTGCGGCCCTGCTTGACCAGCGGATGCAGTGGTCCCAGGCCCTCGTCGGTGCCGGCCAGCGCGGCGGCGCCGACGAGCGCGGGACCGGTGTGGTGCCGCTGCCCGTCACCGGTGAACTCGGGCTGGACCGGGAAGTCGGACAGATCGACGTAGGTGGCCCGCGCGTCCAGGCCGCCGGTGACCACGGTGGCCGGATCGGTGACGAGTTTTGCCGCGGCGGCGGCCTGCCGGCCGCCGATGATCCTGGTGTTCTCGAACTCGTCCTCGGTGGGCCCGCTGCCGATGCGGCGCCCGCCCAGGTTCGGCGACATGTCGCCGGCATTGGTCTGCGCGAACGCGGCCACGAAGTCCGGTGGGTCTTCGGCGAGGTAGTCGACGCGCGCGTCGAGCCGCTCCCAGCGGTAGGCGGCATAGCCCTTGTTGTCGCTGCTGATCAGCGTGTTGCGATTGGTCATGCTGGTGCCGTGGGTGGCGAACCAGTTGACCGCGCCGACCAGCCGGCCGTCGCGTTCGATGCGCAGCAGGGTGGTCTGCGGGTCGATCGCGTCCGGGAAGTGGGCGCGGTCTTCGGCGGGGTTGCGGGCGAACGACGACGGTGACCGATTGGTGCTCGCGTCGTGCAGCTGTCCCGTCGCGACACCGAGGTCAGCCGGTGCGAGGTCGGCGTGCGCGCGGGCCACCGCCTCGAGGATGCCGTCGGCGATGGCGCCGAACGTCTGCGGCCGGAAGCCGTGGGTGTTGGAGTTGTACGGCCAGCGGTCAGCGTATCCGCCTGGGCCGCAATGGGTGTGCGTGGCGGTGAGCATCACGTTCTCGAACGTGTATTGCGAGCCGTAGGCCGCCTCGAGGCGGTGCAGCACCTCCCGGTGCAGGCTCTCCAGCAGCAGCGGCACCTCGCACACCACGAGCAGCAGTCGGGCGTCCGCGGCGGCGAACACGAACGCCCGCGCCCGAAGCCGGTTGTGCAGGCCGGTGCTCACCTGCTTGTGCACCCCGTAGCCGAGCATGCCGCACTCGGCCGCCTCGCCGGTGATGTCGGCGATCCCGCGGCCCACCCGGTATTCGCTGCTCGTGGACGCCATCAACCGTTGGCCTTTGCGATCACCCTTTCGGCGAACATCTCCAGGTTGCGGATCTTGGTGTCCAGCGGCTCGGTGTCCTCGCCCATGATGTAGGGGATGCGGAAGCCGACGATGACATCGGTGACGCCCTTGTCCTCGAGGCGTTTGATGCCGTCGAGGGTGAATCCGTCGATCGAGATCACGTGGATTTCAAACGGTCCGGTGCGGCCTTCTTCCTCGCGCAACTCGTTGAGCCGCCCGATCAGCCGGTCGAGTTCGTCGGCGTCGCCGCCGCCGTGCATCCAGCCGTCCGCCCGGGCTGCCCGGCGCAGCGCCGCATCGGCATGCCCGCCGACCAGGATCGGGATCGGCCGGCCGGGCGCCGGGGTCATCTTGGTCTTCGGTATGTCGTAGAACTCGCCGTGGAACTCGAAGTAGTCACCGGTGGTCAGGCCGCGCAGGATCTCGATGCACTCGTCCATCCGTTTGCCGCGCCTGGCGAACGGCACCCCCATCAGTTCGTAGTCCTCCGGCCACGGGCTGGTTCCGACACCCAGGCTCAGCCGGTCGCCGATCAGCGCCGCCAGCGAGCCGGCTTGTTTGGCCACCAGCGCCGGTGGGCGGATCGGCAGCTTCAGTACGAACGGCGTGAACCGCAGGGTGGTCGTCACCGCGCCGAGCGCGGCGGTCAGAACGAATGTCTCGATGAACGCCTTGCCGTCCAAGAACTCTCGGTTGCCGTCGGGGGTGTAAGGGTACTTCGAGTCCGACTCGAAGGGGTAGGCGATGCTGTCCGGAATCGTCATGCTGGTGTAGCCGGCCGCCTCGGCCGCCCGGGCCAGCGGGATGTAGTACGACGGGTCGGTCATCGCCTCGGCGTAGGTGAAGCGCACGTGAACTCCTCTCGGCGCCCCCGCGCCGGAGTCAGACCCGCGGCGGCATGCTGATTTCGACGTCTTCCAGGGGGAACGGGGGGTACCCGGCCTCCCCGACCACCGCGAGCGTACCCCAGGGGGTCTGCTCCGAGATTCGGGCAGCGGCCGCGTGTTCACCGATCCGCAGCACGACCCGGGAGCCGGTCGCGACGTCGGCGGGCAAGTTCGCGTAAAGCATTCCCTGCCAGTGGTATTGACCGTCGATCGGATCGAAATGACCGGTCAGCCGGACCCGGGCCGAGCGGTCCTGCCCCTGGTAGGCCAGCACGGCCGGGCCGTCGTAGATCTCGTCGTCCACACCGACCGGGCCACTGAGGTAGAACCGGGACAACCCGCGGGTCGGCAGCAGCCGATGCACCCGCACCCGTGACCGCGCCTCGATCCGGGTCGACCCGCCGCGGCGCATCCTGTCGATCAACCCGGCCAGGTAGCGGGCCTGGCGGGCGGTGTGCGGCCCGGGAATCCGGAAATAGTTCGGCCTGCCGTGCACGGCCACGACGCCGTCGCCGCCGGAGGTGGTGTCGACCACCACCCGCGCCGTCAACACTGAACCGTCGGCGGCGGTCACCGTCCAGGTGTCGGTGCCGCTGTCGAACCGGATGGCTGTTGTAGCGCCGGCGATCGCGGCGCCGGGGAACCGCCCATGCGTGCGGCCGGTATCGCCCACGACGATCACGTCGCCGGCGGCCGCGGCGCGGTCGGTGTCGTTGCCGCTCACAGGAATCCGGCGCGCCGCCACATCCGTCGGCTCAGCCGCCCCATCAAGCCGACCTCTTCCATGAACGCAGCCAGCGGCGCGAACGCCGACCGGCAACGGGCGTGGAAATGCGGGTTCGCGCGCGCCATTCGGCGTGCTTCGCGGCCGTCGAGACCGACCCGGGCGTAGACGATCGGCAGGGTGAACAGGTGGCGGTAGAACGGGCCGCCGACCCCGTGCAGGTTGGCGATGTAGGCCCGGCGATACCGGGGCAGCGCGGGCACCTCCTGGCGCAGGCCGCCGCGGGCGAACTGGATGTGGCGGGCTTCTTCGGTGACGTGGATTCGCATCAGTCGTTTGACGATCGGCTGCAGGTCGGGGTCGTCGAGAATCTGCCGCTGCAGCGAGTCGAAGATCTCCTCACCGACCAGCGCCGCTGCCCATAACACGCTGCCGCGGAACAGCTTCGGCAGCATGTTGATGATCACCCGCTGGTAGTACTTGGGCCGCACCGGCGTGCCGCCGAGTCGGTCGATGGCCTTGCCGAACATCAGCATGTGCCGGGTCTCGTCGCCGAGTTCGGTCAACTTGTACTGAGTGTCCCTGGCCGTGGGGTTGCGGTGCATCATGTCGCGCAGCAGTGCCTGGTTGAGGATGTTCTCGAACCAGATGCCGGCCGACAGCACGTTGATCAGTTCCTGCCGCGACATCTCGATCTGCTGCTGACGGGTCATCGACTCCCACACCGGGGTGCCGTAGAGCGTGCACATCCGCGGGGGCAGGAAGAACTTGTCCGGATCCAGCGGCGCAGCCCAGTCGATGTCGACCACCGGCGCATAGGACTTCTTGACCGACCCGTTGAGCAGGCGTTCGGCGAACTCGTCGCGAGTCACCGCACCGCGTTTGACCACCGTTGCGGGCATAGCGTTCATCCCTTCGTCCGTCGCGTCCGAGGATGGCACTCAAAAGAAGATGTCAATACCCACGGTACCGGATACCCGCGGTTTCGGGGCGACTTGCGGCCGTTCCAGGCGGACCGCCTGGTCACAAAGCGCGAACTGAAGGCCGACGGCGGCGCCACGGTGGCAGAATCTGGCGGTATGCGATCGTTTGTGGTGCGCGCGGCGTTGACCGGGTTCGCGCTGTGGGTGGTCACCCTCGTCGTCGACGGCGTGCACTTCGTCGGCGGGGACGACGCGACGCAGCGGGCCGGCATCATCTTCGTCGTCGCGGTGATCTTCGGCCTGGTCAACGCCTTCATCAAGCCGATCGTCCAGATCCTGTCGATCCCGCTCTACATCCTCACACTCGGCCTGTTCCACATCGTGGTCAATGCGTTGATGCTCTGGGTCACGGCCTGGATCACCGAGCACACCACGCACTGGGGACTGACGATCGACAACTTCTGGTGGGACGCGATCTGGGCGGCGATCGTGCTGTCGGTCGTGAGCTGGCTGCTCTCGCTGGTGGTGCGCGACGCCCGGCGGATCACCCGCGCCTAGCGATTTGCCGTGCCTGAGCTGCCCGAGGTCGAGGCACTCGCCGACCACCTGCGCCGGCACGCCGTCGGCCGCACGATCGCCCGCGTCGACGTCGCGGCGCTGTCGGTGCTGAAGACGTTCGATCCGCCGGTGAGCGCGCTGCACGGACGGCCCGTGACGGCGGCGCATCGGTGGGGCAAGTACCTGGGGCTGCAGGCCGGAGAGTTGTTCCTGGTCGCCCACCTGTCCCGGGCCGGCTGGCTGCGCTGGTCGGAGACGCTGCCGGCGGCGCCACCCCGACCGGGTAAGGGGCCGATCGCGCTGCGGGTGCATCTGGGCCCGCCGGGTGCCGGGGCCGGGTTCGACCTGACCGAAGCCGGCACGAGCAAGCGGCTGGCGGTATGGCTCGTCGACGAGCCGGCCAAGGTGCCCGGCATCGCTACGCTTGGGCCGGACGCACTGGCGCTCGGTGTGGACGAATTGGCGGTGCTGCTGGCGGACAACACCGGCAGGATCAAGACCGTCATCACCGACCAAATGGTGCTCGCCGGGATCGGCAATGCCTACAGCGACGAGATACTGCATACCGCGCGGATCTCGCCGTTCGCCACGGCAGCGAAACTGTCCGACACCCAGGTGGCGGCGCTGCACGCCGCGATGCGCAGCGTGCTCGCCGACGCCGTGGCCCGATCGGTCGGCCGACAGGCCGCCACGCTCAAGGGTGAGAAGCGATCCGGCCTGCGGGTGCACGCCCGCACCGGCCTGCCCTGCCCGGTCTGCGGCGACACGGTGCGCGAAGTGTCATTCGCTGACAAGTCTTTTCAGTACTGCCCGACGTGTCAGACCGGAGGCAAGGTGCTCGCCGACCGGCGGCTGTCCCGGCTGCTGAAGTGACCGGTCAGACGCCCGACTGTGAATTCGGCGACGTTGCAACGGTGTGTCGCGCCGCGAGATTCACAGTCGCCGCGAGATCAGCCGACTCGTGAGCGCTCCGTGCGGTAGCGGCGGACCAGCGCGTCGGTCGAGCTGTCCGACTGCGGCTGCGGCGAACCGTCGTCGGTGAGCACCGGCACCAGCGCCTTGGCCTGCGTCTTGCCCAACTCCACGCCCCACTGGTCGAACGAGTCGATGCCCCACACCACGCCTTCGGTGAACACCTGATGCTCGTAGAGCGCGATCAACTGGCCGAGCACCGACGGGGTCAGCTTGGTGGCCAGAATCGACGTGCTCGGCCGGTTGCCCGGCATCACCTTGTGCGGCACCACATCGGCGGGTGTGCCTTCGGCGGCGATCTCCTCGGCGGTCTTGCCGAACGCCAGCACCTGCGTCTGGGCGAAGAAGTTGCTCATCAGCAGGTCGTGCATGCTGCCGGTGCCGTCGGCGGTGGCCAGGTCGTCGGTCGGCTGGGAGAACGCGATGAAGTCGGCCGGTACCAGCCGGGTGCCCTGGTGCAGCAGCTGGTAGAAAGCGTGCTGGCCGTTGGTTCCCGGCTCACCCCAGTAGATCTCGCCGGTGTCGGTGGTCACCGGCGTGCCGTCGGCGCGGGTCGACTTGCCGTTGGATTCCATGGTCAGCTGCTGCAGGTACGCCGCGAAGCGGGCCAGGTCGTTGGAGTAGGGCAGCACCGCCCGGGACTGCGCGCCGAAGAAGCCCGAATACCACAGCCCGATCAGCCCGAGCAGCGCCGGCGCGTTGGCCTCCAGGAGGGCGGTCCGGAAGTGCTCGTCGACCGCGTGGAATCCGGCCAGGAACTCCGCGAAGCGGTCCCGGCCGATCGCCGCCATCACCGAAAGGCCGATCGCCGAGTCGACCGAGTACCGTCCGCCGACCCAGTCCCAGAAGCCGAACATGTTGGCCGTGTCGATGCCGAACTCGGCGACCCGTTCGGCGTTGGTGGACACCGCCACGAAGTGTTTCGACACCGCGTCGTCGCCGAGCGCGCCGGTCAGCCACCGGCGCGCCGCGGTGGCGTTGGTCAGCGTCTCCAGGGTGGAGAACGTCTTGGACGCGACGATGAAAAGCGTTGTGGCGGGGTCGAGGTCGGCCAGCGTTGCGACGAGGTCGGCGGGGTCGACGTTGGACACGAAGCGTGCCGAGATGCCGGCGTCGGCGTAGTGTCGCAGCGCCTGGTACACCATCACCGGGCCGAGGTCGGAGCCGCCGATGCCGATGTTGACGACGGTGCTGATCCGCTTGCCGGTCGCGCCGGTCCACTCGCCGCTGCGCAGCCGGTCGGTGAAGTCGCCCATCGCGTCGAGCACCGCATGCACGTCGGCGACGACGTCCTGCCCGTCGACGACCAGCTTGGCGTCGCGCGGCAGCCGCAGCGCGGTGTGCAGCACCGCCCGGTTCTCCGAGGTGTTGATGTGCACACCGGAGAACATGTCGTCGCGACGTTTCTCCAGACCGGCGGTGCGGGCCAGGTCGATCAGCAGCCGCAGCGTCTCCTCGGTGATGCGGTGCTTGCTGTAGTCGATGTAGAGGTCGCCGACCGAGACGGTGAACTTGCGCCCCCGGTCCGGGTCGTCGGCGAACAGTTCGCGCAGGTGGGTGCCGCCGATTTCGTCGTGATGCTTACGCAGCGCCGTCCAGGCGGAGGACGCGGAGATGTCGGGGATCGAGTCCAGGGATGCCATTCAACCGACCCTACTGTGCGTGGGTCACGGCCTCTACCGCAGCGGCCGCCGCCGGCGGCGCAGGCGCCGCACCCCGGCGCTGATCGCATCGCCGTAGGGTTGCCGGCCGGCGGCGGTGAGCTCGTCGAGGTAACGATCGAACGAAATGGTCCCGACGGCACGGTCGGGCGTCAGGTGGCCGCCGGCGCGGTAGGCGCGGGCCACCTTGCCCGGCACCGGCAGTGACAGCACCGGGCGCCGCTTGCCCACCGCCCGCAGATACCGCCGGGCCAGTTCGGTGATCGGCAGCACCTCGGGTCCGCCGACGTCCGCGACGCGGCCGGCGGGCGCAGCCCGGGCCAGGTCGGCCAGCCGGGCGCCCACGTCGCGGACGTCGATCGGCTGGAAGCTCCAGCCGGCCGGGACGACCATCACCGGCGAGATGGCCAGCGCGCGCAGCCCGGCGGCGATCAGGTCGTGGAACTGGGTGGCGCGCAACACCGTCCACGGCAGCCCCGAATCGCGGATCAACTCCTCGTCGACCAGCTTGCGCCGGTAATAGGCGAACGGCACCCGGTCGATTCCGACGATCGAGGTGTAGACCAGGTGCGGTTTCCCGGCTTCCAGCGCCGCATCGACCAGCCGGCCCACCGGGTCCACGCAGGCCACGACGGTGTCCACGCCGGCGAGTGCCTCGGTAAGGCCGTCGCCGGTCCGCACGTCGCCGAAGACCGGCTGCGCGCCGCCGGCCTGCTGTGCGCGGCGACCGCGGCTGAGCACCCGCACCTGCATGCCGGCGTCCAGCAGTCGCTGCACGACGACCCGGCCGACCGTTCCGGTGCCGCCGGCGACCAAGATCTGCTGACCCACGTCATCGACCATAGTGCGGCCGCTGCTGATGTCGGCGCACCGAGATCGCACGTACGCAGCAAGAGTGCGAGTAGCTGCCTGCGCGGTTGCGATCTCGCGGCGGGCGGGGTTGTGAAAAGCCCGGGCGGCGCCTCAGTGGCCGAGCCGGCCGCGACCCATCCGCAGCAGCAGCATCGCGAGGTCTTTGCCCTCCTGGCCGAGCTCGCTGTAGCGTTCGAGCACCTTCATCTCGCGGCTGTGCACCAGCCGGGTGCCGCCGGAAGCCATCCGGGCCTTTCCGATCGCCTGGGACACCTCGGTGCGGCGTTTGACCGCCGCCAGGATCTCGGCGTCCAGCCGGTCGATCTCCCGGCGCAGGTCATCGATGTCGGGAAGTTGTTCGGGTTGGACAGTCATGGGTTGGGACTCCGCATTCTCGCTGTTGGTGGGTTCTGGTCTCATCCGTGTTCGGGCCTCACACAACAGACGAGCCCCGGATCTCAAGATGCGGACCGCGGGGCTCTGGGAAGCAGCTAAGCCACGGGCACCGCTGACCGGTACCCGTAAAAAAATCGAAGCTGCGCGTCGAGCACGAATCGAGTGTGCCACTAACGGCCGTGCCAGCGCAAAGACGGTCGGTGAGCGGCGGTACGTTTGGAGGCAGTCATGACTGTGTATGCGACCCCCGACTCGGACCACCTGCTGGACGGACTGAACCCGCAGCAACGCCAGGCGGTGCTGCACCACGGCTCGCCGCTGCTGATCGTGGCCGGCGCCGGATCGGGTAAGACCGCGGTGCTGACCCGGCGAATCGCCTACCTGCTGGCCGCCCGCGACGTCGGCGTGGGGCAGGTGCTGGCCATCACCTTCACCAACAAGGCCGCCGCGGAGATGCGCGAGCGGGTGGTTGGGCTGGTCGGGCCGCGGGCTCGGGGCATGTGGGTGTCGACGTTCCATTCGTGCTGCGTGCGGATCCTGCGCAACCAGGCGTCGCTGCTGTCCGGGCTGAACTCGAACTTCTCGATCTATGACGCCGACGACTCGCGCCGGCTGCTGCTGATGATCGGCCGCGACATGGGGCTCGACGTGAAACGGCACTCGCCGCGGCTGCTGGCGAGTGCCATCTCCAACCTGAAGAACGAGCTGATCGACCCCGACCGCGCGGCGGGCGACCTGACCGAGGGTTCCGACGACTTGGCCAGGGTCACCGCCGCGGTCTACGCCGAATATCAGCGCCGGCTGCGCACCGCCAACGCGATGGACTTCGACGACCTGATCGGCGAAACCGTCTGGATGCTGCAGGCTTTCCCGGAGGTCGCCGACCACTACCGGCGCCGGTTCCGGCACATCCTGGTCGACGAGTACCAGGACACCAATCACGCGCAATACGTGCTGATCCGCGAACTCGTCGGCCCGGGTTTCGAACAAGGCGCCCAACAGGGCGGGGCCGATGCGGTGCCGCCCGCTGAACTGTGCGTGGTCGGCGACGCCGACCAGTCGATCTACGCGTTCCGGGGCGCCACCACCCGCAACATCGAGGACTTCGAACGCGACTACCCGGACGCGAACACGATTCTGCTGGAACAGAACTACCGCTCCACGCAGAACATCCTGTCGGCAGCGAACTCGGTGATCGCCTGTAACTCCGGGCGCCGCGAGAAGCGGCTCTGGACCGACGCGGGCGAGGGTGAGCTGATCGTCGGATACGTC
Organism: Mycobacterium sp.; assembly: GCA_035721065.1. Lineage (GTDB taxonomy): Bacteria > Actinomycetota > Actinomycetes > Mycobacteriales > Mycobacteriaceae > Mycobacterium. The sequence continues at coordinate 15,988 of DASTNJ010000010.1, forward strand.
GCCGACAACGAGCACGACGAGGCCAGGTTCGTCGCCGAGGAGATCGACACGCTGGCCGAGGGCGGAGCACTCAAATTCGGCGACGTCGCGGTTTTCTACCGAACCAACAACGCGTCCAGGGCACTGGAAGAGGTGTTCATTCGCGCCGGAATTCCGTACAAAGTCGTTGGCGGCGTACGCTTCTACGAACGCAAAGAGATCCGCGACATCATCGCCTACCTGCGGGTGCTGGACAACCCCGGTGATGCGGTGAGCCTGCGGCGGATCCTCAACACACCCAGGCGCGGCATCGGCGATCGGGCCGAGGCTTGCGTTGCGGTCTATGCGGAGAACACGGGCCAAGGTTTCGCAGCCGCACTGACGGCGGCAGCCGCCGGCGACGTGGCGATGCTGAACTCCCGGTCGCAGAAGGCGATTGCCGGATTCGTCGAGTTGCTCGACGAGTTGCGGGCCGGGTTCGATCCGGAAGAGGGGGATCTGGGCGATCTCGTGGAGGCGGTGCTCAACCGGACCGGGTATCGGCGCGAACTGGAGTCCTCCACCGATCCACAGGACCTGGCCCGGTTGGACAACCTCAACGAACTGGTAAGCGTCGCACACGAATTCAGTATCGACCGGGCCAATGCGGCCGTGGCCACCGACGGCCCGGAAGATGCCGAGGACGAACCGCAAGCCGGTGTGCTGGCCGAGTTCCTGGAGCGGGTGTCGCTGATCGCCGACAGCGATGAGATCCCCGAGCACGAGTTGGGCGTGGTGACGTTGATGACGTTGCACACCGCGAAGGGCCTGGAGTTTCCGGTGGTGTTCGTGACCGGGTGGGAGGACGGCATGTTTCCGCACATGCGGTCCCTGGGTGATGCCCGCGAGTTGTCCGAGGAGCGGCGCCTGGCCTACGTCGGGATCACCCGGGCCCGGCAGCGGCTCTACGTCAGCAGGGCCAAGGTGCGCTCGTCGTGGGGACAGCCGATGCTGAACCCGGAATCCCGCTTCCTGCGGGAGATTCCACCGAAGCTGATCGAATGGCGGCGCACCGACACGACCCCGTCGCTGAGCGCGCCGGTGAGCGGAGCCGGCCGGTTCGGCATCCCGCGACCCGCACCGAATGGGCCGGCGCGTCCGGCGGGCGGCAACCGGCCGCTGCTGGTGCTACAGCCCGGTGACCGGGTGACGCACGACAAGTACGGTCTGGGGCGAGTCGAGGAGGTCTCCGGCGTCGGTGAATCGGCGATGTCGCTGATCGACTTCGGAAGTTCCGGGCGGGTCAAGCTGATGCACAACCACGCGCCGATCACCAAGCTCTAGCGGCCGCCATCGGCTCTAAGCGGTCGGCAGCAGCCAGCGTTTCGTCGCCGGGTGCAGGGCGAGTACCGCGCTGGCGATCTGGAGCACCGGAATCGCGTGCACCACCCACGGCACCCGGGCTCCCGCGATGAACAGACTGCTGAAGGTCAGCAGCGCGACAACCGCCCCCACCGCGATCAGGTAGCGGCCGAGCGGCCGCCGCCGCAGCAACAGGATGACCCCGGACACCGTCGTCACACCGAACACCAGGCTGAGGAATGCGACCGCGACGCAGAACAGCCGGTCGCTCTGCCACCAGCCGGCAATCAGATCGGTGGCCACAACACCGGTGGCCCAGCCGCTGAGGATCGCGACGGCGGCGGCGGAGACAGCCGTCGCGGCGCTCGCGCCGAATCCCGGCCGGTCGGGGATCGCCGGCGATTCGGGCAAGATGGCGGAACCTGGGTCCGAAGGCGTCCGGTCCAACGAGCCGGTCTGTCCGGCGGCCGACGGAATCGGTCCCGTCGGAGCCCGACGGATGATGCCGGTGCTCGGCGGGTTCTCCCGGGCAGCGCTTCGGGGGTTGTCGGTCACCGGTCCAGATTAGGCGAAAGTGATGCCGCGCTTGGCCAACCAGGAAACCGGGTCCACCCGGTTGGTGCCCCCCACCAGCACTTCGAAGTGCAGATGCGATCCGGTGGAGTAGCCGCGGTTGCCCATGGTGGCGATCTGGTCGCCGGCCATGACCTGCTCGCCGACGCTGACCGTGGTGCTGTTGACGTGCCCGTACAGGGTCACCGTGCCGTCGGAGTGGCGCAGCTTGACCAGCATGCCGTAGCCGGAGCTCGCGCCGGCCTCGATGACCACGCCGTCGGATGCGGCCAGAATCGGGGTGCCGATCGAGTTCGCGATGTCGATGCCGGCGTGCAGCACACCCCATCGGTAGCCGAAATTCGAGGTGAACTGGCCGCGGGTCGGCATGACGAACAGCGGCCGCTGCAGCCGGGCTTCCCGCTCGGCGCGCTCCTGGGCGAACGCGACGCCTTTCGCCAGTTCCTCGCCGTGCACGACGACGTTCATCGCCTGCTTGACCGAGACCATCTGCATGCCGTGGTTCACTGGGGCGCTGTCGGCCACCACCATGTCGCCCGCCGACAGCACCGTCGGTGCGGACGCGGCGGCAGGTGAATGGGTGACCTGGTGCGCGGCTGCGGCGGCAGCACCGGCGGCCATCGCGGCGATCAGCACCCGCCCGCGGACCGCGCTGACCGGCTCGCGATGCCGTCCGCGCTGGGCACCGGACGCGGCAGGCCGCCCGGCCGGGTGGCGGCGATTGCCGCGCACGCCAGTGCGGTTGCTCGGCGGTGCCAGGCGCAACACCTGCAGGTTGTCGGTGTCGAGCAGGTCGTCGAGTTCGGGCGCGTTGAGCACCCGAGATTCCATGTCGAACACGTTGTTACCGCCGAGTGCGCGCGTAGCGCTTCCACCTGCGATTTCAGGCAAGGATGAGCCGTAGCGCGTCAACTGCTAGTCCTCTGGTCGTGACCAAAACGTTATCTAGACTTGGAGACGGTAACTGCTGGCAGGCTTGGCTGGCAAGTTTCCGGTGGAATCAAATGCATACCTTAGGCCGGGTCATCGACGATTTTGGTTACTAGCGCCCATCTCGCTCGTGAGTTGCGCCACATGAATGCCAGCCGACGATGGAATACCACACGCGGGTCGATACAGTTCCCAGGGAACGAAATCCCCGTGAATCCGACGCCGTCGCCCAGCGGCCGACCCGAACGAGTGAGCCCATGGATCTTTTCGAATACCAGGCGAAGGAGCTGTTCGCCAAGCACAACGTGCCCACCAGTCCGGGCCGGGTGACCGACACCGCCGAAGGCGCCAAGGCGATCGCCGAGGAGATCGGCCGTCCCGTGATGGTCAAAGCGCAGGTCAAAACCGGTGGCCGCGGCAAAGCCGGTGGCGTCAAGTACGCCGCGACCGCCGAGGACGCCTACACCCACGCGCAGAACATTCTCGGCCTGGACATCAAGGGCCACGTCGTCAAGAAACTCCTGGTCGCCGAGGCCAGCGACATCGCCGCCGAGTACTACATCTCCTTCCTGCTCGACCGCTCCAACCGCACCTATCTGGCGATGTGTTCGGTCGAGGGCGGCATGGAGATCGAAGAGGTCGCCGCGACCAAGCCGGAGCGTCTCGCCAAGGTGCCGGTGGACGCCGTCAAAGGTGTCGACCTGGCGTTCGCCCGTTCCATCGCCGAGCAGGGCCACCTGCCCGCCGACGTGCTGGACGCCGCGGCGGTGACCATCCAGAAGCTGTGGGAAGTGTTCATCGGTGAGGACGCCACCCTGGTCGAGGTCAACCCGCTGGTGCGCACCCCCGACGACCAGATCCTGGCGCTGGACGGCAAGGTGACCCTGGACAACAACGCCGAGTTCCGTCAGCCCGGCCACGTCGAGTACGAGGACCGGGACGCCACCGACCCGCTGGAGCTCAAGGCCAAAGAGCACGACCTGAACTACGTCAAGCTCGACGGCGAGGTCGGCATCATCGGCAACGGCGCCGGCCTGGTCATGTCCACGCTGGACGTCACCGCCTACGCGGGGGAGAAGCACGGCGGGGTCAAGCCGGCCAACTTCCTGGACATCGGCGGCGGGGCCTCGGCCGAGGTGATGGCCGCCGGTCTGGACGTGATTCTGGGCGACAAGCAGGTCAAGAGCGTATTCGTCAACGTGTTCGGCGGGATCACCGCCTGCGACGCGGTGGCCAACGGCATCGTGTCGGCGCTGCAGATCCTGGGCCCGGCCGCCACCAAGCCGCTGGTCGTGCGGCTCGACGGCAACAACGTCGAGGAGGGCCGGCGGATCCTGGCCGAAGCCAACCACCCGCTGGTGACCGTCGTCCCCACGATGGACGAGGCCGCCGACAAGGCCGCAGAGTTGGCTCACGCTGCAGCCGGAAAGGACGCGTAACCATGTCGATCTTCGTCAACAAGGACAGCAAGGTCATCGTCCAGGGCATCACCGGCAGCGAGGCCACCATCCACACCGCCCGCATGCTCAAGGCGGGCACCCAGATCGTCGGCGGCGTGAACGCCCGCAAGGCCGGCACCACGGTCAGCCACGAGAACAAGGGTGGTCAATTGGTCAAGCTGCCGGTGTTCGGCGGTGTCGCCGAGGCCATGGCGGAGACGGGCGCCGACGTGTCGATCGCCTTCGTGCCGCCGAAGTTCACCAAGGACGCGATGATCGAGGCGATCGACGCCGAGATTCCGCTGCTGGTGGTGATCACCGAGGGCGTGCCGGTGCAGGACAGCGCCTACGCCTGGGCCTACAACCTGGAAAAAGGGGGGGCCAAAGGGCCGCTTACCCGGATCATCGGGCCGAACTGCCCGGGCATCATCACGCCGGGCGAGTGCCTGGTCGGGATCACCCCGGCGAACATCACCGGATCCGGCCCGATCGGCCTGGTGTCGAAGTCGGGCACGCTGACCTACCAGATGATGTTCGAGCTGCGCGACCTCGGGTTCTCCACCGCGATCGGCATCGGTGGCGACCCGGTGATCGGCACCACGCACATCGACGCCATCGAGGCGTTCGAGAAGGACCCCGACACCAAGCTGATCGTGATGATCGGTGAGATCGGCGGCGACGCCGAGGAGCGGGCGGCCGACTACATCAAGGCCAACGTCAGCAAGCCGGTCGTCGGCTACGTCGCCGGGTTCACCGCACCGGAGGGCAAGACTATGGGGCACGCCGGAGCCATCGTGTCCGGCTCCTCGGGCACCGCGGCGGCCAAGCAGGAAGCCCTGGAGGCGGCCGGCGTCAAGGTCGGCAAGACCCCGTCGGCAACTGCCGCGCAGGCCCGCCAGATCCTGCAGGGGATGTAGCGCCGGACTCGGCGAACAGTCGCGAACGTCCCCGATTTCGGCCGATTTTGGGGGCGCTGACGTCTGCTCGCGGGTCTAGGTGAGGCCCAGCTTGGTGGCCAGCCGCTCGACGTAGGCCGCGACATCGCCGGCGGAACGGTCCGGTAGGCCGAAGAGCACCTCGGTGACCCCCAGTTCGGCCCAGTGCGCCAGCTTTTCCGGCACGGGTTTGAAGTCCAGCGCCACGATCTGCGGCGCTCCGTCGCGGCCGGCCGCCGCCCAGGTGTCCTGCAGCAGCCGCACCGGCTCGTCGATGTCGAGGTCGCGAGGCGTGGTGATCCACCCGTCGGCGCTGCGGGCGATCCACTTGAAATTCTTCTCATTGCCGGCGGCCCCCACCAGCACCGGAACGTGCGGCTGCACCGGCTTGGGCCAGGCCCAGCTGGCCCCGAATTTGACGAATTCGCCGTCGTAGCTGGCTTCCTCCTGGGTCCACAGCGCGCGCATCGCCTCCAGATACTCGCGCAGCATCGTCCGCCGGCGACCAGGTGGGACGCCGTGGTCGGCGAGCTCGTCGGTGTTCCAGCCGAAGCCGACGCCCAGGCTCACCCGGCCGCCGGACAGGTGGTCGAGTGTGGCGATGGACTTCGCCAGCGTGATCGGATCGTGCTCGACCGGCAGTGCGACGGCGGTCGCCAGGCGGACTCGCGACGTGACGGCACACGCCGCGCCGAGGCTGACCCACGGGTCCAGGGTGCGCAGATAGCGGTCGTCGGGCAACGCCTCGCCGCCCGTGGTGGGGTGCGCGGCGTCGCGCCGCACCGGGATGTGGGTGTGCTCGGGCACGTAGAAGGTGCGGAAACCGTGGTCGTCGGCGAGCTTGGCGGCGGCCGACGGGGTGATGCCACGGTCGCTGGTGAACAGCACAAGCCCATAATCCATAGCCGGAGATTAGATCGTGTGCCGATGCGCCGGGCAACCGCGGGTCCGGGGTCAGACGTGGTCGAACCGGCACGCCGACCGTCGGGTGCGCTAGCGTGGGGAGCTAGCGTGGGGGGTCGAATCGCGCCGCCATGCCCACCGGCAGATGCCCATAAGCACAGGAGAGGCTATGACTTACCCGCCCGGTCCACCCGGTAATCCCGGATACCAACCCGCACAGTCGCCAGGCCAGTACGGGGCCTCGAACCCGCCGTCGTTCGCCAAATCCACCGACGACAGCAGCAAGATTCCGTTTTACCTGCAGGTTGCCGTGGTGGTGACGGGTTTGCTCGCCTACCTGGTGAGCTACGGGCCGATGCTGGTGCCCAACGAGGGCGACTACGTCGGCCTGCGCGGCGACGTCGGATACGTGATTCCGGCGGCCGTGCTGGCCGCGTTGCTGGCCGCGGTGGGTCTGCTGCCCAAAGCGAAGAACTATCACGCGGTGATCGCGGCGGTCGCGGTGGTGGGAGCGCTGTTGGCGATATCGCAGGCGATGACCGCCGGTGAGTTCTTTTCGGTCGGCTGGGCGCTGTGGCTCGTGCTGGGGCTGACGATTGTGCAGGCCATCGCCGCGGTCGTCGGACTGCTGCTGGACGCGGGGGTCGTCGCCGCGCCTTCGCCGCGGCCGAAATACGACCCGTACGCCCAGTACGGACTGCCGCCCGGCGGCGGATATTACGGTCAACCGGGCAGCCACTCCGGCCCGGTTCAGCAGGTCGGCCCGTCCGGTTATCCGTCGTACGGCGGTTACCCGTCGGGGCCGTCGACCGGTGGGTTCGGGCTGCCTTCGGCCCCACCGCCGCCGCAGCCGACGACCGGCGGCTTCGGCACCGGACCGCAATACACCCCGCCGCCCGGCCCGCCGACCCCGCCGACCGGACTGCCGAGTTTCGGCCCGCCGCCGGGATCGGGTTCCGCGACCGGGGAGCAGAGCCAGGGATCGGCGGATGCCGACCAGGCTCAGCAGACGCCGGGCGACCAGGCTTCGTCGTCGGCTCCGCCGACCCAGCCCTAACCGGGCGGTCGTGCACCGAGTAAGCCCCGCGCACGCAGCGTGACGCCGGTGCAGAGCACTCCGAGCTCATCGCGCGACCTGGTGCGGGTGGCGTTCGGCCCTGCGATCGCGGCGCTGGTGATCATCGCGGCGGTGACGTTGCTGCAGTTGGTGATCGCCGACAGCGATATGACCGGCGCGCTGGGTGCGATCGCCAGCATGTGGCTCGGCGTGCACCAGGTGCCGATCTCGATCGGTGGCCGGGAACTCGGTGCGCTGCCGCTGCTGCCGGTGCTGCTGATGGTGTGGGGGACCGCCCGAACCACCGCGCAAGCGACGGCGGGCGGGGCATCCTGGTTCGTCATCCGCTGGATCGTCGCCTCGGCGGTGGGCGGGCCGTTACTGATAGCGGCTATCGCCCTGGCGGTCATCCACGATGCGGCCTCGGTGATCACCGAACTGCAGACGCCCAACGCGCTGGATGCATTCGCGCACGTGCTGGCGGTGCATGCCATCGGCGCGCTGATCGGCGTCGCGACGAGGGTCGGTCGGCCGATGCCGGGCACATCGCCGGTGCTGCCGGACTGGCTGCCCGAATCGGTGCGCGGTGCGGCCGCCGGCGTGCTGGCATTGTTCGGGCTGTCGGGGGCGGTCACGGCGCTGTCGGTGGTGGTGCACTGGGCGACCATGCACGACCTCTACGCGATCACCGACTCGGTGTTCGGCGAATTCAGCCTGACCCTGCTGTCGATACTGTATATACCCAATGTCATCGTGGGCGCCGCGGCGATGGCGGTGGGATCCAGTGCGCACCTCGGCTTCGCGACCTTCAGTGCGTTCGCGGCTTTCGGCGGCGACCTGCCGGCGTTGCCGATCCTGGCCGCAGCGCCCAATCCGCCGCTGGGGCCGGTGTGGGTGGCATTGTTGATCATCGGCGCCTCATCCGGCGTCGCGCTGGGACAACAGTGCGCCCGGCGCGCGTTGCCGCTGTTGCCGGCGATGGCGAAGTTGTTGGTCGCGGCCCTGATCGCGGCGCTGGTGATGGTTGTCCTCGGCCACGCCGGTGGCGGACGGCTGGGAAATTTCGGCGACGTCGGGGTCGATCAGGCCACCTTCGGGCCGGCGGTCTTTCTCTGGTTCACCGTGGTGGGCGCGGTCACGGTAGCGATGGCCGGCGGTATCCGGCGCCGGCCCGCCCGCATTCGGTCGGCGCCGCCACCCCGGGTAGCGGAGGCCGCGGGCATGCGGGACGGCGGGGAAGTGTTCGAGGACCCAGCCCCGGATGAGGCCGGCCCGGACGAGTGGCCCGAGCCGGTTTCGGCGCCGGCCGACGACGCAGACGCGGCCGCACCGCCCGTGGAATCCGCCGGTCCGCCCGGCCCGCTCGAAGACCCCGAGGATCCTGCAGACCGCGAAGATCCCGAAGATCCCGAAGACGAGATGTTCACCGACGACGATTCGCCCTCGGCACAGCGGTGAGCCTGCACGCACGGCGACGAGCCGGCGCTGACGGCGCGGATGTCGAGGCGTGAGGGCCGTGCCTGCAGTCTCGATGCCGGCGTTGTCGGATTAGGCTGCATGGCGTGGTGCAACCGATCCGCGTGCCGCCAAGCGCACCGGCACGCGTGGTGGTGCTGGCATCGGGCACCGGCACCCTGCTCGAATCCCTACTGGGAGCAGCGGTGGGCGACTACCCGGCGCGGGTGGTGGCGGTGGGCACTGACCGCGACTGCCGGGCGGTGCAGATCGCCCACGCTGCCGGCCTGCCGGTGTTCACCGTCCGGCTCGCCGACTTCGACGATCGCGCGGCATGGGACGCCGCCGTCACCGACGCCACCGCCGCGCACTCGCCGGACCTGGTTGTTTCCGCGGGCTTCATGAAAATTCTTGGGCCGCAGTTCCTTTCCCGGTTTCTCGGACGCACGGTCAACACGCATCCGGCTTTGTTGCCGGCCTTCCCCGGTGCGCAGGCGGTGGCCGATGCGCTGGCCTACGGGGTGAAGGTCACCGGATGCACCGTGCACCTGGTCGACGCGGGCACCGACACCGGCCCGATTCTGGCCCAGCGGGCCGTTCCGGTCCTCGACGACGACGACGAGGCGGCCCTGCACGAGCGCATCAAAGCAATAGAACGACAACTGTTGGTGGACGTGCTGACCGGGTTGGCAACCGGCGGCGTGACCTGGACCGGACGAAAGGCGATCATAGGATGACCGACGGCAGAAGGCCGGTACGCCGCGCGCTGATCAGCGTCTACGACAAAACCGGATTGGCGGATCTGGCCGCCGGCCTGAACGCGGCCGGCGTCGGCATCGTGTCAACCGGGTCCACCGCCAAGGCGATTGCCGCAGCGGGCATTCCGGTGACGCCGGTGGAAGAGCTCACCGGATTCCCGGAGGTTCTCGACGGCAGGGTCAAGACGCTGCATCCCCGAGTGCACGCCGGCCTGCTGGCCGATCTGCGCAAATCCGAGCACGCTGACGCGCTGAACGAACTTCAGATCGAGCCGTTCGATCTGGTGGTGGTCAACCTCTACCCGTTCAGCGAGACCGTGGCATCCGGCGCCGCCATCGACGAGTGCGTCGAGCAGATCGACATCGGTGGGCCGTCGATGCTGCGCGCCGCGGCGAAGAACCACCCGAGCGTCGCGGTGGTGGTCGATCCGCTCGGCTACGACGGCGTGCTGGCCGCGGTGGCCGCCGGTGGGTTCACCCTCGCTGAGCGGACGCGACTGGCCACGCTGGCATTTCGGCACACCGCCGAATACGACGTGGCAGTCGCCGGCTGGATGACGGCGACACTCTCCCCCGAGGAGCCACGCCAGCCGCTGCCGGAGTGGATCGGCCGGACCTACCGACGTTCGACACAGCTGCGCTACGGCGAGAACCCGCACCAGCAGGCGGCGCTGTACAGCGACCCGGGCGCTTGGCCGGGCTTGGCGCAAGCCGAGCAGCTGCACGGAAAAGAGATGTCCTACAACAACTTCACCGACGCCGACGCCGCATGGCGAGCCGCGTTCGACCACGAAGAGGCCTGCGTGGCGATCATCAAGCACGCGAATCCCTGTGGGATCGCCATCTCGGCGGTCTCGGTCGCGGACGCGCATCGCAAAGCGCACGCATGTGATCCGCTCAGCGCGTTCGGCGGGGTGATCGCCGCCAACACCGAGGTCAGCCTGGAGATGGCGGAGTATGTCAGCACCATCTTCACCGAAGTGATCGTGGCGCCCGCCTATGCGGCCGGCGCGCTCGACGTGCTGGCGCAGAAGAAGAACATCCGGGTGCTGGTCGCCTCCGAACCGATGCGCGACGGTGTCGAGTTGCGACAGGTCAGCGGCGGTTTGCTGGCGCAGCAACGCGACCGGTTGGACGCGCCGGGAGACGACCCGGACAACTGGGCGCTGGCCACCGGGACGCCGGCCGAGCCGGCGGTGTTGGCCGACTTGGCATTCGCCTGGCGGACCTGTCGCGCGGTCAAGTCGAACGCGATCGTGGTGGCCGCCGACGGTGCGACCGTCGGCATCGGTATGGGCCAGGTCAACCGGGTCGACGCGGCACGGCTGGCGGTCGAGCGCGGGGGAGAGCGGGTACGCGGCGCGGTCGCCGCCTCCGACGCGTTCTTCCCGTTCCCGGACGGGCTGCAGACGCTGGCTGCCGGTGGGGTCACCGCGATCGTGCATCCGGGCGGTTCGGTTCGCGACGACGAGGTGACGGCCGCGGCAGCCGAGGCCGGTGTGACGCTGTATGTGACCGGGGCGCGCCACTTCGCGCACTGAGGGCGGCATCCGCGGGCCGGCCGTTGACAGTTAGATTGCACGCACTTACTATCTTGCGTATGGCCTACGACGTGATCATTCGCAACGGACAGTGGTTCGACGGCACCGGAAACCCCCCGCAGACTCGCACCCTGGGTATCCGCGACGGTGTGCTGCAGACGGTTTCCGTCGAGCCCCTCGACGAGACCGGCTGCCCGGAGGTGATCGACGCCGCCGGCAAGTGGGTCATCCCGGGCTTCCTCGACGTGCACACGCACTATGACGCGGAGGTGCTCCTGGACCCGGGACTGCGGGAATCGGTGCGGCACGGGGTCACCACGGTGCTGCTGGGCAACTGTTCGCTGTCGGCCGTCTACGCCGACGCCGAGGATGCCGCCGACCTGTTCAGCCGGGTCGAGGCGGTGCCCCGTCAATTCGTCCTCGGCGCACTGCAGGAACACAAGACGTGGTCGAACGCCGCGGAGTACGTTCGCGCGCTGGACGAGTTGCCGCTCGGACCCAACATCAGTTCCTTGCTTGGTCATTCGGATCTGCGGGCGTCGGTGCTCGGGCTGAATCGCGCCACCGATGACGCAACCCGGCCCACCGATGCCGAACTGGACACGATGGCGGGACTGCTCGACCAGGCTCTCGATGCCGGGCTGCTGGGCATGTCCGGGATGGATGCGGCGATCGACAAACTCGACGGCGACCGATACCGGTCCCGGGCACTGCCCTCGACCTTCGCCACCTGGCGGGAGCGGCGCAAGCTGATCAACGTGCTGCGCCGGCGCGGCCGAATCCTGCAGAGCGCGCCCAACGTCGCCAACCCGGTCGAGGCATTCCTGTTCTTCCTGTCCAGCAGCCGGGTGCTCGGCTTTCGCCGCGGCGTCCGGATGAGCCTGCTGGTATCGGCGGATTCCAAGGCGGCGCCCGGCGCGGTGCGAGTCCTGGGCTTGGGCACCCGACTGCTCAACGCGCTGCTGGGCGCACAGGTGCGGTTCCAGCATCTGCCGGTTCCGTTCGAGTTGTACTCCGACGGAATCGATCTGCCGGTGTTCGAGGAATTCGGCGCCGGAACCGCGGCACTGCACCTGCGTGATCAGTTGCAGCGCAACGAACTGCTGGCAGATGTGGACTACCGGCGCAGGTTCCGCAAGGAGTTCGACCGCAGGAAACTCGGGCCGACGCTGTGGCACCGCGACTTCCACGACGCGGTGATCGTCGCATGCCCGGATACCGGCCTGATCGGCAAGAGCTTCGGGCAGATCGCGAAAGAACGCGGGCTGCATCCGCTTGATGCGTTCCTGGACGTGCTGGTGGACAACGGTGAGCGGAACGTCCGCTGGACCACCACCGTCGCCAATCACCGGCCGCGCCAACTCGACAAGCTGGCCGCCGAGCCGAGCATCCACATGGGGTTCTCCGATGCCGGCGCGCACCTGCGCAACATGGCGTTCTACAACTTCGGGCTGCGGCTGCTCAAGCGGGTGCGCGACGCCGAGCGGGCCGGGCACCCGTTCCTGACCGTCGAGCGTGCGGTGTACCGGCTGACTGCCGAGGTGGCCGACTGGTTCGGCGTGGACGCCGGAACGCTGCGGGAGGGCGACCGCGCCGACTTCGTGGTGATCGACCCCGAAGGCCTCGACGACTCGGTCGACGCCTACCACGAGGAGGCGGTCGACTTCTACGGTGGGCTGCGCCGGATGGTCAACCGCAACGACGCCGCCGTGCTGGCGACCGGCGTGGGCGGTGCCGTCGTGTACCGCAGCGGAGAGTTCCGCGACGGTTACGGCAGCACCGCGAAATCCGGCCGGTTCCTGCGCGCCGGGTCTCGCCAGTTGCAGCGGGTCTAGAGAGATGGCGCAAACGCAGCAGCAACGCCGGGAGGCGACGGTGGCGCGGCTGCTCGACGCCAGTATCGCCACCATCATCGAGGTCGGGTACGCGCGGGCGTCGGCCAAGACGATCGCCGGCCGTGCCGGGGTCTCCGACGGGGCACTGTTCCGCCACTTCGACACGATGGGCGACTTCATGGCGGCGACCGCCCGGGAGGCACTGCGCCGCCAACTGGACCTGTTCGCCAAGCGGATCGCCGAGATTCCGGATGGCCGGCCGGCGATTGAGGCCGGGCTGGCCGTGCTGCGTGACATCACCCGCAACCCGACCAACGCGGTGCTGTACGAGCTGATGATCGCGGCGCGCACGGACGCGGTGCTGCGAGCCACCCTCCGCGAGGTACTCGAGGAGTACAGCACCAAGATCTATGAGACCGCGCGTACGCTCCCCGGCGCGGAGGGTGTTCCGGAGGAGATCTTTCCCGCTGTGGTGGCGACGATGACGACGTCGTTCGACGGTGCGGCCATGGTGCGAGCGGTGCTGCCGCAACCCGATCTCGACGAACGGCAGGTGCCGGTGCTGGTCGCGCTGCTGAGCAGCGTGAGCGCCAGCCCCAGACCGTGACGGGCCGGCGAGGCCGTCGTAGCGTGGAGTGGTGCCCTCGTTGAACAGCCCGCAGGATTTTCCGCGCACCCTCGGCGAACTCCGCGCCGCCGGCCACCGCGAGCGGGGCGTCAAAGCAGAGATCCGGGAGAACCTGCTCGCTCGCCTCGCTGACGGCGCGGACGGCGCCGCGATCTGGCCGGGCATCTTCGGGTTCGACGACACCGTGCTGCCGCAGCTGGAGCGGGCGCTGATCGCCGGCCACGACATCGTGCTGCTCGGCGAACGCGGCCAGGGCAAGACCCGGCTGCTGCGGGCGCTGCCCGCCCTGCTCGACGAGTGGACGCCGGTGATCGCCGGGGCCGAACTCGGTGAGCACCCGTACTCGCCGATCACCCCGGAGTCGATCCGCCGGGCCGCCGAGCTCGGCGACGACCTGCCGGTGGCGTGGCGGCACCGCAGCGAGCGCTACACCGAGAAGCTGGCCACCCCCGACACGTCGGTGGCCGACCTGATCGGCGACGTCGACCCGATCAAGGTCGCCGAGGGCCGCAGCCTCGGTGACCCGGAGACCATTGCCTATGGGCTGGTGCCGCGGGCGCACCGCGGTATCGTGGCGATCAACGAACTGCCCGACCTGGCCGAACGCATCCAGGTGTCGCTGCTCAACGTGATGGAGGAACGCGACATCCAGGTGCGCGGCTACACGCTGCGGCTGCCGCTGGACGTGCTGCTGGTGGCCAGCGCCAACCCGGAGGACTACACCAACCGGGGGCGGATCATCACCCCGCTCAAGGACCGGTTCGGCGCCGAGATCCGCACCCACTATCCGCTGGAACTCGACGCCGAGGTCGGCGTCATCGCCCAGGAGGCACACCTGAGCGCGCAGGTGCCCGACTACCTGATGGCGGTGCTGGCCCGGTTCGCCCGCTATCTGCGGGAATCCCGGTCGATCGACCACCGCTCGGGGGTGTCGGCCCGATTCGCGATCGCCGCAGCGGAGACGGTGGCGGCGTCGGCCCGGCACCGCGGCGCCCTGATCGGGGAGACCGAGCCGGTCGCCCGGGTGGTCGACCTGGGCACCATCGTCGACGTGCTGCGCGGGAAGCTGGAGTTCGAGTCCGGCGAGGAGGGACGTGAGCAGGCGGTGCTGGAGCACCTGCTGCGGCGCGCCACCGCCGACACCGCATCGGCGGTGCTGGGCGGAGTCGACGTCGGCCCGCTGGTGGCGGCGGTCGAGCAGGGTTCGGCGGTGACCACGGGGGAGCGGGTGTCGGCCAAAGACGTGCTGGCGGCGTTGCCCGGGCTGCCGGTGATCGACGCCATCGCCGAGCGGCTGCGCGCAGAATCCGAGGGCGAGCGGGCCGCGGCGCTCGAGCTGGCCCTGGAGGCGCTGTATCTAGCCAAACGCCTCGACAAGTCGTCCGAGGACGGCGAAACCGTCTATGGCTAAGACGCATTCGTCGCGGTACTCGGGGTATACCGGCGGGCCGGATCCGTTGGCGCCACCGGTTGATCTGGCCGAAGCGCTGGAGGAGATCGGGCGTGACGTCATGGACGGCACCTCACCGCGGCGGGCGATCTCGGAGCTGCTGCGGAGGCGCGGCGCCGACCGGCTGGCTGCCGAGGCGAACCGTCGCCGCCGGGAGTTGTTGCGCCGCAACAACCTCGACGGGACGCTGGCCGAGATCAAGAAGCTGCTCGACGAGGCGGTGCTGGCCGAACGCAAAGAACTGGCGCGGGCCCTGGACGACGACGCCCGGTTCTCCGAGCTGCAGCTGGAGGCGCTGTCGCCGTCGCCGGCCAAGGCGGTGCAGGAGCTGTCCGACTACCGGTGGCGGTCCGCCGAAGGGCGGGAAAAGTACCAGCAGATCTCCGATCTGCTCGGCCGGGAGATGCTCGATCAGCGGTTCGCCGGTATGAAGCAGGCGCTGCAAGGCGCCACCGACGCGGACCGTCAGCGGGTCACCGAGATGCTCGACGATCTCAATGAGCTGCTGGACAAGCACGCCAACGGGCAGGACACCCCGCAAGATTTCGCCGACTTCATGGACAAACACGGCGAGTTCTTCCCGGAAAACCCGCGCAACGTCGAGGAACTGCTCGACTCGCTGGCGAAACGGGCCGCGGCCGCGCAGCGGTTCTACAACAGCCTCAGCGCCGAGCAGCGCGCCGAGCTGGATGCGTTGGCCCAGCACGCATTCGGCTCTCCCGCGCTGCAGCAGGCGCTGAGCCGGCTGGACGCCCGCCTGCAGGCGGCGCGCCCGGGTGAGGACTGGACCGGCACGGCGGAATTCTCCGGTGACAACCCGCTGGGAATGGGGGAGGGCGCGCAGGCGATGGCCGACATCGCCGAACTGGAACAGCTGGCCGAGCAGCTCTCGCAGAGCTATCCGGGCGCCACCATGGACGACGTCGACCTGGACGCACTGGCCCGCCAGCTCGGCGACCAGGCGGCCGTCGACGCCCGCGCGCTGGCGGAGTTGGAACGTGCACTGCTCAATCAGGGATTCCTGGACCGCAGCTCGGACGGGCAGTGGCGGCTGTCGCCCAAGGCGATGCGCCGGCTCGGCCAGACCGCGCTACACGGTGTGGCACAGCAGCTTTCCGGGCGGCGCGGTGAACGCGACCACCGCCGGGCCGGGGCGGCGGGGGAGCTGACCGGCGCGACCCGGCCCTGGCAGTTCGGCGACACCGAACCGTGGAACGTCACCCGCACCCTGACGAACGCGGTGCTGCGGCAGGCCGGGGAGGGTGGCGGCCGGCGGAGCCCGCGGATCGCGGTCGCCGTCGACGACGTGGAGGTGTCGGAGACCGAGACCCGCACCCAGTCGGCGGTGGCGCTGCTGGTCGACACGTCGTTCTCGATGGTGATGGAGAACCGCTGGCTGCCGATGAAGCGAACGGCGCTGGCGCTGAATCACCTGATCAGCACCAGGTTTCGTTCGGATGCGTTGCAGATCATCGCATTCGGCCGCTATGCCCGCACCGTCACCGCGGCGGAGCTGATCGGCCTTGAGGGTGTCTACGAGCAGGGCACCAACCTGCACCACGCGCTCGCGCTGGCCGCCCGGCACCTGCGTCGGCATCCCAACGCCCAGCCGGTGGTGCTGGTGGTGACCGACGGCGAGCCGACCGCGCACCTGGAGGACTTCGAAGGCGAGGGGGCGAGGGTGTTCTTTGACTATCCGCCGCATCCGCGGACGATCGCCCACACGGTGCGCGGGTTCGACGAGGTGGCCCGGCTGGGCGCGCAGGTCACCATCTTCCGGCTGGGCGAGGACCCCGGGCTGGCCCGGTTCATCGACCAGGTGGCCCGGCGGGTGGAGGGCCGGGTCGTGGTGCCCGACATTGACGGGCTGGGCGCCGCGGTGGTCGGCGACTATCTGCGGTCGCGGCGGCGAAGGTAGCGGCCGCCGCCGGTACGGCGTGGATCAGTCCGGCAGCCCGAGCGTCTTGGCCAGCGTCGCCGACCACTGCTTGGCGATTGTCCTCCGGCGCGCCGAGTCGTCGGTCAGCACGTCGGCCAGGCCGAGCCCGCGGGCCAGATCGAGGGTGACCTGCACCAGGTGATGGGCGAGCGGGTCGGTGTCGTCGACACCCAGCGCGCGGACCGTGGCCCGGTGTGTCACCCGCCCGAACTTGGCTTCCAGCGGCACGATTCGCTCGCGCAGCACCGGGTCGGCGGCCGCGTTCGTCCACACCTGCAGCGCCGCCTTGAAGAACGGGCTGGAGAAGGAGTCGAGCAGGTGGGTGACGACGGCTTCGGTGCTGCCCGTCCCGTCGATCGGCTCGAGCGCGGTGGCGAACCGCGAGTCGAACATCACTTCCAGCGCCGCCAGGACCAGGTCCTCGCGGGTGGGGAAGTGATGCTGCGCGGCTCCGCGGGAGACACCGGCGCGCTCGGCGACCACCGACACCGTCGTCGAGGTCCAGCCAAGCTCGGCCAAGCACTCGATCGTCGCCTCCAGCAGACGCTGCCGGGTGGCCCGGCTGCGGTCCTGCTTGGGTTCCCGGATCGTCGTCACGCTGGGCGCCTTGCTGCCGGGCTCTACTGCGCCCAGCTGGGCTGGCGCTTCTGCAGGAAGGCCATCATGCCCTCGCGGACCTCGTCGGTGCCGAAGAAGCTGGCCGAGCGGTGCGCCAGTTCGTCTGCGGAGCGGTCGAATTCGGCGAGCATCGACGCGGTGGTCAGGCGCTTGCTCTCGGCCAGGCCCTGCGGTGAGCCCTTGCGCAGGTCGGCGCAGATCGCCGCCAGGGCGGCCGGCGGATCGTCTGCCGCCACGGTGATCAGCCCGATCGCGGCGGCCTCCTGCGCGCCGAACTTCTCGCCGGTCAGGTAGTAGCGGCTCGCCGCCCGCGAGGTCAGCCTGGGCAGCAGCGTCAGCGAGATAATGAACGGCGCCAGCCCGAGTCGCGCCTCGGTGAGGGCGAACGAACTGCCGTTGCCTGCGACGACGATGTCGCAGGCGGCGACGATCCCCATGCCGCCGGCCCGCACATTGCCGTCGATCAGTGCGACGACCGGCTTGGGCGCCCCGACGATTCCGCGCAGCACGTCGACCATCTGACGGGTCCGGTCGTCGGCGGCCTTCGCCGGGTCGGCGTTGCTGGCCTCGGCCAGGTCGGCACCGGCGCAGAACGTGTTTCCGGTGTGGGTCAACATGATTCCGCGGGCGGCAGGGTCCGCGGTCGCCTTGCCGAGCCCGTCGAGCAGCTCGGTGACCAGCCGGGTCGAAAGCGCGTTGCGGTTGTGCGGCGAGTCGAACGTCAGTGTGGCAAAACCGTTCTCGACGCCGTAGCGGACGTAGGGACCCTCGGTGTCGGTCATCTCAGTAGGACTTCGGCAGCCCGAGGCTGTGCTGGGCGACGAAGTTGAGCACCATCTCGCGGCTGACCGGCGCGACCCGCGCGATCCGCGCGGCCGCCAGCATCGAGGCGAGGCCGTATTCCTTGGTCAGGCCCGACCCGCCGTGCGTCTGGATCGCCTGGTCCAGCGCCCTGATGCTGGCCTCTGCGGCGGCGTATTTGGCCATGTTGGCGGCTTCGGCGGCGCCGAATTCGTCGCCGCTGTCGTAGAGTACCGCGGCCTTCTGCATCATCACCTTGGCCAGCTCGAGTTCGATCTTGATCTGCGCCAGCGGATGCGAAATACCCTGGTGCGCACCGATCGGCGTCTTCCATACGGTCCGCTGGTTGGCGTATTCGACCGCGCGGTCCAGCGCGTAGCGACCCATCCCGACGGCCATCGCCGCGCCGAGGATCCGTTCCGGGTTCAGCCCGGCGAACAGCTGGGCGATGGCGGCGTCCTCCCGGCCGACCAGGGCGTCGGCCGGCAGGCGCACGTCGTCGAAGAACAGTGAGAACTGGTGATCCGGCTCGATGACATCCATCTCCTGCTGAGTCTTGACCAGACCCTCGGCATCGGTCGGCATGATGAACAGCGCCGGCCGCAGCTTGCCGGTCTTCAGATCCTCGGTGCGCGACACGACGAGAATCGCGTCGCCCTGGTCGACGCCCGAGATGAAGTGTTTCTGGCCGCGGATGATCCAGTCGTCGCCGTCGCGGCGCGCGGTGGTGGTGATCTGGTGCGAGTTCGACCCGGCGTCGGGTTCGGTGATCGCGAACACCATCTTGGCCGAGCCGTCGGCCAGCCGCGGCAGCCACTTCTCCTTCTGTGCGTCGGTGCCGAACTTGCCGATGATCGTGCCGCAGATCGCCGGCGACACCACCACCAGCAGCAGGCCGGCTCCGTGCGCGGCCAGCTCCTCCTGGACCAGCGCGAGCTCGTAGATGCCGGCACCGCCGCCGCCGTACTCCTCCGGCAGGTTCACCCCGAGGAAGCCGAGCCGGCCGGCTTCGTCCCACAGTTCGCTGAGCGGCTCGCCGGCACGCGCCTTCGGCAGCACGTAGTCGTAATAGTTGTACTTCTCGGCGAGTGTGGCGACCGCGGTGCGCAGTTCCTTCTGCTCGGCGGTTTCGATGAAACTCATTGGGTCTCCTTGTCTGCTGCGACGTTTTCCACGACGGCCAAAACGGTCCCGACGTCGACCTGTTGGCCGGCGGTGACGTTCAATTCGGTGAGCACGCCCGCGGTGGGCGCGACGATCTTGTGCTCCATCTTCATCGCCTCCAGCCACAGGATCGGCTGGCCGGCCTCGACCGTGTCGCCGGCGGCGGCGCCCAGCCGGATGACGCTGCCGGGCATCGGCGCCAGCAGCGAGCCGGCCGCGACATGTTCGGCGGGGTCGACGAACCGCGGCAGCCGGCGCACGCTGACCGGCCCGAGCGCGGAGTCGATGCAGACCAGATCCCGGTAGCGGGCGATCTCGAAGCGCCGGCGCACACCGTCCACGTCGACGATCACCAGGTCGGGTGTTGCCGAAACCACGGTCAGGCCGGGCAGGCCGTCGATTTCGGTGTTGGCGCGGGTGACCCGGTAGCGCACCTGATGCGTTCCCGTCGTGCGGCTTTCGTACGACTTGGTCTGCGACTGGGACGGCAGGTTGCGCCAGCCGCTGGGCAGTCCACCGCCGACCGGCGCCGCCAGCCGGTTCGCCGCGGCGTCAGCCATCGCCGCGGCCGTGATCGACAACACCTCGTCGTCGGCGTTGACCAGCGGTGCCGACAGGGTGTCCAGGCCGTGGGTGTCGAAGAACGCCGTGTCGGTGTCGCCGGCCAGGAA
Source organism: Mycobacterium sp. (assembly GCA_035721065.1). Classification (GTDB taxonomy): domain Bacteria; phylum Actinomycetota; class Actinomycetes; order Mycobacteriales; family Mycobacteriaceae; genus Mycobacterium. The sequence goes on from DASTNJ010000010.1 coordinate 36,005, forward strand.
CGCCGGATGCCGCAGCACCCGGACCAGCAGATCCCGGTTGGTGACCAGGCCGTGAATCTTGGCTCGCTGCAGCGTCGTCGCCAGCAGGTGCGCGGCCTCGTCGCGGGTCTGGCCGTAGGAGATCACCTTCGCCAGCATCGGGTCGTAGTACACACCGACCGCCGACCCGTCGACCACGCCGCTGTCCAAACGGACGCCGCTGCGGTCGAGCACGGTGAATTCGCCCGCCGTGCCGGGGAACGCGATGTGCTCGACGGTGCCGCTCTGCGGCTGCCAGTTGTGTGCGGGGTCCTCGGCGTAGAGCCGGACCTCGATCGAGTGCCCGCGCAGTGCCGGCTGCTCCGCCGGCAGCGGTTGGCCGGCGGCGACCTGCAACTGCAGCCGGACCAGGTCCAGGCCGGTCGTGTTCTCGGTGACCGGGTGTTCGACCTGCAGCCGGGTGTTCATCTCCAGGAAGAAGAAGTCGCCCTTCTCGTCGGCCAGGAACTCGACCGTCCCGGCGCCCTCGTAACCGATCGCCTCCGACGCCAACCGGGCCGCCTCGAACAACCGCGTCCGCATCCCGTCGATCTTCTCCACCAGCGGCGACGGCGCTTCCTCGACGACCTTCTGGTGGCGGCGCTGGATCGAGCACTCCCGTTCGCCGACCGGCCACACGGTGCCGTGCGCATCGGCCATGATCTGGACCTCGATGTGGCGGCCGGTCTCCAGGTACCGCTCGCAGAACACGGTCGGATCGCCGAACGCGGACTCGGCTTCGCGGCGGGCCATGGCGATCTCGTCGTCGAGCTGGCCGAGAGAGCGGACAATCCGCATGCCGCGACCACCGCCCCCGGCGGACGCCTTGATCAGCACCGGCAGATGCGCTTCGGTGACCGCGGCCGGCTCGAGCTCGGCGAGGACGGGTACGCCGGCGGCGTCCATCATCTTCTTCGACTCGATCTTGCTGCCCATCTGCTCGATCGCCTTGACCGGTGGACCGATCCAGGTCAGGCCCGCGTCGAGCACCGCCTTGGCGAATTCGGCGTTCTCGGAGAGGAACCCGTAGCCGGGGTGAACCGCGTCGGCGCCCGCCGCCCGGGCGGCCGCGATGATCAGGTCGGCGCGCAGGTAGGTCTCAGCCGGCCGGTTGCCCGGCAGCCGGATCGCGGCGTCGGCGTCCGCGACGTGGGGTGCGTCGGCGTCGGCGTCGGAGAACACCGCGACGGTGCCGATGCCCATGGCGCGGCAGGTGGCGAACACCCGGCGGGCGATCTCGCCGCGGTTGGCGACCAGTACGGACGTTATCGGCATTTCACTCACATCCTGAAGACGCCGAAGCGCTCGGCGCCCTCGATCGATTCGGTGGCGATGGCGGACAAGCACATTCCCAATACGGTGCGGGTGTCGCGGGGATCGATGACGCCGTCGTCGTAGAGCATCCCGGACATGAACATCGGCAGGGATTCTTTTTCGATCTGCTGCTCCACCATCGCCCGCATACCCGCGTCGGCCGCCTCGTCCCACGCTTGGCCGCGGGCTTCGGCGGCGGCCTTCCCGACGATCGAGATCACGCCGGCCAGTTGCGCGCCGCCCATCACCGCCGACTTTGCGCTGGGCCAGGTGAACATGAACCGGGGGTTGTAGGCGCGCCCGGACATGCCGTAGGCGCCGGCGCCGTAGGACGCGCCCAGCACCAGCGAGATGTGCGGCACCGTCGAGTTGGACACGGCGTTGATCATCAGCGCGCCGTGCTTGATGATGCCGCGCTGCTCGTATTCCTTGCCGACCATGTAGCCGGTGGTGTTGTGCAGGAACAGCAGCGGCGTGTCGTAACGGTTGGCCAGCTGGATGAACTGCGTCGCCTTCTGCGCCTCCTCGGAGAACAGCACGCCCCGCGCGTTGGCCAGGATGCCGATCGGGTAGCCGTGCAACTCGGCCCATCCGGTCACCAGGCTGGAGCCGTAGAGCGGTTTGAACTCGTCGAAGTCCGACCCGTCGACGATGCGGGCGACGACCTCCCGCGGGTCGAACGGGATCTTCAGATCCGACGGCACGATGCCGAGCAACTCCTCTGCGCTGTACCGGGGTTCGACGACCCCGGCACGCGGCGCCGGTCCGTGCTTGCGCCAGTTGAGGCGGCGGACGATGGACCGCCCGATGCGGATCGCGTCCTGCTCGTCGACCGCGAAGTAATCGGCCAGGCCCGATTTGCGCGCGTGCATCTCGGCGCCGCCGAGCGATTCGTCGTCGGACTCCTCGCCGGTGGCCATCTTGACCAGCGGCGGGCCGCCGAGGAACACCTTGGAGCGTTCCTTGATCATCACGACGTGGTCGGACATGCCGGGGATGTAGGCGCCGCCGGCCGTCGAGTTGCCGAACACCAGCGCGATCGTCGGGATCCCGGCGGCCGACGCCCGGGTCAGGTCGCGGAACAATTGTCCGCCCGGCACGAACACGTCCTTCTGGGTCGGCAGGTCGGCG
>DASTNJ010000011.1:0-59417 GCA_035721065.1 Mycobacterium sp.
CGGCATCGGCGTGTCCGGGCAGACGCCGGGCTTCCAGCTCGCCCAGCGGTCGGACTACATCGAGGTCGAGGTCGGGCTGGAGACCACCCTCAAGCGCGGCATCATCAACACCCGCGATGAACCGCACGCCGACGCCGACAAGTACCGCCGGCTGCACGTGATCATCGGTGATGCCAACCTCGCCGAGACGTCGACCTATTTGAAGCTGGGGGCCACCGCCCTGGTGCTCGACCTGATCGAGGAGGGTCCGGAGCACGGCATCGACCTGTCCGACCTGGTGCTGGCCCGACCGGTGCGCGCGGTGCACGTGATCAGCCGGGACCCGTCGCTGCGTGCCACGGTCGCGCTGGCCGACGGCCGGGAGCTGACCGCACTCGCGCTGCAGCGGATCTACCTCGACCGGGTGGCCAAGCTGGTGGACGGCCGCGACCCGGATCCGCGGGCCGCACACGTGGTGGAGACCTGGGCTAACGTGCTCGACCTGCTGGAACGCGACCCGATGGAGTGCGCCGACCTGCTGGACTGGCCGGCCAAGCTGCGCATCCTGGAGGGGTTCCGACGGCGGGAGAACCTCGCCTGGTCGGCGCCGCGGCTGCACCTGGTCGATCTGCAGTATTCCGATGTGCGGCTGGAAAAAGGCCTGTACAACCGCCTGGTTGCCCGCGGCTCGATGCAGCGCCTGGTCACCGAACAACAGGTGCTGGCGGCGGTGGACAATCCGCCCGTCGACACCCGGGCTTACTTCCGTGGGGAGTGTCTGCGCCGGTTCGGGGCCGACATCGCGGCCGCCAGCTGGGACTCGGTGATCTTCGACCTGGGCGGTGATTCCTTGGTGCGCATTCCGATGCTGGAGCCGCTGCGCGGGAGCAAGGCCCACGTCGGGGCTCTGCTCGACTCGGTGGACAGCGCCGCTGAGCTGGTGGAACAACTGACGACATAGGGTGTGCGGCAGCCGCGGCGAAGCCGGTGCCGACGGTAGGGTGGAGAAACCGGCGGCGGCGTCAGCCATGCGCAGCCGATCACGATGCAGGAGGCAGCGATGGCCCAGGAGCAGACCAAGCGCGGCGGTGGCGGAGACGACGAGGACCCCACCGACACCACGGCCGCCGGCCAGGAGCGCCGCGAGAAACTGGCCGGTGAGACCGACGACCTGCTTGACGAGATCGACGATGTCCTGGAGGAGAACGCCGAGGACTTCGTCCGCGCATATGTCCAAAAGGGCGGCCAGTGAGCTGGTTGTCGCGCGATCGGCTACCTACTGAATTCGGACTCCCGGGAATCTCCGGCACATCATCACAGCCGGTGGAACTGTCGTCATTCTCCGATTTCCTGCGCCGCCAAGCGCCCGAGCTGTTGCCGGTGGGCGCCGCTGCCGCGCACCCGGACGGAGCCGCCTCCGCCACCCAGCTGCCGCACGGCACCACGATCGTGGCGCTGAAATATCCCGGCGGTGTCGTCATGGCCGGGGACCGGCGCTCGACGCAGGGCAACATGATCGCCGGCCGTGACGTGCAGAAGGTTTACATCACCGACGATTACACCGCCACCGGCATCGCCGGCACCGCGGCGATCGCCGTCGAATTCGCCCGGCTCTACGCGGTCGAACTGGAGCACTACGAAAAACTCGAGGGTGTGCCGCTGACGTTCGCCGGCAAGGTGAACCGGCTGGCGATCATGGTGCGCGGCAACCTCGGCGCGGCGCTACAGGGTTTCGTGGCGCTGCCGCTGCTGGTCGGCTACGACATCGACCATCCCGACCCGCAGACGGCCGGTCGCATCGTGTCGTTCGATGCCGCCGGCGGCTGGCATGTCGAGGAGGAGGGTTACCAGGCGGTGGGGTCGGGATCGATCTTCGCCAAGTCGTCGATGAAGAAGCTGTATGCGCAGGTCACCGACGCGGACTCGGCGCTGCGGGTCGCCGTCGAGGCGCTGTACGACGCGGCCGACGACGATTCGGCGACCGGCGGCCCGGACCTGACCCGCGGCATCTACCCGACCGCGGTCACCATCGACGGCGGCGGGGCGGTGGACGTGCCCGAGTCGCGGATCGCCGACCTCGCCCGCGCGATCGTCGGAAGCCGGACCCGCGCCGGGGAGGCCGACGAATGAGCTTTCCGTACTTCATCTCACCCGAACAGGCGATGCGCGAGCGCAGCGAATTGGCGCGCAAGGGAATCGCCCGGGGTCGCAGCGTGGTGGCGTTGGCCTACGCCGACGGCGTGCTGTTCGTCGCCGAGAACCCGTCGCGCTCGCTGCAGAAGATCAGTGAACTCTACGACCGGGTCGGGTTCGCCGCGGCCGGCCGGATCAACGAATTCGAGAACCTGCGCCGCGGTGGTATCCAATTCGCCGACACCCGGGGCTACGCCTACGACCGTCGCGACGTGACGGCCCGCCAGCTGGCCAACGTCTACGCGCAGACGCTGGGCACCATCTTCACCGAGCAGGCCAAGCCCTACGAGGTCGAGCTCTGCGTGGCCGGCGTCGCGCACTATGGCCAGACGAAACCGCCGGAGCTCTACCGGGTCACCTACGACGGGTCGATCACCGACGAACCTCATTTCGTGGTGATGGGCGGAACCACCGAGCCGATCGCCGGGGCGCTCAAGGAGTCATACGCTGAGAACGCCGAGCTGGCCGATGCCGTTCGGATCGCGGTCGATGCGCTGCAGAAAACGGACGGGGGCAGCGGCCCCGAACCGCGCAATCTCGGCCCCGGCACCCTGGAGGTGGCCATCCTGGACGCCAACAAGCCGCGGCGGGCATTTCGCCGGATCAGCCGCGCTGCGCTGGAGGCAATGCTGCCGGGACGGGATTCGGACGCCGATCCGGACCCGGCGTCGGACGGGCAGCCTGATTAACCGATAGCCCGCGCTAGCTCTGCTTTCAAGGCTAGGCTGCCCGGGTGGGGGCGAACGACCTCAGTGCGGTGACCACCGTACTTGCGTATTTTCCGAGTCCGGCGCGCGGAGTCTGGTATCTGGGCCCGGTACCGATCCGCGCCTACGCGCTGTGCGTCATCGCGGGCATCGTGGTTGCGCTGATCATCGGCGACCGACGCTGGGCTGCCCGCGGCGGCGAGCGGGGCGTGATCTACGACATTGCGCTCTGGGTGGTGCCCTTCGGTTTGGTCGGCGGCCGGCTCAACCATGTGATCACCGACTGGCAAACGTATTTCGGCGACGACGCCGCCGGTGCGACTGCGGCGCTGCGAATCTGGGACAGCGGGATGGGGATCTGGGGCGCAATCGCTGTGGGCGGCGTCGGTGCGTGGATCGGTTGCCGGCGACGTGGCATCCCACTGCCGGCCTTCGCCGATGCGGTAGCCCCCGGCATCGTGCTCGCGCAAGCCATCGGGCGGTTGGGGAACTACTTCAACCAGGAGCTCTACGGCCGGGAGACGACCTTGCCGTGGGGCATGGAGATCTTCTACCGCCGGGACTCCTTCGGCATCGTGGACGTCCATGCCATCGACGGTGTTTCGACCGGTCAGGTGGCGGAAGTCGTCCAGCCGACATTCCTCTACGAATCACTCTGGAATGTCCTGGTATTCGGGTTGCTGATCTTCGTCGACCGGCGGTTCAGGATCGGCCATGGCCGGCTGTTCGCACTGTATCTCGCCTGCTACGGCGCCGGGCGGTTCGACATCGAGTTGCTGCGGAACGATCCCACCACACTGATCGCCGGTGTTCGGATCAACTGCTTTATCGCGGCCGGCGTATTCGTCGGCGCGGTGATCTACCTCATCTTGGCGTCCCTCGGGCGGGAAGATCCTACGACGCTGGGCAGCCGGGTCGTCGACGAGCCCGAGGGAGCCGACGAATCCGCTGCTGTCGAGGCGGCTGCTTCCAGTGCCGCGGCGCCCACGGAGGTGATTGCGCCGGCCCGATCCGTCCAGTCCGCCGCGATCGCCGCCGAATCCAGGACCGCAACGCATTCAGCGACATCAGACGATTCGATCGAAACGGAGGGGCCGGCCGAGACCGGGCCGCAGTCCGGCGAACTTGCCGCAGAAACCGACCCGCTGGCAGCTGCTGCGCGTCGCGCGGCCGAGGCCGAGGAGCGGGTGGCCGTGGCCTGCGGTGTGGTGGCCGACGCGGAGGCGGCGGTGGCGGCGGGTAGGGCGGAGGTTGACGCGGCCCGTGGTGTGGTGGCCGACGCGGAGGCGACGGCCGCGACGGGCCGCGCGGAGGCCGAGGCGGCGATGAACCTGGCCCGGGAGGCCGAGGCGAAGTCCGCAACGTGTGCCACCGAGGCCGAGGCCATCGAGGATGTGGTGAAACGCGCGGCGGACGCCGGTCCGGTAGCCGAGGCAGCACGACAGGCGGCAGCGGAGGCCCAGGCAAGGCTGGCAACCAACGCGACGGATGCCGAGGCGGCGGCAGCGGCGGCCCGGCGTGCTGCCGAGGACGCGGAGGCAGCGCTGGCCGAACAGATGGCCGCGGTGGAGGCGGCGCAGCGTGGGGTGTCGGAGGCCGAGGCGGTGCTGGCCGAGCGGACGGCCGCGGTGGAGGCGGCGGAGCGTGGGGTGTCGGAGGCCGAGGCGGTGCTGGTCGAGCGGACGGCCGCGGTGGAGGCGGCGCAGCGTGGGGTGTCGGAGGCCGAGGCTGACGCAGCGGTCCGGACCGCGGACGCCGAGGCGATCGCCGAGACGGCTGAACGCGCTGCCGATGCCGAGCAGAAGGCCGACGCCGCACGGCGGACGGTGGCGGAGGCCGACGCGGCGCTGGCCGAGCGGGCGGCCGCCGCCGAGGCGGCTCACCGGACGGCCGACGAAGCGGCGACACGGGTGGTGACATGCACGGCGGCGGCTGAGGCGGCGCGGCAGGCGGTGGATGAGGTCGAAGCCAGGATGGTGGCGTGCGCGGCGGAGGCGGAGACGGCACGTCGCGACGCGGAAGCACAGACAGCCGCGGAGGCGGCCCGGCGGGCTGTCGACGAGGCGGAGCTGGTGCTGGCCGAGCGCACAGCGGATGCCGAGGCGGCCCGGCGGGCTGTCGATGAGGCCGAGCGGGTGCTCGCGGAGCGCACGACGGATGCGGAGGCGACGCGACGGGCAGCGGATGAAGCCGACGCGGAGGTCGAGACGAGTGCCACCCGAGCGGGGGCGGCCAGTCGCGAGGTGGACGCGCAGTCGGCGGCGAAAACGGCGCGGCGGCTAGTTGCCGGAGCCGAAGCGGCGCTGGCTGAGCGGGCAGCGACTGCTGAGGCGGCCCAGCGGGCCATGGAGAAGGCCGAGGCGGTGCTGACCGAGCAGGCAGCGGCGACTGAGGCGGCCCAGCGGGCTGTCGATGAGGCCGAGGCGATGCTGGCCGAGCAGACGAGGGCGGCTCAGGCGGCGCGGCGGGCGGCGGCGAAGGCCGAGGCCACCCTCACCGCGCGAAACACCGATGCCGATGTGGCCCGATGGGAGATGGAGGGGGCCGAGGCGGTGCTCGCCGAGCGCACCACGGAAGCCGAGGCCGTCGCGGAGGTCGTGCGACGTGCCGCTGACGCCGGACCGGTGGCGGAAGCAGCGCGCAAGGCGGCGGAACAAGCCCAGACGGACCTCGTCGAGCGGGTCTCGGACGCGGAGGCGGCAGTAACGGCGGCACGACAAGCGGTGGACAAGGCCGAAGCCGCGGTGGTGGCCGCCAGCGCAGACGTGGAAGCGGCACGGCAGGCGGCCGAGGATGCGGAGGGCGCGGTCACCGAGCGAAAAGCCGAGGCGGAGCCGGCCCGGCTGTCGGCCGGCAAGGCTGACGCCGCGCTTGCGGAGTGCACGAAGGCGGCCGAACAGGCGCGCCAGACAGCAGCCGAGGCCGCGGCCGCGGTCACGGCCGGCACCGCGGATGCGGAAGAGGCGCGCCGTGCGGCGGCAGCGGCCCAAGCCGAGGTCACTACCCGCGGATCAGACACCAGGGCGGCCCGCTCGGCCCTGACCGAGGCCAAGGCTGTGCTCGCCGATCGTCGTGCGCATGCCGAATCGGCGCAGGCCAGGGCGGCGAAGGCGGAGGCCGCGCTGGCCGAGCACACAGCAGCCACTGAAGTGGTTCGCCAGACGGCCCGGGAGGCCGACGCGGCCGTGGCGGAATGCACGACGAACGTCGAGACGGCGCGCCGGACGGCAACCGAGGCCCGGGCCAACGTCGTGGGCTGCCCCCCGGACGCCGAAACCGATGCCGAGGCCGCTTGGCGGGTGGCGGCGGAGGCAGAGGCCGCGCTCGCCGAGCAGTCGGGAGCGGCGGAGGCGGCGCGCGGGCTGATGGCGCAGCACGAGGCGGCGCTCGCCGGCCAGTTGACGGAGACGGAAACGGCGCGCCGGCTGGCGGCAGAGGCCGATGCTGCGCTCGCCAAGCACTCTGCGGAGGCGGAGGCGGCGCGCCGGCTGGCGGCAGAGGCCGAGTCCGAATTCGCTGGATGTGCCGCCGCAGCCGAGGCTGTCGCCGAGATTGTCCGACGTGCGGCGGAAGCCGGGCCCGAAGTCGCGACGGCGCGCCGCGCTGCGCAGCAGGCCGAGGCGAAGATTGCGCCCAGCACGGCGGATGCCGAAAGCGCGCAGCGGAGCCGCCGGGAGGCGGAGATTGCGTTGAGTGAGGTCACCGAACGTGTCGCCACGGCGCGCCAGGCTGCGGCGAAGGCCGAGGAGGAACTCGCCGGCCTGGTCACCGAGGCCGAGGCGGCTCAGCGCGCGGTCCGCGACGCCGAGGCCGAGATCGCGGAGCGGGACAAAGAAGCCGCGGCGGTGGCCGAGGTCGTGAAGCACGCGTCGGACGCCGGGCCCGCGGCTGAAGCGGCGCGACAAGCGGCGGAGGAGGCCGCGGTCGTCGTGGCCCAACATGCGGAGGCCGCAGCGGAGGCGCTTCGGACGGCGCAGGACACGGCGGCCGAACTCGCGCTGCGCACCGAGCGGGCCGAAGCGGGCGCCGCGGAGGCACGGCGGGCGGCGGTGGAGGCTGAGGCTGCGTTCGCGCAGTGCACGGCGGACGCCGAGACGGCCGGTCGGACGCTGGCCGATGCCGAGGCGGCGTTGGCCCGGTGTACGGCGGATGCCGAGGAGGCCCGGCAGCGGTTGGACCGGGCCGAGGCTGAGCTGGTGCAATCCGCCGCGGATGCGGAGGAGATGCGGCGAGCGTTCACCGAGGCGAAGGCCGATTCGGTCGGTTCGGGTCGTCGCTGAGCGAGGGGCCGCGCGCCTCAGTGTTCGATAAGTGTTTTGATCCCAACCAAATTGGCGCGCATGCCCGCTTCCCACTCGCGCAGTCGACCGGCGATGATCCGCCCTTCCTTCTCGGGCATGGCTGCGATCGCCAGGCTGAGCCCCGAGGCGCCCGGACCCATCCTGGCCCACTGCCGCACGATCGCTCCGTCGCTTGTCGGGTCGACCTCGAAGGCCCAGGTTGCCGCGGGGCCGGCTTCGCCCTGTACCTGCCACACCCAGCGAGTCCGGTCCTCGACTTCGACGACGTGGCACTCGGCCTGCCATTCACCCAAAGCCGGGTTCCGGTTGTAGCCGCGGAATCGTGCGCCGACCGCCAGATGATCAGCACCACCCAGCCATTCGACTTTGTACAGTTCGGGGGAGAACCGGGTCGGCAGCGTGATGTCGCTGACCAGAGCCCAGATATCGGTCACGTCACCGATGATCCGCTCGGACACCTCGACCGTTGGGCAGTCTCGATAGCGCATCTGTATCTCCTTGCCGCCGGGCAGCTTTGGCATAGCGTATACGGCAGTGACTTACCGGGCTCACCTGCTTCACCTTCGCGACGACCGTCCGCGGATCGCCCACGTGCCGCTTCTTTTCATTGTCCCGGCGAACCCGCCGGACGCAGACTCACATCCGTCAGGCAGCCGTCCGTGATGCGGGTGCCGAAGACGAGTTGGCCCCAGCCGTAAGACACCACCCAGTTGGACTGCCGACCGGTCGAGTGGCCGGGGTCTCGTCTCAACTCCGCCGACGGGTAGTGCAGCCTGATCATTCCGCTGGTGATGCACGGTTCCGGTTCGATGTCGAATTCGGTGAATCGCCAGGCGCCGTCGGTGACGTCGATGTGTGCCGACCGGATGCGCAGGGTGGGGCGCAGCCGCACCGGGCCGGAGACCCACCGGCCCGGTGTCTGCGGATCCTGCACCAGGGGCACGCCGAGCAGTTTCTCCATTTTCGGGACGTTCAGCGGAACCAGCTTCACCGCCCGCCCCGCCAGTTGCCACACGTTGTGCGGCGGTTGGGGACTGGCTACCGCAGTTCCCTCCCGCAGCCTGGCGCAGCCGGTGCCGCCGGCGGCAACGACCAGGACGATCGCCAGCAGCCTCGTCGCTGCGGCGCCCGGACTCAACGCGCGACGATCACCGATGAGCCGTGTCCGAACAAACCCTGGTTGGCGGTGACACCGACGGTGGCACCCTCGACCTGTCGGCCGGTTGCCTGTCCACGCAGTTGCCAGGTCAGCTCGCAGACCTGGGCGATCGCCTGCGCCGGGATCGCCTCGCCGAAGCAGGCCAGCCCGCCGGACGGGTTGACCGGAACCCGGCCGCCGATGGTGGTGGCACCGCTGCGCAGCAACTGCTCACCTTCACCCTTGGCGCACAGCCCGAGATGCTCGTACCAGTCGATTTCCAGCGCGGTGGACAGGTCGTACACCTCGGCCAGGCTGACGTCCTCCGGCCCGATACCGGCTTCGGCGTAGGCCGCGTCCAGGATCTGATCCTTGAACACCCGATCCGAACCGGGCACCACCGCGGTGGAATCTGTTGCGATGTCCGGTAATTCGGGCAGGTGCTGCGGATACTGCGGGGTGACGGTGCTGACGGCCCGTACCGAGGGTACGCCGGCCAGCGAACCGAGGTGCTTGGCCGCGAACTCCGCGCTGGCCACGACCAGTGCCGCCGCGCCGTCGGAGGTGGCGCAGATGTCCAGTTGGCGCAGCGGGTCGGCGACCACCGGGCTGGCCAGCACGTCGTCGACCGACGACTCCTTCTGGTAGCGGGCGTTCGGGTTCTGCAGGCCGTGCCGCGAGTTCTTCACCTTCACCTGCGCGAAATCCTCGACGGTGGCGCCGTAGAGATCCATCCGCCGGCGGGCCAGCAGGGCGAAGTACACCGGGTTCATCGCACCGATCAGATGGAACCGCTGCCAGTCCGGGTCGTTCTTCCGCTCGCCGCCGACCGGGGCGAACGCGCCCTTGGGTGTGGTGTCGGCGCCGATCACCAGGGCCACGTCGCAGAACCCGGCCAGAATCTGGGCACGCGCGCTCTGCAGCGCCTGCGACCCGCTGGCGCAGGCCGCGTAGCTGGAGGACACCGGCACGCCGGTCCAGCCCAGCTTCTGCGCGAACGTCGAGCCGGCGATGAACCCGGGGTAACCGTTGCGGATGGTGTCCGCGCCCGCGACGAACTGGATCTGCCGGTAGTCCAGCCCGGCCTCGGCCAGCGCCGCGCGGGCGGCGACCACGCCGTACTCGGTGAAATCCTGGCCCCACTTGCCCCACGGGTGCATTCCCGCACCCAGGATGTAGACGGGTTGGGTGCTCACTTGGCCACCTTCTTCCACGCGTAGACGGTGCGCTGCACGCCGTTGCCGTCGGTGAACAGCGGCATGGTGGTCAGCTCCATGTCCATACCGACCTTCAGGTCGGCGGCCAGGGTGCCCTCGACCACCTTGCCGAGCACGATCAGGCCCTCGTCGGCCAACTCCACCGCGGCGATCGCGAACGGCTCGAACGGGTCCGGTGCCGGGTAGGGCGCCGGCGGCGGGTAGCGATTCTCGGTGTAGCTCCACACCGTGCCGCGCCGCGACAGGGTGACCGGCTCGAGCGTGTCGCCGTCGCAGGCCGGGTTCGGGCAGTTGTTGGCCCGGGGCGGGAACACATATGTCCCGCACTGCGGGCACTTGGCGCCGATCAGATGGGTCAGACCGGCGTCGTCGGTGGTGAACCACCCGTCGATAGCCGGCTGGCTGGCGGGTTGGGTAGCTGCTTCTGGCACCCGGCCAGCCTACCGAAGATCGGCCGCAAAACTGAAACGTGTTGCAGTTTTTCCCTTCATTCCGCCGAGGCCGACGGTGGCGCGGGAAAGGGCGAGAGCGGGTATCGCCGGCGTCGATCTGGGCGAGGACGGGTGCCTGCCGGGCGTCCGCCGGGTGCCTACAGTTAGGGGCGTGAGCCCTGCCAAGCCGACGCTGCTGCTGCTGGATGGAAACTCGCTGGCGTACCGGGCGTTCTACGCGCTGCCCGCCGAGAACTTCAAAACCCAGAGCGGGCTGACCACGAACGCCGTGTACGGGTTCACCGCCATGCTGATCAACCTGCTGCGCGATGAGGCGCCCAGCCACGTCGCCGCCGCGTTCGACGTGTCTCGGCAGACGTTCCGCAGCGACCGCTATCCGGAGTACAAGGCCAACCGATCGACCACCCCCGACGAGTTTCGCGGCCAGATCGACGTCACCAAGGAGGTGCTCGGCGCGCTGGGCATCACGGTGCTCGCCGAACCCGGCTACGAGGCGGACGACCTGATCGCGACGCTGGCCACCCGGGCCGAGAAGGAGGGGTACCGGGTGCTGGTGGTCACCGGTGACCGGGATTCGCTGCAGCTGGTCACCGACGATGTCACCGTGTTGTACCCGCGCAAAGGCGTCAGCGACCTCACCCGCTTCACGCCCGAGGCGGTGGTCGACAAGTACGGGTTGACCCCGCGGCAGTACCCGGACTTCGCCGCGCTGCGCGGCGACCCGAGTGACAACCTGCCGGGTATTCCGGGGGTGGGAGAGAAGACCGCCGCGAAGTGGATCACCGAGTACGGCTCGCTGCAAGACCTGGTCGACCACGTCGACGCGGTGCCCGGCAAGGTCGGTGACTCGTTGCGGGCCAACCTGTCGACGGTCGTGCTCAACCGCGAGCTCACCGACTTGGTCCGGGACGTGCCGCTGGCCCAGACGCCGGACATGCTGGCGCTGCAGCCCTGGGACCGCGACGAGATCCACCGGCTCTTCGACGAACTCGAGTTCCGGGTGCTGCGCGACCGGCTGTTCGAGACGCTGGCCGCGGTCGAGCCGGAAGCCGACGAGGGGTTCGACGTGCGCGGCGGTTCGTTGGCGCCCGGCACGGTCCGCGAATGGCTGGCCGGACACGCGAGCGACGGCAAGCGGGCCGGACTGACCGTGGTCGGCACCGACCGGACCTACGACAGCGACACCGCCGCGGTGGCCGTCGCAGCCGCCGACGGTGACGGCGGCTACCTGGACACCGCCACGCTGACCGCCGACGACGACGCCGCGCTGGGCGCCTGGCTGGCCGACCCCGAGATGCCCAAGGCGCTGCACGAGGCCAAGCTGGCGATGCACGACCTGACCGGACGCGGCTGGACCCTGGCCGGCGTCACCTCCGACACCGCGCTGGCCGCGTACCTGGTCCGGCCCGGCCAGCGCAGCTTCAGCCTCGACGACCTGTCGGTCCGCTACCTGCGTCGTGAGCTTCGCGCGGAAACCTCCGACCAGCAACAGCTTTCGTTGCTCGATGACGGCCTGGACGACACCGAACAGGCCCAGACCGGCATCCTGCGTGCCCGAGCCGTCCTGGACCTGGCTGCCGCGCTGGACACCGAATTGGCCCGCATCGACTCGACGGCGCTGCTCGACGAGATGGAACTGCCGCTGCAGCGGGTGCTGGCCGGCATGGAGACCGCCGGGATCGCCGTCGACCTGGATAAATTGGCCCAGCTCCAGAGCCGGTTCGGTGACCAGATCCGCGATGCCGCCGAAGCCGCCTACGCGGTGATCGGCAAACAGATCAACCTGGGCTCACCCAAGCAGCTGCAGGTGGTGCTCTTCGACGAGCTGGGTATGCCGAAGACCAAACGCACCAAAACCGGTTACACCACCGATGCCGACGCCCTGCAGTCGCTGTTTGACAAGACAGGGCATCCGTTCCTGGAGCACCTGCTCGCCCACCGCGACGTCACCCGGCTCAAGGTGACGGTCGACGGGCTGCTGAAGGCGGTCGCCGAGGACGGGCGGATTCACACCACGTTCAACCAGACCATCGCCGCCACCGGCCGGCTTTCGTCGACCGAGCCCAACCTGCAGAACATCCCGGTCCGCACCGAAGCCGGCCGGCTGATCCGGGACACGTTCGTCGTCGGTGACGGCTACGCGAGCCTGATGACGGCCGACTACAGCCAGATCGAGATGCGCATCATGGCGCACCTGTCCGGCGACGAAGGACTGATCGAGGCCTTTAATACCGGTGAAGACCTGCACTCGTTCGTCGCGTCCCGGGCGTTCGGGGTGCCGATCGACGAGGTCACCGCCGACCTGCGACGCCGGGTCAAAGCGATGTCCTACGGGCTGGCGTACGGGCTGAGCGCCTACGGGCTGTCCCAGCAGCTGAAGGTCTCCACCGAGGAGGCCAAAGAACAGATGGACGCGTACTTCGCCCGGTTCGGCAAGGTCCGCGACTACCTGCACGCGGTGGTCGACCAGGCGCGCAAGGACGGCTACACGTCCACGGTGCTGGGCCGGCGGCGCTATCTGCCCGAGCTGGACAGCCACAACCGTCAGATCCGGGATGCGGCCGAGCGGGCCGCGCTCAATGCGCCGATCCAGGGCAGTGCGGCCGACATCATCAAGGTGGCGATGATCGAACTGGATAAGGCGCTCAAGCAGGGCGGATTCCGGTCCCGGATGCTCCTGCAGGTGCATGACGAGTTGCTCTTCGAGGTCGCCGAGGGTGAGCACGAGCGGCTGGAGGCGCTGGTGCGCGCTCAAATGGGCGGCGCCTACCCGCTGGACGTGCCGCTGGAGGTGTCGGTCGGCTACGGCCGCTCCTGGCATTCGGCCGCGCATTAGCGCGGCGATCGTGCATCGCCTGGTGACACAATGATCCAACCCATCACGACCGCACCCGTGATGGCAGTTCGGCTGCATTTCCGCACTGGAAGGGCAGGGAATGACTGCTCCCGTGTCACCCGTTCTGGACCTGGTCCGCTGTTCACGACTGACCGGCGTCGTCGACGTCGGCGCCAACCCGATCGACGGCGATCCGCCCTACAAGCCGATGCTGCACGCCGGCTTGTGCACGGTGATCGGCTTCGAGCCGCAACCGGAAGCACTCGCCGAACTGCAGCGCCGCAAAGGAGACCTGGAGACCTACCTGCCGCATGCCGTCGGCGACGGTGAAACGCACTGCCTGACCATCACCCGCGCATCCGGAATGACCAGCACGTTGCGACCGGACACAAAGCGGCTCGCCCTTTTCAACGGCTTCCCGGACTGGGGTGCCGTGATCGGCGAGACGGACGTGGTGACGCATCGCCTCGACGACATCGACGAGGTCGGCCAATTCGATCTGCTGAAAATCGACATCCAGGGCGGCGAGTTGATGACATTCCAGAACGGCCGCCGCAAGCTGGAGGACGCCGTCGCCATTCAGACCGAGGTGTCGTTCGTCCCGCTCTACGAACACCAGCCGGTCTTCGGCGACATCGACCTGGAACTGCGCAGCCAGGGATTTCTGCCGCACTCGTTTCCGGCCGTCAAGCGGTGGGCGATCGCGCCCACCGTGTTCGGCGGCGATTTCCGGATCGGGCAGAACCAATTGCTCGAGGCCGACATCGTGTACGTGCGAGACATCGCCTATCCGGAACGTCTGAACGACGAGCAATTGTCACACCTGGCGATGATCGCCTTCCACGTCTACGGTTCGGTGGACCTCGCCCATTACTGCGTTCTGCAGCTGGCCCGGCGCGGGAGCACATCGGCGGACGCCGGGACGCAGTTCCTGAGCAGGCTCAGCGGCTAACGCAGGCGGTGGCGGCCGGGGCGCCGGTTTGGCCAGCGTGTGCCCGGTCGAGTAGCCTCGACAGGTAGCGCGCGACCAGATCGCGGGCTGCTGCATGCGCACGAACGCGCAGCATGCGAATAAACACCCTGTCCCTACGACCTAACCTGTCCGGAGCAACCCCCCCTATGCCCAGTCCCACGATCACCTCGCCGCAAGTAGCCGTCAACGACATCGGCTCGGCCGAGGACTTCCTCGCCGCCATCGACAAAACGATCAAGTACTTCAACGATGGCGACATCGTCGAAGGCACGATCGTCAAGGTTGACCGGGACGAGGTCCTGCTCGACATCGGTTACAACACCGAGGGCGTCATCCCGTCCCGCGAGCTGTCCATCAAGCACGACGTCGACCCGCACGAAGTGGTGTCCGTCGGCGACGAGGTCGAAGCGCTGGTCCTCACCAAGGAGGACAAAGAGGGTCGGCTGATCCTGTCCAAGAAGCGCGCCCAGTACGAGCGCGCCTGGGGCACGATCGAGGAGCTCAAGGAGAAGGACGAGGCCGTCAAGGGCACCGTCATCGAGGTGGTCAAGGGCGGCCTGATCCTCGACATCGGGCTGCGCGGCTTCCTGCCCGCCTCGCTGGTGGAGATGCGCCGGGTGCGTGACCTGCAGCCCTACATCGGCAAGGAGATCGAAGCCAAGATCATCGAGCTGGACAAGAACCGCAACAACGTGGTGCTGTCCCGCCGTGCGTGGCTGGAGCAGACCCAGTCCGAGGTGCGCAGCGAGTTCCTCAACCAGCTGCAGAAGGGCGCCATCCGCAAGGGTGTGGTGTCCTCGATCGTCAACTTCGGCGCGTTCGTCGACCTGGGCGGGGTGGACGGCCTGGTGCACGTCTCCGAGCTGTCCTGGAAGCACATCGACCACCCGTCCGAGGTCGTTCAGGTGGGCGACGAGGTCACCGTCGAGGTGCTCGACGTCGACATGGACCGCGAGCGGGTTTCGCTGTCGCTCAAGGCAACCCAGGAAGACCCGTGGCGGCACTTCGCCCGCACCCACGCGATCGGCCAGATCGTGCCGGGCAAGGTCACCAAGCTGGTGCCGTTCGGTGCGTTCGTCCGGGTCGAGGAGGGCATCGAGGGCCTGGTGCACATCTCCGAGCTGGCTGAGCAGCACGTCGAGGTGCCCGACCAGGTGGTCGCGGTCGGCGACGATGCGATGGTCAAGGTGATCGACATCGACCTGGACCGCAGGCGCATCTCGCTGAGCCTCAAGCAGGCCAACGAGGACTACACCGAGGAGTTCGACCCGTCGAAGTACGGCATGGCCGACAGCTACGACGAGCAGGGCAACTACATCTTCCCGGAGGGCTTCGACGCCGACACCAACGAGTGGCTGGAGGGCTTCGATGCCCAGCGCACCGAGTGGGAGGCGCGCTACGCCGAGGCGGAGCGCCGGCACAAGATGCACACCGCGCAGATGGAGAAGTTCGCCGAGGTCGCGCACGCGCAGCCGGCGCACTCGTCTGCCAACGGAACTGTCCGCGAGGACGAGCCCGCCGGCGGTTCGC
The DNA here is from genome assembly GCA_035721065.1 of Mycobacterium sp. GTDB lineage: Bacteria > Actinomycetota > Actinomycetes > Mycobacteriales > Mycobacteriaceae > Mycobacterium. The sequence continues at coordinate 15,327 of DASTNJ010000011.1, forward strand.
TGGCCAGCGACGAGCAGCTGGCGGCCCTGCGGGAGAAGCTCGCCGGCAGCGCCTAGTAGCCCGCAATACCGATGCTGCGGATCGGGCTGACCGGCGGTATCGGCGCCGGTAAGTCGGCGGTGTCCACGGCTTTCGCCGAATTCGGGGCGATCGTCGTCGACGGCGACGTGCTCGCCCGCGAGGTGGTGGAGCCGGGAACGGCGGGCCTGGCGGCACTGGTCGAAGCGTTCGGGCGAAAGATTCTGCTGCCCGATGGAGCACTCAACCGGCCGGCGCTGGCCGCGGTCGCGTTCGCCGACGACGCCAAACGCGCCACCCTCAACGGCATCGTCCACCCCCTGGTGGCCCGGCGCCGGGCCGAGATCATTGCGGCGGTGCCCGACGAGGCCGTGGTGGTGGAGGACATCCCACTGCTGGTGGAGTCACAGATGGCCCCACTGTTTCCGCTGGTCGTGATCGTGCATGCCGACCCGGAACTGCGCGTGCAACGGCTCGTCGAACAGCGGGGGATGCCGGAGGCGGACGCCCGCGCCCGGATCGCCGCGCAAGCCGGCGAAGAGCAGCGCCGGCAGGTCGCCGACGTCTGGCTGGACAACTCCGGCAGCCGGGCCGATCTGATGGAGCGCTGCCGCGACGTGTGGCAGCGACGGATTGTGCCGTTCGCGGACAATCTGCACGCCCACCGGATCGCCGACACCCCCCGGCAGGCGGTCCCGGCCGACCCGACCTGGCCGGTGCAGGCGTCGCGCGTCCTCGCCCGGATCCGCACCGCGTGCGGACACCGTGCGGTGCGGGTCGACCACGTCGGCCTCACCGCGGTGCCCGGCGCAGCCGGGCAGGATATCGCGGACGTCATCGACGTCCAGGTCACGGTCGAGTCGTTGGGCGTCGCCGACGACCTCGCCGGCGACCTGTTGCGCGCCGGCTATCCGCGGGTCGAGACCATCAACACCGACGAGGCGAGGCCCGACGCCCGCAGCAGTGTTGCCGAATACGATCATGATGATGATCCTGCGTTGTGGCACAAACGGATTCACGCGTCGGCTGATCCGGGCCGGCCCACCCGGGTGCATGTCCGGGTGAATGGCTGGCCGGGCCAGCAGTTCGCGCTGCTGCTCGTCGACTGGCTGACCGCCAACCCCCGTGTGCGCGCCATCGACGACTACCGTGCGGCGTGGGCGTGGGCCGATCGCACCGGCTGGCGGCCCTGACCGGTCGGGCCACGCCCGGGCCCGGTCTCGTCAGGCGAAGCCCGGGAGCGGGGCGCCGCACTGCAGCACACCACTGAGTGGGTCGCTGGTGTTGGCCCAGGTGTTGATGAACCGATCCACCTTGACCGCGGAGATGCCGTCCACATCGATCTCGCAGTGCACGTTCGCCGAATTCGGCCAGCGCAGCCGCACCTGCATCCCCGCCTTGCTGGGGTCGGCGAGCACGGTGTGTGCCTCGAAGTTCGTGAACGCCAGCACATCCATGTCGCCACTGGTGGTCTGGTTGTCGTGCAGCAGGAAGGTCACCACCGTGCCGCCCGCTATGGCGTCGACGCGGGCGATGTAGGTGACGTTGTGCAGTTGCTGACTGACCGGTTCGGCGATGGCCGGCGCTGCGGTCGGCAACGCGGCGCCGATCAGCGTCGTTGCTGCCGCGATGGCGACACCGGTCCGCGTGGTGGCATTCATAACTGGACAGGTTACCGGTCTCGCCAGGTGAGGGTCATTTCCTTGCCCGACAGCCAGCGGTTCAGGTCGTAACCACATCGGGAGAGTCCGTCGACCGCGGTGATGGCGTGGGTCATGGCACGTTCGGCCTCGTCGGCGGTCAGCAGCCCGTGCTGCACCGCGGCCATCAACTCGTCGATGTCGACGACGTCGACACCCGCGCCGGTGCGCACGACCAGGTCCAGGTAGTGGTCCTGCGAATGCCACACGGTGCTGCCGGGGGTGTAGTCGCCGATGTCGAGGTAGAAATCCTGGTCGCGCTCGTAGCCGGGATTGAAGTGAAAGACGTTCGCCCGCAGGCCCAACTCGGGCAGCAGCCACGACTCCAGGTATCCGAAGTCGGTGCGCCCGGGTGTCGGCCGCGCCATGTACAGCCCCCACGGCAGGACCGTGTAGACGTCCACCGCGCGAACGAACCCTTTGGGATCGGTGTTGGTGCGCGCGACCAGGTCGAACGTCTCGTGTTTGGGTGGGTGGATGGCCGATTCTAAACGCCGAATGTGGGGTTATGTCACGCTTCCGGCGTACGCGTGCATCAATCCCACACTCGGCGCATCCGGGGGTGTCAGAGCCTCCGCCTACCCTGGACAGCGTGGCCTTCGCAACCGAACATCCCGTCGTCGCGCACTCCGAGTACCGCCCGGCCGGCGAGGCCGTGAACGGGCTGGTGCGCACCGGCGGCCGGTTCGAGGTGGTCAGCGAGTATCAGCCGGCCGGCGACCAGCCCACCGCCATCGACGAACTGGAACGGCGCATCACCGCCGGGGAACGCGATGTGGTGCTGCTGGGCGCCACCGGCACCGGAAAATCGGCGACCGCGGCCTGGTTGATCGAGCGGGTGCAACGGCCCACGCTGATCATGGAGCCCAACAAGACACTGGCTGCGCAGATCGCCAATGAGCTACGGGGGATGTTGCCGCACAACGCGGTTGAATACTTCGTCTCGTACTACGACTACTACCAGCCGGAGGCGTACATCGCCCAGACCGACACCTACATCGAGAAGGACAGCTCGATCAACGATGACGTCGAGCGACTGCGGCACTCGGCGACGTCGAGCCTGCTGTCCCGGCGTGACGTGGTGGTGGTGGCGTCGGTGTCCTGCATCTACGGTCTGGGCACACCGCAGTCCTACCTGGACCGATCGGTCGAACTGCAGGTGGGCGTCGAGGTGCCCCGGGACGCATTGCTGCGGTTGCTGGTCGACGTGCAGTACTCCCGCAACGACCTCGCATTCACCCGCGGGTCGTTCCGGGTGCGCGGCGACACCGTCGAGATCATCCCGTCCTATGAGGAGCTGGCGGTTCGGATCGAGTACTTCGGTGACGAGATCGAGGCGCTCTACTACCTGCATCCGCTCACCGGCGACGTGATCCGCAAGGTCGATTCGCTGCGGATCTTCCCGGCCACCCACTATGTGGCGGGCCCGGAGCGGATGGCGCACGCGATCTCCACCATCGAGGTCGAACTCGGTGAGCGTCTCGCCGACCTGGAGCGGCAGGGCAAGCTGCTGGAGGCGCAGCGGCTGCGGATGCGCACCAACTACGACATCGAGATGATGCGCCAGGTGGGGTTCTGCTCGGGGATCGAGAACTACTCGAGGCACATCGACGCGCGCGGGCCCGGCACGCCGCCGGCGACGCTGCTGGACTACTTCCCGGAGGATTTCCTGCTCGTCATCGACGAATCGCATGTCACGGTGCCCCAGATCGGCGGGATGTACGAGGGCGACATGTCCCGCAAGCGCAACCTGGTGGAGTACGGCTTCCGGCTGCCGTCGGCGTGTGACAACCGGCCGCTGACCTGGGCGGAGTTCGCCGACCGGATCGGCCAGACGGTGTACATGTCGGCCACCCCGGGGCCCTATGAGCTGGCCCAGGCGCAAGGCGAGTTCGTCGAGCAGGTGATCCGCCCGACCGGCCTGGTCGACCCGAAGGTGGTGGTCAAGCCGACCAAGGGCCAGATCGACGACCTGATCGCTGAGATTCGGCAACGCGCCGACGCCGACCAGCGGGTGCTGGTGACCACGCTGACCAAGAAAATGGCCGAAGACCTCACCGACTACCTGCTGGAGATGGGCATCCGGGTGCGCTACCTGCACTCCGAGGTCGACACGCTGCGCCGGGTGGAGTTGCTGCGGCAGCTGCGCCTCGGCGACTACGACGTGCTGGTCGGGATCAACCTGCTGCGGGAGGGCCTGGACCTGCCGGAGGTGTCGCTGGTGTCGATCCTGGACGCCGACAAGGAGGGCTTCCTGCGATCGTCGCGCAGCCTGATCCAGACCATCGGCCGGGCCGCCCGCAACGTCTCCGGTGAGGTGCACATGTACGCCGACACCATCACCGACTCGATGCGGGAAGCCATCGACGAGACCGAGCGGCGTCGGGCCAAGCAGGTCGCCTACAACACCGCCAACGGCATCGACCCGCAGCCGCTCCGCAAGAAGATCGCCGACATCCTCGATCAGGTCTACCGCGAGGCGGCCGATACCGAGGGCACGGCAGCGGGCGCCATTCCGGTCGGCGGGTCGGGCCGTAACGCTTCCCGCGGCCGACGAGCTCAGGGTGAGCCCGGCCGGGCCGGCCAATCGGTCAGCGCCGGTGTGGTCGAGGGCCGGGACACCGCGAACATGCCCCGTGCCGAACTGGCGGACCTGATCAAGGATCTCACTGAACAGATGATGTCGGCCGCCCGCGACCTGCAATTCGAACTAGCCGCCCGAATCCGGGACGAGATCGCCGACCTTAAGAAGGAACTGCGGGGGATGGACGCCGCCGGCGTGCAGTGACACTGCGCGGCCTGCCCGGTGTTCCCGCCGCCCCGGCGTCCGTGGTTGACTCGTTGCAGTGGTGCAACTAACGGGCGGGGTAGCGGTGACTGTCACAGGCAGCTGGCGCGAGCTACTCGGTAAAAAGTTTCGGGGAATCTCGGCGGTGCTGGCCGGGGGCGTGGTCCTCTATGCGACCAACGAATTCCTGGTCGTCAGCATGCTGCCCAGCGTGGTCAAGGAGATCGGCGGCGAGCGGTTCTACTCCTGGGCCACCACGCTCTACCTGGTCGGATCGGTCGTCGCGGCGGCAATGGTCAACGGCGTGCTGGAACGGATCGGGGCACGCCTGGCGTATCTGGTGGGGTTGGCGGCATTCGGCAGCGGGTGTGTGGTCTGCGCGCTGGCACCGACCATGGGGGCGCTGCTGACCGGACGCACCCTGCAGGGCATCGGCGGCGGCCTGCTGGCCGGCCTGGGCTATGCGCTGATCAATGCGGTGCTGCCGGCGCATCTGTGGACCCGCGCTTCCGGGCTGATCTCCGCCATGTGGGGGGTCGGCACGCTGGCGGGGCCGACGCTGGGCGGTGCGTTCGCCCAGATCGGCGCCTGGCGGTGGTCGTTCGCGCTGATGGCGATGCTGAGCGTGGCGACTGCCGTCCTGGTCATCGTGGTGCTGTCGGCGGGCAAAGGCGATCAGCACGGTGAGTCCATGCGAATACCGGTGCGATCGCTGCTGCTGCTGGGCTCGGCGGCGCTGGTGGTCAGCGCCGCGCAACTGCCGCACAGCCTTGTCCTGGCGGCCGGCCTGCTGGTCGCGGGCGGAGTTCTGCTCGCGCTGTTCTTGTTCGCCGACCGCCGCGCGTCGGTCGCCGTCCTGCCGCCCAGTGCCTTTCACCCCGGCCGGGAGAAGTGGATCTACCTGAGCCTCGGGTCGCTGATGGCGATCACCAAGGCCAACCTGTATGTGCCGCTGTTCGGCCAGCGCCTGGCCCACATGTCGCCGGCGGTGGCGGGGTTCCTGGGCGCGGCTCTGTCAACCGGCTGGATGATCAGTGAGATCGGCAGTGCCTCGCTGAACAACAAGCGGTTGATCGCCCGACTGGTGGCGTGCACGCCGCTGGTGGTGGCCGGCGGACTGATCCTGGCGGCGTTCACCAGGATGAGCCACTACGACCCCAATCCGACGCCGCTCAAGGCGGTCTGGGCGGTGTCGTTGCTGATTGTCGGTCTCGGGGTCGGCGCCGGGTGGCCGCATCTTTCGGCGTGGGCGATGAGTTGCGTCGACGACCCGGCCGAGGGCCGCACCGCCGCGGCGGCGATCAACACCGTCCAGTTGATTTCCGGTGCGTTCGGTGCCGGGATCGCCGGCTGGGTGATGAACACGGCCCTGGGGGCAGGATTCCCGGCCGCCCGGTTGCTGCTCGCGGTGTTCGCGGTGTTCGCGGCGCTGAGTTGCGCCATCACCTACCTGGCCAGCCGTGGTTCGCCGGAGGTGCTGGAAGTGGTTGAGGCGATGGAAGCCGCGGAGTGATTCGATGGCCCCTCACCGGGTGGATCTGACCACCTGGGTGAAGGTGAACTGCCAGCGTTCGACGATGCGGAAGCCGAGCCTGCGAAGCACCTGACCGGCCGGTGTGCGGGCGAACGTCGGTCCCTGTGGCAGGTCGTCACCGGCTTGGTGGGCCGGCAACGTCGGGTCGTGGTTGGTCAACGTCCACGCGTCGGCGCACTCGTCGAGGCGGTCGGCGACCGCCCACACCGCGAGGTGGCCGTCCCACAGTCGCCCGATCTCCGGCCCGCGGGGTCCCCGGCCGGGGTCGGCCAGGTTTTCGAAAGCGTCCGGACGTGCGGCCACGAGCGCCCGGATCGGGCCGGGAGCCCATCCGGTGGTGTTGTCCACCACCAGGCAGTCGCCCGGCAATGCGTAGGTCTTGACCACGTCGGCGACCTGGCTGTAGTCCCAGCCCTCTTTGGCATGCCGATCACGTTGCGTGACGAGGTAGTTCGGCGCCGCCGCGACCGCGAACAATGCCACCAGGGCGGCGGCACTGCGCGGCCTGGTGGCGATCGTCGCGACACAGATGCCCAGCACGACCGCCATCGCGGGGGCGGTGCCGATCAGGTACCGCGGGTAGTAGACGGGTTTGCCGACGGCCGAGTAGACCAGCGTGCCGATCGTCGGCACCAGGATCCAGGAGGCACAGATAACTGACAACTGGGCCGTCGAACCCGCCGGTGGTGGGCGCAACCCGGTTCGCAACCCGCCGGCGGCGGCGACGATCACCACGCCGGACAAGAGTGCGAACGGGACGCTTTTGTCGAAGTACTGCTGTTCGACGATCCCGGTGACGGTGTGCCAGCTCAGCGGTGAAATCCAGCCGACCTGCCAGATCTGGGTCTGGCTGAACAACAGGAACGGTGTCACCGCGATCAGCGTCGTGCCGGCGGCGACAGCCCAGTGCAGGGTGGTTGCGCGCCGGTGCGACAGCACTCGGACCACCGCCGCGTGAGAGATCACGACGAGCACGGAAAACGTGCTGATCAGCGTCGAGACGACGGCGACGAGGCCGTACCCCAGCCAGGCGCGTCGGGTGTCGCGACGCACCGCGACGACACACAGCACGGTCAGCCATGTCGCGGCCGTTGCGGCGAACGCATAGGGGCGGGCTTCGATACCGGCCCAGGTGATCCGCGGCAGGATCGCGAACAGCACGCCTGAGCACACCGCGACTCGTCGGCCGCAGAACTGTTCGGCCAGCACGACCACGCCCGCCGCAGCCACGCCGACGGCCAGCGCACTGGGCAGCCGTGACCAGAATTCGGTGGCGGGGAAAACCGCGAACCAGCCGTGCATGAACAGGTAGTAGAGGCCGTGCACCGCGTCGATGTGGCCCAACGTCCGCCACAGTTCGGGCAGCGAGCGGTTCGCCGCCGCCGTGATGGTGGCCGCCTCGTCGAACCAGAGCGAAGGCCGGCCGCCGGCGGCACCACTGATGACGGCCGCGAACACCCCGATCAGCACGGCATCGGTGGTACGGCGCACCGGCGGTTGGTGGCCTGGTTCGCCGGCCACCGAATTGAACACCGTGCCACGGTAGCGCCATCGTCGGGTTGGCCGCCGACGACGACATGCCGGTGACCCGGGAGACTGTCGGGCAGCTCACGCTCAACTTGCGACCGGCTTTTCCGGCCGGTCAGACCGGTGAAGCCGGGCAACTATGCCGAAGCGGTGTCGTCAATCACGTCCACGACGGCCCGTCTACGCGCTACTGTCTCGGTGGCGTCGCAACTAGTCACTGGGAGGAATCTATGGGCGGCTATAAGACCGTGGTGGTCGGCACGGACGGATCGGACTCGTCTCTCCGCGCCGTCGACCGGGCAGGCCAACTGGCATCCGCTCCGGGGTCGAAGTTGATCATCGTCAGCGCATACCTTCCCGCGCATGACGACACCAAGGCGCAGGATGCCTTGAAGGACGAGGCCTATCAGGTGTCGGGCACCGCCGCCGTCTACGCGATCCTGAAGGAGGCCAAGGAGCGGGCCGTCGCGGCCGGCGCCTACGAGGTCGGGCAGGAGGCCCTGGTCGGAGCCCCGGTGGATGTGCTGGCCAAGCAGGTCGAGGAAGTCAATGCCGATCTGCTGGTGGTCGGGAACGTCGGCCTGAACACGATCGCCGGCCGAATCCTCGGGTCGGTGCCCGCCAACGTCTCGCGCCGGGCCAAGGTCGATGTCCTGATCGTGCACACCGTCTGAGCCTGGTAGCCGCAGCGCACGCTCTCGCCGCATCGCCGCGCAACAATTCCGTAACATGAGTTATGGTCGCGGATGCGTCGCGCCCCAGCTGGGCCTAGATCACGGGAGGTACCGATGAGCGACTTCCAGACGGTCGTGGTGGGTACGGACGGTTCAGAGTCGTCACTGCGGGCAGTCGAGCGCGCGGGCGAGCTCGCGGCCAAACTCGGGGCCACGCTGATTGTGGCCACCGCATACGTCCCGGCCGCCGACCACTCGGAGGGCGGGAGCTACCACGAATCGGGTGATGCGCGCGTCTATGCGCAGCTGGAGATCGCCAAAGAGCGGGCATCGGCTGCCGGCGCCACCAAGATTCAGGAGCGGGCGATTCCGGGCGCCCCGGTCGAGGTGCTGATCGACCTGGCCACCGAAGTCGACGCGGATCTGCTGGTCGTCGGCAGTGTCGGGATCAACACCATCGCGGGCCGGCTGCTCGGGTCGGTGCCGACCAGCGTCCTGCGTCAGTCCAAGGTCGACGTGCTCGTCGTGCACACCACCGACTGACTCACCAGCCGCGTTCCCGCCATTCGCCAAGGTGCGGGCGTTCCGCGCCCAGCGTGGTGTCGTCGCCGTGGCCGGGATAGATGACAGTTGAATCCGGGTACACGTCGAACACCCGGCTGCTGACGTCGTCGAGCAGTTGCTCGAAGTCGCCCGGCTGCCAGGTCTTGCCCACCCCGCCCGGGAACAGGCAGTCGCCGGTGAACAGCTGCGTGGCATCACCGGCGGCCGGCCCGCTCAGCGCCAGCGCGACCGACCCCGGAGTGTGACCGCGCAGATGGATGACGTCGAAGGACAGGTCGCCCACTGCGATGCTGTCGCCGTCAGCGAGGATCCTGTCCGGCGTCACCGGCAACGGTCCGGCATCCAGCGCATGCGCCGCGGTCGGTGCGCCGGTGGCCTCCGCCACGGCGGCCAGCGCCTGCCAGTGGTCGAAGTGCTGATGGGTGGTGACGATCAGTGACACGTTCGGCGCGTGCCGGCGCACCAGGTCGATCAGGATCTCGGGGTCGTTGGCGGCGTCGATCAGCAGCGTCTGACCGGTCGCCGTGCACGTCACCAGGTAGGTGTTGTTGTCCATCGGACCGACCGACACCTTGATGATCGACGCACCCGGCAGCACTCGCCGGGCCGCGGTCTGGGGGTCGACGTGCCCGGTGTAGCTGTCGTTGATGGCCGTCACGTCAGCCACGTTACTGGGGCGCATAGCATGGTGCCGATGGCCGACCGTCTGATCGTCAAAGGTGCGCGCGAACACAACCTGCGCAGTGTCGATCTCGACCTGCCGCGGGACGCGATGGTCGTGTTCACCGGGCTGTCCGGGTCGGGCAAGTCGTCGCTGGCGTTCGACACCATCTTCGCCGAGGGGCAGCGCCGCTACGTGGAATCGCTGTCGGCCTACGCCCGCCAGTTCCTGGGCCAGATGGACAAGCCCGACGTCGACTTCATCGAAGGCCTCTCGCCGGCCGTGTCCATCGACCAGAAGTCGACCAACCGCAACCCGCGCTCGACCGTCGGCACCATCACCGAGGTCTACGACTATCTGCGGCTGCTGTACGCGCGTGCCGGCAGCCCGCACTGCCCGGTCTGCGGCGAGCGGATCGCCCGGCAGACCCCGCAGCAGATCGTCGACCAGGTGCTGGCGATGGAGGAAGGCACCCGGTTCCAGGTGCTGGCTCCGGTGGTGCGGACCCGCAAGGGCGAGTTCGCGGATCTGTTCGAGAAGCTGAACTCGCAGGGCTACAGCCGGGTTCGGGTGGACGGCGTGGTGCATCCGCTGACCGATCCGCCCAAATTGAAGAAGCAGGAGAAGCACGACATCGAGGTGGTCGTCGACCGGCTGACCGTCAAGGAGTCGGCCAAGCAGCGGCTCACCGACTCGGTGGAGACCGCGCTCGGCTTGGCCGACGGCATCGTGGTGCTCGAATTCGTCGATCGGCCGGAAGACCACGAACACCGCGAGCAGCGATTCTCCGAGAAGCTGGCCTGCCCCAACGCCCACGCGCTGGCCGTCGACGACCTTGAACCGCGCTCGTTCTCGTTCAACTCGCCCTACGGAGCCTGCCCGGAGTGCACCGGGCTGGGGATCCGCAAGGAGGTCGACGCGGACCTGGTGGTGCCCGACCCGGACCGGACGCTGGCCGAAGGCGCAGTGGCGCCGTGGTCGATGGGGCCGACGTCGGAGTACTTCACCCGGATGATGGCCAGCCTCGGCGACGCGATGGGCTTCGACGTCGACACCCCGTGGCGCAAGCTTCCGGCCAAGGCACGCAAGGCGATTCTGGAGGGCGCCGACGAGCAGGTGCACGTCCGGTATCGAAATCGCTACGGCCGCACCCGCTCCTATTACACCTACTTCGAGGGTGTGATGGCGTTCCTGCAGCGCAAGATGGAGCAGACCGAATCCGAGCAGATGAAGGAGCGCTACGCGGGCTTCATGCGCGACGTGCCCTGTCCGGTCTGCGACGGCACCAGGCTCAAGCCGGAGATTTTGGCGGTGACCCTGGCCGCCGGCGAGTACGGCAGCAAGTCCATCGCGCAGGTGTGTGACCTGTCGATCGTCGATTGCGCCAATTTTCTGGGTGCCCTCACGCTGGGTCCTCGCGAGCAGGCCATCGCCGGCCAGGTGCTCAAGGAGATTCAGTCCCGGTTGAGTTTCCTGCTCGACGTGGGGCTGGAGTACCTGACCCTGTCGCGGGCGGCCGGCACGCTCTCCGGCGGTGAGGCGCAACGCATTCGGCTGGCCACCCAGATCGGCTCCGGGCTGGTCGGGGTGCTCTACGTGCTCGACGAGCCGTCGATCGGCCTGCACCAGCGCGACAACCGGCGACTGATCGAAACATTGGTCCGGTTGCGAGATCTGGGCAACACGCTGATCGTGGTCGAGCACGACCTGGACACCATCGCCCACGCCGATTGGATCGTCGACATCGGCCCGGCCGCCGGCGAGCACGGCGGGAAGATCGTGCACAGCGGACCCTATGAGGAGTTGCTGCGCAACCCGGACTCAATTACCGGCGCCTATCTGTCCGGCGCGAAAAGCATTGACGTACCGGCGATCCGACGGCCCACGGATCGCCGTCGCCAGCTCACCGTCGTGGGTGCCCGCGAGCACAACCTGCGCGACATCGACGTGTCCTTCCCGCTGGGAGTGCTCACCTCCGTGACCGGGGTGTCCGGCTCCGGCAAGTCGACACTGGTCAACGACATCCTGGCGGCCGTGCTGGCCAACAAACTCAACGGCGCACGTCAGGTGCCGGGCCGGCACACCCGGGTCAGCGGGCTGGACCAGGTTGACAAGCTGGTGCGGGTCGACCAGTCGCCGATCGGCCGCACCCCGCGCTCCAACCCGGCCACCTACACCGGGGTGTTCGACAAGATCCGCACCCTGTTCGCCGCCACCACCGAGGCCAAAGTCCGCGGCTATCAGCCCGGCCGATTCTCGTTCAACGTCAAGGGCGGCCGCTGTGAGGCGTGCACCGGCGACGGCACCATCAAGATCGAGATGAACTTCCTGCCGGACGTCTACGTTCCGTGCGAAGTGTGCCACGGCGCCCGGTACAACCGGGAGACCCTGGAGGTGCACTACAAGGGCAAGACGATCGCCGAAGTGCTGGACATGTCGATCGAGGAGGCGGCGGAATTCTTCGAGCCGATCACCGGCATCCACCGCTACCTGCGCACCCTGGTGGACGTCGGGCTGGGCTATGTGCGGCTGGGCCAGCCGGCGCCGACCTTGTCCGGCGGTGAGGCGCAGCGGGTGAAGCTGGCCTCCGAACTGCAGAAGCGCTCCACCGGCCGCACCGTCTACATCCTCGACGAGCCCACCACCGGGCTGCACTTCGACGACATCCGCAAACTGCTGACGGTGTTGAGCGGCCTTGTCGACAAAGGCAATACGGTCATCGTCATCGAACACAACCTGGACGTGATCAAGACATCGGACTGGATCGTCGACATGGGGCCGGAGGGCGGCGCCGGGGGAGGGACGATCGTGGCGACCGGCACGCCGGAGGACGTGGCGGCGGTGCCGGAGAGCTACACCGGCAAGTTCCTCGCCGAGGTGCTGCCGGAGCCGGTCAAACCCGCCGGGCGCCGGACGGGCAAAGTCAGCGCATAGCCGGCGCCCAAATCGACGCAGACGCGCGTCGCTCTCGCGATTCCGCACGCTGTCGTCGATCTCGGCGCCCAGACTGTGCGCGGTCCGATCAGCGCGGCTTCGCCAGCGGGAACGGCAGGGTCTCCCGGATGCTGCGACCGGTGACCAGCATGACGACCCGGTCGACCCCGACCCCGAGTCCGCCGGTCGGCGCCATCGCGTACTCCATCGCCTGCAGGAAGTCCTCGTCGAGTTCCATCGCCTCCGGGTCGCCGCCGGCCGCGCGCAACGACTGCTGACGCAGCCGCCGGCGCTGTTCCACCGGATCGGTGAGTTCGCTGTAGGCGGTGCCCAGTTCGACGCCCCAGGCCACCAGGTCCCAGCGCTCGGCCACCCCGGGTTTGCTGCGGTGCGGCCGGGTCAGCGGCGACACCGAGGTCGGAAAGTCGGTGTAGAAGGTCGGTCGCTCGGTGCGGTGCTCGACCAGTTGCTCGTAGAGTTCCAGCACGACCGCGCCGGCATCCCACTGCCGGAGGAAGTGAACGCCGGCGGCGTCGCACAGCCGGCGCAGGGTGGCCAGGTCGGTGCCGGCGTCGACCTGCTCGCCGAGCGCCTCGGATACCGCGTCGTGCACGGTCTTCACCGGCCAGGCACCGGAGATGTCGACCGGCTCGAGGCAGCCGGGCGTGCCGTCCGCCGCCGGCCGCATCACCACCTGTGCGCCGTTAGCCGCCTGCGCGGCGTTCTGGATGAGCTCACGACAACCGTCGACCCACATCAGGTAGTCGGCGTGCGCCTGGTAGGCCTCCAACAGGGTGAACTCCGGGTTGTGGCTGTAATCCACCCCCTCGTTGCGAAATGCCCGGCCGAGTTCGAACACCCGTTCCACACCGCCGACGCAGAGCCGCTTCAGATACAGCTCCGGCGCGATGCGCAGGTAGAGCTTGAGGTCGTAGGCGTTGATGTGGGTGGTGAACGGGCGGGCGTTGGCGCCGCCGTGCAGTTGCTGCAGGATCGGCGTCTCGACTTCCAGGAAGTCCTTGGCGTACAGCGTCTCCCGGATGGCGCGCAGCACGTTGCTGCGCGCGGTGATCAGCTCCCGCGGCTCGGTGTTGATCGCCAGGTCCACGTACCGGGTCCGCACCCGAGCCTCCGGATCGGTCAGCCCCTTCCACTTGTCCGGCAGCGGCCGCAGGCATTTTCCGGTCAACCGCCAGTGGTGCACCAGCAGCGATGGTGTCCCGTTGCGGCTGTGTCCCATCGTCCCGGTCACCTCGACGAGGTCGCCGAGATCGATGACCCGGTTGAAGTCGGCGGCACTGGTGCCACTGCTCTCCGAGAGCACCGAGTTGTCCAGCAGCAACTGCAGTTCGCCCGACCAGTCACGCAGATGGGCGAACAGCACTCCGCCATAGTCGCGGATCCGCAGCACCCGTCCGGCCACCGAGACCGGGGCGGCATCCGCTTCCATGGCTGCGCCGCCCGGACCGTCCAGGACGGCCAGCGCCTGCCGCACCGTGTGGCTGGACGGCTGTCCCACCGGGTAGGCGTCGATCCCTTCGCGCTGCAGCGTTTTCAGCTTGGTCAACCGGACCCGCACCTGTTCGGGCAGCCGGGGAGGGTGCACGTCCGCATCCGCGGCGCTGAGCGGCCCACCGGCGGCCTCGGGCAGATCCGGCGCGGTGCCGTCGCTGTGCAGCAACCCCGTCGCCACCACGGACTCCGGAACCGCCGAGTGGTGGCCGGTGTGCTGCTTGTTGCGCCGGGAGAACGGCAGCACCAGGAACCCCTCGGCGATCACCGAAGCCACACCCACCCGGGGGATCAACCGGGCATCCTCGTAGCACGCAAAACGCGGCACCCAGTCCGGCTGGTACTTCATGTTCGACCGGTACAAGGTCTCCAGCTGCCACCATCGCGAGAAGTACATCAGCAGCCGGCGCCACAACCGGGCCACCGGCCCGGCGCCGAGTTGCTCGCCCTGCTCGAACGCCGCCCGGAACATGGCGAAGTTCAGCGAGATCCGGCTGATGCCGACGTCCGCAGCTTGCAGAGCAAGCTCGCTGACCATCAATTCGATTGTGCCATTGGGTGATTGCGGGGACCGGCGCATCAGGTCCAGCGACACTCCGCTGTGGCCCCACGGAACCAGCGAAAGCATTGCCACCACCGCTTCGCCCATACCGTCCGGGCCGTCTCGGCGCACCGCCTCGACCAACAGGCACTCGGCGTCGGCAGGGTCGCCGAGCCGGCCCAGCGCCATCGAGAAACCGCGCTCGGATTCGGTGTCCCGCCAGGCGTCCGCCCGTTCGATCACCCGCACCATCTCTGCCGCGTCGATGTCGGCGTGCCGGCGGATGCGCACAGTCAGCCCCGCCCGGCGGGCACGGGTCACCGCTTGGCGCACCGCGCGCATGTCCGGGCCCGACAACCGGAAATCACCGGCCTGCAGGATCGCCTCGTCGCCGAGTTCCAGGGCGCTGAGCCCGGCCTCGCGGAACGCCTGCGCCCCTTGTGTGCTGGCACCCATCACGCCGGGCGCCCACCCGTACACCTTGCACTCCGCCAGCCATGCGTTGATGGCCTGCGGCCACGCTTTCGGGTCGCCGATCGGGTCTCCGCTGGCCAGGCTGACGCCGACCTCGACCCGGTAGGTGATGGCAGCCCGTCCGCTCGGCGCGAACACCACCGACTTGTCCCGGCGGGTGGCGAAATACCCCAGCGAGTCGTTCTGGCCGTATTGCTCGAGCAGCCCGCGGATCGCCGATTCGTCCTCGCCGGTCAGCGCGTTGTCGGCCCGTTGAGACAAGAACAGGACGACCGCGGCGGCCATCAATGCGAACGCCCCGAAGAAACCGAATATCGCGTTGAGCACGACTTCCGGGCGGCCGGTGAAGAAGTTCGGCCCGATCAGGGCGAACCCGACCACCCGGTCGACCGCGTACGGCAGGCGCTGCCAGCGATCCAGCGATCCGGGGAACAGTTCGAGCAGACCCCAGGACAGCAGGATTCCGATCGCCCAGCCGGCGATCAGCACCGCCGCCGACCTGATCAGCGCGCCGCGGCGGACCTTGGCCCAGAACTCGCCGTGCGCCAGCAGCAGCACCACGATGGCGGCGACGTGCAGAGCGAGGCCGACGATTTCGCTGACGTCCTCCAGCGTGTCGGGCGGGCCGGTTATCAGGTCAGCGACGTTGAGACCGGCTGCGAACAGCAGATTGGCGACCAGCAGCCACCATGCGATGCGTTTGCGCGCGCTGAGCGCCGCGGCCAGCAGCGCCAGGACGAACGCCCACGCGACACTGGTGTCGGGAAAGTTGAACAGGTAGCTGTCGATGAACTCCCGCGGCACCTGAATGATCCACCGGATTATCGGCGACAGGCTGGCCAGCAGGGACAGCGTCGCGGCGATACCCACGGTCCAGGCGGCAGCCGCCGGCACCCAGTGATAGCGCGAGCCGGGCCGGCTGCCCGAACGGGGCAAAGTCAGCGTCATAGGTGGCGAGGATATTCACTGGAACCGAAATCCAGGCAAACGGCCGGTTGCAATTCTGCGTGTGCCGACCGCTACGGATGGATCGCCGCAGGTGGCGCCGGGCCGAACAGCTGCTAGACTGTCCAGCGCGACCGTCCCGGCTGATGCCAGGACAGCAAGTGGAGTCCCACTCCCACCGCTGGCCGTCGAAGAACTCGAAGGGCCCCGAAAGGCCCGGACAGGCCCATCAGGGCTGAAGGCTTCGAAAGGCACAGTGGTCCGGTCGCAGGCAGTCCGTACTGCCTGCTCTGCGCAGCGCGCAGACGGTTCCCTGCGACAGGGGGGCCGTGATCGGTCGGCATCGGGCCCTGCTTCATGCAGGGCTTTTTTGCTGGTGCGGTGGCTCTGCAACCGCTGATCCTGGGCGACAGGGCTCCGGTCGTGACCGGACGACAACCCAGGGAGGTCCCATCAGCACTGAGATCCGCGTCAACGAGCGCATTCGCGTACCTGAGGTCCGACTGATCGGTCCGGGAGGGGAGCAGGTAGGCATCGTCCGCATCGAGGATGCGCTCCGTGTCGCCGCGGATGCCGATCTCGATCTTGTCGAAGTCGCACCGACGGCAAAGCCACCGGTCTGCAAGATCATGGACTACGGCAAGTACAAGTACGAGACGGCTCAGAAAGAGCGCGAGTCTCGCAAGAACCAGCAGCAGACAGTGGTCAAGGAACAGAAGCTGCGGCCCAAGATCGACGACCACGACTACCAGACCAAAAAGGGTCACGTGGTCCGCTTCCTCGAGGCCGGAGCGAAGGTGAAGGTCACCATCATGTTTCGCGGACGCGAACAGTCGCGGCCCGAACTGGGCTACCGGTTGCTGCAACGCCTCGGCGCCGACGTCGCCGACTACGGGTTCGTCGAGACCTCCGCCAAACAGGACGGACGCAACATGACGATGGTGTTGGCACCGCACCGCGGGGCCAAGACCCGTGCCAGGGCGGCGGAACAGGCCGGCGCCGGCGCGGTTGCGCACACCCACGAACCAGAGAAGACCGACGACACCAACCCGCCCCCGAATTGACCCAGGAGTTGAGAGCACATGCCTAAGACGAAGACCCACAGCGGCGCTTCGAAACGGTTCCGGCGCACCGGCACCGGAAAGATCGTGCGCCAGAAAGCCAACCGCCGCCACCTGCTCGAGCACAAGCCGAGCACCCGTACCCGGCGGCTCGCGGGCCGCACCGAGGTGTCCGGTAACGACACCGCGCGGGTCAAAGCGATGCTGAACGGCTGATCGCACACGTCGTACCCGCGCAAATTTTGATACGCCACCATTGCGCCTCTAGAGAGTAGGAAATCCCATGGCACGCGTGAAACGGGCAGTCAACGCCCAGAAGAAGCGGCGCACGACCCTGAAGGCTTCGCGTGGTTACCGCGGCCAACGGTCGCGTCTCTACCGCAAAGCCAAAGAGCAGCAGCTGCACTCGCTGAACTATGCCTTCCGCGACCGTCGCGCCCGCAAGGGCGAGTTCCGCAAACTGTGGATCTCGCGGATCAACGCAGCGGCCCGGGCCAACGGCATCACGTACAACCGGCTGATCCAGGGGCTCAAGGCCGCCGCGGTCGAGGTGGACCGCAAAAACCTGGCCGAGATCGCGGTCAGCGACCCGCAGGCGTTCACGGCGTTGGTCGAGGTGGCCCGCAAGGCGCTGCCCAGTGATGTGAATGCGCCGTCCGGCGAGGCTGCCTGACACCGGCGTGACGCCGGCCTGAGCCACGCTCGATGCTGACCGAACGCTCGGCCCGGGTCGTCGCGGCAGTCAAACTGCACCGGCACGTGGGCCGTCGTCGGGCGGAGAACTTTCTCGTCGAGGGCCCCAACCTGATCGAGGCCGCGCTGCGGCGCGGCCTGGCCCGCGAAATCTTCGCCACCGAAGCGGCGGCGCAGCGCCACACCGGGTTGCTGGGCGGGTCGGGTGCCCCGGTTCATCTGGTCACCGACCGGGCGATGAAAGCACTGTCCGACACGGTGACTCCGGCCGGCCTGGTCGCGGTCTGCCGGCTTCCCGCGCCGGGCCTCGATGAAGTGCTGGCGGGCGCTCCGGGACTGGTCGCGGTGGCCGTCGGTGTCGGCGAGCCCGGCAACGCCGGAACCGTGATCCGGATCGCCGACGCGATGGGCGCCGACGCGGTGATCCTCACCGGTCACAGCGTCGACCCGTACAACGGCAAGTGCCTGCGCGCCTCGGCCGGCAGCATCTTCGCCGTTCCGGTTGTCGTCGCCGCCGACGTCGGCGCGGTTGTCGGCGCGCTGCGCGGCGCCGGGTTGCAGGTGCTGGCAACGACGTTGAGCGGCGAACTGTCCCTGGACGAGGCGGAGCCGCTGCTGGGCCGGCCTACCGCCTGGCTGTTCGGTCCGGAGTCCCACGGCTTGCCCGCGGATGCCGCGGCCGCGGCCGACCACCGGGTGTCGATCCCGATGTCGGGTGCCGCGGAGAGCCTCAATGTGGCTGCGGCCGCGGCGATCTGCCTCTACCAGAGCGCACGGGCCCGCAGACTCGGCTGAGCCGATGGCGGCGAACTGCTGCGCCCGGCTGCGCCGCCCTTGCAGTCACCGCTAAGCGGCACTGACGGCTCGCGAGGGCCGTCGCACACCGGCCAGCGAAAAAGTATTGTGCACCAGTGATCCGGCCCGCTCCATCAGGGTCGACCCGGCCCGCTCCACCAGATTTCTCCCGCGCCGCGGGACATAGTGCATGCCGTTGCCCCGGCGGTCCTTCGGCGGCGCCATCCGCCACGGCGCCTCAACGAGCGGCGCGTCGGCCGGAATCTTGCCCTGCTCTCGCCGGTACCCGGCCAAAGCCCTTGGGTGCAGCCGGATCTCGTCAGGGACGAACTGGAACGCGATCTGAATGAACTTGCCCATCAAGCGGAACAGCACCTCGTCGCCCTCGGTCCAGTGCATGCCCGCCTTTTCGCGGACCACCGGATCGAACAGGCCGGCGGCGATCCACCGCTGGCCCGCCTGCATCGGCCGGAACAACTGGTCCCAGACCCCGGTGGGCATCAACACGAACCACGGCTTCGGAATCCGCATGTTCAAGATGTCGCGCGCGGCGGGAGTCAGCTCGAGCTGCTCGTGGCAGACGCGGTCCCAGTACGCGCAGAAGTCCTCCCACGACTCCGGCACCGGGCGCATGCTCATGCCGTACATCCGGTACCACTGCACATGCTCGTCGAACAGCTGCCGCTTCTCCGCCTCGGTCAACCCGCCGGCGAAGTACTCCGCCAGCTTGATCACCAGCATGAAGAACGTCGCGTGTGCCCAGTAGAACGTCTCGGGGTCCAGCGCGTGGTAGCGCCGGCCCTGTGCGTCGACGCCCTTGATGTCGTGGTGGTAGTTCTTGATCTCCTCGCCGGTCTGCCGGGCACGATCGCCGTCGTAGACCACGCCCATGATCGGATACACCGACCGGGACACCCGCTGCAGCGGTTCGCGCCACAGGCTGGAGTGCTGCTCGACGCCGGCGCCGAGTCCGGGGTACATGTTCTCGATCGTGCCGATCCACATGCCCATCAGCCCGGAGCGGATATCACCGAAGTATTTCCAGGTCAGCGAATCGGGGCCGAGTGGCTCCGGGGCCGGAGCCGGTTCCGGCCGGGTGCGTCGCCGGCTGTGCTCGATGGACGTTGGCGGTGTCGGGTTCATCACAGCTCCTGTCTGGCCGGCCTGCTACCACGATAGGTCTGACAACGGATGTTGTCGATGATTTTCGGGTTGGTATGTCGTTATTGCGCACCGCATCCGTACGAATACGACCAGGCGGTTTGCCGATCGGAAGTGGCGGACACCACTTGGGTCGCCGTTGCCCGTACCAGCGAACACGACCTACCGTGGCCAGGTGGACCTCAAGCCGTTCGGTCAGCGGCCGGACACGGCTGACAAGGCGGAGGACGTGCCGGATTTGTCCTCGCCGTCGCGGCGCCCCAGAATCTCGCTCGGCGGCGCGACGGCCTGGCTGCGGGACACCAACCACAGCCGGCGGGCCATTGACCTGGCCCGGCGCGCCCGACGGGTGCTGCCCGGCGATCCGAACTTCGGCGACCCGCTGTCGACGGCCGGGGAGGGCGTGCCCCGAGCCGCGGCACGGGCGGCCCACCGGTTGATAACCGATCGCGAGGCGGCTTCCCGCGAGGTCAGCTTCGGCGCTTTACAGGTGTGGCAGGCCCTGACCGAGTGGGCGTCGGGCCGGCCGGCCAACCGTGAGGTGACCCTGGTCTTCACCGATCTGGTCGGGTTCTCCCAGTGGTCGCTCAAGGCCGGAGACGACGCGACGCTGACGCTGCTGCGTCGTGTCGCGCAGGTTGTCGAGTCGCCGTTGCTGGATGCCGGCGGATACATCGTCAAGCGGATGGGCGACGGGATCATGGCCGTGTTCCGCGACCCCCTGGTCGCCGTCGGTGCGGTGCTCGCCGCGCAGGATGCCATCGGATCGGTGGAGGTGGACGGGTATACGCCCCGCATGCGGGCCGGCATCCACACCGGCCGGCCACGGCGGCTGGCGGACGACTGGCTGGGCGTGGACGTCAATATCGCGGCCAGGGTGATGGAGCGCGCTACCCGGGGCGGCGTCGTCGTGTCAGGGTCGACCCTGGAGCGGATTCAGCAGCCCGACCTGGAGGCGCTGGGCGTGGTCGCCAAGCGGACGCGCAAACCCCGGTTCGCGGCCAAACCAGCGGGTGTTCCCGAGGACCTGGCGATGTACCGCCTCGAAGCCCGCAGGGAATCGCCGGCCGACGACCAGTAGCGCGGGCCCGTTATACGATTTGCACTTGCGTCGCTCTGATACCCCCGGGTGCGAAGAACCGGCCATCAGCCAGTCGGCGCCAGCCGGTGTCCATGCAGTCCCCAGCCAGCAAGGAGAGCCTCGTCGCGTGGGTGAGCCATCAGATTCGGCCGTGCTCTCCGATACGGCGCTGGCTTCGGCGCTCGGCGCCGCGCGGCAGGCCTTCTCGGCGGCCGCCGATCTCGACGCGCTGGCTCACGCGAAAACCGACCATCTGGGCGACCGCGCGCCGCTGGCGTTGGCCCGCCAGGCACTGGCCGGTTTGGCCAAGGAGGACCGGGCCGACGCGGGCCGCCGGGTCAATGCCGCCCGCGGCGACGCTCAACACAGCTATGACCTGCGGCTGGCGGAATTGCGCGCCGAACGCGACGCCGCGGTGCTGGCCGCCGAGAGCATCGACGTCACGCTGCCGTCGACCCGACGGCCCGTCGGCGCCCGGCATCCGATCACCATCCTCGCCGAGCATGTCGCCGATGTTTTCGTCGCGATGGGCTGGGAGGTGGCCGAGGGGCCCGAAGTGGAGGCCGAGCACTTCAACTTCGACGCGCTGAACTTTCCGCTGGACCACCCGGCGCGCAGCGACCAGGACACGTTCTACATCGCCCCACCGGGCTCCCGGCAGGTGCTGCGCACGCACACCTCACCGGTGCAGATCCGCGCTCTGCTGGAACGCGAGCTGCCGGTGTACGTCATCTCGATCGGCCGCACCTTCCGCACCGACGAACTCGATTCCACCCACACACCGGTGTTCCATCAAGTGGAGGGCCTGGCGGTGGATCGCGGCCTGACCATGGCGCACCTGCGCGGAACACTGGACGCATTCGCCCGCGCCGAGTTCGGCCCGACGGCGCGGACCAGGTTCCGGCCGCACTTCTTCCCGTTCACCGAGCCGTCGGCCGAGGTCGACATCTGGTTCGAAGGCAGGAGGGGCGGTCCAGGCTGGGTGGAGTGGGGCGGCTGCGGGATGGTGCACCCTAACGTGCTGCGGGCGGTCGGCATCGACCCGCAGGAGTACTCCGGTTTCGCCTTCGGCATGGGACTGGAGCGCACCCTGCAGTTCCGCAACGGTATTCCGGACATGCGCGACATGGTCGAGGGCGACGTCCGGTTCTCGCTGGCGTTCGGGCCGTTCGGGGTGGGTGCCTGATGCGCGTTCCGTACAGCTGGCTGCGCGAGGTGGTCAGCAACGGCTCCGGTGCGGACTGGGACGTGCCGGTCGGCGACCTGGAGCAGACGCTGATCCGGATCGGTCACGAGGTGGAGGCCGTGCACACCCTGGGGCCGGTCAGTGGACCGCTGACCGTCGGCCGGGTCGCCGAGATCGAGGAGCTTACCGAGTTCAAGAAGCCGATCCGTGCCTGCCGGGTCGACGTCGGCGAAGACGCCCCGCGGGAGATCGTCTGCGGCGCCACCAATTTCACCGTCGGCGACCTGGTGGTGGCGGCGCTGCCGGGGGCCACGCTGCCCGGCGATTTTTCGATTGCCACCCGGAAGACCTATGGCCGCACCTCCGACGGGATGATCTGCTCGGCAGCCGAATTGCGCCTCAGCACGGACCACTCCGGTATCCTGGTGCTTCCGCCCGGGACCGCCGAACCGGGTGCCGACGCGACCGGCGTTCTGGGCCTGGACGACGTGGTGTTCGAACTGGCCATCACCCCCGACCGCGGTTACTGCATGTCACTGCGGGGACTGGCTCGCGAGATCGCGTGCGCCTACGACCTCGACTTCATCGACCCGGCCTCGAGGGATGCTGTTCCCCCGTTACCGGCCGAGGGCGAGGCATGGCCGTTGACGGTGGCCCCCGGGACGGGTGTGCGGCGCTTCGCTTTACGCGCGGTCACCGGAATCGACCCGCGGGCGGTGTCGCCGTGGTGGCTGCAGCGGAGGCTGTTGCTCTGCGGTGTCCGGGCGATCTCGCCGGCGGTCGATGCCACCAACTATGTGATGTTGGAACTCGGACACCCGATGCACGCCCATGACCGGGCGAGGATCAGTGGCGGATTCGACGTGCGGTTCGCCCGGTCCGGTGAAACCGTCGTCACCCTCGACGACGTCGAACGCAAGCTGGATCCGGTCGACGTGCTGATCGTGGACGATGCCGCGACGGCCGCGATCGGCGGAGTCATGGGGTCGGGCAGCACCGAGATGCGCGACGACTCCACCGACGTGCTGCTGGAGGCCGCGGTCTGGGACCCGGCAGCGGTGTCGCGTACCGCCCGGCGACTGCACCTGCCCAGCGAGGCCGCCCGCCGCTACGAGCGGTCGGTCGATCCGGCAATCTCGGTGGCCACGCTGGACCGCTGTGCGGCGCTGCTGGCCGAGATCGCCGGGGGGACGGTGCACCCGGCGCTGACTGACTGGCGGGGTGACCCCCCGACCGATGATTGGGCGGGGCCGTCGATTTCCCTCCCCGCCGACCTGCCGGACCGTTTTGCGGGGGTCGGCTACCCGGACGGCGCCACCGCCCGGCGGTTGCGTCAGATCGGTTGCGTGGTAGAAGGTTCCGGCACGCTGACCGTCACCCCGCCGAGTTGGCGGCCCGACCTGCGGCAGCCGGCCGACCTGGTCGAGGAGGTGCTGCGACTCGAGGGGCTGGAGAAGATCCCGTCGGTGCTGCCGTCCGCGCCGGCCGGCCGTGGGCTCTCCGCCGTCCAACGGCGGCGGCGCGACATCGGCAAGTCGCTGGCGCTGGACGGTTACGTTGAAGTGCTGCCGACGCCGTTCCTGCCGGCGGGTGTCTTCGATGCCTGGGGACTGAGCGCCGACGATCCCCGCCGGACCACCGCACAGGTGCTCAACCCGCTGGAGGCCGACCGGCCGCAACTGGCCAGCACGCTGCTTCCCGGGCTGTTGGAGGCATTGGCCCGCAACGTGTCCCGCGGCATCGTCGATGTCGCGCTGTTCGCCATCGCGCAGGTGGTGCAGCCGGCGGGGCACCCTCCCGCTGCGCGCACCGTCCCCGTCGATCGCCGGCCCACCGATGACGAACTCGCGGACATCGACGCCGAATTGCCGCGCCAGCCGCAGCACGTGGCCGTCGTTCTGGCCGGGCTGCGCGAACCTCGCGGACCATGGGGGCCGGGTCGCCCGGTGGAAGCCGCCGACGCGATCGAGGCCGTTCGCGTCATCGCCCGTGCCTGCGGAGCGTCGGTGGAACTGCGAGCCGCACAACACCTGCCGTGGCATCCCGGCCGGTGTGCGGCGGTGCTGGTCGGCGGAACCCTGATCGGTCACGCTGGTCAGCTGCACCCGTCGGTGATCGAACGGACGGGTCTGCCCACAGGCAGCTGCGCCGTCGAACTGAATCTGGACGCCATCCCGGTCGTCGAGGCACTGGCCGCGCCGCAGGTGTCGCCGTTCCCGGCGGTGTTCCAGGACATCGCCCTGGTGGTGGAGACCGGGGTGCCTGCTCAGTCGGTGGAAGACGCGATCCGCGCCGGGGCGGGGGAATTGCTGGAGCACGTCGCGTTGTTCGACGTCTACACCGGACCGCAGGTCGGCGACCAGCACAAGTCGCTGGCATTCGCGCTGCGGTTCCGGG
Organism: Mycobacterium sp.; assembly: GCA_035721065.1. Classification (GTDB taxonomy): domain Bacteria; phylum Actinomycetota; class Actinomycetes; order Mycobacteriales; family Mycobacteriaceae; genus Mycobacterium. The sequence continues at coordinate 39,573 of DASTNJ010000011.1, forward strand.
CCGCGGACCGCACGCTGACCGAGGACGAAGCCAGCGCTGCCCGGGACGCCGCGGTGCGGTGCGCCACCGAACGGGTGGGCGCTGCGCTGCGGAGCTGAGTCACGCCTCGCGAGCAGTCGCAAAATCCTCGGTTCCGCGCGGTTTCGGTGCCGTTTGCGTCTGCTCGCCGAGTAAAAATCAATTGATTTGCAAAGTGTCGTATAACCATGCAGAATCACGGAGGTGACTGACGTGACACGGGTGGCGGTGGCGGGTGCCAGCGGCTATGCGGGCGGAGAGATCCTCCGGCTGCTGCTCGGGCACCCGGCGTATGCGGACGGCCGGCTGACGATCGGCGCGCTGACCGCCGCAGCCAGCGCAGGCAGCACCCTGGCCGAGCAGCATCCGCATCTGGTGCCGCTGGCGCAGCGAGTGCTCGAGCCGACCGAGCCGGAGGTGCTGGCCGACCACGATGTGGTCTTTCTGGCCCTGCCACACGGTCATTCCGCGGCGCTGGCCGAACAACTCGGCCTCGACACGCTGGTGGTGGACTGCGGTGCGGACTTCCGGCTCGACGATGCCGCGGACTGGCAGCGGTTCTACGGTTCGGCGCACGCCGGCAGCTGGCCCTACGGGCTGGCGGAGCTGCCCGGAGCGCGCGATCGGTTGCGCGCCGCACGGCGGATCGCGGTGCCGGGCTGCTATCCGACCGCGGCGCTGCTGGGGCTGTACCCGGCGATCGCCGAAGGCCTCATCGAGCCGGCGGTCACGGTGGTGGCCGTCAGCGGCACCTCCGGCGCCGGTCGGGCCGCCAAAACCGACCTGCTCGGCTCCGAGGTGATCGGTTCGGCGCGGGCCTACAACATCGGCGGCGCCCACCGGCACACCCCCGAGATCGCCCAGGGTCTGCGGGCCGTCACCGACCGCGACGTCACGGTGTCGTTCATTCCGGTGCTCATTCCGGCCTCCCGCGGCATCCTGGCCACCTGCACGGCGCGCACCGAAACCCCGCTGTCGCAGCTGCGTGCCGCCTACGAAAAGGCCTACCACGACGAGCCGTTCGTGCATCTGCTGCCCGAAGGGCAGCTACCCAGGACCGGCGCGGTGATCGGCAGCAATGCCGCACACCTGGCGATCGCGATCGACGAGGACGCCGCGACGTTCATCGCCGTGGCCGCGATCGACAACCTGGTCAAGGGAACCGGCGGCGCGGCGGTGCAGGCGATGAACCTGGCACTGGGCTGGCCGGAGGCCGAAGGACTGTCGGTGGTGGGGGTGGCGCCATGACGTCCCGGCTGGTGCGCACCCAGGGGGTCACCGCTCCGGAAGGGTTCCGGGCCACCGGAATCGCGGCCGGCATCAAGAAGTCCGGTGCGCTGGATCTCGCCTTGGTGTTCAACGAGGGCCCCGACTACGCCGCCGCCGGGGTGTTCACCCGCAACCAGGTCAAGGCGGCGCCGGTGCAGTGGTCCAAGCAGGTGCTGACCGGCGGGCGGCTACGGGCGGTCATCCTGAACTCCGGCGGCGCCAACGCCTGCACCGGCCCGGGCGGGTTCCAGGACGCCCATGTCACCGCCGAAGCCGTCGCCGCCGCACTGAGCGACTGGGGCACCGAAACCGGGCCCGTCGAGGTGGCGGTCTGTTCCACCGGCCTGATCGGCGACCGGCTGCCGATGGACAAGGTGCTGCCCGGCGTGGCCGAGATCGTGCAGGAGATGGCCGGCGGGCTGACCGGCGGTGACGAAGCGGCCCGGGCGATCATGACCACCGACACCGTGCCCAAACAGGTTGCCCTGCACCACACTCCGGAGTCCGGCGAAAACTGGACGGTCGGTGCGATGGGCAAGGGTGCGGGCATGATCGCACCGTCGCTGGCCACCATGCTGGTCGTCGTCACCACCGACGCGGTGGCCGACGCCGCCGCCCTCGATACCGCGCTGCGCCGGGCCGCCGCACAGACCTTCGACCGCCTCGACGTCGACGGCTGCTGCTCCACCAACGACACCGTGCTGCTGCTGGCGTCCGGCGCGAGCGGATTCGCGCCCGGCCAGGCCGATCTCGACGACGCGGTGCTGCGGGTCTGCGACGACCTGGCCGCGCAGATGCAGGCCGACGCCGAAGGCGTCACCAAGCGGGCGACGGTCACCGTGACCGGCGCGGCCACCGAGGACGACGCGCTCGCCGTCGCCCGACTGATCGCTCGCGACAGCCTGGTCAAGACCGCGCTGTTCGGCTCCGACCCCAACTGGGGCAGGGTGCTGGCTGCGGTGGGGATGGCGCCATTCGAGATCGACCCGGACCGGATCGTCGTCCGCTTCAACGACTTCGCGGTATTCGCCGACGGGGCGCCGCAGCCCGGCGCTCGTGACGTCGACCTGTCCGGGCCGGACATCGCCGTCACCGTCGACTTGGCGACCGGCGACGGGCACGCGGCGATCCGCACCACCGACCTGTCGCACGGCTACGTCGAAGAGAACTCGGCCTACAGCTCATGAGCACCCGCGAACTGCCCACCACCGTCAAAGCGCAGGTGCTGGCCGAAGCCCTGCCCTGGCTCAAGCAGCTGCACGGCAAGATCGTCGTCGTCAAATACGGCGGCAACGCGATGACCGACGACACCCTCAAGCACGCCTTCGCCGCCGACATGGCGTTCCTGCGCAATTGCGGCATCCACCCGGTAGTGGTGCACGGCGGTGGGCCGCAGATCAGCGCCATGCTGCAGCGGCTCGGCGTCGCCGGCGATTTCAAGGGCGGATTCCGGGTCACCACACCGGAAGTCCTCGACGTGGCGCGGATGGTGCTGTTCGGCCAGGTCGGCCGCGAACTGGTCAACCTGATCAACGCGCACGGACCGTATGCGGTCGGCATCACCGGCGAGGACGCGCAGCTGTTCACCGCGGTGCGTCGCAGCGTCACCGTCGACGGGGTGGACACCGACATCGGCCTGGTTGGTGACGTCGACCGGGTCAACACCGCCGCGGTGCTGGACCTGATTGCCGGACACCGAATCCCGGTGGTGTCCACATTGGCGCCGGACATCGACGGCGTGGTGCACAATATCAACGCCGACACCGCGGCGGCGGCGCTGGCCGAGGCGCTGCGGGCCGAGAAACTGCTGATGCTGACCGACGTCGACGGCCTGTACACCCGTTGGCCGGATGCCGATTCGCTGGTCAGCGAGATCGACACCGCCACCCTGGCTCAGCTGCTTCCGACGCTCGAGGCGGGGATGATCCCGAAGGTGGAGGCGTGCCTGCGCGCGGTCGGCGGCGGGGTGCCCAGCGCCCACATCATCGACGGCCGGGTCGAGCACTGTGTGCTGGTCGAACTGTTCACCGACGCCGGCACCGGAACCAAGGTGGTGAGCACGTGAGCGATCGCAAGCGCGGCGAAGCCGGGCGCGGCGGGTCGCGAGCCGACCAGCCGGTGAGCCTGCAGAACCGCTGGGAAGCGGTGATGATGAACAACTACGGCACCCCGTCGCTGGCGCTGGTCAGCGGGGACGGCGCCATGGTCACCGACGAGAAAGGCCGCGACTACGTCGACCTGCTCGGTGGCATCGCGGTCAACGTGCTCGGGCATCGCCACCCCGCTGTCATCGAGGCGGTCACCCGGCAAATCTCGACGCTGGGGCACACCTCGAACCTGTACGCCACCGAGCCGGGCGTCGCGCTGGCCGAAGCACTGGTCGCGCTGCTGGGCGCCGACGCGCAGGCGCGGGTCTTCTTCTGCAACTCCGGCGCCGAGGCCAACGAGGCGGCGTTCAAGATCAGCCGGTTGACCGGGCGGACGAACATCGTTGCCGCGCAAGGCGGATTCCACGGTCGCACGATGGGGTCGCTGGCGCTGACCGGCCAGCCGGAGAAACGCGCGCCGTTCGAGCCATTGCCCGGCGACGTCACCCACGTGCCCTACGGCGACGCCGACGCCCTGGCCGCCGCCGTCGGCTCGGCCACGGCCGCGGTGTTCCTGGAGCCGATCATGGGGGAGGGCGGTATCGTCGTCCCGCCCGACGGTTATCTGGCGGCCGCCCGGGAGATCACCGCAAGCCATGGCGCGCTGCTGATCCTCGACGAGGTTCAGACCGGAATGGGCCGCACCGGAACATTTTTCGCCCACCAGCACGACGGCATCACCCCGGACGTGATCACCCTGGCCAAGGGGCTGGGCGGCGGGCTGCCGATCGGGGCGTGCCTGGCGGTCGGTGCCGCCGCCGATCTGATGACACCGGGCATGCACGGCAGCACCTTCGGCGGCAACCCGGTCTGCACCGCCGCGGCGCTGGCGGTGCTGCGGGTGCTGGCCGACGACGGTCTGGTGGAGCGGGCAGCGGTGTTGGGCAAGTCGTTGAGTCACGGCATCGAGGCGCTGAACCATCCGCTGGTGAGTCATGTCCGCGGTCGCGGGCTGCTGTGCGGCGTGGTGCTGACCGCGGCGCGCGGCAAAGCCGTCGAGGCCGCCGCCCGCGACGCCGGCTTCCTGGTCAACGCCGCTGCACCGGACGTCGTCCGGCTGGCGCCGCCGTTGATCATCACCGAGGGCCAGACCGACAGCTTCGTCGCCGCTCTCCCCGGGATCCTCGACGCCGCCCAAACCGCCACCGAGGGGGCACCGTGATCCGGCATTTCCTGCGCGACGACGACGTGTCGCCCGCCGAGCAGGCCGAAATCCTGGCCCTGGCGGCCGAATTGAAGAAGGCGCCGCTGAGCCGCCGCCCGCTGGACGGGCCGCGCGCAGTCGCGGTGATCTTCGACAAGAACTCCACCCGGACCCGGTTCTCCTTCGAGGTCGGCATCGCCCAGCTCGGCGGCCACGCCGTCGTGGTCGACGGGCGCTCCACCCAGCTGGGCCGCGACGAGACCCTGGAAGACACCGGGCGGGTACTGTCCCGCTACGTCGACGCGATAGTCTGGCGCACCTTCGCCCAGGACCGGCTCACCGCGATGGCGTCGACGGCAACGGTGCCGATCGTCAACGCGCTCTCCGATGAGTTCCATCCCTGCCAGGTGCTGGCCGATCTGCAGACGATCGCCGAGCGCAAAGGCGGCCTCACGGGCCTTGACGGACTGAAGCTGACTTATCTGGGCGACGGCGCCAACAACATGGCGCACTCGCTGCTGCTCGGCGGTGTGACCGCCGGCATGCACGTTACCGTGGCCGCGCCAACGGGTTTCGTGCCTGACGACGCGGTGGTGGCGGCAGCGAGGCAGCGGGCGGATGCCACCGGCGGATCGGTGACGGTGACCACCGACCCGCAGGCCGCCGCGGCGGGCGCCGACGTGCTGGTGACCGACACCTGGACGTCGATGGGCCAGGAATCCGACGGACTCGACCGGGTCGCCCCGTTTCGGCCGTTCCAGATCAATGCCGATCTGGTCGCACTGGCCGACTCGGATGTCACCGTGCTGCACTGCCTTCCGGCACACCGTGGCGACGAGATCACCGATGACGTGATCGACGGGCCGTGCAGCGCGGTGTGGGACGAGGCGGAGAACCGGCTGCACGCGCAGAAGGCGCTGCTGGTGTGGCTGCTGGAGCGGCGCCGTGGGTAGGGTGGGTCGCCAGGCGCGCATCGTCGAGATGCTGTCGTCGGAGTCGATCCACAGCCAAACCGAGCTGGCGGCCCTACTGGCCGCCGACGGTATCGAGGTCACCCAGGCGACGCTGTCACGGGATCTGGAAGAGCTCGGGGCGGTGAAACTCCGGGGCGTCAACGGGGGCGTCGGGGTTTATGTGGTGCCCGAAGACGGCAGCCCGGTTCGCGGCGTGTCCGGCGGCACCGGCCGGCTGTCCCGGTTGCTGGGCGAACTGCTGGTGTCCACCGATGCCAGCGCGAACCTCGCCGTGCTGCGCACCCCGCCGGGCGCCGCGGACTACCTGGCCAGTGCGATCGACCGGGCGGCGCTGCCGTACGTCGCCGGCACCATCGCCGGGGATGACACTATCTTCGTGGCGGCCCGCGACCAGATGACCGGAGCCGAGCTGGCAGCCGCGCTCGAAGACCTGCGATAAACCGAAAGCAAGGAGATCCAATTCATGTCCGAACGTGTCATCCTGGCCTACTCCGGTGGCCTGGACACCTCGGTGGCGATCAGCTGGATCGGCAAGGAGACCGGCCGCGAGGTGGTGGCCGTCGCGATCGACCTCGGCCAGGGCGGCGAGGACATGGCGGTGGTGCGCCAGCGCGCGCTGGACTGTGGCGCGGTGGAGGCCGTCGTGGTGGACGCCCGTGACGAGTTCGCCGAGGGCTACTGCCTGCCGACGATCCAGGCCAACGCGCTGTACATGGATCGCTATCCGCTGGTGTCGGCGATCAGCCGGCCGCTGATCGTCAAACATCTGGTTGAGGCGGCCCGTGAGCACGGCGGCGGCATCGTCGCGCACGGCTGCACCGGCAAGGGCAACGACCAGGTCCGGTTCGAGGTCGGGTTCGCCTCGCTGGCACCGGATCTGCAAGTGCTGGCGCCGGTTCGGGACTATGCGTGGACCCGGGAGAAGGCGATCAGGTTCGCCGAGGAGAACGCGATCCCGATCAATGTCACCAAGCGCTCGCCGTTCTCGATCGACCAGAACGTGTGGGGCCGCGCGGTGGAGACCGGGTTCCTCGAGGATCTGTGGAACGCGCCCACCAAGGACGTCTACGACTACACCGAGGATCCCACCGCCAACTGGAACACCCCCGACGAGGTGATCATCGGCTTCGAGCGTGGCGTCCCGGTGACGATCGACGGCCGCCGGGTCAGCGTGCTCGAGGCCGTCGTCGAACTCAACCGCCGCGCCGGCGCGCAGGGCGTGGGCCGGCTCGACGTGGTGGAGGACCGGCTGGTTGGCATCAAGAGCCGGGAGATCTACGAGGCGCCCGGCGCGATGGTGCTGATCACCGCGCACACCGAACTGGAGCACGTCACGCTGGAGCGGGAACTCGGCAGGTTCAAGCGGACCACCGACCGCAAGTGGGCCGAGTTGGTTTACGACGGGCTGTGGTACTCGCCGCTGAAATCGGCCCTGGACACGTTCGTCGGGCACACCCAGCAGCACGTGTCCGGAGAGGTCCGGATGGTGTTGCACGGCGGGCACATCGCGGTGAACGGCCGGCGGAGCGCCGAATCTCTGTACGACTTCAACCTGGCCACCTACGACGAGGGTGACACCTTCGACCAGACCGCGGCCCGCGGCTTCGTGCAGATTCACGGGCTGAGCTCGAAGATCGCGGCCCGGCGGGATCTGCAGTGAGCCCCGCGCCCGATCCCGAGTGTGAATCCAGCGACGCAACACGCCGACGAGGCGTCGTGCATTTCACACCGGTGGGGAGGGAGGCGGCTGAATGAGCACCAACGAGGGGGCGCTGTGGGGCGGGCGGTTCGCCGAGGGCCCCGCCGACGCACTCGCCGCGTTGAGCAGGTCCACCCACTTCGACTGGGTACTTGCGCCCTATGACGTGGCCGCGTCCAAGGCCCATGCCCGGGTGCTGTTCGCCGCCGGACTGCTGACCGCCGAGCAGCGCGACGGCCTGCTGGCGGGGCTGGACAGCCTCGGCGAAGACGTGGCAGACGGCAGCTTCGGGCCGCTGGTCACCGACGAGGACGTCCACGGTGCGCTGGAACGCGGCCTGATCGACCGGGTCGGCGTGGACCTGGGTGGCCGGCTGCGGGCCGGCCGGTCACGGAACGACCAGGTGGCCACCCTGTTCCGAATGTGGCTGCGGGACGCCGTTCGGCGCATCGCCGCCGGCGTGCTCGGCGTCGTCGACGCGCTGGCCGGTCAGGCCGCAGCGCACCCGACGGCGGTGATGCCGGGCAAGACCCACCTGCAGTCGGCGCAGCCGGTGCTGTTGGCACATCACCTGCTGGCCCATGCTCACCCGCTGCTGCGCGACGTCGACCGGATCGCTGACTTCGATGCGCGGGCCGCGGTGTCGCCGTACGGCTCGGGGGCGCTGGCCGGGTCGTCGCTGGGGCTGGACCCGGATGCGATCGCCGCCGAGTTGGGTTTCGCCGCAGCCGCTGACAATTCGATCGACGCCACCGCCGCACGGGACTTCGCGGCCGAGGCGGCATTCGTGCTCGCGATGATCGCCGTCGACCTGTCCCGGATCGCCGAGGACGTCATCTTGTGGAGTTCAACGGAATTCGGCTACGTGACGCTGCATGACGCATGGTCGACCGGCAGTTCGATCATGCCGCAGAAGAAGAACCCGGACGTCGCGGAGCTGGCCCGCGGCAAGTCGGGGCGGCTGATCGGGAATCTGGCCGGGCTGCTGGCGACCCTGAAGGCCCAGCCGCTCGCTTACAACCGGGACCTGCAGGAGGACAAGGAGCCGGTGTTCGATTCGGTTGCGCAGCTGGAACTGCTGCTGCCTTCGATGGCCGGGCTGGTGGGCACGCTCGAGTTCGACGTCGAGCGAATGGCGGCGCTGGCCCCGGCCGGCTACACGCTGGCCACCGACGTCGCCGAATGGCTGGTGCGCAAGGGTGTTCCGTTCCGGGTCGCACATGAGGCGGCCGGCGCGGCGGTACGGGTCGCCGAGCAGCGCGGTGTCGGGCTGGACGAGCTGACCGACGAGGAACTGGCGGCGGTCAGCACCGAACTCACCCCGCAGGTGCGGGAGGTGCTGACGGTCGAAGGGTCGGTGGCATCCCGCGACGCGCGCGGCGGCACCGCACCCACGCGGGTCGCCGAACAGTTGGAGGCGGTGCGGAAACGCGCCGACGAGTTGCGCCGCAACCTGATTTAAGCTGGCGGACATGCCGACGTTCACGGGAATCAGCCATCTGGACCTGACGGTGTCCGACTTGACGAAAAGTGCCGACTGGTACGTCAACACGCTGGGGTTCCAGGTGCTGATGCGGGCCGATGCGGACAACCGCAGCATGGCCGTGATGATGCACCCGGGTTCCGGGCTGATCATGGGGCTGGTTCAGCACCACAGCCAGGCCGCCGACGCGTTCGACGAGCGCCGGCCCGGCCTGGATCATCTCGCGTTCAACGTGACCGAGCGGGCCGAGCTCGACCACTGGCAGCAGCGGCTCGCCGAACTCGGCGTCACCCATTCGCCGGTGACCGACGACCCGTCCGGCCTGGGCACCGCGCTGGTCTTCCGCGACCCGGACAACATCCAACTCGAACTCTGGTGGATGAGTCCGCAGGCGCAGTCGCTCGGCGGCTGACCCCGCCGAAAGCGCATAGGCCCATCACAGTTCGCGCCGCAACAGCTCCGCCAGCTCGTCGCTGAACGCCACGAACGTCACCACCCGCACCGCGGTGTCGGCACCGCGCACCGCGGTCACCGCCTGGTGAACGGCGTCGCCGGCCGGCCAGCCGTAGACACCGGCGGAGATCAGCGGAAACGAGACGGTTTCGGCGCCCAGCGAGTCGGCGACCCGCAGGCTGCGGGTGTATGCGGATCGCAGCAGCGGTGCCCGGTCTTCGCTGCGCGAATACACCGGTCCGACGGTGTGGATGACCCACCGCGCCGGCAGGCGTCCCGCTGTCGTGGCGACGGCATCGCCGGTCGGCAGGCCGTCGGGGAGGTCCGTGCTGCGCAGTCGCTTGCAGTCGGCCAGAATCTCCGGGCCGCCGACCCGGTGGATGGCGCCGTCCACGCCGCCGCCGCCCAGCAAGCTGCTGTTGGCGGCGTTGACGATCGCGTCGACCGGCACGGCGGTGATGTCGCCACGGATCACCTGGATCTCGGTCACCGGTCCATCATGGCGCCGGGGCGTGCGTCATCGCTACGGCTGGGCTATTCGATCCGCTCCGACAGCTCCAGCCAGTGCGCCTCCGACTCGACGACCTCGGCTTCCAGCGCCCGCAGTTCCTTGGTCAACCGGCCCAGGCCGACGTGGTCGGATTGGTCGTGGTCGGCGAGCTGCCGATGCTTGGCGTTGATCTGTCCGGCCAGGCTCGCCAGCCGCCGGTCGGTGGCGGCGATCTCCTTCTGTATCGCGCGCAACTCCGCACCCGACGGTGCGGCTGTCGCGGAGACCTCATCGGATGCCGGACGCGGCCGCGCCGATGCCGCGGCGGCGGATCCGGCCAGCCGCAGGTACTCGTCGACTCCACCGGGCAGGTGCCGCAGCCGCCCGCCGAGAATCGCGTACTGCTGATCGGTCACCCGCTCCAGCAGGTAGCGGTCGTGGGAAGCGATGATCAGCGTGCCCGGCCAGGAGTCGAGCAGATCCTCCAGAGCCGTCAGCAGGTCGGTGTCCACGTCGTTGGTCGGCTCGTCGAGAACCAGCACATTGGGTTCGGCCAGCAAGGTGAGCATCAATTGCAGCCTGCGGCGCTGACCGCCGGAGAGGTCACCGACTCGCGCCGACAGCTTCCCGCGGCCGAAACCCAGCCGCTCCAGAAGTTGCGCCGGACTGACTTCGCGGCCGTCCACCTCATACCCGCCGCGCAGCCGGCCCAGCACGTCGGCAACCCGTTCGTCGGCGGCCGACGTCAGCTCGTCGCCCCGTTGGTCCAGCACGGCCAGCCGGACGGTCTTGCCGCGCTTGACCCGGCCGGCGTCTGGGCGGACGGTGCCGGCGATCAACCCCAGCAGGGTGGATTTGCCGACGCCGTTCGCGCCCACGATCCCGGTCCGCTCGCCGGGGGCGATTCGCCATTCGACGTCGCGCAGCACGGGCCGCCCGTCGAAGGAGATCGACACGTCGAGCAGGTCGATCACGTCTTTGCCGAGCCGCGCGGTGGCCAGTTTCGCCAACTCGACGCTGTCCCGCAGCGGCGGCACGTCGGCGATCAGCTCGTTGGCGGCTTCGATCCGGAACTTCGGCTTGGCGGTGCGTGCCGGCGCGCCCCGGCGCAGCCAGGCCAGTTCCTTGCGCAGCAGGTTCTGCCGTTTCGCCTCGGTGGCGGCGGCCATCCGGTCGCGCTCGACGCGGGCCAGCACGTAGGCGGCGTATCCGCCCTGAAACGGCTCCACGACGCCGTCGTGCACCTCCCAGGTCGTGGTGGCCACCTCGTCGAGAAACCAGCGGTCATGGGTGACCACCAGCAACGCGCCGGTGTTGCGCGTCCAACGTTGCCGCAGGTGTCCGGCCAGCCAGGTGACGCCCTCGATGTCGAGGTGGTTGGTGGGCTCATCGAGGGCGATCACGTCCCAGTCGCCGATCAGCAATCTGGCCAACTGCACTCGTCGCCGCTGACCACCGGACAAGACGGCGATGTCGGCATCCCAGACTCCCTGGGCCATCAAGTCCGACACCAGCCCGTCGATGACGTCGCGAATCCGCGGGTTGGACGCCCATTCGTGGTCGGCCCGGTCGCCTACCACCGCCCGGCCGACGGTTTGGCCGGGACGCAGGGTGTCGGCCTGATCGAGCAGGCCGACGCGCAGTCCGCTGCGCCCGGTGACACGACCGGAGTCCGGCGTCACCCGGCCGGTCAGCACGCGCAGCAGACTTGATTTGCCGTCCCCGTTGCGGCCCACGATGCCGATGCGCGCCCCGCCGTTCACGCCGACCGTCACCGAGTCGAGCACCGTGCCGGTCGGGTACCGCAGGCCGACTTCCTCACCGGAAAGCAGATGCGCCATCGCTGGAACGCTACGGCAGGCGGCCGTGGACGCAGTCGCGGAGCGCGACCGGTGCCTCGACGGCTCGTTACACGCCGCCGCCGATAATGGCCATGCCGCCGCCGTGGGTCAGGTACTGCCTGGTCTTGGTGTACAGGTCAGCGTGATTCGGGCAGAAGGTGGCGATCACCGAACCGAGCGTATGGGGTATCTCGTCTTCGGCCACGCCCTCGTCTTCCATCGTCCGCATGGTCGACAGAGAGCCGTACAGATCCGGGTGCATGTCCATCCACTTACACGCGATCGGACCGCGCGCCGCGATCCAGTCCTGCGGATCGGCGCTAGCCGGCGCGGTGCACAGCACCAACAGCGCGGTTAGCAGCCCGGTAAGCAGCCCGATCTTGAACACCGGGGGACCGTAGCATGCGCGGTCGCCGATTTCTCGTTAGCGAACCTGTCAACCACCTGGCAGTACGGTGCTGGTCACCTCGCCGACACCGCAGGCCGCCGCGATTCGACCGGTAGTGCTCGTACCGGCCGGTCCACCTGCTGCGATGTGCCAGAATGTTCGCGTCGCCGGTGGAGCCATGACCAGCGATAACGTCGAATTAGGAGAGCAGCGGTGGACCTGAGATTCTCGACAGTCACCAGGCCGATCGAGCGGCTCGTCGCGACCGTGCAGAACGGTATGGAAGTGCTGCGGTGGGGCGGTCTGGAGACCGACACGGTGACATCGCCGTTCCAGATCGTCGAGAGCGTCCCGATGTATAAGCTGCGACGCTACTTCCCGCCCGACAACCGGCCCGGACAACGGCCCGCCGGCCCACCGGTCTTACTGATTCACCCGATGATGATGTCGGCAAACATGTTCGACGTCACCCGCGACGAGGGCGCGGTGGGCATCCTGCACGCCGCGGGCTGCGACCCGTGGGTGATCGACTTCGGGTCGCCCGACGAGGTCGAAGGCGGGATGCGCCGCGACCTGGCCGACCACATCGTCGCGCTGGGGCAGGCGATCGACACGGTGGCCGGTGCGACCGGCCACGACGTGCATCTGGCCGGGTATTCGCAGGGGGGCATGTTCGCCTACCAGGTCGCCGCCTACCGGCGTTCGAAGCGCATCGCCAGCGTGGTGGCGTTCGGCTCGCCGGTCGACACCCTGGCCGGGCTGCCGATGGGCCTGCCGCCCAATGTCGCGTCGGTGACCGCCGATTTCATGGCCGACCATGTTTTCAACCATCTGGACATCTCCGGTTGGATGGCGCGGGTCGGCTTCCAGATGATGGATCCGCTCAAGACCGCCAAGGCTCGGCTGGATTTCCTCCGTCAGCTGCACGACCGTGAGGCCCTGCTGCCCCGCGAATCGCAGCGCAGGTTTTTGGAGTCCGAAGGCTGGATCGCCTGGTCGGGCCCGGCGATCGCCGAGCTGCTCAAGCAGTTCATCGCCCACAACCGGATGATGACCGGCGGCTTCGCCATCCAGGGGCAGCTGGTGACGTTGACCGACATCACCTGCCCGATACTGGCTTTCGTCGGCGAGGTGGACGACATCGGGCAGCCCGCCGCGGTGCGCGGCATCCGGCGCGCGGCGCCGAATGCCGACGTGTACGAATACCTGCTGCGGGCCGGTCACTTCGGTCTGGTCGTCGGATCCAAGGCGGCAGAGCAAACCTGGCCGACGGTTGCCAACTGGGTGTTGTGGCTGTCCGGCCAGGGCGATCGGCCGGCCGGCGTGGCGCCGATGGCGGACCAGCCCATTCAGCACGGCGACAGCAGCGGTGTCGCGTTCAGCTCCCGGATCGCGCACGGACTGGGGGAGGCGGGCGGAGTCGCGGTGACCTTGGCCCGTGGCGCCGTCGACGCGGTCGGCGCGGTGGGCAAGTCGGTACGCACGCTGGCGATCGAGACCGCCCGGACGCTGCCCCGGCTGGCCCGGCTGGGACAGATCAACGACCACACCCGGATCTCGCTGGGCCGGATCATCGACGAGCAGGCCGAGGACTCGCCGAACGGGGAATTCCTGCTGTTCGACGGGCGGGTGCACACCTACGAGGCGGTCAACCGCCGGATCAACAACGTGGTTCGGGGCTTGATCGAGGTAGGCGTGCGGCAAGGCGTTCACGTCGGTGTCCTGATGGAGACCAGGCCCAGCGCACTGGTCGCCATCGCGGCGCTGTCAAGGCTGGGCGCGGTCGCCGTGCTGATGCCTCCGGACGGAGACCTGGTCGCGACGGCACGGATCGGCGGTGTGGCCGAAATCATCACCGGGCCAACCAATCTCGGTGCAGCGCTGGATGCCGCCCGCAAACTGCACTGCCAGGTGCTGGTGCTCGGCGGCGGTGAGTCGCGCGATCTGCATCTGCCGGCGGACGCCGACGTCGTCGACATGGAGCAGATCGACCCGGACGCCGTCGACTTGCCGGGCTGGTATCGGCCGAATCCCGGTTTCGCCCGCGACCTGGCGTTCGTCGCATTCAGCAACGCCGGCGGCGTGCTGGTGGCCAAACAGATCACCAACTACCGCTGGGCGCTGTCGGCATTCGGCACCGCGTCGGCGGCCGCCCTGGGCCGCGGCGACACCGTGTACTGCCTGACTCCGCTGCACCACGAGTCGGGCCTGCTGGTCAGCCTGGGCGGTGCGGTGGTGGGCGGCACCCGCATCGCGCTGTCCCGCGGTTTCCGGCCGGACCGGTTCGTCGCCGAGGTACGCCAGTACGGCGTGACCGTGGTGTCCTACACCTGGGCGATGCTTCGCGACCTGGTCGGTGACTCCGGGCTGGCCCTGCAGGGCAATCACCCGGTGCGGCTGTTCATCGGGTCGGGTATGCCGACCGGCCTGTGGCAGCGGGTGGTGGACGTCTTCGCACCGGCCCACATCGTCGAGTTCTTCGCCACCACCGACGGACAGGCGGTGCTGGCCAACGTCTCCGGCGTCAAGGTCGGCAGCAAGGGACGCCCACTGCCCGGCGCCTGCCATGTGGAACTGGCCGTCTACGATCCCGACCACGACCTGATCCTGGAGACCGACGACGGGTTCGTCGAGGTTGCGGAGACGGGCGAGGTCGGGGTGCTGCTGGCCGAGCCGCGCGGCCCGATCGACCCGTCGGCGGCGGTGAAGCGGGGTGTGTTCGCGCCCGCCGACACCTGGATCTCCACCGAGTACCTGTTCCGCCGCGACGAGGACGGCGACTACTGGATGGTGGGCGGTCGCCGCTCGCTGATCCGCACCGCCCGCGGGATCATCTACCCGGTGGCGGTGACCGACGCCCTGGGCCTGGTCACCGGCGTCGACCTGGCGGTGACCTATGCGGTGCCCGCGCGCGGCCAGCAGCTGGCGGTGTCGGCCGTGACGCTGCGGCCCGGGGCGACGATCACCGCCGCCGACCTGACCGAGGCCGTGGCAGGCATGGCCACCGGCCCCGGACCCGACATCGTGCACGTGGTGCCAGAACTTCCGCTGAGCACCGCCTACCGGCCGGTCGCCGACGAATTGCGGGCCGCCGGAGTCCCCAAAGCCGGGCCGCGCAGCTGGTACTTCGACGCCGACGGTCAACAGTTCAGACGGTTGACCGCGGCGGTCCGCACCCACCTGGTCGGTGGTCAAGCGTGATCGACCAAGCGCTGTTGGACATCTTGGTGTGCCCGGTCGACCGGGGGCCGCTGCTGCTGGCGCGACAGCCCGAACGCGGGGAGGTGCTCTACAACCCGCGGTTGCGCCGCGCCTACCGGATCGACGACGGCATCCCGGTGCTGCTCGTCGACGAGGCGGTCACCGTGAGTGACGACGAACACGCCCGGCTGGTGGCGCAGGGGCAATCGCCAGATCCCCGGTGAGGTAGTGCTGCAGGTTCGGTGCGATCGTGGCGGCAACCTGCTCGGCCGGCAGTGACGCGAACGGCTCCAACCGCAGGATGTAGCGGGCCATCAGGACACCCACCAGCTGCGACGCCACGAACTGGATGCGGATGAGTCCGCTTCCCGGTGGATCGTCGACGCGGCCGCCCACTTCGACCGCGATGACGTCCTGCAGAAACGATCGGAACAGGTTGACCTCCGCACCGGCCAGCACCGACCGCAGCGTCGCGATCATCCCGGCGCCCACTTCGGAGTCCCACAGCGGCAACAGGATCGACGGGATTTTGTACCCGAGTTCGTCGACCGGGACGTCGCGCAACGGTCCGATGATGTCCATCGGGTCGATCGGGATGTGCACGGCAGCGGCGAACAGCCGCTCCTTGGTGCCGTAATAGTGGTGTACCAGTGCCGAGTCCACACCCGCGCCGGCGGCCACCGCGCGCACCGAGGTGTTGGCAATCCCGTTGCGGGCGAACAGTTCGCGAGCGCTGTCCAGAATCCGGTCCCGGGTGTCCGAGGTACCCGGTGGGCGGCCGGGCCGCCTGCGCCCGGCTGCGGCTGCCATCACGGGGTCCGCCGTCGCAGTGTCGCCGCCGCCAGGCAGAGCGCCGCGATGGCGAAGCCCAGCACCACGGCGATGTCGCGTGCCGCGATCCCGGTCAGCTCCGGGTGCGCACCCACCTGCTGGAGTGCCTCCAGGGCGTAGCTTGCCGGCATCACGTTGCTGATCCATTGCAGCCATTCCGGCATCACCGCGCGCGGGACGATGAACCCGCACAGCAGCAGCTGCGGCGCGATCACCACCGGCATGAACTGGACCGCCTGAAATTCGGTGCGCGCGAACGCACTGCACAGCAGGCCGAGTCCGACCCCCAGCACGGCGTTGACGATCGCGATCGCGAAAACCCACGCGGGGCTGCCCGCGGTGTGGAAGCCGAGCAGCCAGAACGACGCGATGCACGCCAGTGTGGCTTGCGCGGCCGCGGCGATCGAGAACGCGGTCCCGTAGGCGCCCAGTAGGGCGAGCCGACGCAGCGGCGTGGTCAAAATGCGCTCCAGGGTTCCCGAAGCCCGTTCCCGCTGCATCGTTATCGACGTGATCAGAAACATCACGATCAGCGGGAGCAGACCCAGCAGGATCAGGCAGGCTGGCTGGAAAGGTGAGTTGAACGGTGACGGGCTGGCCGGATTGCGCGGGGCATCCTCGAACATGAAGTACATCAGCGTGATGATCAGGCTGGGCACCAGCAGGATCATCGCGACGCTGCGATGGTCGGCGGCCAGCTGACGCAGAATCCGCAGCGTGGTGGCGACATACGGCTGGGTTGTCAGCCGGGTGCGGGCGCGGTGGCGCGCCGGATGATGGACAGAAACGCTTCCTCGAGTGACGTGCATCCGGTGTCCCTCCTCAGCTGGGTGGTCGTGGTCTGGGCCAGGAGCCGTCCTTCGCGGATCAGCAAGAGGTCGCCGCACTGGTCGGCCTCGTCCATCACGTGGCTGGACACCAGCAGCGTGGTACCCCGCCGGGACAGTTCGTGAAACTGCTGCCAGAGGTCGGCCCGCAACACCGGATCCAGGCCGATGGTCGGTTCGTCGAGCACCAACAGGTCGGGGTGGCCGATCAGCGCGCAGGCCAGTGACACCCGGGCGCGCTGCCCCCCGGACAGGTTGGCGCAGTAGTCGGAGCGGTGGTCTTGCAGGTCCACCGCGGTGATCACCTCGTCGGCGGCGGTGCCGCCGACCCCGCAGAGTGCGGCGAAATAGCGGATGTTGTCGATGATCCGCAGGTCGTTGTAGATCGTCGGGTTCTGCGGCATGTAGCCGACCAGCCGGCGCAGCGGTGCGGACCCCGCCGGGTGACCGAGCACGGTGACCGTGCCCGAGGCGACGATCTGGGTTCCCACGACGCAGCGCATCAGGGTGGTCTTGCCGCATCCGGACGGGCCGAGCAGGCCGGTGATCGTGCCGCGGGCGATCCGCACCGAGAAGTCGTGCAGCACGGAATGCTTGCCGCGGGTCACCTGCAGGTGCTCGATGTCGACCGCCGGCCCCGCACCGCCGGCAGATAATTCACCGAACGATGAAATCATCATTTGATGAATATCCACCCCGGGACGGCGGCTGTCAAGGGTCGGGCAGAATCGTCGTCGATGACTGCTGACCAGCTCTCGGTCGACCCGCTCGCGGCAGCGCACCTGGTGCTGGGCGCCACCGTGATCGGGCGTGGGGTGCGGGCGACCATCGTCGAGGTCGAGGCCTACGGCGGCGTTGCCGACGGGCCGTGGCCGGACCGGGCGGCACACTCCTATCGCGGTCCCAGCGGGCGCAACGCGGTCATGTTCGGCCCGCCCGGGCACTTGTACACCTATCGCAGTTACGGAATCCACGTGTGCGCCAACGTCGTTTGCGGCCCGGACGGGACAGCGGCCGCGGTACTGCTGCGGTCCGCGGTGATCAGTGGCGGGATCGACGAGGCCCGCGCGCGACGTGGTGAAACGGCCAAGAAGGTAGGGCTGGCCCGTGGGCCGGGCAACCTGTGCTCCGCCCTGGGCATCAGGATGGACGACTACGGGATCGACCTGTTCGACCCGGGCAGCCCGATCCGGCTGGAACTGGGCGAGCGGGTGGCGGCGACGGCGGGACCGCGTGTCGGGGTCAGCCAGGCCGCCGACCGGAAGTGGCGGCTGTGGCTGGCCGGCCGGCCGGAGGTGTCGCCCTACAAGCGCAGTCCGCGCGCCCCGGCGCCGGGGGACAGCGACTGATCCGGGGTCGGTCGGCAAAGATGTCAGCCATGGATGGTGTTCCCGCCCGGTCGTCCGGGATTCTCGACGAGCTGGACTGGCGTGGGCTGGTCGCCCAATCCACCGACCGGGCGGCGCTGGCGGCCGAGCTCGAGCAGGGGCCGGTGACCGTCTACGCCGGTTTCGACCCCACCGCGCCCAGCCTGCACGCCGGCAACATGGTTCCGCTGCTGGCGCTGCGTCGTTTCCAGCGTGCGGGGCACCGGCCGATCGTGCTGGCCGGCGGGGCCACCGGCCTGATCGGTGATCCCCGGGATGCCGGCGAGCGCACCCTGAACACCAGTGACACCGTTGCCGAGTGGGCCGAGCGCATCCGCGGCCAGCTGGAACGCTTCGTGGATTTCGACGACACACCGACCGGTGCGATCGTCGTCGACAACCTCGAGTGGACCACCCCCATGACGGCGGTGGATTTCCTGCGCGACGTCGGCAAGCACTTCTCGGTCAACGTGATGCTGGACCGCGACACCATTCGGCGGCGCCTGGACGCCGACGGCATCTCCTATACCGAATTCAGCTACATGCTGCTGCAGGCCAACGACTATGTCGAACTGCACCGCAGGTACGGCTGCAGCCTGCAGATCGGCGGATCCGACCAGTGGGGAAACATCATCGCCGGGGTGCGGCTGGTGCGCCAGAAGCTGGGGGCGACGGTGCACGCGCTGACGGTCCCGCTGGTGACGACGGCGGACGGAGCCAAATTCGGTAAATCCACCGGCGGCGCCAATCTGTGGCTCGATCCGGAAATGACCAGCCCCTACGCCTTCTACCAGTACTTCCTCAACACCGCTGACGCTGACGTCATCGGTTACCTGCGGTGGTTCACCTTCCTGTCCGCCGACGAGCTGGACGAGTTGGCGGCGGCCACGGCCTCGGCGCCGCAGCAGCGCGCCGCCCAGCGGCGGCTGGCACGCGAGTTCACCACGCTGGTGCACGGCGCCGCTGCCACCGACGCGGTCGAACTGGCCAGCCAGGCGCTGTTCGGCCGCGGTGAGCTGGCCCGGCTGGACGAGAAGACGCTGGCGGCCGCGCTGCGGGAGACCCCGGTGGCCGAACTGGCCGCGGGTGCGCCGGACGGCATCGTCGACCTGCTGGTGGCCACCGGGCTGTCGGCGAGCAAGGGTGCGGCCCGGCGCACGATCGCCGAGGGCGGAGCGTCGGTGAACAATGTCCGGGTCGACGGTGAGGACTGGCACCCGCAGCCCGGGGACTTCCTGCACGGCCGCTGGCTGGTGCTGCGCCGCGGCAAACGCAACGTGGCCGGTGTGCAGCGGGTGTAGCAGGGCGCTGGTCCAGATCCGGGCCGCGCTCAACGGCGGCCGAGAGTCGGTGGGCGACGGTGCCGGCTCACGCCGGGGCAACCGAAACTTTCGGTCTATCAGGCGATTTGACCCGCCGGATCTGTTCACGTAAGTTTAATGACGTTGTCACCGCCAGGTGCGTCCCGGCGAGTGCAGCCACTCCCACGGAGCCCGTGTGGTTCCGTGGGAATATCATCTGTATGCTCTGTCAGCGCGCGGTTCGCGCCGCGCACTGTCGGCGTGTCCGATGGGCGTGTTGTTTGAGAACTCAATAGTGTGTTTGGTGGTTTTTGTTTGTTGTTGTTTTTTGCCATGCCCTTTTTGTTCCCGTTTGGGGTGTGGTGTTTTTTGATGTCAGTTTTTGGCTGATGTTGTTGGTTCAGATTGCTCT
>DASTNJ010000012.1:0-12490 GCA_035721065.1 Mycobacterium sp.
CTACGGCGAACTGCTCGGCGGGCACCTGGTCGGCCACGACGTCTCCGAACTGCTGCCCGAACTGACCCTGGCGCAGAAGTGGGACCTGACCGCCACTGAGCTGGCGCGCAACGTGCACACCCACCCGACCATGTCGGAGGCGCTGCAGGAATGCTTCCACGGCCTGATCGGCCACATGATCAACTTCTAGGGCCGCTCGCCGGGCGGGGGGCGCCGGTCGCCGGTAACGGATGCCGATGCCCGGTGGTGGCCGGCCGGCCGACTTCGGGATCAATGCCGCCCGGCAGCCGGTACTCGCCGCGGTGCCGGGCGGTCATCCCGTCGCGCTGCAGGTCGTCGCCGTGGCCGGACACCACGTCGCCGATGCTGAACAGCGACTCCGAACCTTCGTCGAAGTAGTGCAGGTGGTCGTGGAACGGGTTGGCCGAGCGGCCCGGCACCTCGGCTTTGAACCGGGTGGAACCGTAGCCGTCCACCGCCGGATCCGGGCCGAGACCGGCCCTGCCGACCGGGGTCTGCACGGCGCCGTGGCCGAGCCAGTCGACCGCGTCTCCCGAAGCGGCACCGACGTAAAGGTGACCGCCCGCCGGCAGCTGGAAATCGGCCGCCGAATGCGCCAGATCGGTTCCGGGGCAACCGAGCAGGACGATGTCGTCGGCCCGCATTCCGTAGCCGGCCGCCGCATCGGCGACGGTCGTCGATCCGTAGGAGTGCCCGACCACTGTGACGTGCGACGACCCCCCCTGGTGGGTGACCGCTAATGCGTTCACGTCGACGGCCAGCGCCCGGCCGCCGGTGCGGGCCATGTTCGGCTCGTAGAGGCCCGGGTCGTAAAACGTGTCCGGGGCGTCGTAGGCCATCCACAGCACCACCGCGGTGCCACGATCCCAGTCAGCGCGATTGGCCTCGTCGTAGAGGTCCATCGCCTCGGCACGAGCCGACGCCCCCCGTGCGACACCGGACCCGAGTCCTTTCACCAGGACAGCGGTGTTGGCGGCCCGGTCGGGATTGCCGATGGTGATGGTCGCGGCCCCGTCGCCGCCGAATGCATCGGGCCGGTACGCCAGCAGCAGCACCTCCGGACGATCGTCCGGTGCGTCTTCGGTCTCCCCAGGACTGAGCAAGCCCTCCCAGGTGCGCACGGCATTTCGGTAGATCGTGATCGCGGCGTCCGGCAGCCCATACCGGCCGGGGTCGGCCAGCACGTCGGCCACCGGCACGGCGCCGCGGTTGGCGGTGTCGGTCACCCGGCTCAGGTCGTCGCCCAGCACCGCCCGGTTGATCTCGTTTCGGGCGTCGACCGGAATCCCGTTGAGGTTGCCGAGATCCGCCGGGTGCTCGGCGATCAGCTCCGCCCGTTGGCCGGGGCTCAGCGACGTCCACCAGTCGTTCACGGCCTTCGGGTCGGTGCCCGGCGGCGGGATCGCCACGTCCGACTCATCCGGCTCGCCGGGCGGCCCGTCTAGTGCCGCGGCCAGCGCCGGGTCGTAGCCGTCGTTGCGCAGCCTGCGCTCGGCGTGCTGCAGTGTCCCGGCGTAGCCGTCGCGAATGTGGTTGACCTGTCGCAGAGTCTGCCCGGTAGCCGAGACAGCCCGCTGGTCGAGGACGGTGAGGCGCGCATCGATTTCGGACCGTTGCGCGGCGGTGAGCCCCGGGGCGTTGGACGATTCAGCGTAGCAACCGATTTCGGTGTCGATCTGCTCCAGTTGGTGTTCCAGATCCGCCATGTAGGTGCCGGCGGATCGCTGCGCCTCGGCCAGCGCGGCGGCGATCGCCTCCAGATCGGCGGCGATAAGGGGTAGCTGCTCGGCCTGCACGCCGAGCGAGGTGGTGGCCAACCGCACCCGCGACGAGTCGTTGACCGGATTTTCACCGCCGGGCCGCCCCCATGCGGCTTCGAAACGCTGTCGGGCGGCGGCGAACGCACCGTCGGCCTCGGCCGCGGATTCGCCGGCGCTGTGGAATGCGGTTGCCAGGTCATCGATCTGGCCGGGCCGCCCGTGCTGCAGTTCAGCGTTGACCAGCCACGGATTCCCGCCGGCCGCGTTCACCAGGCCGGGCAGGTAGATGTTGGCCAGTTTCATCCCGGCTCGCGGCCCACCGCGCCGACGGCTGCGGCGTTCTGCCGCTCCATGTCGGTGAAGCCGTCGGCTGCCCGGCGTGCCCGCCGGCCGATCCCGGTCAGCGCCGACCGGTGCGACCGCGACGTCTCGACGTGCTGAGCGCGTGCCTCGGTGAGTGTCCGGTGAAACGAGCGTGCGGCGGACAGATCACCGAACATTCCTGCCGGAAGCGGCGACTCGGCCAACCGGTCGGCACCCGCTCGGGCATATCCTGCGGCCCTGGTCGAATCGGTTGCGCCAGAGCGCAATATGTCGGGATCGACGAACACCACGCCCCCTTCCTCCGGTCCGGTGGTTCCGGGCCGAAGTGTCACACGGGTGCCGTATGCCGGCCAGTCGGCCTGTGGATACCGGGTGGCGTGGTGTCAGCCGCCCACTGCCGGCCGCGGCATCTGGAAGCTGCGGTCACGCATCCGATAGACGGGGGTGCCGCGACGGCGCCGGGTCGAGCGGGCCGCCGGTGCCACGCTCATCGGCGGGACATGGCCCGGGGTCGCGTAGGCGGGCAGGAAGCGGTGCGTGGGCGACGGCGGCTGCCCGACTTGGGCGGTGCCGGCCGGCGCAGTGGGCCAACCGCCCGGAACCGACAGCTTGCCCACTGCGGCGCTGGTGCCCACGCTGGCCAAGACCGCGACCGGCGCTGCGGGCGGCACGCTCAACCGGGCTGCCGCAGCGGCTTTCGGCGCGGCTTTGACGGCGTCGCCGAGCAACTGCTCGACTGCCATGACCCAGCTCGCCATCTGGGTTCCGGTTCGCACGTTGTCGGCTACCAGCCCGCTGAACTTGGTGAGCGTGTTGACATTGTCGACCACGCCGAGTGCGCCCTGCACGGTCGTTGCGGCATCGGGCAGCGACCCGGTTCCGCTGGTGGTCGGGGGCGGCTGCTGGAACGGCGCCAGTTCGGTAGCGGCCGCCGACGATGCGGCGTACCCGTACATCGCGGTGGCGTCCCGGGCCCACATCTCCGCGTAGCCGGCTTCGGTCGCGGCGATCGCACCGGTGTTCTGGCCGAAGAAGTTGGTGGCCACCAGGGTCGCCAACAGGGTCCGATTGGCGGTGACCGCCGCGGGCGGAACCGTGGCGGCGAACGCGGCCTGGTAAGCAGCCGCCGCCGCACGGGCCTGGCCGGCGGCCTGGCTGGTCAGCGTTGCGGTGTCACTCGCCCACGTCACGAACGGGCCGGCCGCGGCGGCCATGGCATCCGCCGAAGCGCCCGACCAGCCGTGACCGCGCAGCTCCGCCAGCTCCGAGGAGTAGCCGGCGGCGAAATTCTCCAGCTGCGCGGTGAGCCCGTCCCAGGCGGCGGCGGCGGCCATAAGCGGACCCGCGCCGGAGCCGGAATACATTCTGGCCGAGTTGATCTCGGGCGGCAGCATCCCGAAATTCATCGATGCTCCCGGTTATCCACCGAGGGCGGGGCGAGGCATCGCGAATCGCTGGGGCCCGACCCGCAGCACGCTGGTGACCGACTGACGCCCCGCAGCCCCGGCGAGCGATCCCAGGGCGGCGGCCGGCGCGACTCCGGTCATCGCCGATTCCGTCGCGCCCGCCTCCATCGCCGACACGGCCGCCGGTTCGCCCGCCGCCCACCACATGGGTTCCTCGGCGGCGGTGGCGATCGGTGCCAGGTCGGCCCACGCGCGGGGGACGGACAGTCCCGCGATCGGCGCGGCGGCGCCGAGACGGGCCTCCACGACTATCGCCTGCCGCGCCAGCGTGGCGGTTTCGGCGTTGCTCAGCGCCGCGGCGGCCGGCGGCACCGCGGCCGCCTTGGGAGCGGAACCACCGAGTGCCTTGACAACCGAGGTGATGAAGTTTCCGCCGTTGGTGATCGTGCGGCTGACCGAGCCGGCGAAGCCGGCCGGGCCGGTCAGGGTGTTGAAGCTGCTGACTCCGCTTATCGTCGCCGCAGCGAGGTCCGGTGGTTCGGTCGCCGAGACGTCAACGGCCGGTGCCGGGGTGTGGGCGTTGTCGGCGACGACGGCGCCGGCGGCCCGCGCCGGGGCGATGGCTTGGGCGAGCTGGGCGAGCGCGGTGGTCGTCTGGGGAGGCTCGGTGAACGGGGCCAGCTGGGTCGCGGCCGCCGACGAGGTGGCGTAGCCGGACATCGCCGCGGAGTCGCGGGCCCACATGTCCGCGTAGGCGGCCTCGGTGGCCGCGATCGCGGTGGTGTTCTGACCGAGCAGATTGGTCGCGGCCAGCGCTGCCAGGTGGGTGCGGTTGGCGGTGACCTCGTAGGGCGGCACGGTCGCGGCCAACGCGGTCTCGTAGGCGGCCGCTGCCGCCCGGACCTGATCGGCCGCCTGGTCGGCCAGCGTCGCGGTCGTACTCGCCCACGCCGCGAACGGTCCGGCCGCGGCGGCCATGGAGTCGGCGGCCGGGCCCGACCAGCTCTGGTCCTGCAGGTCGGTGATGGCCGTGGTGTAGCCGAGCGCGAACGAGTTCAGTTGCGCGCCGAGTGCGCCCCAAGATGCGGCGGCCGCCATCAACGGGCCCGAGCCCGGGCCGGAATACATTCTCGCCGAGATGATCTCGGGCGGCAGCAATGCGAAATCAAACATGATGTTCCATTCCCCGATCGCCCGCTGTTGCAGGCGGTCGACGGTTAGCAGAGGGGGCCGGTCGATGCGGCCAGGGAGGCTTCGGTCGGTCAGTGGTGGCGTCGCGTGCAGAGACATCGACGCGGGCCGGCGGGCCGCGCGCAGGAGCCGTGACCGAGCGAGCCGCACACGGTGTGCGGGCTTGGCGATGGTGCGGTCACGGTCTTCGCGCTTTCTCGGGGGTCGACGCCCGCCTGGACGGGCCGTGTTGATCGAAACGGTAGACAGTGTGAGTGCAGATGAACACCCGGCCCGCGCAGGTTGACCGGCTTTGCCGCGCCCCGGGAGCTGTGTGCGCACCGGGGCGATCCGCCAGCCGGCTATCGAAACGTGCTGAAAGAAACACGTATCCAGCGAATGAATCGTGCAGTTCCAGCATGAATGGTGCCTATCGGCATCGGGTTAAAATCGTGCTGGAAAAAAGCCGGTCGGTGGACCAGTCGCAGCCGCAGCGCACTCGGCGTCGCCGTCGTCCGAGTTAACGCTCCTCCGTCGCGGCGGCCAGCCGCGCGGTGGTGTTCTGTTAGTGGACGCTAGGCCGATACCAGCTCGAATACCCCGAATGCGACGGCCGCACCCGCTATGTTCGCCAGGGTGTTGACGACGTCGTTGTCGATCCACCGCCGCCCCGCGGCAAGCCCGCCCGGCACACCACAGTGATATCGGTCTTCCACGCTTGCTTCGCATGCTGGACACACGAAACGTCCCTGCACGGTGGCGCCGATCAGCGAGTCCAGGGCGGACCCGGCTATTCCAGCCGCCAGCCCGACGATCACCATGGTCGGATCGCTGAACAGTGCACCGACGACTCCGACAGCTGAGCCGCCCACGCAGGTCGCAATCAGGCCCAGCGGGGACACGGCGCCCGAGGTACCTTTGGGCACCCGCCGGCGGGAGCGCAGTGATATCGGAGATCGCCTTGAGAACCGGCCGATTTCGGAAGCCCAGGAGTCCGCGATCGACGCGGCGACACCGCCGATGTAGACAGCGAACCACACCTGGTTGTGCGTCAGCGCATAGCCGATGACCGGGGCTGCGATGGGCACCACGCCATTGGCCGCCACCTGTCTCAAGCCCCGCAGGCTGCCGGTTGACTCGACCCTCCGGTAGGCGGTCAGCACGCTGGTCAACACGAAAAACGTTGCCGCCGGCACGATCCAGGGCCATCCGCCCAGGCCGATGGCGACCGCGGCCACCCACGCACCGCCGATCGCGCCGGGCGGATCGAGCCAGCGCATCCGCGTCGTCACCAACACTGTCGCGCAGCCGAAGAGCGACGCGATCAGCCAGCGCAGCGAATCGGTGGACGACAGGTCGCGGCTGAGGTGCACCAGCAGCGCAACCCAGGGAGTGACCAGCAGGTTGTCCGCGGCGGGCAGTACCAGCAACTCAATGGACGCCGTCGTCAGCGCGACGAAGATCGACACCGTCACCGCGGTCAACACATCGAGCTTCAATCCGATCGCGGTGAAGGCGAACGTCACCGCCAGGGCTACGGCGACGAACGTCGCCGATCCCTCGAATGACCTCAGGGCTCCGCCGGCGGCAACGCGATGGCGGCCGAAGCGGTGCCCGATCAACGCAGCGCCCGCATCGGCCAGGCCCAGCACTACCAGGCCGGCTGCGATCGCCACCCGGTCCGGCCAGAACGCCACAACGGACACCCAGGCACCGGCGGCGAAGCCCACCAGCCCGTAGTCTCGTGCCCGGGTGCCGTCGAGGACGTCGGGGAGCGCGTGCCTTTCCACCACGATGACCAGCGCCAGTGTTGCCACGGCGAGAACCACGACGATCGCGGTGAAGCTGGACAGCTCGAATGCTGCTGCAGCGGCAAAGATTCCGCACACCGCATGAGGAATCTTGCGTGCGGTCAACCGTCCGGCACCTGCACGCAACAGCAGGTAGCCGATAGCGGCGAGCACACCCGCGAGCAGCAGCGTCGCACTGCCGGCCACGGCGATGTCATGCCGGAGTGGGTCCGTCACGGCGAGCTAGTCGGCGAAATCCAGCGGCACCCGCAGCGCGCTCAGCGTCGCCGCCAGCGCGTCGTACTGGCAGACCAGCATGACCAATTCGATCAGCCGCGGCCGGTCGAGATGTGCCGACAGCGCCTGCCAGGTCGCGTCCGACAGGGTGCGGGTGTCGACCAGCTCGTCGGTTGCGGTCACCAGCGTGCGCTGGCGGTCGGTGAGGTCGTGAAATTGCGGGCCGTGGGGGCCGTCGAAGATTCGGTCCTGGGTGGCGTCGTCGATGCCGGCCTGCCGGGCGATGCGCCGGTGGTGTTGCATCTCGTACTGGCTGCCGCGCAGGTGGGCGACCCGCAGGATCACGACCTCGGTGTCGCGGCGCGACAGTTTGCCGCCGTAGAGCAGTTGGCCGCCGAACGGCAGCCAGGACCAGAGCAGGCGTTTGTGCTGGCCGAGGGTGGTGAACAGATGGGCCTGGGGCACTCGCTGGCGGCGGGCCGCCAGTTTGCAGAACACCCAGTTGGCGACGCCGAGGTCGCGGACTCCGGGGGAGGCGGGGATACGGTCGGTCACCGTTGCTGCTTTACCAGATACGGCGACACGGTGCTGCGATGTTCGTCGAGATCGAGGTCGTGGCTGAACGCCGGGAAAGCGCGCTGCGGGCAGTTGTCCCGCTCGCAGACCCGGCAGCCCGCACCGATCGGGGTGGCCGGGATGGCATGACCGGCGGCCAGATCCAGACCGTCGGAGTAGACCAGGCGGTGGGCGTGCCGCAGTTCGCAACCCAGCCCGATCGCGAACGTCTTGCCCGGCTGCCCATAGCGCAGCGCGCGCCGCTCCACGGTTCGCGCCACCCACAGATACTTGCGCCCGTCGGGCATCTCCGCCACCTGCACCAGAATCTTGCCGGGGATGGTGAACGTCTCGTAGACATTCCACAGCGGGCAGGTCCCGCCGCTGGAGGAGAAGTGAAACCCGGTGGCGGACTGTCGTTTCGACATATTTCCAGCCCGATCCACCCGGACGAACGAGAACGGCACCCCGCGCATCGACGGCCGCTGCAGGGTGGACAACCGGTGCCCGATCGTCTCGTAGCTGACCCGGTAGAAGGCCGACAGCCGCTCGACGTCGTAACGGAAGTTCTCGACGATCTCGT
Organism: Mycobacterium sp.; assembly: GCA_035721065.1. GTDB lineage: Bacteria > Actinomycetota > Actinomycetes > Mycobacteriales > Mycobacteriaceae > Mycobacterium. Next base: position 7,847 of record DASTNJ010000012.1, read on the forward strand.
GGAACTGCCCGTAGGGCAGCACCGTCGCCGCCGCGAAATAGTTGGCCAGTCCCAGCCGGGCCAGGGTGCGCGAATCCTTGGAGGTGAACGTGCCCGCCGCGACCATGCCGTCGATCAGGTCGTCGAATTCCAGGTAGGCGAGTTCGGCGGCCATCTTGAACACCCGCTGGCCCCACGTCAGGTGGTTGCTCATGTCGAGCGTCCTGGTCGCCGGGTCGTAGCGGTGCAGCACCCCTTCGCCCAGGTCGATCCGCCGGTTGATGTGCACGCCGTGCATCTCGGTCAGCCGGTTGGCCAGCTCGTTGGCCAGCTCGCCCTGGTGCCGCCGCATCTGGGTGGCCAGGTCTTCGGCCGCGGTGTCGAGCTCGTGCAGGTAGTTCTGCCGCTCGTAGAAGTAGTTGCGCACCTCGTCGTGCGGCATCGTGATAACCCCACCGGCGCTGCCGTCAGCGAACCGCTCCTCCGTCGCGGCGGCCAGCTGCGTGGTGGTGATCCGGTAGCGCCGGTGCAGGCTCACCATCGCTCGCGCCACGTCCGGGTGCGAGCCGACCAGGTCGGCCACCTCGCGCGGGTCGACGTCGACGCCGAGGTCGCGGTCCATGGTGACCTCGCGCAGCTCGGCGACCAGCCGGGTGTCGTCCTGGGAGGCGAAGAACGTGGCGTCGACCCCGAACACCTCGGTGATCCGCAGCAGCACGGCCACCGTCAGGGGCCGCACGTCGTGTTCGATCTGGTTGAGGTAGCTCGGCGAGATGTCCAGCATCTGTGCCAGCGCGGCCTGGCTGAACCCGCGCTCGGCGCGCAGCTGGCGCACCCGGGAGCCGACGTAGGTCTTGGACATCCTGGTCAGCCTACCCGCGTGCGAAGACTTGCTTCGCATGATTCGCAACGCCGGCGGGGGCCGTAGCCGGCCCGGGCGGTTTGGTTGGGGCGACCCGCGTTTGGCATGATCGCGCTGGGTAGCCGGAGGGTGGAGCGCAGGGTATGAGCAGGGTATGACAGGCGACGACGCAACGCACTGCACCGGCTTGGGCAAGGCCATGATGGGCGTTCCCGACCCGCATCCGGACGTGTTCGACCGGCAGTGGCCGTTGCGGGTCGCCGACATCGACCGCACCGGCCGGCTGCGGCTGGACGCGGCCGCCCGGCACATCCAGGACATCGGCCAGGATCACCTCCGCGAGCTGGGTTTCCAAGACACCCACCCACTGTGGATCGTCCGCCGCACCATGGTCGATCTGATCCGGCCGATCGAGTTCCAGGACATGCTGCGGCTGCGGCGGTGGTGCTCGGGCACCTCGAACCGCTGGTGTGAGATGCGGGTCCGCATCGATGGGCGCAAGGGCGGCCTGATCGAATCCGAGGCGTTCTGGATCAACATCAACCGGGAGACGCAGGGGCCGGCGCGGATCTCCGACGACTTCATCGCCGGCCTGCGGCGCACCACCAGTGTCGACCGGCTGCGCTGGAAGGCCTACCTGAAGGCGGGCTCGCGGGATGATTCCGCCGAGATTCACGAGTACCCGGTGCGGTTCACCGACATCGACCTGTTCGACCACATGAACAACTCGGTGTACTGGAGCGTCGTCGAGGACTATCTGTCCGGCTATCCGGAGCTGCTGACCGCGCCGCTGCGGGTGGCGCTGGAGCACGAGGCGCCGGTGGCGCTCGGCGACAAGCTGGAGATCATCTCGCACGTTCATCCCGCCGGATCGACCGATCGGTTCGGCGCCGACCTGGCCGACCGCACTGTGAGAACGCTCACTTACGCCGTCGGCGAAGAGGTCAAAGCCGTCGCCGCGATCTTCCCGCTGTAGCACCCCGGCGCGAGCACGTCGCCCACCCCGGCGGCCGGGCTGACCTGCGGCGAACGGCCGCCGATCGACGCCATCCGCGGTGCGTTCTGCAAAACGTTACTTCGCAACCTTCGCAAAAACATCGAAAATCGTGGCGAGAAATAACAATTTAAACCGCTGGACCAGCGCCGTCGGGCTGTGCCAAGGTCCGGTTAACAAGTCAGTGAAGCTACGTTTTAAGGAGCGCAGATGTCGACCGTTGGCACCCCGAAGAGCCCCGAGCAGATCCAGCACGACTGGGACCACAACCCGCGCTGGAAGGGCGTCACCCGCACCTACACCCCCGCCGACGTGGTGGCGCTGCAGGGCCACGTCGTCGAGGAGAACACCCTGGCCCGGCGCGGCTCCGAGGTGCTCTGGGAGCAGCTGCACGAGCTGGACTTCATCAACGCGCTGGGCGCGCTGACCGGCAACATGGCCGTCCAGCAGGTCCGCGCCGGCCTGAAGGCCATCTACCTGTCCGGGTGGCAGGTCGCCGGTGACGCCAACCTGTCCGGCCACACCTACCCCGACCAGAGCCTGTACCCGGCCAACTCGGTGCCGGCCGTGGTCCGTCGGATCAACAACGCGCTGCTGCGCGCCGACGAGATCGCCAAGGTCGAGGGCGACACGTCGGTGGACAACTGGCTGGCCCCGATCGTCGCCGACGGTGAGGCCGGCTTCGGCGGCGCGCTCAACGTCTACGAGCTGCAGAAGGCGATGATCGCCGCCGGCGTCGCCGGTTCGCACTGGGAAGACCAGCTGGCCTCGGAGAAGAAGTGCGGCCACCTGGGCGGCAAGGTGCTGATCCCGACCCAGCAGCACATCCGCACTTTGACGTCTGCCCGGCTTGCTGCTGATGTCGCCGATGTCCCGACCGTGGTCATCGCCCGCACCGACGCCGAGGCGGCGACCCTGATCACCTCCGACGTCGACGACCGCGACAAGCCGTTCATCACCGGTGAGCGCACCGCCGAGGGCTTCTACTACACCCGCAGCGGCCTGGAGCCGTGCATCGCGCGGGCCAAGGCCTACGCGCCGTACGCCGACCTGATCTGGATGGAGACCGGCACCCCCGACCTGGAGCTGGCGCGCAAGTTCGCCGAGGGCGTGCACGCCGAGTTCCCCGACCAGATGCTGGCCTACAACTGCTCGCCGTCGTTCAACTGGAAGCAGCACCTCGACGACGACACGATCGCCAAGTTCCAGAAGGAGCTGGGTGCGATGGGCTTCAAGTTCCAGTTCATCACGCTGGCCGGTTTCCACGCGCTGAACTACTCGATGTTCGACCTGGCCCACGGCTACGCCCGCAACCAGATGAGCGCCTACGTCGAGCTGCAGGAGAAGGAGTTCGCCGCCGAGGCCCGCGGCTACACCGCGACCAAGCACCAGCGCGAGGTCGGCGCCGGCTACTTCGACCGGATCGCCACCACGGTGGACCCGACTTCGTCGACGACGGCGCTGACGGGCTCCACCGAGGAGGGTCAGTTCCACTGATCTGCTGAGCAGACACAGAATCGCACGATCGCCGCCGTGAAAGTGCGATTCTGTGTCTGGTCGCCGTGGAATGGAGGATCGCCGTGGAAGGAAACACAGTGCCGATCGAACGAGTGGGTGTCGTCGGAGCCGGGCAGATGGGTGCCGGCATCGCCGAGGTCTCGGCTCGCGCCGGCGTCGACGTGGTGGTGTTCGAGACCACCGACGCGCTGGTCACGGCCGGCCGGAACCGGATCGTCAAATCGCTGGACCGCGGAGTCAGCGCCGGCAAGATCACCGAGGGTGAGCGTGACGACGCGGTCGGCAGGCTGGCCTTCACCACCGACCTGGCCGGCCTGGCTGAGCGGCAGCTGGTGATCGAGGCCGTCATCGAGGACGAGAACGTCAAGGCCTCGATCTTCGCCGAGCTGGACCGGGTGATCACCGACCCGGCAGCGGTGCTGGCGTCGAACACCTCCAGCATCCCGATCATGAAAATCGCTGCGGCAACCCAGAATCCGCAGCGCGTGCTGGGGCTGCACTTCTTCAACCCGGTGCCGGTGCTGCCGCTGGTCGAGCTGGTCAGCACGCTGGTCACCGACGAGGCTGCCGCCGCGCGCACCGAGGAGTTCGCCGGCACCGTGCTGGGCAAGCAGGTGGTCCGCTGCAGCGACCGGTCTGGTTTCGTGGTGAACGCGCTGCTGGTTCCCTACCTGCTGGCGGCGGTCCGGATGCTGGAGTCCGGGTTCGCCAGCGTCGAGGACATCGACAAGGCGGTGGTGGCCGGACTGTCGCATCCGATGGGGCCGCTGCGGTTGTCGGACCTGGTCGGCCTGGACACCCTCAAGCTGATCGCCGACAAGATGTACGACGAGTTCAAGGAGCCGCTCTACGCCGCACCGCCGCTGCTGCTGCGGATGGTGGAGGCCGGTCAGCTGGGCAAGAAGTCCGGCCGCGGCTTCTACAGCTACTGAGCCGACTGCAGCACCGCGCCGACTGCCAGGCCTACCACCAGCAATGCGCCCGCCTGGCGAACGTGCACCCAGGCCAGCGCCGCGTACCACAGCGGCCACACCGGGTAGTCGCGCGGCGGCTGGTCGGGCGGCGGACGGAGGAAGTACGGCCACACCTTGGCCAGCCGGGGCAGTGCCAGCACGATCAGCAACGCCGGCCACGGCATCGCCCCCGCCAGCACCGCCACCGCGACCAGCAGGTAGAAGCCGGCCATCATCGCGAGCGTGGCGGCACGGGCGCGCCTTTCGCCAAGGACCACCGGCAGTGTGTGAATGCCCAGCGGCTCGTCGTAGGGGATCTTGTCGATGTGCTTGCCCAT
>DASTNJ010000013.1:0-9842 GCA_035721065.1 Mycobacterium sp.
GTACATGTACAACGGCAACACCGCGATCGTCAGCATGCAGTACTCCTTCCTGCCCAGCTGGCTGTCCTTCCTGGTGGACAAGGAGAACGCCCGGCACGCCGGCCAGGCGCTGTTCGAGGCGGTCGACGCGCTGGTGCGGCAGCTGCCGGAGGCGCGGCGCCCCAAGCTGGTGGTGTTCGGCGAGAGCCTGGGGTCGTTCGGCGCCGAGGCGCCGTTCATGAGCTTGAACAACGTGCTGGCCCGCACCGACGGCGCGCTGTTCTCCGGGCCGACGTTCAACAACACCATCTGGGCGGACCTGACCGCCAACCGCGATCCGGGCTCGCCGCAGTGGCTGCCGATCTACGACGACGGCCAGAACGCCCGGTTCGTGGCAAGCGCCGCCAACCTGAGCCGCCCGAACGAATCATGGGGCTCGCACCGGGTGGTGTACCTGCAGCACGCCTCCGACCCGATCGCCTGGTGGAACCTCAAGTTGCTGGTGCGCAAGCCCGACTGGCTGCGCGAGCAGCGCGGCTACGACGTGCTGCCGCAGGTCCGCTGGATTCCGGTGGTGACGTTCCTGCAGCTGTCAGCCGACATGGCGGTGGCGGTCGATATTCCCGACGGCCACGGGCACCGTTACGTAGCCGACGTCGCCGATGCCTGGGCGGCAGTGCTGCGGCCGCCGGGCTGGAACGCGGAGAAGACGGCGCGGTTGCGGCCGCTGCTGCAGGCACCCGAATAGGGGTCGGTGGCCGCGACCTAAAGCCTCGCCAGCACCCCGGCGGCGGCCAGCGCGTGATAGCCGCCGATCACATCGGTGGCGCGGTGCAGCCCGAGGTCGGCCAGCGCCGCCGCGGCCAGGCTGGAGGTGTAGCCCTCCGAGCAGAGGATCACCCACTCGACGTCGTCGTCTTCCGCCTCCGGCAGGTGCGCGTCGCTGGTCGGATCGCAGCGCCATTCCAGCACGTTGCGCTCGATCACCAGCGCCCCCGGCACCTCACCCTCGGCAGCGCGCTGGGCCTGCGGACGGATATCGACCAGCACGGCGCCGCGGCGCAGCGCGTCGGGCAGCTCGTCCGCTGTCAGCCGGCGCAACCGCTGCCGCGCCGCCTCGAGCACGCCGTCGATCCGGCTGGTCACGGCTTCTCCGGCTGGTCGGTCAGCTCGGTTCGCCGACGGTGCAGCGCATTGTGGTCGCTGACCTCGTAGTAGGACATCTCGGTCAGCGGCGGCGAGTAGGCGTGCACGCTCAACGTGGGTCCGGCCGGAACCGACACCGCTCCACGGGCGGGCGGTGCCCACACCACGTCGTGGACCCAGCCGAGTGGGAATCCGGCCTGGTCGCCCGCCTCGAGCCGGCGCCGGCGCAGCCGCCCGCCGTCCCAGCGATACTCGTCCAGCGAACCGGACAGCAGGGTCAGCGCCCCCCGCGACCGGCCGTGGTCGTGCAACTCGGTGGCCTGATCCGGAACCCAGCTGATCAGCCAGATGTCCAGTTCGGCGTCGCCGTGGATGCGGGTGAACCAGCGGCTGTCGGCGGGCAGCCCGCCATCGGGCAGCGCCGCGTCGTAGCGCCCGTTGAGCACATCGTCGGCGGCTCGGTCGGTGGCGTGCAGCAGGTCGGGCACCGGGAGCGCGACGACCGGTTCTGCGGTCAGTGTGGAAGACAGGGTGGACGGCATGGGAGAACTCCAAAGCGGATGGACGGATCGGGGACGACGGCGGCAGCGATCAGCTACGGCCGACAACAGTCCCGCGAACCGGTGTATCCCATCACGGCAAACATGCTACATAGATGACCAGCATGAGCAGTCCACGTTGTGACCGGGTGCTGCGCGCCGTCGTCGTCGCCGCGGCCGGCCTGGCCCTGCTCAGCGGCTGCGCCCCGGGCGCCGGCAAGCCGGTCGGGCAGCCGGCACCGAACCCGTCAGCAAACCCGCCGGCACGTCTGTCGCCGCCACCCGGTGTCGGCGTCTCGCCCGGCGGGGTCACCACCCGGGTGGACGCCCCCGCGGCGTCCACCGAGGAGGAGTATTTCCAGGCCTGTCACGCCGCGAAGACCTGGATGGACAGCCGTCCGGAGGATTCGGCGACGCTGGTCGAGTCCTACCTGCAGGCGGTGCAGGGACCCGATCCGGCCGGGGCCGGCACCTGGAACATGCCGTGGTCCCAGCTAACCGCCGCGCGTCAGTCCGCCGTGATCGTCGCGGCGCAAGCCGCGGCCGACGGCGGCTGCGGCTGACCGGCGGAGCGCAATTCGAATCACGCGGAGGTTAAGTCGCGGAGGTTAAGTACCGCCCAGGAACGCGGCGACGCCGGCCGCCACCCGGCGGCCCTGTTCTCGTCCGGCCAGCGCCGAGGCACGGCGACGCCGGGGGTCGAGCACGTTCGGGCCGAACGCCGCCAGCGACGCCGGGTCCGCGAACACGCCGAACGCCCGACCGGGAAACGCCGCGATCTCGGCCGCCGGACCCCCGCCGAACGCCGACGGCGCCGACTCGCCGGCGGGCACCAGCACCACCGCCACCGCGCAATCGGCGGCCGCCGCCAGGTTGACGCTGCTGCCCATTCCGCCGTCCATGTAGCAGCGGTCCCCGATCGTCACCGGCGGCCACGCCCCGGGCACCGCGCAACTGGCCGCCACCGCATCCACCAGGCCGGCGCCGGACTCGCGATCCAGCACCGCCAGCTCCCCGCTGGCGATGTCGATGGCGGTGACCCGCAACACCCGGTCCGGCCACTCGTGCGACGGCAGCCGCTGCGCGATCACGTTGCGCCGCACCGGACCGGCGACGGTGTCGGCGGCCAGCGCGATCTCGCCGATCCGGCGCAACTTCTGCCGCATCGACGTGCCCGGCGCGGTGACCGCCGCCAGGATCAGCTCACCGACCGCCATGCCGTCCACACCCGGGTCGATCTCCGGCGACGGCCCGTCGACCTGGCGGGCGAACAGATCGGCGAGGGTGGCACCGCTGCCCAGCTGCGCGGCGACCGCCGAACCGGCCGAGGTGCCGAGCAGAACGTCGGCGTCCAGCAGCAGGCGCGCAGTGCCGGGCGACTCGTCGGCGATCCCGAGCAGCACACCGGTCTCCCAGGCGATTCCGGTCACGCCACCGCCGGCCAGCACCAGGGCGCGTTCGCGCGTCATCTGAACGGGTGCTGCGCCGTCACCGCTTCGGTGCTCAGGTCGGCGCGGCTGAGCTGGTGGTTCGGCGGGTCGGGCAGCACCAGGCTGCTGGTGATCTGCAGGTCGGCGGTGATGTGGATCAGCTCACCCGGCGCGATCAACCGCCACCGGGGATCGTCGTCCATCGGTTCGCTGGCGACCACCACCGCCGGCCGGCCCTGCAACTGCTCGGCATGGGCGCGGATACGCCGGCTGCGCAGGTCGAAGCCGACCGGCAGCGCGCCGTCGCGGCGGTCCAGCAGATACAGCTCGTTGGGCTCCGGGTAGCGCAGCGCCCACATGTCGGTGGCCGTGCTCAACAGCACATTGGCGGCGTAGATCGGCACGTTGGCGGCCAGCCAGGCCATGGCGTCCACCAGGCCGCGGGTCACATCACCGTCGGCGGCCCGGACGGCGGCGGTGATCAACGCGAACATCCGCTCCGAATCGGTCTGGCCGGCCACCAGGTCGGCGGTGCCGACCGCGCGCAGCCGTTCGTCGAGCAGGTCGAGACCCTGCACCACGCCGTTGTGCGCGAAGATCCGGCCGTCCTGCAGAAACGGGTGGGTGTTGACCAGGTCGTGCGAGCCTGTGGTGGCGTAGCGCACATGCGCGACGAACGTGGTGCCGGTCAGCTGGTGCGCCTCGGTGGCGAACGCCGCGTCCTGCCAGGCCGCGATCGGCTGCTTGCGGATCACCGGCAGGCCGTGCGCGTCGAACACCCCCACGCCGGTGCCGTCCGGGTTGCGTCTGCTCTGCGCGGCCAGGTTGTCCGGGGCGTCCAGCAGCCAGAACGTGGCGGCGATGACGTCGGTCCCGGCGTGCAGGCCAAAGAGTCGGCACATGCGGCTCAGCCGCCCAGCAGCACGGACAGTTCGGCCAGCGCCCGGCGCGCGTAGCCCCGCCAGAGCCAGCCGAGCACCGGCAGCGCGGGGGTGGACAGCACCGATCGGGGGTGGATGCTCCAGCGCCAGGTGACCCGGGTTCCGTCGCCGTCGGGCGTGAACTGCCACTGTCCCTCGATGAGCCTGACCAGCGGCGCCATCGGGCCCGTGATCTCGGTCAGCGTGTAGTCGAAGCTGTGCGGCGCATCGATCTCGGTCAGCCGCTCGCGCATGCTGCCCCCGCCGGTCAGCAGCACGGTGCGGGCCCTACCGGCGGCGTCCCAGTCACCGGTCTGCTCGCGCACGGCTTTGATCGGCGGGATCGGCCCGTACCAGTGCCGAAACAGCGTCGGCAGCGGCAGCGGCAACGTGCCGGCGAAGGCGTCTTCGACGGTGACCGGAATCGATCGGGACTGCTCGACGACGAGAGCCATCAGCCGAGACTAACGTTCAGCGGACACGCGGCCCCGTAGGGACGCCACTCACCGAGCTCAGATACCTTGCGTATCAGATGGTCCACGGGTTGATCACGCCGATACCGGTGCCATCGAAATCACCGGTGTTGCGGGTGGCCAATGTTGCTTGCCGAGACGCGCAGATCGCGGCGATTTGCGCATCGGCGGCGGCGATGGGGCGACCGACCCTTTCCCGGGTGGCGACGATCTCGGCGTATCGACGGGCGGCGCCAACGTCGAAGGCCAGGATCACGTCGTCGAAGTCGGCGAACACTCTGGATGCCGCGACCGCTAACTGGTCTTTACGGCGCCCGTCGGGAAGTCGCGCAATGCCGTATTCGATCTCGGCGAGGGTGATCACCGTGGTGTGCAATCGTCCCACCGTCTCGGTCCACCCGAGTACGTTGCGATCCGGTTCATCTCGCATCATCTCCGCGACCACGTTGGTGTCGATCACGATCACGACAAGTCCGCCGCACGGGGCATCTCCAACCGGCGTGGGATTTCAATTTCGGCACCGCGAATCGCGCCGAAGCGCTCCCGTATTGCTTGAGCGAGGTTGACTCGCTCATCCCCGGCCTCGGCAACTGCGTCGGTGAGGATCGCTCGAACTTCGGCCTCCATTGATCGTCCGTGCTGAGCTGCCCGCACTTTCAGCCGAGTGGCTACGCCCTCATCCAAGTCGCGCACGCTGATCGCTGCCATGAAAGAGCCACCTCCGCTAGCAATGCTAGCATTCACCTCGTCCTCCCGGATGAGCAGGAGAACGCGGTCGTGCGACACCGAGTCGCACGACCCCCGGTGGCACGCGGTCGGCTGGAATGGCGCTCCTGGGTGGTGGCCGACCTTGTCTACCTGCACAGACCGGTGCCCCCAGTCGGACTCGAACCGACACTGGACGGATTTTAAGTCCGCTGCCTCTGCCAATTGGGCTATGGGGGCCCGACGGGCTTCAGCGAATGTAGCGCGGCAGCAATGATCACGGCTTCACCGGCACGAAAGCACGCCGACCGGATTCCAAAGGTGGATCAGATTCCCGCTCAGCGCGGGGTGCGTGACCGCTACAGGTGGTTCGGGCAGTAGGCGCTGGCCGAGATGGCGGTGAACTGCGCCGCGTGCTGCAGGGTGAAGCCGGGGTTGGTGGTCTGCACCGCGATGACGGTGTCGGCGGCCGACAGACCCGAGTCCATCAGCTGGCACACGGCGTGACCGGCCGGAACAGCGGCCCCCTTGTGGCTCAGCCCCGCGTTGGAGAGCGCCGAGAGAAACGCGGCGTCAGCACCGTCGTCGGCGTATGCAGGCGCGGCCAGTCCGACCGCAGCCGCGACACCGGCGATTCCGAGCAACATACGCATCCGTTTCATGCCTTGAAGTCTGCCCACGGCACGTTAACCGCGTGTTACCTGACCTTTACTGTCCCGAAGCGCATTGTTACGTTCGTGTTACGGACGCCCGATCCGTGCTTGGCGGGGCGGGAAAATGTGTCCCGGGTCACAGCACAGCGACGACCGCGCAGAACATCGGCGCTCAATGCCTGGAGATCCGAATGTCGCGCGGGGCGCCCGGGCGATCCGCGCACCGATCCCGCAACGCACATCGCCGACCGTCGCCGACTTCGACCGCGAAAGTCTTTCCGGCAGGGCCGATCACGCGTGCGGACGCGATCCGCGGCAGCGGAACCGGCCGGTTCGAAACCGGGCCGAATGTTGCGTCCATGAGTCGCGGACGCGGTCCGCGGTAACAAGTTGCCGCATCGACGTTAAGAAGCCGTTAACCGGCTTCCGCTGCTCCCCACAGATAGGAAACCGTGGGGTACCAGTCGGCCTACGCCGGTTAGCGCGGCCGCCAGTGGCCGTGCCGCGAGGCAACAGAGGCCGGCGTACAGACCGACCCGATGAAGGAGAAGTCGATGTCATTCGTGACGACACAGCCCGAGGCCCTGGCGGCCGCGGCGAACAGCCTGCAGTCGATCGGCGCGGCGCTCAGCGCCCAGAATGCCGCGTCGGCCGCCCCCACCACCGGTGTGATGCCCGCCGCGGCCGACGAAGTCTCGGCGCTGACGGCAGCCCAGTTCGCCGCGCACGCCAGCCTCTACCAGGCGGTCAGCGCGCAGGCCGCGGCGATTCACGAGATGTTCGTGGCCACGATGAACGCCAGCGCGCAGTCGTATGCGGCCACCGAGGCCGCCAATGCGGCCGCTGCCGGTTAAGGGGGCGGCGATGCCGGATTACGGAGCGATACCTCCCGAGGTCACCTCCACGCTCATGTACACCGGGCCGGGGTCGGCGCCGATGACGGCCGCCGCCGGCGCCTGGCGCACGTTGGGTGCCGAGATTTCGGCGGCCTGGTCCCACTACGAGACGGTGATCTCGCAGTTGGCCGACGAGGAGTGGCACGGCTCGGCCGCGGCAGCGATGGCCGCCGCCGTCAAACCCCACCTGTCGTGGATGAACACCGCCGCCGCTCAGGCCGAGCACACCGCCACCCAGGCGACCGCCGCGGCCGCCGCGTACGAAGCCGCACACAGCGCCATCACCCCGCCGGCGGCGGTCTTCGCCAACCGCGCCCAGCACGCGGCGTTGGTCGCGACCAACGTTCTCGGGCAGAACACGCCGGCGATCGCCGCCAACGAAGCCGAGTACGGCGGCTACTGGGCGAACAACTCCGCCACCATGTATGGGTACGCGGCCGCCTCGGCCGCCGCGGCGCAGTTGACCCCGTTCAGCGAACCGACGCAGACCACTAACCCGGCCGGCCAGGCCGCCCAGGCCGCCGCGACAGCACAGGCCGCGGCGACACCCGCCGGGAACACCAGCCAGATCGCACAGTTGATGCCCGCCCTGCACAGTTCGATCCAAAGCCTGTCGTCGCCTGCCGGCGCCGTGCAGTCGGCACCGGGCGGGTGGATCGACGACTTGATCAACCTGCTGAACAACAACCCGGCCAACGGCTTCGCGTATTTGATCGGCAACCCGGTGTACAACTTCACCAACACCATGGGCACCGGCGCGGCCTTCGTCCCGTCGAGTCTGCTGCCGAGCCTCATCGGTTACCTCACCGGCGGGGGTATGGCCTCCGCGAGCGGCCACGCGCTCGGCAGCGGTCTGGGAGGCCTGCTGGGCCCGATGGGCCCGCTGGGGGCGCTGGGCTCGCTCGGCGGCGGGGTCGCCAATGGAGTGAGCAGCGCGTTCGGCGTGAGCGCGGTCAGCCCGGTCGCCTCGGGGGCGGTCGCCGCCAGCATGGGTCAGGCGTCACTGGTCGGATCGTTCTCCGCGCCGGCGAGCTGGACCGCAGCCACGCCTGCCACCGTCGCACCCGTTGCCGCACAGACCACCGGCTGGGCGGTCCCGCCGCAGAGTCACTCGATGGCCGCCATGCCTCCCGGGATTCCGGCCGGCGCGGGCCGGGGCCTGCACTACGGCACCCCGCGTTACGGGGTCCGGCTGAAGGTGATGCCGAAACCGATGGTCTGCTGAACTGTCATGCCGCCCACCAACTTTCAAGCCTGCTAGGAGTAACGATGATCGATTACGGGCTGTTGCCGCCGGAGGTCAATTCCGGCCGCCTGTACGCCGGCGCGGGCTCGGCGCCGATGATGGCCGCAGCGTCGGCGTGGCGCGCCCTGGCCGGGGAGATCACCTCGGCTTTGACGTCCTACGAGACGACGATCTCGCAACTCGTCGACGAGGAGTGGACCGGTCCGGCATCGGCCTCGATGGCCGCGGCCGCCAAGCCCTACCTGTCGTGGATGACCCATACCGCGGCGACGGCTGAGCAGGCCGCCAACCAGGCCACCACCGCGGCGGCCGCGTTCGAGACGGCCCACGCCGCCACTCCGCCCCCGGCGGTGATCGCCGCCAACCGCATCCAGCACGCCCACCTGGTGGCGACGAACACCGTCGGCCAGAACATCGCCGCGATTATGGCCAACGAGGCTCAGTATCAGCAGATGTGGGCGAAGGCCGCCGGTGTCATGTACGGCTATGCCGGAACCTCGGCGACCGCGGCGCAGCTGACCCCGTTCACCCAGCCCGCGCAGAACACGAACCCGGCCGGCCAGGGTGCCCAGGCCGCTGCGACCGCGCAGGCGACCGCAGCACCGGTCGGACAGATCACCCAGGCGATGTCCACCATGCAGAGTTCGCTGCAGAGCCTGTCCGCACCGGCGTCGGTCGCCCCGCCGGCCGCTTCGGCGAGCCTGGGCGATCTCTGGACCGCCTTCCTGACGAACGCGTCGGTCAACGGCATCGCCTCGCTGGTGACCGACCCGATGAACGGCGTGCTGAGCTTCGCGGGAACGTCCCTGGCCTTCACGCCGGCGAGCTTGATCCCGACCATGGTCAGCTTCTTCTCCGGCGGCGGTTTCAACGCCCTCGGCGGTGGCACGATCGGCAGTGGCCTGGGGGCGTTGCTGGCGCCGGGCGGTCCGCTCAGCGCCCTGGGCGGACTCGGCGGCGGACTCGGCGGTGCGGCGGGTGCGGCGGGTGCCGCGAGTGCGGGCGCCGCTGGTGCGGCCGCCACCAGCGCGTTCAGCGTCAGCGCGACCGCGCCGGCGGTGTCGGCGACCATGGGTCAGGCGTCGCTAGTCGGCTCGTTCTCGGCACCGGCGAGCTGGGCGGCAGCAACCCCGGACGGTGTCGCGTCCGGGGCCGCACAGCCCTCCGGTTGGGCGGTCGCCCCCGAGGACTTTCATCCGGACGGCGACGAGATGGCCGCGATGCCCGGCCCCGCCGGGATACCGGCCGGCGAAGGCCGCGGCTTCGGCCTGTCCACCCCGCGGTATGGGTTCAAACCCACCGTCATGCCCCGGCCGGTCATGGTCGGGTAGCGGAGTTTTCCGATTCAGTCAGGAGGAAGTCCCATGACCACACGTTTTATGACAGACCCGGACTCGATGCGGGCGATGGCGGGGCGTTTCGATGTGCATGCTCAGACGGTCGAGGATGAGGCCCGCAAGATGTGGGCGTCGTCGACCAACATTTCCGGCGCGGGCTGGGGTGGTCTGGCCGAGCGGACGTCCTACGACACGATGGGTCAGATGCAGACCGCGTTTCGCAACATTGTGAACATGTTGCACGGGGTGCGAGACGGCCTGGTCCGCGATGCCAACAACTACGAGCAGCAGGAAGCTGCCTCGCAGCAGGTTCTGAGCAGCTAAGACAAAGGGAGATGGCTTAAATGTCTATCAACTACCAGTTCGGTGATGTCGATGCGCACGGTGCGTTGATTCGTGCTCAGGCGGCGTCGTTGGAGGCCGAGCATCAGGCGATCATCCATGATGTGTTGGCTGCCGGTGATTTCTGGGGCGGGTCGGGTTCGGTGGCCTGCCAGGAGTTCATCACCCAGCTCGGG
>DASTNJ010000014.1:0-58180 GCA_035721065.1 Mycobacterium sp.
ACCAACAACCGCCGCGGCCTCAGCAGCCGACAATCCCGACCGGATGCCATCCCAGAACCGACGAACAACCCACGGCCACGACTTCCGATGCACAGCAACCTCCGATTAGGTGGCTGTTGCAATCACCCCCTGAACCCAAGGCGAAAATAGGGGACGCTCGCGTCTGCTCGCGCTGTTGGGGCGGCTACAGCTCGCCGGCCTCCACCGCTTCGCGGGTGTGCTGCGCACGGGCGATCTGGTCGGCCGAGAAGCCGATCAGCAGCGCCGCCCCGCCCACCAGCACCGCGATCGCGGCGATCCACAGCAGCGAATAGGTGTAGCCGTATCCCAATGCGTCGAGCTGGCTTTCGGTCATGTCCTTCACCGGGCCGGTGGTGCCGCCCAGATACAGCGTGCGCGATGTCTGCACGGCCTGGATGATCACCAGAACCACCGGGCCGCCGAGGTTGTACACCATCAACGTGATCGCCGAAACCGGGCCGATCTCCCGCGGGCCGACCTCGGCGACAGCGCACAGCGGCAGCACGACGGCGATCACCCCGATGCCCAGCCCACCGACGACAATCGGCCAGAACAGGTCCGGGTAGTACGGGATGCTGCGGGTCAGCGTCGAGCCGTACAGCATGGCGCCCAGCACCAGCACTCCGCCACCGACGATCAGCCAGCGCGGCGCGACGTGCGGGGCCAGCCGCGCCGCCAGTACGGTGCCCAGCCCGAACGCCACCGCAAACGGGATGAAGCAGACGCCGGCCCGCAGCGCGGAATAGCCCAACACATCTTGGACGAGCAGTCCGATCATCACCGTCAACGTCAGCATCACACCGCCGGCCATGAACAGCGAGATGAACGTCATCACCCGGTTGAGATCGTCGAAAATCGTGAAGGGAACCAACGGATTTCGTGCGCTGCGCTCGACGACGAAAAACGCGAGGAAGAACAGCGCCCCCGCAACAGCGGAGCCGACAACCAGCGGACTGAGCCAGCCCTGCGGCGGGCCCTGGGTGAACACCAGCACCGCCGCGGTGCAGCCGGCGGTGGCCAGCAACGCGCCGGCGAGGTCGAGTTTGAGCCGCTCCGGGTAGGTCTCGGCCACCCGGGTCACCCCGATCACGACGATGACGATCCCGATCGGGATGTTGATCAGAAACGCCAACCGCCACGACACCACCGTCAGTGCGCCGCCGAGCACCAGCCCGAGCACCGACCCGATGCCCTGCATGGCCGCCGACACCGCCATCGCCTGGTTGCGGGCGTGCCCGGCGGCGTAGGTGGTCGCGATCAGTGCCAGGCCGGTCGGTGCGGCAACCGCGGCCCCGGTCCCCTGCACGGCACGGGCGACCAGGAGGGTGGGCGTGTCTGTGGCCACCCCACACACCATCGACGCGATGGTGAACACCCCCACGCCGCTCACGAATGCGCGCTTGCGGCCGATCGCGTCGCCGATTCGGCCGCCGAGCAGCAGCAGGCCGCCGAAAGTCAGCACGTAGGCGGTGATCACCCAGCTCTTGGCGGGGTCGGAGAAGCCCAGGTCGGCCTGCATCCGCGGCAGCGCCACCACGACGATCGTGCCGTCCAGCGTCGACATCAGCTGCATACCGGTGATCGCCACGATCGCGACCCCGACCACTCTGGACGACAACGACAGGTCGGCCGGCTCAGAGCTCCCCGGCGCGGCCATGGGAAATGAGCCTAATGGGAGTCGGTCAGCATGTCCTTGATGGGGATCTAGCGACGGCAGGGTGCGTCGCGCGGCGAGTTACAGGTTGCCGGTGCCGAACGCGTCCTGGGCTTCCTGCGCGTGCGCGACCTGCTCGGCGGTGTAGCCGATCAGCAGCGAGATGCCGCCGACCAGGACGGCCACTCCCGCCACCCACAGCAGGCCATAGGTGTAGCCCTGGTCCAGCGCATGGAACTGGGCGCCGTCCATGTCCTTCACCGGGCCGTTGACGCCGCCCAGGTACAGCGTGCGCGAGGTGATGACGGCCTGGATTACGGCGAGCACCATCGGCCCGCCGAGGTTCTGCAGCATCAGCACGATCGCCGAGGTCGGCCCGATCTGATCGAAGCCGACGCCGGCGATCGCCGCTAGCGCCAGCGGAACAATGATCAACCCGATGCCGATACCGCCGACGACGATCGGCACCACCAGGTTGGGGAAGTACGGGATGCCGGCGTTGAGCGTCGAGCCGTAGACCATCGCGCCCACGACCAGGACGCCGCCGCCGATCACCAGCACCCGCGGCGGGAAGAACCGGACCAGCTGCGACGACGCGCCCAGGCCGATGCCCATCGCGACGGCGAACGGGATGAAGCCGACGCCGGCGCGCAGCGGGCTGTAGCCCATGATGTCCTGCACGTAGAGGCCGATCAGCACGGTCAGGGTGAACAGCACACCGCCGGCCAGGAAGATCGCGGCGAACGTGACCAGCCGGTTGCGGTCGAAGAAGAGGTTCAACGGCACGATCGGGTTCTCGGCGCTGCGCTCCACCCAGAAGAACGCCACGAACGACGCCGCGGCCACCACACCGGAACCGATGGTGACGGTCGAAATCCAGCCGTGCTCCGGGCCGATCGAGAAGGCGAACACCGCGGCGATGCACGCCAGCGTGGCCAGCAGCGCGCCGGTTGCGTCCAGCTTGGTCCGCTCCTTGTGCGTTTCGGTCAGCGCGGTGCGGGCCAGGTAGATCATCACCAGGCCGATCGGCACGTTCACCAGGAATGCCAGTCGCCACGACACCTCGGTCAGCGCGCCGCCGACAACCAGCCCCATCACCGAGCCGACGCCGGTCATCGCGCCGAACACCGCCATCGCGGCATTGCGGGCCGGTCCCTTGGGGAAGGTGGTGGCGACCAGTGCCAATCCGGTCGGCGAGGCGATCGCGGCACCCACGCCCTGCAGCAGCCGGGCCACCACCAGCGTGGGGGCGTCCCAGGCGACACCGCACAGCGCCGAAGCGATCCCGAACAGCGCGACACCGACGATGAAGGTCCGTTTCCGGCCGATGGTGTCGCCGAGGCGCCCGCCGAGCAGCATCAGCCCGCCGAACGTCAGCACATAGGCGGTGATGACCCAGCTGCGCCCGGCGTCGGACAGACCGAGATCGTTCTGGATCTTAGGAAGCGCGACGATCGCGATGGTGCCGTCCATCGTCGCCATCAGCTGCATGCCGGCGATCGCGATAACCGCCGCGAAGAAGTGCCGGGACGGCCGCCACGCCAGGTCGTTTCCGCTGGTCCGACTCGGTGCGACCTGTCCCCCGTCGGTTGGGAAAACGCGGTCGGCCGCATCCGTCGCCCACTCAGCGGTCACCCGTTGCGCGTCGTTGAGAGCCGTCATAGCGGGCTACTCTACAGTAAGATTAAGAGATGTCTAAAGCCCTAATCCGGCGACAGCCCCGATAACGATGATCGCGGGAGGTCGAATCCCCTCCGCGCGGATTTTTTCCGGCGTGTCGGCAAGGGTGGCGCGCAGCGTGCGCTGTGCCGCAGTGGTGCCGTACTGAACCACCAGCACCGGCGTATCCGCAGGTCTACCGCCTTTTTGCAACACCTCGCTGAATTGCTCGATGCGTTCGACGGCCATCAGCAGCACGATCGTGCCGCTCATCGCGGCCAGTGCGTCCCAATTCACTAACGATTCGGGATCGCCGGGCGCGATATGCCCGCTGACCACCACAAACTCGTGATTCATCGCCCGGTGCGTGACCGGAACCCCGGCCGCCGCAGGAACCGCTATGGCACTGGTCACACCTGGCACCACGGTGACCGGAATCCCGGCATCCGCGCATGCCAGCACCTCCTCGTAGCCCCGGGCGAACACGAACGGATCTCCCCCCTTGAGCCGCACCACGAAGCGTCCCGCCCGGGCTCGATCGATCAGCACCTCATTGATCGCGTCCTGGGCCATGGCGCGCCCGTACGGGATCTTGGCGGCGTCGATGACCTCGACGTGCGGGCCCAGTTCGGCGAGCAGTTCGGCCGGCGCGAGCCGGTCGGCGACCACGACATCGGCCTGGGCGAGCAGTCGCCGGCCGCGCACGGTGATGAGGTCCGGGTCGCCGGGGCCGCCGCCGACCAGTGCGACCCCGCCGCGCGGCGCGTCCGCGGTGTCGACGGTGATCAGCCCGGACTGCAAGGCCTCCCGGATCGCCGAGCGGATGGCCGCGGACCGCTGATGAGCGCCGCTGGCGAGCACGCCCACCGAGAGTCCTTCGTAGCTGAATGTCGCCGGGGTGACCGCACTGCCCGCCACCGCGTGATCGGCGCGGACACAGAAGATTCGACGACGGTCGGCCTCGGCGATCATCGCGGCGTTGACTTCCGGGTCATTCGTGGCCGCGAGCGCATACCAGACACCGTCGAGGTCACCGTCGCGGTAGTCGCGCAGTACCAGGGTGATCCCGGGTTTGCGGTCTGCCAGCGCCTCGACCGCCGGGGTGGCGCTGCGGGTGATGACGTGCACGTCCGCGCCGCTGGCCACCAGCAGCGGCAGCCGGCGCTGGGCGACACTCCCGCCGCCGACGACGACGACCTTGCGACCGGTCAGCCGCAGCCCGGCCAAGTACGGGGTGTCGGTCATCCGGCAACTTTAGTGGCGATCGTCAGCGCGGCGAAGCCGGGCGCAACGGGTCGCCACCATCGACCCGGAGCGGTATCGGCGCTCAGCGCGCGTCCTGCGCGCCCAGTTTCAACACCTTCGTCCCCCACCGCCACACCTCGCCGAACAGTTCCGGTTCGTGGGACAGCGCCGCACCCAGCGACGGCACCATCTCGGTCAGCGTCGGCAGCCAGGACTCATACCGGTCCGGAAAGCATCGCGCCAGTACGTCGAGCATGTCCGACACCGCGGTGGAGGCACCCGGCGAAGCGCCGAGCAGACCGGCGATGCTGCCGTCGGCCGCGCCGACCACCGTGGTGTCGAATTCGAGCGCCCCGTACCGGATGACCTGCACCCGCTGGCCGGCGACCAAGTCCCGCCAATCGCCGGCTCGCACGTCGGGGGCGAACCCGCGCAGCGCGTCGACCCGGGCGCCTGCCGGACTCAGCAGTTGCCCGATCAAATGCCTGACCAGTCCACGCTCGGCTATCCCGGCGCGCAGCAGCGACACCAGGTTGTCGAGCCTGATCGAGCGCGCCAGGTCGGTGTTGCGGCCCTGCTTGAGGAACTTCGGCGACCAGCCGACGAATGGCCCGAACAACAGCCACGGTGTGCCGTTGATCGTCCGGGCATCCAGGTGCGGTGCGGCCATCGGTGGCGCCCCGCGGGCCGGCATGCCGTACACCTTGGCCCGGTGCGCGCCCGTGATCTCGGGTTGGGCGGTGCGCAGGAACCGGCCGCCGATCGGAAATCCGCCGAACCCGCGCACCTCGCCGACGCCGGATCGCTGCAGCAGCGGCAAGGCTCCCCCGCCGGCCCCGACGAATACGAATCTGGCGTTGAGTCCCCGGTTTTCGCCGGTGCGCCTGTTATGGATCCGCAGCGTCCAGCTGCCGTCGGACTCCCGGGAAAGGTCGCGTACCTCTTGACCGAACAGCACCGTGGTGCCATTGCGCACGCCATAGCCGATCAGTTGCCTGGACAGCGCCCCGAAGTCGACGTCGGTGCCATCAGGAAACCAGCTCAGACCGACCGGCTCGGCGAAGTCCCTTCCGGCGGCCATCAGCGGCAGCCGGCGGGCGAACTCGTCTACGCCGTCGACCAATTCGGCACCGACGAACAACGGATTGCCGGCCAGGGCTTCGTGGCGCCGACGCAGGTAATCGACACGCTCGGCCCCGGTGACGAAGCCGACGTGCGGAACCGGGTGCAGGAAGCCGCGCGGCTCCCCCAACATTCCGTTCTGCACCGCGTACGCCCAGAACTGGCGGGTGATCTGGAACTTCTCGTTGACCCGCACCGCCTTGCCGGTGTCGATCGATGATCCGCGCTGCGGGGTGTAGTTCAATTCGCACACCCCGGTGTGGCCGGTGCCCGCGTTGTTCCAGGTGCCGGTGCTCTCGGCGGCGGCGGCGTCCAGCCGCTCGACGATCGAGATCGACCAGCCCGGCTCAAGCCGGCGCAGCAGTGCGCTCAAGGTGGCGCTCATGATCCCGGTGCCGACCAGCGCCACATCGGTCCGTACCAACACCGACCCAGGCTAACCGGCCACCGGTCGCACACCGCACACGGTAATTTCGGAGGGGTGACCACATCCCGGTACGCGTCGTTGTCGCGCGACCAGCTGGCGGTGCTGGTTCCCGAGTTGCTGTTGATCGGGCACATGATCGACCGATCCGGCATGGCCTGGTGCATCCAGTCGTTCGGCCGCGAGGAGATGCTGCAGATCGCCATCGAGGAATGGGCCGGCGCCAGCCCGGTCTACACCCGGCGCATGCAGCGGGCACTGGACTTCGTCGGCGACGACGTGCCGACGATCTTCAAGGGGCTGCAGTTCGACATCGGGTCGCCGCCACAGTTCATGGACTTCCGGTTCACCGTCCACGACCGCTGGCACGGCCAGTTCGAGCTCGCATCGTGCGGCGCACTGCTCGACGTGGAGCCGATGGGCGAGGACTACGTGTTCGGCATGTGTCACACCATCGAGGATCCGACGTTCGACGCCACCGCGGTCGCCACCAATGTGCGCGCCCAGTGCCGTCCCATTCACCGCCCACCTCGGCAGCCGGCCGACCGCCAACCGCACTGCGCGTGGACCGTCATCATCGACGAGGCGTATCCGCCCGCCCAGCCGATACCGGCGTTGGAGCTGGTGCGCCGAACCCGTGCCGCCGACTGGGAACTGGCCGCCATCGACCGCGCCGACGAGGGGGCTGCCGACTACGCCGGAGCACTGCTGTCCGACATCGACTTCGCCGGGTTCTCCCACTCGGCGCTGGTGCGCATCGCCGACGAGGTGTGCCTGCAGATGCACCTGCTGTATCTGTCGTTCGCGATCGCGGTGCGAGCCCGGACCGGCACCGACATCGCCCGGGCCGCGCAGATCGGCACCCACCAGCTCACCGGGGTCGCCGGCCTCGCCGCCGAACGCATCCACCGGGCACTGGGGCTGCCCGGCGGAATTCCCGGGGCACTACGGGTCCTCGAGCTACATCCGCTGGTCAATCCCGCCGGTTACGTGCACGCCGAGGCGGCCGACGGCCGGCTGGAGGTGCACCGGTCCCCCGCCCACGACGACGGCGCGTGGATCAGCTTGTGCTCACCGGAATCCGTTGGCCCCCTGCAGGCGATCGCCACCGCCGTCGACCCGCACATCGCCGCCTCAGTCGACGGGACGGCCACCGACTGGACCGTGCAACTGGTGGAATCCGACACCGCGGCCGCCGAGCTTCCCGAGGTGTCGATCACCAAACTCAGCGGCGGATCGAGCTTCCAGTTCCGCACTCGGCGCTCACTTCCGCTGACGGTGGTGTGACGGAATGAAAACCTATGACTTGGCGATCATCGGGACCGGTTCGGGCAACAGCATTCTCGACGAACGCTACGCCGGCAAGCGGGTGGCGATCTGCGAGCAGGGCGCCTTCGGCGGCACCTGCCTGAATGTGGGCTGCATCCCGACCAAGATGTTCGTCTACGCCGCGCAGGTGGCCCGGACCGTCCGCGACGCGGCCCGCTACGGCGTGGACGCGCACGTCGACCGGGTCCGCTGGGACGACATCGTTTCCCGGGTGTTCGGCCGGATCGACCCGATCGCGGCCGGCGGCGAGCACTACCGGCGCAGCTCACCCGATGTCGACGTCTACGACACGCACACCCGGTTCGGGGCGGTTCAACCGGACGGCCGCTACCTGCTGCACACCGTGGCTGGGGAGCAGTTCACCGCCGCCCAGGTGGTGATCGCCGCCGGGGCGCGGGCGGTGGCGCCCAAGGCGATCCGGGACAGCGGTGTGCGCTACTACACCAGCGACGACGTGATGCGGATCGCCGAGCTGCCAACGCATCTGGTGATCGTCGGCGGCGGCTTCATCGCCGCGGAATTCGCCCACATCTTCTCCGCCCTCGGTGTCCGGGTCACCATCGTCATCCGCGGCGGAACCCTGCTGCGCCATCTGGACGACACCATCTGCGAACGCTTCACTCGGATCGCCGCCGCGAAGTGGGAACTGCGCGCCCATCGCACCGTCGTCGCCGCCCACCAGGACGGCAGCGGCATCCATCTCGACCTCGACGACGACTCCTCCCTGCACGCGGACGCCGTGCTGGTGGCGACCGGCCGGGTGCCCAACGGCGACCTGCTGGATGCCGAGCAGGCCGGCATCGACGTCGATCGCGGCCGGATCGTGGTCGACGAATACCAACGGGCCACCGCGCCCGGTGTTTTCGCCCTCGGCGACGTGTCGTCGTCGTACGAGCTCAAACATGTGGCCAACCACGAGGCGCGAGTGGTGCAGCACAACCTGCTCTGCGACTGGGACGACACCGGCTCGATGAAGATCACCGACCACCGCTTCGTGCCGTTCGCGGTGTTCACCGACCCGCAGATCGCCACGGTCGGAATCACCGAGAACGACGCCATCGCAAGCGGAGTCGATATCTCGGTGAAGGTGCAGGACTACGCCGACGTCGCCTACGGCTGGGCGATGGAGGACACCACCGGGATCGTCAAGCTGATCGGCGAACGAGGTACCGGGAAGCTGCTGGGCGCGCATATCATGGGCCATGATGCATCGTCGATCATCCAGCCGCTGATCCAGGCGATGAGCTTCGGGCTGACCGCACCGCAGATGGCTCGCGGCCAGTACTGGATTCACCCGGCACTGCCCGAGGTCGTCGAGAACGCGCTGCTGGGTTTGGCGTGAACCGTTAGAGGCTGATGATCTGGTCGGGCATGTCCTGCGCCAGCGCCGCGTACAGATCGGGAAAGCAGCCGACCTTCACGCCGGATACCGTTCCGACCGGGACACAATCGGCGGGCTCGGTACGCCCGACTCCGTTCTCACACCAGCGCGGGCGTCCCTGCGCCAGTCCGCGTTCCAACGCGCAGCTGTCGCACATCATCAGCAGCATGCCGCTCCGGCGCACCCATTCAGCAAGCCGCTCACCCACCGGGTCGCCGCTGCGCAGCGCGTAGACGTTGTCGTCGAAGAAGAACATGCCCACCACATCCACGCCGTGGATGCCCGCCTCCAGTTGCGGAAGGATCATCTGGCCGAGCTTGTAACTGGCGGCCCGCGGGGTGTTGAAGACGTAGGCGACTTTCACAGCGGTGTCACGTACGCCGAGCTGATCCCGCCATCCACCAGGAATGTCGAGGCGGTGATGAACGACGCGTCGTCGCTGGCCAAGAATGCCACCGCGGCGGCCATCTCCTCCGGTTCGGCGAACCGGCCGAGCGGCACGTGCACCAGCCGGCGTGCGGCCCGCTCGGGGTCGGCGGCGAAGAGTTCCTGCAGCAGTGGGGTGTTCACCGGGCCCGGGCACAGCGCATTCACCCGGATGCCTTGCCTGGCGTACTGGACGCCGAGTTCGCGAGACATCGCCAGCACTCCGCCCTTGGATGCGGTGTAGGAGATCTGCGACGTCGCCGAACCCATCACGGCCACAAACGATGCGGTGTTGATGATCGATCCGCGCCCGGCGGGAGCCATGTGCCGCAACGCCGCCCGGCAGCACAAATACACCGACTTCAGGTTGACGTCCTGCACGCGCTGCCATGCGGACAGCTCGGTGTCCTCGATCAGGTCGTCCTCCGGTGGCGAGATGCCGGCGTTGTTGAAGGCGATGTCCACCGAGCCAAAGGTGTCCGCGGCCGTGTCGAACAGCTCGTCGACGTCACGCTGCGCCGAGACGTCCACCGGCACGAACAATCCGTCCAGCTCGTCGGCGACCGCCACGCCGGCGGCCGCGTCGACGTCGCCGATCACGATCGTGGCGCCCTCGGCGCGCATGCGCCGGGCGGCCGCCAGGCCGATCCCGCCGCCGCCGCCGGTGACCACCGCAACCCGGCCGGCAAGGCGCTGGGTCAGATCGATCGTTGGTCGGGTCACTGGTCCTCCTTGACGGCGATGAATACGTTTTTGGTTTCGGTGAACGCCAGGGGCGCGTCAGGACCAAGTTCGCGCCCCAGCCCGGACTGTTTGACGCCGCCGAACGGGGTGTTGAACCGCACCGACGAGTGCGAGTTCACTGACAGGTTCCCGGCTTCCACCGCGCGGGACACCCGCAGCGCCCGGGACAGGTCGTCGGTCCAGATCGAACCGGACAGCCCGTACAAGCTGTCGTTGGCCAGCATGATCGCGTCGGCCTCGTCGTCGAACGGCAGCACGCTGACCACCGGGCCGAAGATCTCATCGGTTGCGCAGCGGTCGGTGCGCGCCGGGGCCAACACGGTTGGCGGAAACCAGAATCCGGGTCCGTCCGGCGCATCGCCGCGGAAGACGACGGGTGCGTCCTCCGGCACGTAGGAGGCCACCTTCTCCCAGTGCGGACGTGACACCAGCGGACCCATCTCGGTGTCGCGGGCCGCCGGGTCCCCGACCCTGACACCTTTCACCGCCGGCTCCAGGAGCTCCATGAACCGGTCATAGACGCTGCGCTGCACCAGGATCCGGCTTCGCGCACAGCAGTCCTGCCCGGCGTTGTCGAACACCCCGGCGGGCGCGGACGCCGCCGCACGTTGCAGATCGCAGTCGGCGAACACAATGTTGGCGCTCTTGCCGCCCAACTCCAAGGTGACCCGCTTCACCTGCGCGGCCGCCGCGGCCATCACCCGGGTTCCGGTGGCCGTCGATCCGGTGAACACGATCTTGGCCACGCCCGGGTGGTCGACGAGCCGCTGCCCCACCACCGAGCCCGCGCCGGGAAGCACCTGCAGCAGGTCGGGGTCCAGCCCGGCCTGCACTCCCAATTCGGCCAGCCGCAGCGTGGTCAGCGGCGTCCACTCAGCGGGCTTGATCAGCACCGCATTACCGGCGGCCAGCGCCGGCGCGAAGCCCCAGGACGCGATCGGCATCGGAAAGTTCCACGGGGTGATAACGGCAACGGTGCCCACTGGCTCGTGGAACGTGACGTCGAGCCCGCCGGCGACCGGTATCTGGCTGCCGGACAGCCGTTCCGGGCTGGCCGCGTAGAACTGCAGCACGTCGCGGACGTGCCCGGCCTCCCATTCGGCCGCCGCGATCGGATGCCCGGAGTTAGCCACTTCGAGGGCCGCGAGCTCACCGACATGGGCGTCGACGGCCGCGGCGAACGCGCGCAGCGCGGCCGCCCGCTCGGCCGGCGCGAGCCGCGCCCACCGCCGCTGTGCCGCCTGCGCGCGGCGCACCGCGTCGTCGACGGCGTCAGCATCGGACTGCTCGACGGTGGTCAGCATTTCCCCGGTGGCCGGGTTGATCAGCTGAGTGGTCACGCGTTCACCCGCCCGGCGGCATACGAGCGCGCCGCGTCCACGATCGCGGTGAACAGCCGCAGGTCGGTCAGTGATTCCTCCGGGTGCCACTGCACGGCGAGCACGAAGTTCTCCCCGGGCAACTCGATCCCCTCGATCACCCCGTCGGCGCCGCGTGCGCTGATCACCAGACCCGGGCCGACGTCCGCGATCGCCTGGTGGTGGTAGCACTGGACCTCGCAGGACTCGCCCATGAGCTCGGCCAGCCGGGTGTCCGGCACGGTGTGCACGGCCATCGTGGTGAACACCGCGTTGCCGGCCCGGTGCCCGTCGTTGCCGATGACGTCGGGCAGGTGCTGATGCAGCGTGCCCCCGAACGCGACGTTGAGCACCTGGGCGCCGCGGCAGATGCCCAGCACCGGCAGCCCCCGTCGCAGCGCCTCGGCCAGCAAAGCGAACTCCCAGTCGTCGCGGTCGGCACCCGGCTGGTCGGTGTCCGGATGCGGCTCCTGGCCGTAGCACCGCGGGTCGACGTCCTTGCCGCCGGTGATCACCAGCCCGGCCAGGCCGTCGAGCACCCGGGCCGCAACATCGGCGTCCACCGGCTGCGGTGGGAGCAGCACCGCGACGCCGCCGGCCGCGGTGACGCCGTCGAAGTAGCCGGCCGGCAGAAAGCTGGCGTGCACGTCCCAGACCCCGGTCTGGGCCCGGTCCAGATAGGTGGTCAGGCCGACCACCGGGCGTGCCGTGGGATGCGGCGGTCCCAGTTTCACCTCGCCTCCGGCGAGCCTCGCTGAACCGCCGGGTTCAGAGCCGTTCAAATCCGCGGACCCTTTCCCAGTCGGTGACGGCGGCGTTGAACGCGTTCAACTCCACCCGGGCGTTGTTGAGGTAGTGCTCGACGACGTCGTCACCGAACGCTTTACGGGCGATCGCCGAGCCCTCGAACAATGTCGACGCCT
This sequence comes from Mycobacterium sp., assembly GCA_035721065.1. Taxonomy (GTDB): domain Bacteria; phylum Actinomycetota; class Actinomycetes; order Mycobacteriales; family Mycobacteriaceae; genus Mycobacterium. Next base: position 12,287 of record DASTNJ010000014.1, read on the forward strand.
CCGCCAGCGTGGTCGGCAGCCGGCGCAGCTCGCCCTGATAGGCGTTGCCGGACACCGGTTCCGGCAGCGGAAGGTTGTTGTCGATGCCGTGCAGCCCGCCGGCGATCAGCGCCGCGACCGCCAGATAGGGGTTCACGTCACCGCCGGGCACCCGGCACTCGACCCGCATGCCGTCGCCGTGGCCCAGAACGCGCAGCGCGCAGCTTCGGTTGTCCAGCCCCCAGGCGATCGCGGTGGGTGCGAAGCTGCCGTAGGCGAACCGCTTGTAGGAGTTGATGTTCGGCGCGTACCACAGCGTCAGCTCGGGCAGGGTCGCCAACAGGCCGGCGAGAAAACCGCGAAACAGCGACGACATGCCGTGCGGTGCCGCCGGGTCGGCGAACACCGCGGTTCCGTCGGCGCCGCGCAATGAAATGTGGATGTGGCAGCTGTTGCCTTCGCGCTGGTTGTACTTCGCCATGAACGTCAGGCTCTTGCCGTGCTGGTCGGCGATCTCCTTCGCGCCGTTCTTGTAGACGACGTGGTTGTCGCAGGTGAGCATCGCCTGCTCGTAGCGGAAGGTGATCTCCTGTTGGCCGGCGTTGCATTCGCCCTTGACGCCCTCACATTTCAGCCCGACGGCTCCCATGTTCAGCCGGATGTCGCGGAGCAGCGGCTCCAGCCGGGCGCCGGCCGTCAGTCCGTAGTCGGCGTTGTAGTCGGTGGCCGGGGTGAGCCCGCGGTAGCCGCTGGCCCACGCCTGCCGGTAGGTGTCGTCGAAGACGATGAACTCCAATTCGGTTGCCGCGTACGCGACCAGGCCCCGCTGCGTCAATCGGTCGATCTGGGCCGCCAGGATGCGCCGCGGCGACACCGTCACTTCGGTGCCGTCGGGCCAGTACAGGTCGGCCAGCACCTGGGCGGTGCCGGGCAGCCACGGGATGCGCCGCAACGTTTCCAGGTCCGGCCGCAGCACCATGTCGCCGTAGCCGGTGTCCCAGTCGGCGATCGGGTAGCCGGCCACGGTGTTCATCTCCACGTCGACCGCCAGCAGATAACTGCAGCACTCCGCGCCGTGATCGGCTACCTCAGCGACGAAATACGCCGCCGCCACCCGCTTGCCGACCAGCCGGCCCTGCATGTCGGTGCAGGCGAGCACGACGGTGTCGATCTCGCCGGATGCGGCCAGACCCTGAAGGTCCGTCAGTGTCAACTGTGCCGACGACCCGCTCACAGTTCATCCCGGCGTGGCACCATGCGGCAATTCTCTACTGCTGACGCGGCGCGCCGCCACGAGGGGTCGGCCGTCACACCGCCCCGCCGATCTCACCAGGTGCTGGCCCGCAGCACGATCTCGGCGGCCAGTTGCGCGGTGGACTCCGCAGCGGTGCGCCGCCTGAGCAGCTCCACTATGCGGTAGTCGCCGTAGACGAACCGCCGGCTGGCCAGCGCTGCCGCGTGCGCCGCCCGGCTACTGGTCAGCACTGTCGTGTTGATCTCCACCGGCGGGCAGTCCTCGTCGAGAATGACGCCGTATTGATCGGGCACCCGCGGGTGCCCGCGGTCGATCACCACCAGGCCGGTGAACCGGTCCAGCCGGGTCGCCGCGGCCTCCCAGGCACATTCGGCGCCGGCCCGATCGCCGACCAGAACGCCCCACTGGACGTCCAAGGCGTCCAGGATGCCGACCACCGACTTGGCCGTCAGCCGATCGTCGTAGCCGATGGCCACGGTGCGCAGCATCGCCGTGTGCAGGCGCTGGCACACCGGCTCGTAGGCGCTCAGGGCCTGCTGGGCGGCCGCGAGCAGAACGACGACGGAGCCCTTCTCCGGGCCGGTCACGCCGACCGGAATGGGGAACCCGTCGACGGTCATCATGGTCGAGGGCATTGTCGAACGCTACCGCCAGCCGACGGCGCCCGTGGGGCGTTTTGTCCCGAGTTTTCACCCGAAACGGACGATATTTTCCCAAGCGAACGCCGTCACATGCATGTGAGGATCTCCGCACCTTCGTCGGTGACGACCAACGTGTGCTCGAACTGAGCCGTCCACCTGCCGTCAGTGGTGACCACCGTCCAGTCGTCGTCCCAGATCTCGTAGTCGAGCCCGCCGAGGTTGATCATCGGCTCGATGGTGAACGTCATCCCCGGTTCGATGACGGTGTCCACCGCGGGCTGATCGTAGTGCAGGATGACCAGGCCGTTATGGAAGGTGGTGCCGATGCCGTGGCCGGTGAAATCACGAACGACGTTGTAACCGAACCGGTTCGCATACGATTCGATGACCCGGCCGATCACCGACAGCGCGCGTCCGGGCTTGACCGCCTTGATCGCCCGCATCGTCGCTTCCCGGGTGCGCTCGACCAGCAGCCGATGCTCCTCGGAAACGTTGCCGGCCAGGAAGGTGGCGTTGGTGTCGCCGTGTACGCCGTCGATGTAGGCGGTGACGTCGATGTTCACGATGTCGCCGTCCGCGATGACGGTCGAGTCGGGGATGCCGTGGCAGATCACCTCGTTCAGCGATGTGCAGCACGACTTCGGAAAGCCTTTGTAGCCCAGCGTGGACGGGTAGGCGCCGTGATCGACCATGTATGCGTGGGCGATGCGGTCCAACTCATCGGTGGTCACCCCCGGCGCTACCGCCTTACCCGCCTCGGCCAAAGCGCCGGCGGCGATCCGGCCGGCCACCCGCATCTTCTCGATCACCTCGGGTGTCTGCACCCACGGCTCGCTGCCTTCGGCGGCGGTGTCCTTGCCGACGTATTCGGGGCGCTGGATCGACGTGGGCACCGGTAGCGTCGGCGACAGCACGCCGGGCGAGAGAGCGGTGCGGGTGGGCATGCGGCCAGCTTAGCGGCGGCGACTGAACCAGGACCGCCGCCGTGGACCCCGGATGACCAGCGACCCGCAGACCAGCCTGCCGGTGAAAACCACATGCGGGGTTCCCTCGGCGGTCGGATTCTTGCGCCGATCGCTGGCGCTGCCGCCGAATACTCGCACGTCGTCGATCGAACAGCTGGCACCCTCGGGCAGTCGGACGTCCACCGAGCCCATCTTCATGTCCAATTCGATGACCACCACCGGCCCGGCGAAGCGAGCCTGCACCAGATCCAGGTCGCACGAACCCGCCCGGCGAACCAGCGCCAGGTGCGTCGGCACCACCCACTCGCCATGCCGCTTCAGCGACCCCAGCGAGCCGCGCAGCTCAACCCGGTCCGCGGCTGACGTGACGATCGCACCCGGTCCGGGCAGGTCGCCGACCAGCGTGTCGAGCTCCGAGCGCACCCTGGCCCGCGAGACCAGCGACGAGCGCTGCTCGAACTCGTCGATGTCGATCAAGCCGAGCGCCACCGCATTGTGCAGTCGGCGCAGGGTGCCATTGCGGTCCGCGTCCGAAACCCGCAGCTCGGCCAATTCGCCAGGATGGGTCATAGCAGTATCAATCTACCGTCGCCGGCCCGGCGGTCTCCCGAAACAACCGCTTCGCTCGACCAGCCGGAAAATCCCTTACATGCAGTACACGAAATGTTCGGAATCTTAATTCTTGTTAGTAAATCTCTTGACGTCATACTCAACGACGGCGTACGTTTCACAGTCAACCGATTGGTATTAATACTGAGTTTAAGACTCATGTGTGAGCCGTCGGCCGAGGGGCGCAACCCTCCGCACATCCGCATAAAGAGAGAGCAGGGGGCTCACACATGAGTCGAACATATCTTACTACAGCTCGTCGTACCGCGGCTGCTGTCGGCATGGCTGCCGGCGGCGCGATAGCAGCGGCGCTGATCGGCCTGGGGGCGGCCGGCCTGGCTCACGCCGACCAGATCGTCGTCACCGACCCCTCCCCGGAGCCTGACGGCTACACGGACCTCTTCGGCGGCGGCGGCAACCTCCCGCAGACCGCCGACGATGTGTCGCTGAACGAGCAACTGTTCGCGAACAACCCGGGTGCGGCGACGGCCTTCGACTTGTCCGTCGACAACTTCCAGTCGCAGGCCGGCGATCACCCGATCACCAACCTGATCAACGGCCTCGACCCGAGCGCGTTCGCGATCGAGCACGACCCCGACATCGTCGGCACCCTGCAAGGGGGCGGGTTCCTGGTTCCGGACGACTTTCTTGGTTATCTCGCCGTGGATCTCGATTACTTCCTGCTGACCCCGACTGCCCTGGCACCAGCGTTGCTGGGCCCGGTTATCGACACCCTGGCGGGGTCGCCGCCGTTCTGATCTCGGCTTCTCCGGCGGGGCGCAACCAGTCCCGCCGGAGGCGCTGTTCAGGCCAGAAAGCCGTCCGGAAGCGAATCGAACATCACCTTGGTCATCCGGACCGCGTATTCGGAACTGCCGCCGCCGACGATCAGTGACGCGAAGGCCAGGTCCCCGCGGTATCCGGCGAACCAGGAATGCGATCCTCCGGGGAACTCGGCTTCACCCGTCTTCCCGAAAACCTGGCCGCAACCGGCGATGGTGCGGCCGGTGCCGTCGGTCACCACCTCCCGCATCATCGACCGCAGACCGTCCAGGGTCTCCGAGGTGACCCCGGCGGATTCGGTGTTGGGCGGGCTGTTGACCGTGGTCGTCCGGTCTTCGATCAACCGGGGCACCGGCGTCTTGCCGGCCGCGACCGTCGCCGCGACCAGCGCCATCCCGAACGGGCTGGCCAGCACCCTGCCCTGGCCGAATCCGTCCTCGGTGCGCTCGGCCAGGTCCACGGTCGGAGGTGCCATGCCGGTCACCGTGGTGACGCCGTCCACCAGGTAGTCCACCCCGATGCCGTAGCCGGCGGCCGCCTGAGTCAGCGCCCGCGGCGGCATCCGGCTGGCCAGTTCTGCGAACGTGGTGTTGCACGAGTTGGCGAACGCCCGCGACATCGACACCACACCCAGGTCGAACCTGCCGTAGTTGGGCACGGTCCGGTTGCCGATGTCGAGCTCACCGGGGCAGCCCAGCATCGTGTTCGGCGTGGCCATCTCGCGCTCCATCGCCGCACCCGCGGTGACCACCTTGAACGTCGAGCCGGGCGGGTACAGGCCGGTGGTCGCGAGCAGCCCCTCGGTGTCGGCCGCGGCGTTCTGGGCGACCGCGAGGATCTCTCCGGTCGACGGCTTGATCACCACCATCATCGCTTTGTCGCCCCGGGTGCTGACCGCAAGCTGAGCGGCCCGCTGCACCGCCCGATCCAAGCTGAGCGTGACCGACGGCGCCGGCGCCGGATCCACCTCCTCGAGCACCGCCACGTCGACGCCGTTCTGGTTGACGCTGACCACCCGCCAGCCGGTCTGCCCTTCGAGCTGGCCGGCCACCGACTTCTTCACTTCGCCGATCAGCGCCGGCGCGAAGGCGTCGTCGGTCGGCAGGAAATCTTCCACCGGGGTGATCACCACCCCGGGCAGCCGGCCGATCGCCGGTGAGACCCGGTCGTTGTCGCGTTTCCGCAGGGTGATCAGCTCCAGCGGGTTCACCGACGAGCTGGCCTGCTCGGCCAGCCGCTGCGGGTCGAGCGTGTCGTCGAACGGCCGCAGCGCGTCGACGACCGCGGCTGCGGTGCCCATCAGGTCGCGGCCGGCGCGGCCGGCGTCCAGCTGATAGTGGTACACGTAGCCGGGCACCAGCACATCGGTGCCGTCGACGCCGTTGACCGAGGCACGCCGCGGCGCATCGGCCCGCAGCGCAAAGGTCTGCCGCTCCCCCAACTTAGGGTGCAGGTCGGTGGTGATCCACCGGACCTGCCAGTGACCCTCGTTGCGCACCATTTTCAGTTCGCCGTCGTAGGTCCAGACCCGGTGCTTGGGCAGCTGCCACGAGTAGCGGTACGCGACGTTGCCGGTGTCGTCGGTGTAGTGCACGCCGAGAACCTGCGCATCCAGGTGGCTGGCCTGCAGGCCCGCCCAGGCGGCGTTGAGCGCTTCGCGCGCCGCGACGGGATCGTCGCTGAGTTCGGCGGCGGTCGCGGTGTCGCCGGTGGCCAGAGCGTCGAAGAACCGTTCGGCGGCGGGCCCGGGTCCGTCCGGCCGTGGCGTGCAGGCCTGGACGGTAAGTGCGGCGGCGATCACGGCCAGCAGGACTCCCGCTCGTGATGCTGGCGTTACAGAAGTTGACATTGTGGCTGATGATAAGGAATTCGGTACCGGGGTGCGCGGAGGCGCACCGAGACCTCGCCGTTATCCGGGTTCAAGATTCGCCGAAACTGCGGGTGTCGTGCGCGCTACTCGCACTTCTTCGCGCTAACGACACCCTGGGGACGGGAAGCAGCCGCATCCCGCCACTCAGTCGAGCAGCACCGTCGCGAAAGTACCCACCTGCGCGAACCCCACCCGTTCATAGATTGCCCGGGCCACCACGTTGAAGTCGTTCACGTACAGGCTGGCGATGCGGCCGGTGCCGACGGTGACCGCCGCGACCGTCGCGGTGCCGGCCGACCCCAGGCCGCGGCCACGCCAGTCCGGGTGCACCCAGACCCCCTGAATCTGGCCGACGGCCGGCGACTGCGAACCCACCTCGGCTTTGAACACGACCTTGCCGTCCTCGAAGCGGGCCCAGGCCCGGCCGCACGCGATGAGGTTGGCCACCCGGCGCCGATACCCGCGTCCGTTGTCACCCGATCGCGGGTCGATGCCGACCTCGCCGATGAACATGTCGATGGCGGCCACCAGATAGGCGTCCAACTCGTCGGGACGAACCTGGCGCACCTCGGGATCGATCGGGCAGTTCGGCATCCTGCTCAGCGCCATCAGCGGCTGGTTGTCCCGCACGTCGCGGGGTGGACCCCAGGCGCTCTCCAGCCGCTGCCACATCGGCAACACCAGGTCGGCCCGGCCGACCAGGGATGAGCAACGCCGGACCGAACCCATCGCCTTATCGGCGAACGCTTTCAGGTCGGCGGGACCGCCGCACAGCGGGACCAGGTTCGCGCCGGAGTAGCACAGCGACTCACCGGCGCCGCGCCGCGTCCACAGCTCGCCGCCGATCGAACGCGGGTCCACGCCGTGGTCGGCTACCCGCGCGGCGACCATGCATGATCCGACCGGGTCCTGGTCCAGCATCCGCCACACCGTCGCCGCGTCACGCACGACCGACACCCGTCGCTCATCGACCAGACGGAAAATTGGCGGAGCCGACATAGCTGACTCCTTCTGCGGGCGGGCTTACCAGACGACTCGAATCGGCGCCACTCAGCTTACTGCGACGGTGGGCGAACCGCTGGGCGACGCGTCCGGCCCGGTACCCATCTCGGCGGCAAGCCGCAACGCCTCCTCGATCAGCGTCTCGACGATCTGGGACTCCGGAACCGTCTTGATCACCTTGCCGCGCACGAAGATCTGGCCCTTGCCGTTGCCGGACGCGACCCCCAGGTCGGCCTCGCGGGCTTCCCCGGGGCCGTTGACCACGCAGCCCATCACCGCCACCCGCAGCGGCACGTCCAGGCCTTCCAACCCGGCGGTGACCTCGTTGGCCAGCTTGTAGACGTCGACCTGGGCGCGCCCGCACGACGGGCAGGACACGATCTCCAGCCCCCGCGGCCGCAGGTTCAGCGACTCCAGAATCTGGTTGCCGACCTTGACTTCCTGAACCGGCGGCGCCGACAACGACACCCGGATGGTGTCGCCGATGCCGCGGGAAAGCAGCGCGCCGAACGCGACCGCGGACTTGATGGTGCCCTGGAATTCCGGGCCGGCCTCGGTGACGCCGAGATGCAGCGGGTAGTCGCACCTCTCGGCCAGCATCTGGTAGGCGGCCACCATCACCACCGGGTCGGAATGCTTGACGCTGATCTTGATGTCGCCGAAGCCGTGCTCCTCGAACAGCGACGCCTCCCACAGCGCCGACTCCACCAGCGCCTCGGGGGTGGCTTTGCCGTACTTGTCCAAGAACCGCCGGTCCAGTGAGCCGGCGTTGACGCCGATCCGGATCGGGACACCGGCGGCGCCGGCGGCCTTGGCGACCTCGGCGACCCGGCCGTCGAACTCCTTGATGTTGCCCGGATTCACCCGCACCGCGGCGCATCCGGCGTCGATCGCGGCGAAGATGTACTTGGGCTGGAAGTGGATGTCGGCGATGACCGGGAGCTTGCTCTTCTTGGCGATCGTCGCGAGCGCGTCGGCGTCCTCCTGGCGCGGGCAGGCGACCCGCACGATGTCGCAGCCGGTCGCGGTGAGTTGCGCGATCTGCTGCAGTGTGGCGTCGACATCGTGGGTTTTGGTGGTGCACATCGACTGCACCGAGACCGGGTAGTCACTGCCCACCCCGACCTTGCCGACCATCAGCTGACGGGTCTTGCGCCGAGGGGCCAACGTGGGGGCCGGAGCCGACGGCATACCCAATGCGGTGCTCATCGGCGCCGCTTCTCCGCATCGCTTCTCCCCCGCAAGCGGACGGTACCCCCACCCCCGCGAGCGGGCGGTACCCGCGCTGCCTCGTCGTCGACGCAGGTCATGGTGTGTCTCCTACTGGAACGGCTATTGAAACAGCCTGATCGGGTTGACCAGGTCGGCGGTGACGGTCAGCAGCATGTAGCCGACCACCACCACCAAGATTACGTACGTTGCCGGCATCAGCTTGAGATAGTTCACCGGAGCCGCGGCGACCAGCCCACGCGCCGACCGGATCATGTTGCGGATCTTCTCGTAGATCGCGATCGCGATGTGCCCGCCGTCGAACGGCAGCAGCGGCACCAGGTTGAGCACCCCCAGGATGAAGTTCAGCTGGGCCAGGAAGAACCAGAACGCCACCCAGGAACCGTGGACGACGGTGTCCCCGCCGATGATCGACGCGCCGACCACGCTGATCGGGGTCTCCGGGTCGCGCGGCTGATGCGGAGAGCTGATCGAGTGCACCAGGGCGCCGAACTTGTTCGGAATGGCGCCCAGCGACTTGACCAGCAGCACCGACAGATCCCCGCTGAAGGTGAACGTGGCCGGCACCGCGGTGATCGGGTTGTAGTGGGTGGGCCCGAACTCGGCGGCGGCCACCCCGATGGCGCCGACGGTGGCCGGAGCAGGTTCGGCTTGCCGCGACCCGTCCTGCTGGCCGGCGATCCAGCGCTGGGTGGGGGTGACGTCGACGTACTTGGTCATCGTGGTGCCGTCGCGCTCGATGACGATCGGGGTCGTTCCGTGTTGCTTGCGGACCGCCGCGGCCATCTCCGCGAAGTTCGCCACGTCGGTGTCGCCGACCTTGACCACGACGTCGCCGGCCTGGATGCCGGCCAACGCGGCCGGCCCCGGCCCGGTGCACTTGCCCATCTCGCCCTTGGCGACTTCCGGTGCGACGCACCCGGTGTCGCCGATCACCGCGGAGGTGGGCGCATGCAGGTTGGGCAGTCCCCAGATCACCGCGATGGCGTAGACCAGCACCAGACCGATGACGAAGTTCATCCCCGGGCCGGCGAACAGCACCGCGACCCGCTTCCAGGCCTTCTGCTTGTACATCGCCCGGTCGACCTCGTCGGGTGCCAACTCCTCCACCGCGGTCATCCCGGCGATGTCGCAGAAGCCGCCGGCCGGGATCGCCTTGAGGCCGTACTCGGTGTCGCCGCGCCGGGTCGACCACAGGGTGGTGCCGAAGCCGACGAAGTAGCGGCGCACCTTCATGCCGGTCGCCAACGCCACCCACAGGTGGCCGCATTCGTGCAGCGCCACCGACACCAGGATGCCGAATGCGAACAGCGCGATGCCGATCGCGAAAATCATCGTGTTGCTCTGTCCTTTTCTCGGGCTAACTCCCTCGCGCTCACCGTGTCAACGGTATGCGCCGCGTGCGCCCGTGCCCAGTGCTGGGCGTCGAGCACCTCATCCACGGTAGCGGGTTCCGCTGCCCACTGGTCAGCGGCGTTCAGCGCGTCGGCAATGGTCTCGACGATCGCCGGGAAACCGATCCGGCCGTGCAGGAACGCCTCCGCCGCCACTTCATTGGCGGCGTTGTACACCGCGGTCAGGCAGCCGCCTGCCTCGCCGGCCTGCCGGGCGAGGTTCACCGCGGGGAACACCTCGTCGTCAAGCGGCTCGAACTCCCAGGTCGAGGCTGCTGAAGCGGCGGTGAAGTCGCACGCCGCCGCCGCGCCCGGCAGTCGCGCGGGCCAGCCCAGTGCCAGCGCGATCGGCAGCCGCATGTCCGGCGGGCTGGCCTGGGCGATCGTCGAACCGTCGGTGAAGGTGACCATGGAATGCACAATCGACTGCGGGTGCACGGCGACGTCGATGCGGTTATAGGGGACGCCGAACAGCAGGTGGGTTTCGATCAGCTCGAGTCCCTTGTTCACCAGCGACGCCGAGTTCAGCGTGTTCATCGGGCCCATCGACCAGGTCGGGTGCGCCCCGGCCTGCTCGGGTGTGACGTGCTCCAGGTCGGCCGCGCTCCAGCCGCGGAACGGCCCGCCGGAGGCGGTGAGCACGATCTTGGCGACCTCGTCGGCGGTGCCGGCGCGCAGACACTGAGCGATCGCCGAATGCTCGGAGTCGACCGGCACGATCTGGCCCGGCCGGGCGGCCTGCAGCACCAGCGGTCCCCCGGCGATCAGCGATTCTTTGTTGGCCAGCGCCAGCCGGGCTCCGGTCGCCAGCGCGGCCAGGGTGGGCTTCAGTCCCAGCGCGCCGACCAGGGCGTTGAGCACGACGTCGGCCTCGGTGTCCTCGACGAGCCGGGTGACGCCGTCGGCGCCCCGATAGCGCACGTCCCCGACGGCGTCGGCGGCTCGCTCGTCGGCGACCGCGATGTTCTTCGTCCCGGTCTCGGCGCGCTGGGCGGCCAGCAGATCCGGACGACCGCCGCCGGCGGCCAGGCCGACGACCTCGAAGCGGTCCGGGTTGGCCGCGATGACTTGCAGCGCCTGGGTGCCGATCGAGCCGGTGGAACCCAGCAGCAGCACTCTCGTCCGGCCCGTCGAGGACGTTGTCACCCGTTCATTGTGCCGGTTCACCTCGGTAGTCGCCGAAGCACCACAGGTTGCCCTCCGGGTCGCGGACCACGAACTCGCGGGCACCGTAGTCGGTGTCGGCCAGTGGCATCACGACGTCGGCTTTGTGGTCCAGCACTCGCTGGTAGAGGCCGTCGGGGTCGGCGGTGACGACGTAGCCGCCGGTGGTGCCCGGCTCACGGCACCAGGCGGTGCCGGGTGCGTAGCTGCCGAGCATGATGCCGCCGCTGCCCCGGGCCAGAGCAGTTCGGCGTGTTTGACGGTGTCGCCGTCGACCCCGCAGCGGGCAGTGACGACAAAACCGAACACCTCGGCGTAGTAGTCGATGAGCTTGGACGCGTTATGGGCTCGCAGGGTCAACCAGACGGTCGGATTCGGTGCACTCGTAGTGTTCATGCTTCGACTCTGACCGGTATGCGTAGGCGCCGTCTTGGATGTTTCGGAACTCTTCGGCCAGCCAGGTCCGCGGCGGGACACCGGTGAACCGGGCGAACTCTCGGGTCAGGTGCGCCTGATCGCAGTACCCGGCATCGGCCGCGATGCCGGCCAGGTCGATCCGGTACTGCCGGTGTGCGGCGTCGGCGATGCGTGCGATGACGTGCTCGAATCGCATCAGCATCGCGACCGTCTTCGGTGTGCGGCCCACTTCGCGACCGAACATGGTGGTCAGATGCCGGGTGCTGACCCCGACCCGGTCCGCGACCGCACCCACCGGAACTCGCCCCCGGCTGCGTTCCAACAGATGCCAGGCGTGGGCCACCTCGGGCCGCACCGGCACTACGTCCCGCCCCCGCCGCGCATCGATGAGATAGTCCGCAACCAGCGAGAAGGCGTCCGGCCACCGCTGTGTCTCGGTCGCCCGCTCGTGTAGTCGCCCGGACGGGCGGCCCAGGACGCTTGCCCCGTCGAAGTCGGTAACGCTCAACTCGGCGGCAGGCACCCCGAACAGTGCCCGCGCCGCCAACGGATGCACGGCTACCTGAACACCGGCCTGGCCGCGCCGCTGCCGCACCTGGCTGGCCCGCAGATGCAGGCCGCCGAGCAGCACCGGAATGGGCCGGGCGCCCGCTAGCGCGTCGAGCGAATCCGCCGCCTCCACCCCGTCATCGAGGCTGACGATGAACGTCAACGTCGACGACGGCATGCCGCGATGCACCGCCTCCGGCAGATCGAGCCCCCGGTAGCCGACCATCGACACCACGCCCGGCGCACTGCCTGCCGGCGCAACGGCGAAGTCCCAGGCCTGCGGCGCACCGGTGTTGTGTGCCATGTTGACCACGGTAATCCCGTCGCGCAGCTTCGCCGGCAACTCGACTCGTATCGGGTCGCCCACGTTGACGGCTGGATTGGGGCGGGAAATAATTTTGCATACTGTCAAGAAAAGCGAAAGGCGGACCGTTGAGCGCGCTTCGTCGCTGGCTCTCCCTCCCGAGCGTCGACCCGGCCGAGGACTTCGGCTTCTTCGGCCCGGACTCGGTGACGTGGCGGGTGTGGAGCTATCCGACGTCGCTGAGCATCGGATTTCAGCGCGCGGCGGCCATCGCGGAGCTGGATCCGGGGCTGGTGGCCGCCTTCGACGACACCAACGCGATCTACGATCGGCCCCGAACCCGCTACGGCCGCACGCTGCGGTACTTCGCCATGGTGGCTTTCGGCGACAGCCGTTCCACCACGGAAGCCGCCGACGTGCTGGTCAAGATTCACTCCAATGCGATCGGGACCGACCCGGTCACCCGCAACCGCTACGACGCCAACGATCCGGCCGCCCAACTGTGGATGCACCTCACGGCCTGGTACTCGATCCTCTGTGCCTACGAGAAATTCGGTCCCGGCCGACTCACCCCGGGGGAAGATGTGCAGTACTGGGCCGACTGCGCGCGCGCCGCCGAACTGCAAACGTTCGACCCGGCCGACGTGCCGCGCACCCGGGAGGGCGTGCGCGAGTACTTCGAAGAGGTGCGACCGCAGCTGATCCACTCCGACATCGCGCGGCGCGCGATACACCACATGCTGCACGCGGAGGTGATTCTGCCGTCGTCGCTGCCGCTGCTGCTGCGTCCGGCCAGCCGGGTGGTCACCGCTTTCCTGGGCCGGGGCGCACTGGCGACGATGCCGTGGTGGATGCGCAAGATGGGCGGGGTCGGCTGGCTGGGCACCTCCCGGTTGCTCGACGCGCTGATCGTGCCGCCGCTCAGTGCCGCGTTCACCATGCTGAGCATGACCACCCGACTGCAACTGATCCTGCTGCGGCTGATCTCGCCGGCCACCCTGCCGATCGGCACCCGGGTGCTGCGCAGGATTCCACCGGTCAATCCGGTCACCACAACGCCGCGGGAAGCCCAGTTGCGGTACGGCTACGACGTTCCCGCGCAAGCTCACCGCGACTTGCGGGAAGCGCAGGCGAGGCGTGTCTTCGGCAAGGGCCACGCCCCCGGCGAGGAGGGCGTCACCGAATCCGAGCGGATTCTCGGGCGCATCCGATGACCGACATGGAGACCTTCCTGGAACGCGCACAGGCACTACTGGATCGGCGCCTGAGCATCCGTCAGCTGGTCAACCTTGCGATGGTCGGCGCTGTGCTGCTGGGGGTGTATCTCGTGGTCGGGCTCGTATGGGCCAGCACCCATTACGAACACCTCGCCGAAGTCCACGGCCTGGACAAGCTGTTCTCGCTTCTCGGAGAGATCGTCGCCTGGCCGGTGCTGATCATCGCCGACGTCACCCTGCGCTGACCTGCTTAAGCCGCTTACCGGAGATTCCAAACCGGCTGATGACGGTTGTGCCAGAATGTCCGTCAGTTGCCCGTGAGAGCAGGAGGATTCCGCAGTGGCCGGTACCGAGTTGGAACGCGACGACCGGATTGACATGGCCGAGGTGCCGTCCGCGAATTGGGGCTGGAGCAGGATTCATCACCGGATCTGGCACATCTCCGGGCTCGGCATCTTCGGCTTCCTGCTGCTGATGCTGCGTGGCAATCACGTCGGCCACGTCGAGGACTACTTCCTGATCGCGTTCGCCGTGCTGGTTCTCGTCGTTCTGGTGCGCGACATCATCGGCCGCAAGCGAGGCTGGATCAAGTAGGCGCGGGGCGGTGGCCCACTGTTTCCGCGAGATCGCGCCTACGCAGGTAGCTACTCGAACTTTTCCTGCGGGGCTGCGATCTCGCGACAGATGACGCTCCAGCTACCGGCCTTCGGCCGCCAACTGGCCACACGCCCCACCCGATCCGCCTGAGCTCCAGCTACCGGCCTTCGGCCGCCAACTGGCCACACGCGGCGGCAATCTCACGGCCGCGGGTGTCACGCACCGTGCAGGAAACTCCATGCGCGCGAACCCGCCTGACGAACTCGCGCTCCACCGGTTTAGGGCTGGCATCCCAGTCGCTGCCCGGTGTCGGGTTGAGCGGAATCAGGTTGACGTGCACCAGTTGGCCGAGTACACAGTGCAGCAGCTTGCCCAGCAGGTCGGCTCGCCAGGGCTGGTCGTTCACGTCGCGGATCAGCGCATACTCCACCGACACCCGCCGGCCGGTGGTGTCGGCGTAGTACCGGGCGGCGTCCAGCGCCTCGGCCACCTTCCAGCGGTTGTTCACCGGCACCAGCGTGTCGCGCAGTTCGTCATCAGGGGTGTGCAGCGACAGCGCCAGGGTCACCCCGAGATGCTCGTCGGCCAGCTTGCGGATGGCCGGCGCCAGCCCGACCGTCGACACCGTCACCGAGCGGGCCGAGATGCCGAACCCATGCGGCGGCGGCTCGGTGATCCGCCGCACCGCGTCGATGACCCGGTTGTAGTTGGCCAGCGGTTCACCCATGCCCATGAACACCACATTGGAAAGCCGGCCGTGATCGCGGTCGCGCAGCTCGACCGCGGCCGCGCGCACCTGTTCGACGATCTCGGCGGTCGACAGGTTGCGGGTCAGCCCCTGCTGACCCGTCGCACAGAACGGGCAGGCCATCCCACAGCCCGCCTGCGAGGAGATGCACACCGTGTTGCGCCGCGGGTAGCGCATCAGCACCGACTCGAACCGGGTGTGATCCCCGGCCCGCCACAGCGTCTTGCGGGTCTCGCCGGCGTCACACTCGATCTCACTGACCGCGGTCAGCAGCGTCGGAAACAGGGCCCCGGCCACCGAGGCGCGCACCGCGGCCGGCAGGTCGGTCATCTGCTGCGGGTCGGCGATCAGCCGGCCGTAGTACTGGTGAGCCAGTTGGTTGGCGCGAAACGCCGGTAGCCCCAACTCGGCCACGGCGGCAGTACGGCCCGTGTCGTCGAGGTCGGCCAGGTGCCGAGGCGGCAGTGCGCGCCGCGGCGCTTCGAAGACCAGCTGCTGTTTCACGTCCAGTCCAGTATGGACGACGGCTCAGGGCACCACGGTCAGCACGATCCAGGTGACCACCGCCGACGGCAGCAGCCCGTCGAGCCGGTCCATCAGGCCGCCGTGACCGGGCAGCGAACGGCCCATGTCTTTGATGCCGAGATCCCGTTTGACCTGCGACTCGACCAGGTCGCCGAAGATGCCGGTGATCACCAGCAGCAGGCCCAGCGGCAGCCCGACCCACCACTCCTTGCCCGGCAGCAGGTAGTTCACCGCGACCACCGAGCCGGTGATCCCGAACAGCAGTGAGCCGGCGAACCCCTCCCATGACTTCTTGGGACTGATGGCGGGCACCATCGGGTGCTTGCCGAACAGCACTCCGATCGTGTATCCGCCGATGTCGGAGAACACCACGGTGAGCAGCAGGCAGAACACCCGGCCCGGGCTGTACTCGGGGTGGGCGCCGTGGGTGTCGAAAACCAGCAGCGCGCCGAAGCCCATGAACAGCGGGACCCAGGCGGCCAGCAGCACGGTCGCCGACATGTCGCGCAGGTAGTTGACCGGTGTGTGGGTCAGCCCCTGATCGACCAGCCGCCAGATCATGCACAACACCACGGTGCCGCCGAACGCACCGAACACGGCGGTGACGCCGTACGGCCAGGCCAGCCACACGGTGGCCTGCCCGCCGAGCGCCAGCGGGATGAACGGCACGTCGTAGCCGGCCTCACGCAACCGCCGCGACACCTCGTGGGTGGCGATCGGGGTGGCCACCGCCAACTCCACCAGCCACAGGAAGGGCGCCAGCAACAGGGTCGCGATCAGTCCCCCACCGAGCAGCGCCCCGACGACGATCGCGGCGGGCAGATTGCGGCCCGCCCGCGACTCCTTCCGCTGCGGCTGCGGCGTCGAGCCGTTTCCGTTGCCGGTCACGGAGATTGGTTGCTGAGCGGTCACCAGGTCACCCTAGACCTCCAGCAGCTCGCCTTCTTTGTGTTTGACCAGTTCGTCGATCTGCCCGATGTATTGATGGGTGGCCTTGTCGAGGTCCTTCTCGGCCCGGCCCACCTCGTCCTCACCGGCTTCACCCTCTTTGCGGATGCGGTGCAGCTCGTCCATCGCTTTGCGACGGACGTTGCGCACCGACACCCGGGCATCTTCCGCCTTGGCCTTCGCCTGTTTGACCAGCTCTTTTCGCCGCTCTTCGGTCAGTTGCGGCACCGCCACGCGGATCAGGGTGCCGTCGTTGCTGGGGTTGACGCCCAGGTCGGAGTTGCGGATCGCCGCCTCGATCGCGGGCAGTTGCGACGCCTCATAGGGCTTGATCACCACCAGCCGCGCCTCGGGCACGTTGATGCTGCACAGCTGGGTGATCGGGGTCGTCGCGCCGTAGTAGTCGATGACGATCCGGGAGAACATCCCCGGATTGGCGCGGCCGGTGCGGATGGTCGCCAAGTCGTCGCGGGCCACCGCTACGGCCTTCTCCATCTTCTCTTCGGCGTCGAAGAGAGCCTCATCGATCATGGGGTGCCGCTCCTCCTCGTCGCTTCGGTCAGGTGGTGACCAGTGTCCCGATCTTCTCACCCGCAACCGCGCGCGCGATGTTGCCGTCGGTCAGCAGATTGAACACCAGGATCGGCATGCCATTGTCCATGCACAGGCTGAACGCGGTGGCATCGGCCACCCGCAAGCCGCGGTCGATGACCTCGCGGTGGCTGATCGCGGTGAGCAGTTCGGCGTCGGGGTGCTGACGGGGATCCGCGGTGAACACCCCGTCGACCGCCTTCGCCATCAGCACCACCTGAGCACCGATCTCCAGCGCCCGCTGAGCCGCGGTGGTGTCGGTGGAGAAGTACGGCAAACCCATGCCGGCCCCGAAGATCACCACCCGGCCCTTCTCCAGGTGCCGGATGGCCCGCAGCGGTATGTACGGCTCGGCGACCTGACCCATCGTGATCGCGGTCTGGACCCGGGTGTCGATCCCTTCCTTCTCCAGGAAGTCTTGCAGCGCAAGGCTGTTCATGACGGTGCCGAGCATCCCCATGTAGTCCGAGCGCATCCGTTCCATTCCGCGCTGCTGCAGTTGCGCGCCGCGGAAGAAGTTGCCGCCACCGATCACCACCGCGACCTGCACGCCGTCGCGAACCACCTCGGCGATCTGGCGGGCGACCTGGGCCACCACGTCGGGATCCAGCCCGACCTGTCCACCACCGAACATCTCGCCGCCGAGCTTGAGCAGCACCCGTGAGAACTTGGTCCGGTCGGCCGGCTCTCCCATCAGACTCCTCGGATTCTCGGCACAATGGCGCGATGGCGGGCGATCGCCCGACAATCTCGCAAAAGGCATCATCATCCTGCCTCATCGCGGGCCGATCCGGTTGTCCGGGTCGACCGAACACGCCGAGCCTGCATGGCGGTCCGTCGCGGGTTCGACAAGTCACCGGTTCGCTGCGATCCTGGCAGGGTCATGTTCGAGTATGTGCGCGACGGGGAGGTCACCGTCGACTCCCCACTGGCGTGGCTGCTGGAACCGCTCCCGGTGCAGACCTTCTTCGACGAGCTGTGGGAGAAGACGCACCACCACCTCAAGCGAGACTGCGCCGGCTACTTCGACCGCGTGCTGCCCGGACCGTCGGCGGTCGACGAACTCCTCAAACACGCCGCACCCGAACCATCGATGCTGCGCCTGGTGCGCGGGAAGGACAAGAGAGAGGCCGACCGCTACCGGCTGGCCGACGGCAGTCTCGATCTTGCCCGGGTTCAGGAGGACTTCGCCGACGGCCACACGATCATCCTGAACGGCATCGAGCAGTACGTGCCGACCATCGCGTCGCTGGCGCACGCCCTGGAGGTCGAACTGAACTTCCCGGCGAAGGTCAACGCCTACGCGACGCCGCCGGGCTCACAGGGCTTCGCCCCGCACTACGACGCGCACAACGTGTTGATATTGCAGATCCACGGATCCAAGATCTGGCATCTGTACGGCACCCCGACCCCGCCCCATCAGATGCAAAGCCACACCGCCGTTGTCGCCGCGGACCTGCCGGCGCCCCAGGATGTGCTCCTGGAAGCCGGCGACGTGTTCTACCTGCCGCGCGGCGTGGTCCATTCGGCCGAGACGACCTCGGAGCCGTCGGTGCACCTGACGATCGGCATGCACGCGCCCAGCGCGCTGACGCTGCTGAGCCACATGCTGTACCTGTTGAGCGTCCAGGATGACCGCTTGCACAGATTGCTGCCGCCACGGCACCTCGACGACGGCGACGCCCGCGCCGGTATCGCCGGGCTGGTGCGCGATATGGCTGACATCATCGAGGATCCGGACGTGGTCGCGGCGGGTCTCGGGGCACTGGAGGGGATCCTGGTCCGGCGCGGCAGCTGCCCACCGGTCGGGCGGGTATCGGACGCCGTCGGGATCGACGGGCACACGCTGGTGACGAAGCACCAGCCGCTCTATTCGCGGGTGACCCCGGCTCGCGGCGGGGTCACCCTGCAGTTCGCCCAGCTGTCGATCAGCGCCGGCGCCGACCACGAAGCCGCCCTGCGTTTCCTCGCCGGCAGCACCGAGCCGTTCCGGGTTGCCGATCTGCCCGGCCTGGGTGCCACGCAGCAGACGGACCTGGCCCGCAAGCTGATCGCGACCGGATTCCTCGTCCGGCTGCCCCACTGACCAGTTCCCGGACGCCCGGTGTGCTCTCGCGCCGGTCAGGTCTCCTCGTCAGTCTCCGATTCGCCGTCGGGCTCCCAGGTGCCCGGGATCATCGGCATCGCCGGGGCCCCACCGAACTGGTCGACGGCCAGCGAGGTCAATCCGCTCGCCTCCTTGCCCACCGTGTCGGCGAGTCCCAGCCGACCGGCGCCCCGATCGGACGCGCGCGCCGCCGCGGGAGGATCGACTGTCGGCGTACCCCAGTCCGGATCGACGTCGATGTTCATGTCCATGAACTCGTCACCGTGCCCGCGCTGCACAGCTTGCCTCCGACGGCGGGCCTTTCCTCGTCTGCGCGCCGAGACCCCGGCGGCCGGCGCGGCGGCCGTCTCCGAGGCCGGTGTTCTGGTACTGGCATTGACGCCGATGTTCGTCCGGCGGCCCGGCCAGAGGCCGGGACCACCGCCGACCAGCCAGGGAAACGCGAATGCTTCCGCGCCGGTGACCGGTGGGGGTGGCGGTGGCGGTGCGGGCGGCACGGCCGGCGCCGGAGCCGACACCGCGGGAGCCGGCGGTGCGACCCCGGCGGCCACGGGCGGGCCGATCACGGCACCCGGCACCGCCTTGGGCGCGACCGTGGCCGGTAGTGGATCGGCCACCGGGACGGGCCCAGACTCCAGGCCGAGCCCGGCCGCGGCGGCACTGGCCGCGGCAGCGGCCGGGGCGGCCGCCACCGTGCCGGCAATGGCCGGCGTAATCGCATAGCCCAGGGAGAAGAACCCGGCGTTGCCGTCGAAGAGGGCCGAAAGCGGGTTGATGATCAGCAGGAACGGGTCGGAGAGGGCCCTCGACAGGGGTCCCCCACCGGATAGGTCGGCTGACAGATCCTGCAAGCCGGTGAACTGTAGGACGGAATTCAACCCGGGATCGTTGACCCCCATCGAGTGCAGCCATTCGATCAGGCCAACGCCGTGGTCGCCGTCGTTGTCGATGGGCTGGTCACCGTCGTTGTGGATGGGTTGGTCACCGTCGTTGTCGGCCGCGGCTTTCTGGATCTGCGGCGCCGGCTCGGTCTGCGGCGTGGCCGCCACCGCCGCGGTCGCGGTCGCCTGGTAGGCACTCATCGTGGTGGCGGCCTGGACCCACATCCGCAGGTAGTCGGCCTCGTTCAGGGCGATCGGAATCGTGTTGACGCCGAAGAAATTGGTCGCCACCAGCACGGCATGCGTGGCATGGTTGGCGGCCAACTCCCCCAGGGTCGGCATGGCCGCCAGCGCGCCGGTGTAGGCGGCCGCCACCGTCTCGTGCTGGGCCGCGGTGGCCGCGCTGTCGGCACTGGCTTGCATCAGCCACGCCAGATACGGCACGTTCGCGGCCACATACGACTGTGCGCTCGGCCCCTGCCAGGTGCCGGCCTGCACCGCCGCCAGCAACTCGCTGAGTTCGTCTGCGGTCGAAGCGTATTCGGCGCTCAACGAGTTCCATGCCGCCGCCGCCGCCAGCAGCGCGCCGGGCCCCTGTCCGGAGCCGAGCAGCGCCGACCACACCTCCGGCGGTGCGGCCATCCAGATCGGCGCGGTCATCGAATTCCCCCCGGTCCCATGTTCAACCCGCAGAGGTTAGCATTGGCTAAGCTAACGTGTCGAGAGCGGGAGCGCCGTCCGAGTCAGCCGAGGTGCGCCGAGAGCAGCCAGGCGGGCACCGACTTACGCCCGTTGGGTTCGTCGCGCAGGTCCACCATCGGGAACTCGGCGGGATTGCCGTCCGGGAAATTGGCGTGGATCCGGGCCGGCCGAATCTCGTCGATGACCCAGTATCTGGACACCACGTCGCGGAGTTCGTCTTCGGTGACCGGGTTGGCCGGGCTTTCCGGCATCCCGGCCCGGTCGAAGACCAGCACGAAATACGAGGCGCCGGGCGCGGCGGCGCGCACGATCGACTGCTGGTATGCCTCCCGAAGGTCGACCGGCATCGAGTGGAACAGCGTGCTGTCGATGATCGTGTTGAACCGGCCTTCAGAGCCGGCCGGATAGCCGGCGAAGTCGGTGATATCGGCGACTTCGAACGAGGCGTTGGCCAGGCCCCGCTCGGCAGCCGCGGCGCGCGCCAGCTCGATCGCGGTGGGCGAGGCGTCCAGTCCCACGCAGGTGTGCCCCCGTTCGGCCAGATACAGCGATACCGCCGCCTCGCCGCAGCCCGCGTCGAGAACATCGCCGTGCACCTTGCCCGCCTCGATCAGCGCGGCGATCTCCGGTTGCGGTTCTCCGATGCTCCACGGCGGCCGCTGACCGGGCCCGAACTGGGGAGCCTCGCCGCGGTAGGCCGGGTCGAAATCGAAATCGAACTTCTGCGCTTCGGTCATGCCGTCCGGTATATCAACGTGCCTGATATATGTCAAGATAATTGATATGAGCTGGAACGACGACGCTCCGCTGGGTTACCTGCTCTACCGGGTCACTTCGGCGCTGCGTCCCGAGGTCTCCGCGGTGCTCAGCCCCTTGGGTTTGACGCTTCCCGAATTCGTATGCCTGCGAGTGCTTTCCATGCACCCGGGTATGTCCAGCGCCGAATTGTCGCGACAGACCAACGTCACACCGCAGGCGATGAACACCGTGCTGCACCGGCTGCAGAACCGCGGCGCGGTGACTCGGCCGGCCTCGGTGGCGTCCGGGCGGGCGCTGCCGGCGATGTTGACCAGCGACGGCCGCAAGCTGCTGGAAAGCGCCGAAGCCGCGGTACGGGTGGCCGACGACCGAATCCTCGCCAAGCTCGGCACGACGGAGCGGCTGGAGTTCAAACGGATGCTGGAGATCCTCGGTTCGGATCAGTGACCGGCGCCGGACTGGATGCGGGCCCAGGGATGCGCTTCTTCAAGCTCGTAGGCCAACTCCAGCAACCGCGCCTCGGCGCCCCGCTCGGCGGCGAACATCATGCCCTGCGGCAGCCCGGCAGCGGTACGGGCCAACGGCAGGGAGATCGCCGGGTCGCCGGTGGCGTTCTGCAGCGGCGTGAACGCGACCCACTCCATCAGCCGGTCGATGATCTGCTGGAAATCGGCTGTCGGATCCAGATGCCCGATCCGGGGAGTCTCGTGGGCGACGGTCGGGGTCAGCACCATGTCGTACTCGCGGAACAAGCGCGCCGTGCGCCGCCCGGAAGCCGCCAGCCGGGCCGCCGCCAGCGGCAGCCGGTACAGGTGGCGGGTGGCGTGTCGGTCCAGCCCCAGCGTCAGATTGTCCAGCCGGCTGCGGTCGAACGTCGGCCCGAACATGAACCGTCCGCCGCGCACCAGCGCGGTGGCCAGGAACGCCCAGTACAGCAGGAAGTCGTCGGCGAAGGAGTCCGGTATGGGTGGTTTCTCGATGTGCTCCACCCGGTGCCCGAGTTCCTCCAGCAACCCCGCGGTCTTCAGCGTCAGCTCGCGCACCTCGGGGCTCGCCTGATAGGAGATCGAGGTGGTGACGACGGCGACCTTCAGCCGCCGCTTGCTCGGCCCGGTCACATCGCCGATCGCCGGCAGCTTGGGGTTGCGCCAGGTGCGCTCGGTCTCCCGGTAGAAGGCCGCCGTGTCGCGCACCGACCGGGTCACCACGCCGTTGTAGACGATCCGCACCGGCATCGCCCGAAAATCCTTGTCCAGCGGCAGCCGGCCCCGGGTCGGTTTCAGGCCGACCAGCCCGTTGCAGGCGGCGGGGATGCGGATCGAGCCGCCGCCGTCGTTGGCGTGCGCGATGGGCACCACTCCGGCGGCGACGAACGCGGCCGATCCCGATGACGACGCCGCAGCGGTGTAGTCGGTGTTCCACGGGTTGCGGACCGCGCCCAGCCGGGGGTGCTCGGCGGAGGCGCTGAACCCGAACTCCGACAGCTGGGTCTTGCCCAGTGGGATCAGCCCGGTGGCCAGATACAGCCGGGCGAAGTCGCCGTCGGTGGCGACCGGGTGCGGC
Organism: Mycobacterium sp.; assembly: GCA_035721065.1. GTDB lineage: Bacteria > Actinomycetota > Actinomycetes > Mycobacteriales > Mycobacteriaceae > Mycobacterium. Next base: position 35,087 of record DASTNJ010000014.1, read on the forward strand.
TGCCAGGCGTCGGTGCCCTGCATGGTCGGCATCCCGGCCACGTCGACGTTGTCCTTGACATATGTCGGTACGCCCTCGAAAAACCCGGAGAATCCGTCGCTTCGCGCCACCGACGCGCGTGTCCGGGCACGGTCGAACGCCTCGTAGGCCAGGCCGTTCAGGGCCGGGTTGACCTTCTCGGTTCGGGCGATCGCGGCCTCGACCAGCTCGATGGCCGAGACTTCACCGGATCTGAGCTGCTCCGTCAGGGCGACGGCATCGAACTCACCCAGTGCGTCGTCACCGAAGGCGTGTACGTATTGCATGACCCGACGCTAGCAAGTGCGAGCGTGCCGGCCGCGCACGCCGTCAGGCCTGGCCGACCTCGAACCGGACGAACCGGGTGAGCGTCACCCCGGCTTCGTCGAGCAGCGCCTTGACCGTTTTCTTGCTGTCCGAGACCGACGGCTGCTCCAGCAGCACGGTGTCCTTGAAGAAGCCGTTCACCCGGCCCTCGACGATCTTGGGCAGCGCCTGCTCGGGCTTGCCCTCTTCCTTGGCGGTCTCCTCGGCGATCCGGCGCTCGCCCTCGACGACGTCTTCGGGCACGTCATCGCGGGTCAGGTACTTGGCCTTCAGCGCGGCGATCTGCAGCGCCGCGGCATGGGCGGCCTGCTTGTCGGTGCCCGTGTACTCGACCAGCACCCCGACCGCCGGCGGCAGGTCGGAGGCCCGCTTGTGCAGGTAGGTCTCCACGGTGCCGTCGAAGTAGGCGACCCGGCGCAGTTCGAGCTTCTCGCCGATCTTCGCCGACAGCGCCTCGATCGCCTCGGCAACCGTCCGGCCACCGGTCTGGGCTCCCTTGAGCGCGTCGATGTCGGCCGCCTTGGACGCCGCCGCCGCCGTCACGATCTCATCGGCCAGCGCCTGGAACTCGGCGTTCTTGGCGACGAAGTCGGTCTCCGAGTTCAACTCGATCAGCGCGCCGTCCTTGGCGGCCACCAGACCTTCGGCGGTGGCGCGCTCGGCGCGCTTGCCGACGTCCTTCGCGCCCTTGATCCGCAGCAACTCGACCGACTTGTCGAAGTCGCCGTCACTCTCGGCCAGCGCGTTCTTGCAGTCGAGCATGCCGGCACCGGTCAACTCCCGCAGACGTTTGACGTCGGCGGCGGTGAAGTTCGCCATTTCAGCCTGTCCTAGGATGCGTCGATGGTGTCGGCCGGCGCGGGCGCCGCGTCCGTGGCCGGGGCTGGAGCCGTTGCCGTCGTCGTCGCCGACGCCAGCAGCTCCTGCTCCCATTCGGCCAGCGGTTCGACGGATTCGGACTCCACCTCGCCCTCACCGTTGCCCTGGCCGGCACGTGCCTGCAGGCCTTCGGCGACCGCGGAGGCGATCACCCTGGTCAGCAGCGCGGCCGAGCGGATCGCGTCGTCGTTGCCCGGGATCGGGTAGTCGACCAGGTCCGGGTCGCAGTTGGTGTCCAGGATCGCGATCACCGGGATGCCCAGCTTCCGGGCCTCGCCGACCGCGATGTGCTCCTTGTTGGTGTCAACCACCCAGACCGCAGAGGGAACCTTGTTCATGTCGCGGATGCCGCCGAGGCTGCGCTCCAGCTTGTTCTTCTCCCGGGTCAGGCCGAGGATCTCCTTCTTGGTCCGTCCCTCGAACCCACCGGTCTGCTCCATGGCCTCCAGCTCCTTGAGCCGCTGCAGGCGCTTGTGCACGGTGGAGAAGTTGGTGAGCATGCCGCCCAGCCAGCGCTGGTTCACATAGGGCATGCCGACGCGGGTGGCCTCGGCGGCGACCGATTCCTGCGCCTGCTTCTTGGTGCCGACGAACAGCACGGACCCGCCGTGGGCGACGGTCTCCTTGACGAACTCGTAGGCCTTGTCGATGAAGGTCAGCGTCTGCTGCAGGTCGATGATGTAGATGCCGTTGCGGTCGGTGAAGATGAACCGCTTCATCTTGGGATTCCAGCGACGGGTCTGGTGCCCGAAGTGGGTGCCGCTGTCCAGCAGCTGTTTCATGGTCACAACAGCCATGGTTATGCCCAGCTTTCGTGTGTCGGTTGTCGCCCGGCGTCAGGTGAGGCCGAGCCCTGGTGTCTACTGAGATGCCCTACCCGCCCTTGAACCCTCAGGGACGGGACCGTTCGGCATCCGGTTGTGGTGCAGACACGCGAAGTCAGCCCGCTAATGCGGACCGCGTGGGGAAGTTTACACCGTGCGTCCTGGTGCTTTGTCCACAGCACTGACTGGCCGGGCCGGCACCGTCGCGCCGAAGGTTACCGATGTGCGATGGGCGGCGCCGGTGACGGCACTCGGATCGGCTGTGTTGGCGATGGGACTGGCTGCCGCCGAGCCGGCGGATGAGGGCCCGGATGCCCGGCTGGACTGGCCGTTGCGGCCGCGGCCGGCGGTGCTGCGGATGTTCGACGCGCCGGCCCCGAACTGGCTGCGTGGGCACCGGGGCGTGGACCTGGCCGGCGCCGACGGTCAGCCGGTGCTGGCGGCCGGGGCGGGCACGGTGGTGTTCGCCGGATTGCTGGCCGGCCGGCCGGTGGTGTCGATCAGCCACCCGGGCGGGCTGCACACCAGCTACGAGCCGGTGCGTGGCAGCGTGCGGGCCGGCCAGTCGGTGACCGCGGGCACGGTGATAGGCGAGCTGGTGGCCGGCCACACCGGCTGCGGCGCGGCGGCGTGCCTGCACTGGGGCGCGATGTGGGGTCCGGCGTCGCGCGCCGACTATGTGGACCCGCTGGGGTTGCTGGCGTCCACGCCGATCCGGCTCAAGCCGCTGAGCGGGTGAGACGTGGGACACTGTCTGTGTGCCGGAAGAGAGGCTGATGGTGACTGCTCTGGTAGAGCCGCCTGGCCGGCTGCTGACCGTCGACGAGTACGTCCGACTCGGCGAGGACGACCGCTACCGCTGGGAGCTGCAGGAGGGCAGCCTCGTGATGTCGCCGTCGCCGACGCCTGATCACATGCTCGCGTCGTATGCGATCTGCGACCAGCTCAAGGCTCAGCTTCCCGGCACGGCCGTGGTCATTCAGGACGTCGACATCGACCTGGAGTTCGGCCGAGGCGACCAGCCGGGGACGTCACGCCGCCCTGACCTGGTGGTCGTCCACCGGTCCGCCGTGCAGCGGGTTCGCTCGGAGGGCGGGACGTTGCGTGCGTCGGAGGTGCTGCTGGTCGTCGAGATCCTGTCGCCCGGCTCGCACCGCACCGACAACGTGGTGAAGCGGGCGGAGTACGCCGACGCCGGGATCGGCCACTACTGGATCGTCGACCTCGAGTCGGCCGAGGGAGTGAGCATGCACCCCTGTCGCAGCAGCGGTGAGTCCGGTTCGTCGGGTTACGTCGACGACGGAACGGTGTTCGACAGCTACACCGCCGAGGTGCCGTATCCGGTCACCATCGACCTCCGGAAAATCGCGACCGCGGTCGGGTGAGCGTGCTGCAACCCTCACCCGGTCGCCGAGTGTGGGGTTGATGCACGCTTCGAAAAAGCGTGACATAAGCCCACACTCGGCGCCGACAGCTACGCCCGCGGGTGGGCCTGATCGTGCACCGCGCGCAGCCGGGCGACCGTCACGTGGGTGTAGAGCTGGGTGGTGGCCAGCGTCGAGTGGCCGAGCAGCTCCTGCACGATGCGCAGGTCCGCACCGCCCTCCAGTAGATGAGTCGCCGCACTGTGCCGCAACCCGTGCGGCCCGATATCCGGTGCGCCGGATACCGCCGTCATCGTCTGGTGCACGACGGTGCGGGCCTGGCGCGGGTCCAGCCGGCCGCCACGCGCACCGAGCAGCAACGCCGGACCCGACTTCCGGGTGGCCAGCGCCGGACGCCCGTCGGTCAGCCACGACCGGAGGGCGTCGCCCGCAGGCTCGCCGAACGGCACCGTCCGCTGCTTGTTCCCTTTGCCCAGCACCCGAACCAGCCGGCGCGACTCGTCGACGTCGTCGACATCCAAGCCGCACAGTTCGCTGACCCGGATGCCGGTGGCATAGAGCAACTCGACGATCAAACGATCCCGGATGGCCAGCGGTTCGCCTTGCTGCGCACCTGATTTCGCCGCTGCCATGGCGTCGAGCGCCTGATCTTGGCGCAGCACCGACGGCAGGGTTCGCCGGGCTTTCGGCAACTGCAGCCGGGCCGCCGGATCCGAGGCCAGCAGCCCGCGCCGGAAGGCCCAGGCGGTGAACGTCTTGACCGCCGAGGTGCGCCGCGCCAGCGTGGCGCGAGCCGCGCCGGCGCCCGCCTGGGCGGCCAGCCAGCCGCGCAACAGCGGCAGGCTCAGGTCCTCCAGTCGGTGGTGCCCCCGCTCGACCAGGAACGCGAACATCGATCGCAAGTCGCTGAGGTAGGCGCGGCGGGTGTGTTCGGAGCGGCCGCGCTCCAGGGCGAGGTATTGGTCGAACTCGTCGAGTACCGCTTGCACTCCCCCACCGTGGCAGACGAATGCGGCCCCATTCAGTTGACGCGCCGCAGCGTTTCCGGGGTCAGGTCTTTGCGTGCGGGGTATCCGTCGACGGCCATGATCAAGTCGGCCTCGGCCAGCAGCGAGCGCAGCACATGCACCACCCCGTCGGTCCCGCCCAGCGCCAGCCCGAAAGCGTATGGCCGGCCGACGCCCACCGCGGTCGCGCCCAGCGCCAGCGCCTTGATGATGTCGGCACCGCTGCGGATGCCCGAGTCGAACCACACCGGCAGCCCGTCGGCTGCCTCCAAAACGCCGGGCAGGCAGTCGATCGCGGGCAGCCCGCCGTTGGCCTGCCGGCCGCCGTGGGTGGAGCAGTAGATGGCGTCCACCCCGCCGTCTTTCGCACGGCGCGCATCGTCGGGGTGGCAGATGCCCTTCACGATCAGCGGCAGGCTGGTCAGCGACCGCAGCCAGGGGAGGTCGTCCCAGGTCAGCGAGTTTCCGAAAGTGGCGATCCAGGCGAGCACCGCCGCCTGCGGGTTCTCCTCCGGCGGTTGCGCCAGGCCGGCGCGGAACACCGGGTCGCTGGTGTAGTTGGCCAGGCAGTGCCCACGCAGTTGCGGGAAGTTGGACGTGCTCAGATCACGCGGACGCCAGCCGGGTATCCAGGTGTCGAGGGTGACGACGATGCCTTGGTATCCGGCCGCCTCCGCGCGCTGCACCAGGCTGGCCGCCAGCTCCCGGTTTTTCGGGGTGTACAGCTGGAAAAACCCCGGCGTGTCACCGAATTGGGCGGCGACGTCCTCGAGTGGGTCGGCGGTCAGCGTGGACACCACCATCGGGACGCCGGTCGCCGCGGCGGCCCGGGCGGTGGCAAGGTCGCCGTGGCCGTCCTGGGCGCAGATTCCCGCGACGCCGATCGGCGCCAGGAACACCGGCGACGGCCAGGTCGTCCCGAACATCTCGACGGACAAGTCGCGTTGCTCGGCGCCGACGAACATCCGCGGGATCAGTCCCCAGCGCTCGAACGCGGCGACGTTGACCCGCTGGGTGCGCTCGTCGCCGGCACCGCCGGCGACGTAGGACCACACCGACGGCGGCATGGCCGCTGACGCCTTGGCCTCCAGTTCGGCGTAGGACATCGGCAGCGACGGCAGCACCCCGGCCAGACCCTGTAGGTAGATCTCGAACTGGTAGTTGCCGAACGCCATCTGCGTGGACCTCGATTCCGTTGCGAAAATCGTTGCTCAGCGCAGACTATCGCGCCGAAGTCAGCGGCCGGCCTCGATTTCTTCCTGGCGGGCGAGTTCCTTCTTCCACTGCCGGAACGACTCGTCGGTGCGTCCGCGCCGCCAGTAGCCGGAGATCGACGCCCACTTGGCGTCCACCCCGCGGGTATTGCGGATGTACGGCCGCAGGTTGAGCATGACGGCCTGCGCTTCGCCGTGAATGAACACCTGCACCTGGCCGGGCAGCCAGGGCGCGCCGGTGACCGCCTCGATCAGCGGCGCGCGGTCGCCCGCGCGGTCGTCGCCGACCAGGTCGGCCCGCCCGCCGCGGTAGACCCAGTTGAGCCGCATGCCCTCCGGTGCGGCCAGGTCGATCTCGTGCTCGGGACCGGCGATCTCGACGAACGCGTGGCCGACCGCATCGGGCGGCAACGCCTCCAGGGCCGCCGCGATGGCCGGCAGCGCGCTTTCGTCACCGGCCAGCAGATGCCAGTCGGCGGCCGGGTCGGGTGCGTAGGCGCCGCCCGGGCCCATCAGGAAGACCGGCTGGCCGGGTCGGGCGCCGGTCGCCCACGGGCCGAGAACACCGTGCTCGCCGTGCACGGTCACGTCGATGCTGAGCTCATCGACCGCGGCGTCGGCGCGGCGCACCGTCAGGGACCGGATGACCGGCCGCCGGCCGGCCGGCAGCGCGTCGAAGCTGTCCAGGGTCAGCGGGCGCGGCAGCGCGCCGGTATCGACGTGGTGCGGAACGAAAACGATCTTGACGTAGGAATCGGTGAACGCGCCGGGGGTGAACGTGTCGAATCCCCCGCCCAGCACCACCCGAACCAGGTGCGGGGCAAGCTGCTCGGTGCGGACAACCTCGAATGTGTGCACCGGCCGGCCCGCCACGCTGCCTCCTACTGTCCCGACGGCGGAGACCCGCCGCGTGCGGCTCCGCCGCACTTGCGATCCCCGCGTTCCCGATGCCGGAGACCCGCGAGGTCCCCGGCTGACCCCGCCGACTATACGAGCCGGGCCACCCACGTCACCGCTACCTGCCCGGCCGACTGATCCGCCAGCGGCCCTCGCAGCGCTCGGCCAGCCCGGCCACCTCCAGCATCGCCAGCGGACCGAGCACCTGGCCTGGCGGCAGCCCGCAGGAGACGGCGATCTGGTCGACCGTGGCGACGCCGCGACCCGGCATCGCCTCGTAGACCCGGCGTTCGGCACCGGCCAGTCCGTCGAGCGGCGTGCTGGGCCGTGGCTGCTCGTCGGCGAGTTCGCCCACCCGGCCGACCAATTCGACCACCTCGTCGGCCCGGGTGATCACCTCAGCTCCCGCGCGGAGCAGCACATGACAGCCCGCCGACGCCGAACTGGTCACCGGGCCGGGCACCGCGGCGACCGGCCGCCCCAGTAGCCGCGCCCACGCGGCGGTGTTGGCGGCGCCGCTGCGCAGCCCGGCCTCCACGACCACGGTCGCCCCGCCGAACGCCGCGATCAGTCGGTTGCGGGTCAAGAAGCGGTGCCGAGCCGGCCGGACACCGGGCGGGTATTCGGTGACCAGCATGCCGTGCTGGCTGATCCGGTGCAGCAGCGCGGAGTGACCGGACGGGTAGGGGATGTCGATACCGCCGGCCAGCACCGCGATGGTGACCCCGTCGCACGCCAGCGCGGTGCGGTGCGCCGCGCCGTCGATGCCGTAGGCGCCGCCGGAGACCACCGCCACCTCGCGTTCGATCAGCCCCGCCGCCAGATCGGCGGTGACTTGTTCGCCGTAGGCGGTCGCGGCGCGGGTTCCGACTATCGACGCCGCGCGGATCGCCGACTCATCCAGGGGAACGGAACCCAACGCCCACAGCACGATCGGCGGCAGGCATTCCGGTTTCGACCGGGCTGCGATACCGCCGAAGGCGGTGCAGGCCTGCACCGGCCACTCATCGTGGTCCGGGGTGATCAACCGACCGCCGCGGCGGGCAAGTAGCTCCAGATCGTCGGCAGCGGAATCGATTTCGCGCCTCGCCTCGGTGTATTTGGCCAGCCGGTCTTCGACGTGCCCGCCGCGGATGCGTTCGGCGGCCTCCTCCGGTCCCACCCGCCGCACCAGCCTGAACAATTCCGCGCATGGCGGCTCGGCCACCCGGGACAGGTAGGCCCAGGCCCGCAGCGTGGCATCGCTGGCGTTCATCGCGCGGCCCCGGGCTGGCGGAAACTCAGCGCGGTGGCCACCTCGTCGAGGCCGGGAGACGTGCGGCCGGTCAAGTCGGCCAACGTCCACGCGACTCTCATGGTGCGGTCGGCGCCGCGAATGGACAGCAGACCGCGGTCTAGGCAGGTGCGCAGCGGGGTCATCGCCGCATCGCTCAGCCGGAACTTGCGGCGCAGCAGCGCACCGCTGACCTCGGCGTTGGTGTGGAAGCCGTGCGAGCGCCAGCGTTGCGCCGCCGCCGCGCGCGCCGCCGCCACCCGGCTGCGCACCTGAGCCGTCGATTCCCCGTCGGCGGCCTTGAACGCATCGATGCGCGCCGCGTGCATCTCCACCCGCAGGTCGACCCGGTCCAGCAGCGGACCGGACAGCTTGCCGAGGTAGCGCCGCCTCTCCATCGCCTTGCAGGTGCAGTCCCGCGGGTCGGCCGGTGCGCACGGGCACGGGTTGGCGGCCAGAATCAGCTGGAACCGGGCCGGGTAGCAGGCCACCCCGTCACGCCGGGCGAGCCGGATCTCGCCGTCCTCCAACGGTGTCCGCAGCGCTTCCAGGGCGCTGACCCTGACCTCGGCGCACTCGTCGAGGAAGAGCACCCCGCGATGCGCCCGGCTCACCGCCCCCGGCCGGGCCATCCCGGACCCTCCACCCACCAGGGCCGCGACCGTGGAGCTGTGGTGCGGCGCGACGAACGGCGGGCTGGTGATCAGCGGCGCACTGCCCGACAGCAGGCCGGCCACCGAGTGGATCGCGGTGACCTCCAGCGACTCACTGTCGGTCAACGGCGGCAGCAGCCCCGGAAGTCGTTGCGCCAGCATTGTTTTCCCGACCCCGGGCGGGCCGGTCAGCATCAGGTGATGGGCGCCGGCCGCGGCCACCTCGATAGCGAACCGCGCCTGCGACTGTCCGACCACATCGGCCAGGTCCGCGGGCGGTAACGATGTCGGCGACACGGTGGCGATCCGGCCGGCCAGCCGGGTCGACCCGTTGAGCCAGCCGCGCAGCTGACGCAGCGTCCGCACCCCGCGAACCTCGATCCCGTCGACCAGGCTGGCCTCGGCCAGATTGCCGGCCGGTACCACCGCGCACGCCCACCCGCTGTCCCTGGCCGCCAGCACCGCCGGCAGCACGCCGTGCACCGGCCGCACCCGGCCGTCGAGTGCCAACTCACCCAGCAGGACCGTGGTCGCCAGCGGCGGCCAGGGCTCCGTGCGGCCTGCCGACAGCACCGCCGCGGCCAGCGCCAGGTCGTAGACCGAACCCATCTTCGGCAATGTCGCCGGCGACAGCGCCAGCGTCAGCCGCGCGGCCGGCCAGTGCTGGCCGCTGTTGGTGATCGCCGCCCGCACCCGGTCTCGCGACTCCTGCAACGCGGCATCCGGCAATCCCACCAGATGCACGCCCGGCAGACCGGAGGTGATGTCGGCCTCGATCTCCACGATCTCGCCGTCGAGTCCACGCACCGCCACCGAGAACGCCCGCCCCAACGGCATCTACCCCACCCCTTCCAGGTGGAAGATCTCCGGTTTGCGGCAGCGCCCGATTCGCACCCCGATCACGTCGATGCGCACCGTCGCCCAGTGGCGGTCCTGGGCTGCCAGCCACAGTCCGGCGAGCCGGCGCAGCCGACGCAGCTTCGTCCAGGGGACGGCGTACGGCAAACCGCCGAAGCTGTCTCCGGTGCGGGTTTTCACCTCGACGAACAGCACCGTGGAGGCCGACCGGTCCGCGGCCACCACATCCAGTTCGCCGTAGCGGCAGCGCCAGTTGCGGGCCAGGATCTGCCAGCCCAGGCCGGTCAGATGATCGACCGCCAGCCGCTCACCGAGCGCCCCCAGTTCGACTCGAGTCAACGTTGTCATGGCGGTCAGGTTGCAGCACCGCACCGACGCCAAGACACCGCCGAACCCCGATCACCCGGCCACGCACGCCGGTTATCCCCAGTCCGACAACCGTCAACAACCGCTACTGGTGGCGGGCCAGGCGCGGGCCACCGTATCGGTCATCACCGTCCACCGACACCAGGGCGGGCACCACCTCGCTGGTGACCAGGCCGTGCTCCGCGGTGAGCTCATCGATCACATCGAACGATTCGGCGATGTTGGCCGGCCTGTCCGCGACGATCGTGACGACGGGGACCCGGCGGGCCAACGCGAACAGCCGGTCACCGTGCGGCGGAAGGCTGCCGTGAAATCCCCACACCGCGCGCAGCACCGTCGCACCACTCAGCGCCCTGTGTTGGCGCAGCCGGTGGACCAGAGCCCGGTGGACGGGCATTCCGTCGTGGCGGTCGGCCTCGGAGGTGTAGACCATCAGTTTCTGCCACAGCGCCAGCCCGCGCTCGTCGGTGCCGGGCAGCGCATGGGGACGGCGCAGCAGTTCACCGTCCCGCTTGCACACTCGGACCCGTTCGACGGTGATCAACGGATCACGCAGCAGCCCACGCAGTTCGGGCAGCACCCGCCTGACGCGCTCAGCGCCCCCTACCGAAATGACCATCATCGGTACGTCTGCGTTGCCGCCGAAGAACCGGGCGCGCTGTCGGCTGCCGTGCGCGGTCCCGTCGACGCCGAGGAAGGCCGACGCACCGTCCATGCCGTGGCGGTACAGCATCTCGCAGAGCGCCAGGTATGCCGGCATGCCGCGGATCCGTTCCTTGCGGCCCAGATAGACCGTCAGTTTGGTGGCCTCATCCGGACGGTCTTCGATGTGTGCGGCCTCGACGGCACCGCTGAACAGCCGCGCCCGCTCCAGGGTGATCACCGCGCGCTTCGGCATCACCCGAAGCGGATCGAACAGCCCCTCGACGGCCGCTGGCGTGTCCACCGCGACCAGCGTGACCGGCGGGTTCTCCGACAGGCTCAGCGACTGGTCGCTGCGCAGGTGGTGGCGCGACCCGAAGCCGCCGACACCCCGCAGCACGATGCTCGTCGCAATGTTGCGCCGTCCGTACAAGCTGAGCATCGCGTCGCTCAGGAAGCAACCGCCGCTGCGCTGGCGCTCGTCGAAATACGCGGTCAGCTTGAGGCAGTCCTCGTTCACAACCAAATGCTTGCGCGAATCTGATCATGGTGCAACAATTTCCGCCAGGCGATGAAGCTCGCCTTTAACCGCCGCACCGGCTGATGGCTTCTACCGGGTGTTTGATTCACGGTAGAGGCGGTGCAAGTGCCGGATTTCGGATCGCTTCCACCGGAGATCAATTCGGGCCGAATGTATGCCGGCCCGGGCGCCGGACCGATGCTGGCAGCGGCGGCGGCCTGGGGTGCGGTTGCGGCGCAGCTATTTTCGACTGCCGCCGGATGCGGGTCGGTGATCGCGGAGCTGACGACCGGCTGGCAGGGGCAGGCCGCCCTGTCGATGGCCGAGGCGGCCGCACCGTATGTGGCGTGGCTGCACCGCACCGCCACCGTCGCCGAACAGGCTGCGGCTCAAGTCAAGTCGGCAGCCGCAGCCTACGAACTCGCGTTTGCGATGACGGTCCCACCGCCGGTGGTCGCCGCCAACCGAACCCTGCTGGCGTCGCTGGTCGCGACCAATTTCTTCGGACAGAACGCGCTGGCGATCGCGGCCAACGAGTTGCAGTACACCCAAATGTGGCTCCAGGACGCCGTCGCCATGTACACCTATTTCGAATCCTCGATGGCCGCCACCCGGTTGACACCGTTCACCGAACCGCCGCGCACCGGCAGCCCACCGCCGTCCCCGGCACCCGGCGCCCTGCAGGGAGCCGGCGCGCCGCTCTCGCCGGCGACGTGGCTGGCGCTGCTTGAGCACGTCCCGAACGTCACGAACACGGTGCTCTCGACGAGTAACGCGGCGGCGTCCGGGCGCGGTATCTACGCGGTGAACTGGCGACTCGCCTTTCAGGAGCAGACGGACCTCCAGCAGGCGCTCGCATCGAGTGGACGCCTCAAACCCGGCGCGCCGGTGCGGTCTGTGGTGTCGGCGGCAGTGGGCCGTGCGATTCCGGTCGGGAAATTGTCCGCTCCGCCCGGCTGGCTCGCGGCCGCGCCGGAGATCCGGTCTTCCGCCCAGACATTGCCGCCTCCCGGCGCCGGCACCATCACCGCGGCAGCCAATCCGTCGGAGGCCGCCCCGGGCAACGTGTTCAGCCAGTCGGTGCTGGGCACGCTGTCCCGGCATGGCACCCGCACCCCCCAGTACAAGAGCAAGCCGATAATCGTCCGCTCCCCGGCAGCCGGATAACGGTTCACAGGAAGGGTTTTCGACAATGGACTTCAGTACTCTCCCGCCCGAGATCAACTCGTCGAGAATGTATGCCGGCCCCGGCAGCGGCCCGCTGCTGGCGGCTGCGGCCGCGTGGCAGCGGGTCGGCGAGCAGCTGAACTCGTCGGCGGCCGCCTACCGGTCGGTCATCGGCGCTCTGGTCACCGACGGATGGCGAGGGCCGTCGTCGGCGATGATGGCGAATGCGGCCGCACCCTTCGTGGCGTGGATGCACCGGACGGCCGCGCAGGCCGAGCAGACCGCCGGCTATGCCAGGGCCGCCGCGGCCGCCTATGAAGGGGCGCGGGCGGCGGTGGTGCCACCACCGGTGATCGCCGCCAACCGCGCCCGCCTGCTGACTCTGGTGGCGAGCAACTTCTTCGGCCAGAACAGCCCGGCGATCGCGGCAACCGAAGCCGACTACGAGCGGATGTGGGCTCAAGACGCCAACGTGATGTACGGCTATCAGGCCTCGTCGGCGGCGGCCGCGAATCTGACGCCGTTCACCGGCCCGCCCAATCCGGTGACACAGCCGTCAGCCCCCGCGACGGCGGCGCAACTCGCCGCACCCGCCCAGGCCATAGACGCGTCGTCGCTGCTCAACTCGGTGCTGGCGATCCCCGCCCTGCTGAGCGCATCGGCGTCGACCTCGAGTTCGTCGCTCTCGGGGGCCGGCATCTTCACCACGAATCACGCACTTTTCGTCAACTCGATGCGCGACCAGGCCCAGGGGATCGGGCCGTTCTACATGGGATCGGTGACGCCACTGCCGTCGGCGGGGATAGCGGCGACCCTGGGTCCGGCGGCGACGACGGGCCGGGCCAGCCTGGTCGGCACCCTGTCGGTACCGCAAACGTGGGCCGCAACGGCCACTCCACCGGTCAGGCCCGCGGCGGCGCCGGCGTCCGGCGCGATCACGGCACCGACGGCCCCGGCGACCTCCCCCGCCCTGCAGCCGGGGATGTTCGGCGAGGCCATGCTGGGCACACTGGCCGGCCGCGGTGCCAGCAATGCCGCCGTCAAGGCACGTCGGCCCAGCGTGATACCCCGCTCACCCGCGGCCGGCTGACGATCCGGGGGCCGCTAACCCGCCTTGGCGCCCGGCGCCCGCACCACCAGCGGAACGCCCGGGAAGTACGCCGCCATCTCCGCACGGGCCCGGCGCAGCGCGGCGGTGCCGTAACCCGTCTTGCGGTGTTCGGGGTGAATCCAGATCCGCACGCTCACCTCGCCCTGCTTGAGGTCGCCGAAAACCATCCCGACCTTCTCGTCGCCGTCGAGCGCGACCAGCAGCGTGGCGTCCTCGTCGTCGATCCGCGCCAGCACCGCACGGATCTCGTCGTCGAGAGCGTCGGCGGGCCGTCCGGAACCGTCGGCGCTGGCGTGCACATCGGCGGTCCGCAACGCCAAAAGATCCCGGTCCTCCTGCGCGGAGAACGGCCGCAGCACCAGCGTCTCGCCCAGACTCGCCGGCCGCTCGCCGAGGGTGAAGTCCAGCTTGCTGTTCAGATCTTCCAGCTCCGCGGCGATCCGGTCCCTCGAGTCCTTGGTGAGCTGATGAAACGACAGCCCCATCACCGCCTCGCACCCCAGATGCGACGTGCCGAGCAGTTCTGCGATCGCCTTGACCGCGGCAGCGCGATCGGCGGAGTCGACGATCACGTCGAGCACCTCATGGCGGCGTTCCATCGCTTTGAGCAGCGAGTCGGTGATTTCACGGCGGGATACGGCACGGTCGACTGTGGTCATGGGCCAAGCCTAGATCAGCGGCGACGGCGTCGCTCCCCCGAAATCCGAATCCGTTACTCGGGCATCCGCAGTTCGGGCTTCTCGACCTCTTCGATGTTGACGTCTTTGAAGGTGACCACCCGAACGTGCTTGACGAAGCGGGCCGGCCGGTACATGTCCCACACCCACGCGTCGGACAGCCGCAACTCGAAATACACTTCCCCGTCGGCGTTGCGCGGCACCATCTCCACACTGTTCGCCAGGTAGAACCGTCGTTCGGTCTCCACCACGTAGCTGAACTGGCCCACGATGTCCTTGTATTCGCGGTACAGCGAGAGCTCCATCTCGGTTTCGTACTTCTCGAGATCCTCAGCGCTCATGAGCCATCCTTCTGCTCGGTCGGTTCCATTGTCGCTCCGGCGCGGACCGTCACCGCGCGGGTCGCCGCAGCACGCACATTGACGAACGAGTAGCGGTGCTCGCGGCACGCGCCCAGAGCCGCCAGCGCCGCGGTGTGCTTCGGCGTCGCGTACCCCTTGTGTTCGGCGAAACCGTAGCCGGGGTGGTCTTGGTCCATCGCCACCATCAGCCGGTCGCGGCTGACCTTGGCCAGCACGCTGGCGGCCGCGATGCACGCCGCCGCCCCGTCGCCGCCGATCACCGGAAGCGACGGCATCGCCAGCCCCGGAACCCGGAATCCGTCGCTCAGCACGTAACCGGGGCGCACCGGCAGGCCGGCCACCGCGCGCCGCATGCCCTCGATGTTGGCGGCATGCACCCCGCACCGGTCGACGTCGGCCGCCGGGATGAAAACCACGTGGTAGGCCAGCGCATGCCGGCAGATCAGCGGGAAGAGCTCCTCGCGCACGTTCTCGGTGAGCTTCTTCGAGTCGTCCAGCAGATCCAGGTCCGCCGACCGGTCCGGCCCGAGCACGCAGGCGGCCACCACCAGCGGGCCGGCGCATGCGCCGCGGCCCACCTCGTCGACCCCGGCAACCGGGCCCAGTCCGCCGCGGTACAGCGCCGACTCCAGCGCACGCAGCCCGGACGACCTGCGGATCACGGCGCGCGGTGGCCACGCCGAAACGGCTCCCGCCACGACTAGGGGCCCTGCTGCGGGTTCACCGAACGCACCAGCCCCCACCTGTTCGGCGGCCAGGCGATGAACCTCGCCTTGCCGATGACGTTGTCCACCGGCACCGTGCCGGCGTCCGGGTCGCCGCCGGTGCACAGCAGGCGCTCCTGCATGCCGGCCGGGGTGCTGACGCAGTGGGCCCGAGAGTCCGCCGAATGGGTGCGGTTGTCGCCCATCACCCACAGCCGGCCCTGCGGAACGGTCACCGGACCGAATTCGACGTTGCCGCCGCCGGCGCCCAGGCACCGGTACATGGCCGGGTCGGCCCGCATGGTGACCGCGTTCAGGTACGGCTCGTGCAGCGGCTTGCCGTCAACGGTCAGCCCGGTGTCGTCACGGCACTGCACGGTCTGCCCGCCGACCGCGATGATCCGCTTCACCAAGTCGTTCTCATCCGGCGGCACGAAACCGACGAAGGACAGTGCGTTCTGTACCCAGCGCACCGCGGTGTTGTGCGACCGGATCGACCGGTAGCCGAGGTTCCACGACGGGGGTCCCCGGAACACCACCACGTCGCCCGGCTGGGGCGAGCTGAACCGGTAGCTGAGCTTGTCGACGACGATCCGGTCGCCGACGCAGCCCGAGCAGCCGTGCAGGGTCGGCTCCATGGATTCGGACGGGATGAGGTACGGCCGCGCCACGAATGTCAGCGTGAGGTAGTAGAGCACCACCGCGATCGTGACCAGGATGGCCGACTCCTGCAGAGCCGACCGCTTCTTCTCCACCGGGGGCTGCTCGACCGGTCCCGACTCCGATGTGTCCTGCGGGGTGTCCTGCTTCTCCGGCGACGAGTCGGTGGTTTCGGTCACGGCAACAGCGTAGTCAGCGCGTCAGCGGGCCCGTCAGGGACGCGCCCCGACACGATGGACTCGGGTGAACGTCAGCGCCGTTCCTTGATCTTGGCCTTCTTGCCGCGCAGCTCGCGCAGGTAGTACAGCTTGGCGCGCCGCACGTCACCGCGAACCACCACGTCGATGTGGTCGATGTTGGGCGAATGCACCGGGAAGGTGCGTTCCACTCCGACGCCGTAGCTCTCCTTGCGCACGGTGAACGTCTCGCGGACGCCACCGCCCTGACGGCGCAGCACGACCCCCTTGAACACCTGGATGCGCTCCTTGGCGCCCTCGATCACCTTCACGTGCACGTTGACCGTGTCACCGGGGCCGAAAGCCGGGATGTCGTCGCGCAGCGACGCCTTGTCGACGAAGTCGAGCGTGTTCATAGTCGTTCAAGCTTCCTTGCGAGTAGCGGCTGCGGATCTGCCCTAGCAGGGCCTAACGCATGTCATGTCGGGTGGCAGTGCGGCCGGCCCAGCGGCCGGCGGCTGCCGGGACAACTGCCCAATTGTGCCAGATGCGCCGCAACCAGTGAAATCGCCCCGAATCACCGTGCATGTTACCGCCCGGACACCGTCTCAGATGGTAGATGTGGGGATGCAGGAAACAGGTAGCCGAAACTGGTGAAGGTAAGCCTGGGGGCACTATTCGGACGCCCGGATGCGGTAAACTCTCCGAGGGCCGAAGGCAGTGCGGCCACCCCTAATGTCGTTGGTTTCCTTCATTCGCATCGAGGAGGGTCATGCGCGCGCGGTCGTCATTGCTCCCCCTGATCGCCGTCATCGCGATGTCGGCGGTGCTGGTCGGGCGCGATGAGATGTCTGAGGTCACCCCGCATGTCGCGGCGCCACTGCCGACGCAGGCCGCACCGGTGCGGGTGGCCCACGTCACGCCGGTGGCGACAACGATCGCGGTGCCCGAAGCTCCGGCCGCGCAGCCGGGTGTGGCGTTCGACGGCCTCGAAACGCGGATGCGCCAGGCCACCGAGCAGGCCGCGGCGGTCGGTGCCGTCATTTCGGTCGCGGTGCTCGACCGGGCCACCCGCCGCCTGGTCACCAACGGCAACGCGTCGACCATCCCCACGGCATCGGTGGCGAAGCTGTTCATCGCTGACGATCTGCTGATGCGCGCGCCGCAGCCGCAATCGGCGGCGGAACCGGTGCAGCCGCTGGCCGGCACCGACCCGTTTCAGGCGCAGCCGCCGATCGGTGTGCCGGAGCCGGCCGGCACTGCGCCGCAGACCGTCGCATCCGGTGCGCTGTCCCCCGCCGACCGCGCTCAGCTGGACGCCATGCTGAGGTCGTCCGACGACGGCGCGGCGCAGACCTTCTGGGACCGCGACGGCGGGAACGCCATCATCAACCGGGTCGCGGCCCGTTACGGGCTGGGCGCCACCACGCCGCCCTACGACGGCGCGTGGTGGAACACCATCACCACCGCACCCGACCTGGTCCGCTACTACGACATGCTGCTCGACGGGGCCGGCGGGCTACCGATGGACAAGGCCAACATCATCCTCGGCGATCTGGCCCAGTCCACACCGTCCGGACTCGACGGCTACCCGCAGCGGTTCGGCATCCCGGAGGGGCTCTACGGAGAGCCGGTGGCGGTCAAGCAGGGCTGGATGTGCTGCATCGGCAACAAGTGGATGCACCTGTCGACCGGCGTGATCGGCGCGGACCGCCGCTATGTGATGGCGATCGAGTCGATGCAGCCCAGCGACGACGCGACCGCGCGCGCGACGATCACCCGTGCGGTCAAGACGATGTTCCCGGACGGCCGGGTCTAGCGTTTTCGCCGCGAGCGGTCGCTGTTCAGTCGCCGAGTAGGTCCGGACGACGCTCCCGGGTTCGCTGCACCGCGGTATCGCGCCGCCACGCGGCGATCCGGGCATGGTCGCCGGAGAGCAGCACCTCCGGCACGTCGAGATCCCGCCAGCTCGCCGGACGGGTGTAGCTGGGCCCCTCCAAAAGCCCGTCGCGACACGGCGAGTGTGAATCGTCGTGCCGCGACTGCGGATTGCCCAACACACCGGGTATCAGCCGCAGCACGGCCTCGATCATCACCAGCGCCGCGGACTCGCCGCCGGGCAGCACGTAGTCGCCGATGGAGACCTCCTCGACCCGCATCCGCCGGGCGGCGTCGTCGACGACCCGCTGATCTATCCCCTCGTAGCGGCCGCAGGCGAACACCAGATGCTTTTCCGCGCTCCACCGTTCGGCGGCCGACTGGGTGAACAACGTACCGGCGGGCGTGGGCACGACGAGAAGCGTTTGCTCCGAACAGATCTCGTCGAGCGCCGCACCCCAAATCGGCGCCTTCATCACCATCCCCGGGCCGCCACCGTACGGCGTGTCATCCACCGAACGATGCACGTCGTGGGTCCAGTTCCGCAGGTCGTGCACGGCCAGCTCGACCAGCTTCGACTCGATCGCCTTACCCGGCAGCGACTCCCGGATCGGGGCCAGGTAGGCCGGGAAGATGGTCAGCACATCGATTCTCATGACGCCCCGCTACGGTCCCAGATCCAGCAGGCCGTCCGGGGGGTCGATCTCGACCACGGCATCGGCCAGCGACACCGAGGTCACGATAGCGGCGACGAACGGCACCAACAGCTCGCCCGGCTCGTCGGCACCGGATCGGCGCACCGCGAGCAGTTCGCCGGCGGCGGTGTGCAGCACCTCGGTCACCGTGCCGATCTCCTGCCCGTCGACGGTGCGCACCCGCAGGCCCTCCAGCTGGTGGTCGTAGAAGGTGTCCGGCTCGGTGATCGGCGGCAGGTCTGCGGCGTCGACCACGAAGACGTTGCCGCGCAACGCATCAGCGCCGTCGCGGTCGGCCACCCCGGCCAGCCGAAGCAGCAGCCGGGCGCCGTGTTCGCGGGCCGTTTCCACGACGTAGCTGCGCCGGTCGCCGCCGCGGCTCTTGGCGTGCAGGGTGGCGCCTGGCGCGAACCGGAGGTCTGGGTCGTCGGTGCGGACTTCGACGACGACCTCGCCGGTGACGCCGTGCGCCTTCACCACGCGCCCGACGGTCAGTTCCACGAACGCTCCATGGCCGGACCGGCTACCGGTCGGTGTCCACCACGTCCACCCGGATACCGCGGCCGCCGATACCGGCGACCAGGGTGCGCAACGCGGTCGCGGTGCGTCCGCCGCGACCGATCACCTTGCCCAGGTCATCGGGATGAACGTGCACTTCGACCGTGCGTCCGCGCCGGTTGGTCACCAGTGCGACCCGCACATCGTCGGGGTTGTCCACGATGCCGCGCACCAGATGCTCGACGGCGTCCACCACGACCGCGCTCATCGCCGGCGTCAGCTCTCGGTTGCGGGCTCAGCCGACTCAGTCGACTCGGCCGCTTCAGACTCGGTCGGTGCCGCGGGCTCGGCCGGAGCTTCGACCTCGGCGGAAGTCGCCGGCTCAGCGGTGTCGGACTCGGCGGGCTCGTCCTGCTTGGCCGCCTTCTTGGCCTCGTCGTCCTTCGCTGCCTTGGCGGGCTTCTTCTTCTTGGGAGTGGTGGCCTCGGTGGACGGGCCGCCGTCGGCCTCCGCCAGCGCGGCGTTGAACAACTCCAGCTTGCTCGGCTTGGCCGGTTTCACCTTCAGCCTGCCCTCGGCGCCGGGCAGTCCCTTGAACTTCTGCCAGTCGCCGGTGATCTTCAGCAGCTTGAGCACCGGTTCGGTGGGCTGGGCGCCCACCGACAGCCAGTACTGCGCACGCTCGGAGTTGATCTCGATCAGGCTCGGCTCTTCCTTCGGGTGATAGCGGCCGATGACCTCGATGGCGCGTCCGTCGCGGCGAGTGCGGGCGTCGGCGACGGCGATGCGGTACTGGGGGTTGCGGATCTTGCCAAGCCTGGTGAGCTTGATTTTGACAGCCATGAATCACTCCTGCGGGTTCACGCGGCAATTCAGCGATGCGGGCGGAGGTGCCCACGCCCGGTTTTGCCTCGCGTGTGTCAGCCGCCTATCGTGCCACAACCCCGGCGCCGGGCGGAAATCAGCGGTCCCGTTGACGAGCAGACGCAGAATCGCACGGCACGCCTCCGCGGAATGCGATTCTGCGTCTGCTCGGCGTCAGGGCGAGAAGCACTTGGTCTCGACGCGGCGGCTCATCCGCCAGCCATCGGCGGTGCGGACGAACTCGTCGTCGTACCAGAGCCCCAGCAGCATGGTGGTGGGTTTCTCGGCGGGGTTCCCCGGGGCGAACACCATCGGGTTGAAGCAGAACGTGCGCGCGGCCGCCGTATCGCCGTCGACCGTGATGGACGGCAATCCCAGCATGTGCGCGTAGTTGAGGAAGTTCGGCAGCACTTCGGCCAGCCACGCCTTCACCTGCGGGTAGTCGCCGTCGATCCCGCCCATCGCCCGATAGTCGATGTAGGCGTCCGTGGTGAAAACCCGGTCGAGGTCGTCGAACCGGCGCTGGTCGATGGCGCTTGCGTAGTCGACCAGCAGCTGCTGGATCTGGTAGCGATCGGACATCTCCGCCAGACTCACCATGTGTCGATTGAACACGATGCGGTGCCCCGGCTGGACTGATGGCGGCGACCGCCGCGCCCGGCCGATTCGTAGCGCCGACCCGCCACGCCCGACTACGCCGTTCTTGCAGTCGTCGCGGCCGAGCTCGCGATCCCCGCTGGACTGATTGCGGCGACCCGCCGTGCCCGGCTTCGCCGAGCTCGCGATCCCCGCTACGCTCAGCTGTCATGCGGAAGTTCATCGCGTTGGTCGGCGTCATGACGGTCGGTATCTTGGGCCTGCCATCCCCGGCCGTCGCCGACATCTCCCAGCCGCCGGGATCACTGCCCATCCCCGAGGGGCCGGCGCCGGCCTGGATCGTCGCGGACCTGGACAGCGGCCAGATCCTGGCCGAACAGGACGGCTACGCCGCGCACCCGCCGGCCAGCACGATCAAGGTGCTCCTGGCGCTGACCGCACTCGACGAGGTGAACCTGGACTCCAGTGTGATCGCCACGCCGGCGGACACCGAGGTGGAGTGCAGCTGCGTCGGTATCAAACCCGGCCAGAGCTACACCGCGCGCCAGCTGCTGGACGCGGTGCTGCTGGTGTCCGGCAACGACGCCGCGATGACATTGAGCGAGATGCTCGGCGGGCCGGACACCGCGGTGGCGAAGATGAATGCCAAGGCGCAGGAGATCGGCGCGACGACCACCCACGCGGCGACCCCGTCCGGGCTGGACGGGCCCGACGACACCGGTTGGACCACGCCGCGCGATCTGGCGGTCATCATGCGGGCCGCACTGGCCAATCCGGTGTTCGCACAGATCACCGCCGAGCCGGGCGCGATGTTCCCGAACGGTCCGGGCGGGGAGGAACGTCCGATCGGCAACCAGAACGAGTTGCTGTTCCGCTACCCGGGAGCGATCGGCGGCAAGACCGGGTTCACCAACGCCGCCCGCAAGACGTATGTGGGCGCGGCCGACCGTGACGGACGACGGCTGGTGGTGGCGATGATGTACGGGCTGATCCACGCGGGCGGCCCGAATTACTGGGATCAGGCGACCAGCCTGCTGGACTGGGGGTTCGGCCAGAACCCGATGTTCGGCGGTGGCGTCGGCACGCTCTAACCGCCCGCCGAATGTGGGGTTGTGACACGCGGACCGCGGAAAACCGTGTCACAACCCCACACTCGGGGCGCTAAAACACCCGCCCGCCCAGCATCACCAGGTCGGGCCGGCTCAACACCGCCGCCGAGGATCTCGGGTCGTCGTTGAAGCACACCAGGTCGGCGGGTGCGCCGTGCTCGAGGCCCGGCCGGCCCAGCCAGCGGCGGGCGTCCCAGCAGGCCGCGCCCAGCGCATCGGTGTCGCTCATCCCGATGCCCTTGAGGGCTTCCACCTCGTCGGCGACCCGGCCGTGGACGACCATGCCGCCGGCGTCGGTGCCGGCGTAGATCGGCACGCCGGCCTCGCGGGCGGCACCGATCCGGGACCGGCTGGTGGCATGCAGGCTGCGCATGTGGGCGGCGTAGACCGGGTATTTCGCCGCCGAGTCGGCGATGCCGGGAAAGTTGTCGATGTTGATCATCGTCGGCACCAGCGCGGTGCCGTGCACGAGCATCAGCTCGATGACGTCGTCGGTGATCCCGGTGCCGTGCTCAATGCAGTCGATGCCCGCGTTGATCAGCCCGGGCAGTGCGTCCTCGCCGAACACGTGCGCGGTGACCCGGGCACCGCCCGCGTGCGCGGCGTCCATGGCGGCTTTCAGCACATCGTCGGACCACAGCGGCGCCAGGTCGCCGACACCGCGGTCGATCCAGTCGCCGACCAGCTTCACCCAGCCGTCACCGGCGCGGGCCTGCTCGGCCACCAAGTCGGGCAGCTGGGATTCGTCGTCGATGTCGATCGCCAGTCCGGGGATGTAACGCTTGGTTCGGGCCAGGTGCCGCCCGCCGCGGATGACCCGCGGCAGGTCCGGACGGTGATCCAGCTCGCGGGTGTCGATCGGTGAGCCGGGGTCGCGGATCAGCAGCACACCGACGCGACGTTCGGTCTCGGCGAACCGGATCGACTCATCGTGGCCGACCGGACCGCCCGGCCCGATCCCCAGGTGGCAGTGGGCGTCGACCAGGCCCGGCAGAATCCAGCCCGCGTCGAAGACGGTGTCGGCGCCGGG
The DNA here is from genome assembly GCA_035721065.1 of Mycobacterium sp. Classification (GTDB taxonomy): domain Bacteria; phylum Actinomycetota; class Actinomycetes; order Mycobacteriales; family Mycobacteriaceae; genus Mycobacterium. The sequence continues at coordinate 57,478 of DASTNJ010000014.1, forward strand.
AACCGGCTCGACGCTGACCTGGCCGCCGACGATCCAGTACTCGACCGGCTCGCCGTCGGCCAGACCTCGGCCGCGCAGATGGAGTGCGCCGGGCGGCGGCACTTACTTCTGGCCCGGGAAGTTCAGTTTGGACAGGTCGAAGTCGGCCAGGCCGGGCGGCAGCTCGTTGAGGCCTTCCGGCAGCTGCGACAGATCGGGGAAACCGCCCGGCATGCCGGCGCCGAACGGACTCCTGGCCTTGGGCGGGGTCGGGCCCCGGCCACCCTTCTTTCCCTTGCGCCCCTTGGCTTTGGCGTTCTTGCGGGTCGCGCTCTTGCGGCCCAGGCCCGGAATACCCATCCCGCCCATCATCGACGACATCATCTTGCGGGCCTCGAAGAACCGGTCGACCAACTGATTGACGTCCGACACGGAAACCCCGGAGCCGTTGGCGATCCGCAGCCGACGCGACGCGTTGATGATCTTCGGGTCGGCCCGCTCGGCCGGCGTCATACCCCGGATGATGGCCTGCAGCCGGTCCAGGTGGCTGTCGTCGACGGCGGCCAGCGCTTCTTTCATCTGGCCGGCGCCGGGCAGCATGCCCAGCAGGTTGCCGATCGGGCCCATCTTGCGGATGGTCAGCATCTGCTCGAGGAAATCCTCCAGGGTCAGCTCCCCGGAGCCGATCTTGAGCGCCGCGGCCTCGGCCTGCTGGGCGTCGAAG
>DASTNJ010000015.1:0-58089 GCA_035721065.1 Mycobacterium sp.
AAGCTCACCAAGATGTTCATGCCGTCCAACCATCCGCCGGTGGACGAACTGATGGTGTCGATCTGGGTGGACGGTCTGGCGACCGGGCTCCGGATGGCGAAACAGGACGCCGAGCAGACGTGAACGCCCCCAATTCACGCCTGTTTTAGGAACTTTCACGTCTGCTCGGCGGAATCCGCTCAGCCCAGGTACTCCGCGGCGCCGTCGTCGAGCACCACCCTGGACCCGGTGCCGTCCGGCGCGGCGGCTTCGGTGCGAAACACCGCGCGGCCCGGTTCGGTCCGCCAGATCGACGTCGTCAGCGTCTCGCCGGGGAACACCGGGTCGGTGAAGCGGGCGTCGATGGCGGTGACCTTCGCGGCGTCACCGCCGCCCAGTTCGGCCACCAGCGCGCGGCCGGCGAACCCGTAGGTGCACAGCCCGTGCAGGATCGGCTTGGGGAACCCGGCCAGCGTGGACGCGAACCACGGGTCGCTGTGCAACGGGTTGCGGTCCCCGGAAAGTCGATAGATCAGCGCCTGATCCTCGCGGCTGGGGTAGGCGATCCGCCGGTCCGGTTGCCGATCGGGAATCTGCGGGGCGGCCGGACGCCGGCCCGGTTGCCCGCCGAAGCCGCCGGCCTTGCGGATGACCAGGGTTGCCAGCGTCTCGGCGACCGGCTCGGAGGTTTTCGGGTCGCTGCCGCGGGCCCGCACCATCACGATCGCGTTCTTGCCCTCACCCTTGTCCTGGATGTCGGCCACCTCGGCGACCACGTTGAGGCTGCCGGCGGCTGGCAGCGGAGCGAACAGCCGCACCTGCTGGGAGCCGTGCAGCAGCATCGCCGGGTTGAACGTGCCGATCTTGCCCGCCGCAGCGAACCCCATGCAGCAGATCACGGCGTAGGTCGGCAACACCTGCTGCGGGGTGTCGTGGCTGTTCTCGGTGGTGAACGGCAGGTCTGCGATGCCGGCGCCGACGCCGAGCGCATAGAGCATGGTGTCGCGGTCGGTCCACTCGAAGCGCACCGGGTCGGTGGTGGCGCCGACGGCGCTCGGGTCGATGGCCATGGGAGTCCTCTCCTCTGGTTCGAATGGGGTCGAATCCATTCCATTAGGGTCTGATCCATCATCAACGTCGAATCCATTCCACCATCCGGCTCGCCGGATACGACAAATCCGCCGGAAGTCCCCCCACCGGCGCCGTTGACAAGGCAGGCTGTCGTCATGTCCAACCGCACCATCCTCCGGAACGTGGCGGCCGCACTCGCCGCGGCCGTGGTCGCCATCGGCCTCGGCGCCTGCTCCAGCGGGCCGAACCAGCGCACGATCACGTTGACGTTCATCCGGCACGCCCAATCCGAGAGCAACGCCGAAGGCATCATCGACACCTCGGTACCCGGTCCGGGTCTCACCGAGGAGGGCAAGGAGCAGGCCCAGCAGCTCGCCCACCAGCTCTCCCACAACCACTACGACGGCGTCTACTCCTCACCGATGCTGCGCAGCCAGCAGACGGCGGCGCCGCTGGCCCAGGACATCGGTAAGCAGGTCCAGGTCCTGCCCGGCCTCAAGGAGATCGCCGCGGGCTGGTTCAACGGCGAGGACTCCTCCAAGGCGGACAACACCTACATGGTCGCACCGGAGGGCTGGGTGCACGGCGACCACAGCTTCCAGGTTCCGGGCGGGATCGACGGCAGCAAGTTCAACGAGCAGTTCAGCGCCGCGGTGCAGAAGATCTACGACAGCGGCGACAAGAACCCGGTCGCGTTCTCGCACGGGGTGTCGATCATGGCCTGGACACTGATGAACGTGAAGAACGGGAAGAGCAGTCTGATGGCCGATCACCCGCTGCCCAACGACGGACGGGTGGTGATCACCGGCAGCCCGGACTTCGGCTGGAAGCTGGTCGACTGGGACGGCATCCGCTCCTTCGCCACCAACTGACCGCTTGGACGCTGAACCCGCAGCGTGGGGCGAGGCGGGTTGACGCGCAGCCGTTCGAACGCGCACCATGACCGCATGCGTTATGTCGTTACCGGCGGTACCGGGTTTATCGGACGCCGCGCCGTGTCCCGCATTCTGCAGAGCCAGCCCGACGCCGAGCTCCGGGTGCTGGTCCGCCGTGAGTCGCTGAGCCGATTCGAACGTCTGGCGGCCGGCTGGGGTGAACGGGTGAAACCGCTGGTCGGCGACCTGGCCGCGGACGACCTGGGGCTGACCGCCGCCGACATCGCCGAGTGCGGTGACGTCGCGCACATGCTGCACTGCGCGGCGATCTACGACATGACCGCCGGCGAGGCCGAGCAGCGGACCGCCAACGTGGCGGGCACCCGCGCGGTGATCGAGCTTTCCCGGAAGCTGGGCGCGACGCTGCACCACGTGTCGTCGATCGCGGTGGCCGGCGACTTCCGCGGCGAGTTCACCGAGGACGATTTCGACGTCGGGCAACGGCTGCCGACGCCGTACCACCAGACCAAGTTCGAAGCCGAGCAGCTGGTGCGCGAGGCCGCCGGACTGCGGCACCGCATCTACCGCCCTGCGGTGGTGGTGGGCGATTCGCGCACCGGCGAGATGGACAAGGTCGACGGCCCTTACTACTTCTTCCCGATGCTGGCCAAACTGGCCCGGTTGCCGCGGTTCACCCCGATCGCGCTGCCCGACACCGGGCGGACCAACGTCGTCCCGGTCGACTACGTGGTCAACGCGCTGGTCGAACTGATGCACGCCGAGGGCCAGGACGGTAAGACCTTCCACCTGACCGCGCCGGAAACCATCGGACTGTGCGACATCTACCGGGGGGTGGCCCCGGCGGCGGGGCTGCCGCCGCTGCGGGCGAAGCTGCCCGGGTCGCTGGCGGCCCCGGTGCTCAAGGTGCGTGGTCAGGCCCGGACGTGGCGCAACATCCTGGCCACCCAGTTCGGCGTTCCCGGGCAGGTGCTCGACGTCGCGGACCTCAAGCCGACGTTCATCTCCGATGCCACCCGGGCCGCGCTGGAAAAGGCGGGAGCGACGGCCATCCATGTCCCCAAATTCGCCGACTACGCCCCGCGGCTGTGGCGGTACTGGGCGGCGCACCTGGACCCGGATCGCGCCCGCCGCGACGACCCTGCCGGGCCGCTGGCGGGCCGGCACGTGATCATCACCGGCGCCTCCAGCGGCATCGGCCGGGCCTCGGCGATCGCGGTGGCCGAGCGCGGCGGGTGCGTCTTCGCGCTGGCCCGCAACGGCGAGGCGCTCGACGAGCTGGTTGACGAAATCCGCGCACAGGGCGGGCAGGCGTATGCGTTCAGCTGTGATGTCACCGACTCGGCGTCGGTGGAGCACACCGTCAAGGACATCCTGGGCCGGTTCGGCCACGTCGACTACCTGGTCAACAACGCCGGACGCTCGATCCGTCGGTCGGTGGTCAACTCCACCGATCGGCTGCACGACTACGAGCGGGTGATGGCGGTCAACTACTTCGGCGCGGTCCGGATGGTGCTGGCGCTGCTGCCGCACTGGCGGGAACGCCGGTTCGGCCACGTCGTCAACGTGTCCAGCGCCGGTGTGCAGGGGCGCGGCCCGCAGTACAGCGCATACCTGCCCACCAAGGCCGCTCTCGACATGTTCTCCGATGTGGTGGCGGCCGAGACGGTCTCCGACCACATCACGTTCACCAACATCCACATGCCGCTGGTGGCCACCCCGATGATCGTCCCGTCGCGCAAGCTCAACCCGGTTCCGCCGATCAGCGCCGAGCACGCCGCAGCGATGGTGGTACGCGGGCTGGTCGAAAAACCGGCCCGCATCGACACCCCGCTGGGCACGCTCGGCGAGATGGGCAACTACCTGGCACCCAAGCTGTCCCGGCGAATCCTGCACCAGCTCTACCTCGGGTATCCGGATTCGGCGGCGGCACGCGGGGTGGCTCCCGCCGAACCCGTGGCCGCACAGCCGGATTCGACCGATCTGGACCGGCCGAGCCGGTCCAGGCGACCGAAGCGGCCGGCCCGCGCCGTCACCCGGATGCGGGTGCGGGTGCCCCGCCCGGTCCGCAAGGCGGTCCGGCTGGTGCCCGGCGTCTACTGGTGATTCTGCGGGATCGGCGGAGAACCCGTTCCCCGGCGTGGCGTCGCCGATAATGCCGAACCGCAGCCTGGAGGAAACGTCATGTCAGAGTGGGTGGAAAAGCACAGCCCCTATCCGGTGCCGGAGACACTGCAGCGACTGGAGGACGCCCTCGTCGAACGCGGCTTCGCCATGATGGCACGCGTGGATCACGCGGCGAACGCCGCCAAGGTCGGCATGCGATTGCATCCCACCCAGGTGCTGTTGTTCGGCAAACCCAGTCTCGGCACCCGGTTGATGCAGGCCGAGCAGACGCTGGCCATCGATCTGCCGTCAAAAGTGCTGGCCTGGCAGGATGCCGCGGGCCGGGTCCGGCTCGGTTACCGGGACCTGCGGGCTGCGCTGGCCGGGCGCGACGGTCTAGCCGCTGCCCGACCGGCCGTCGAGGAGTTGGCGAGCGCGATCGATGAGGCGACCGACGTGGCGGTCGCGGTCGCCGACGGCCGCCGGTGACCGACGGCGCCGAGCCGGCCGCACCGCTGCCGGTCTTCGCCGACGTCGATACCGGCGTCGATGACGCGGTGGCGCTGGTGTACCTGCTGGCCAGCCCGGACGCCGAGCTGATCGGCATCGCCTCGACCGGCGGGAACGTGCCGGTGTCGCAGGTCTGCGTGAACAATCTCGCGCTGTTGCGGCTGTGCGATGCCACCGACATTCCGGTGTCCAGCGGCGCCGACGCACCGCTGCACGGCCCGGCGCACACCGCCGAGAACATCCACGGCCATCAGGGTCTCGGCTACGCCGAGTTGGCGCCCGGCAGTGGCGAGCTGACCGCCCATGACGCCGCCGCGGCCTGGATCCGGGCCGCACACCACCGCCCCGGGGAGTTGGTCGGCGTCGCCACCGGGCCGTTGACCAATCTGGCGCTGGCGCTGCGCGCCGAGCCGGCGCTGCCGACGCTGCTGCGCCGGCTGGTGATCATGGGTGGCGCGTTTGCGCGTGCCCGGCCCGAGTTCAACGTACGGGTGGACCCGGAGGCGGCGGCCGAGGTGTTCGCGGCCTGGGGAGCGGTTGCGCCGCAGCGGCTTCCGATCGTGTGCGGGCTGGAACTGACCGAGCAGATCGCGATGACGCCGGCCATCCTGGACAAGCTGGCTGAGGCGGCGGGTTCGGCGTCCAACCCGTTGATCCGGGTGCTCGAGGACGCGCTGCGCTTCTACTTCGAAGCGCACGACCGCCGGGGCCGGGGATACCTGGCGTACCTGCATGATCCGCTGGCCGCAGCGGTCGCCCTGGAGCCGGATCTGGTGACGGCCCGGCCCGCCGCGGTGCGCGTCGAGTTGGCGGACCCGGCGGGCCGGGGCGCGACGGTGGCCGACTTCGCCGGGCGGGAGCCCAATGCGCTGATCGGTGTCGAGGTGGATCCGGCGGCGTTCTTCGACCGGCTCGTCGGGCGGGTCGGGGCGTTCGCGCGGCGTATCTCTGCGCGCCGAACGTGAAGCTGTTGCGAAATTTTCGCGATTTTGCCGCAACAGCCTCACGCGGGGCGGGAAGGTCGTTACTCGTAGATCCCCTCCAGATACCACCTCCGCCGGCGGTAGCACAGCAGCAGGGCCGAGCCGGGTTCGCCGTCATCCGGCGCGGTGCGGTCGTTATCCAGTAGCACCTGGGCGCGGGCGGTGCGCCCCGAGCCCGCCGCTTCCGCCGCTTCCCGATCCGGGTCCCACCATCGCTCGTCGACCGGCCAGGGGCCGGCCCACCAGCGCAGCCGGTCGTCGCGCCCACGGGCGACCAGGCGGGCCGGGTCCGCGGAGAACAGCCCCCGCCCGGTCACCCGTACCGGATTGCGCTGAGCATCAAGCAGTTCCACCGGATCGTCGAGCAGCACCGCCGGCGACGGCTCGGGCAGCCGGCCGGGCCACGGCTGACCCGGATCGGCTCGCGGCACCGGCTCGTCGCCCAGCGCCGTCAAGGTGATGCGGTCGGCCGGCCCACGGCCGCCGGACAGCACCGGCACCCGCACCGACTCCGGGCCGAGCAGGCCCTGCACCCGCACCAGCACCCGCCGCGCCCGCAACAGGTTCTCCTCGTCGGAGCCGCCCCACAACGGCAGCTGCAGCGCCCCGGCGGCAACCAGCTCCACCGGCTCCAATCGCAGCAGCGTCACCGGCCCGGACGGCTTCTCGAGTTTGTCCCGGCCGGTGCGAGCGTTCAGCCAGCCGTCCAGCTGCCAGCGCACCCGGTCGGCGGTGGCGTCCTCGGTCAGCGGCTCGGCGCACCGCCACACCCGGGTCAGCTCTTCGCCGCCTGCGGTGGCGGCGTGGATGGCCAACCGGGTGCAGCCGACCCCGGCGCCCATCAAGGCGTGATGCAGCGTGGCTGCCAGCGAACGCCCGGCGAACGCGGCGGCATCGACCCGATCGATCGGCGGATCGCAGTGCAGCACGGCGTCGAGGTCCGGTGACGGCTCCCGCCCGACCGGCCCGCGCTCCGGCTCGCCGCGGGCGAGGCGGTGGGCGACGACCGCGTCGGCCCCGAATCGCGACGTCACGTCGGTACGCGACAGTCCGGCGAACTGGCCGATGGTGCGGATCCCCAACCGCCACAGCAGATCTACCAGGTTGTCCCGCCCCGGACCGGACAGGCTGGGCTCGGCGGCGAGCTGGCGGATCGACAGCCCCGACAGGAAGCGCGCATCGCCGCCCGGCCGAACGACACGGCCGGCCCGCGCGGCGAACACCGCGGTGGATAACCGGTCGGCGATCCCGACCTGGCATTCGGCGCCGGCTATCCCCGCAGTGGCCACCGCGTCGACCAGCCGTTCGGCGGCCCGCTGTTCGGAGCCGAAAGCCCGGGCCGCCCCGCGCACCGACAACACCAGCAGGCCGGGCCGGAGCACCTCGGCGCGGGGTACCAGCTCGTCCACCGCTGCAACCACCGGCTCGAAGAACCGGGCGTCCCGGTCGGCGTCGGCGGCCGCCACATGCAGCTGCGGGCAGCGGGCCGCCGCGTCCCGGCGTCGCAGCCCACGCCGCACCCCCGCCGCGCGGGCAGCCGCAGAGCAGACCACCACCCGGTTGGCCAGGGTGACCGCGACCGGGGCCGTCGCCGGCAGGCCCGCGGCGGCGGCCACGGCAACCGCGGGCCAATCCATGCACCAGAGCCCCAGCACTCGAGAAGACATCGCAGACCACCCCGCACTGCCCGGTCATCCGACCCGGGTCCGGGCGCCCGCTCGGCCCCGCGCCCGCACCTCGAGCCGCACCGCACCGATCCGGCCGAATCCGGAGGTGGCTGTGCCGCAAGTCATCTCGTAGCCGAGCACCCGGGCGCCCAGCCGCAGCGTCGCACCCTGCCAGTCGCCGCCGGTGACCAGCAGGACACAGCCGCGGTGGCGGGCGCGGGTCGCCAACACACCCGCCCGCGCCGCCGGCACCGAACATCCGCCCAGACCGAGCACCACCAGATCCATCCCGTCCATCAGCACCGCGGCCACCTCGACCGGGTCGGTTCCGGGATCGGGAATCACCGCGAGCCGGCTCAGGTCTGCACCCATCTCCGCCGCGGCGAGCAGACCGGTGTCCGGCAGGCCGACGATGGCCGCGCTGCACCCGGCGGCCGTCACCGCGGCCACCATGCCCAGCATCAGCGACCGGGCCCCGGACAGCACCGCCACCGTCCCCCGCGGCAGGCCGGCGGGCAGCGCCTCGGCCAGCAGTCGGGGGACCGGCAGCGATGTCTCCGACGCCGGCAGCAGGCCATCCCCGGACGCCCCGCCGGCTTCACCGGGCCGGCCGGACCCCACCTTCCCGGACACCGCCGCGATCCGCCGCCGCAGCTGTTCCAGCTGGTCGGCCCGGTTGTGGTGTCGGCGCGAAGCCACAGCAGCCGTCATGGTCACCTCCGGGAACCTCGAACATTATTCGAAACTATGTTCGACTGGCTTGAGTGAACACCCCCCCACTGACATCGTCAAGTGAGGTCGCCACCGGCTCATCACGGGCATCGTGAGCCACATCCGTACCGGACCAGGCGGGTACGAACCCTCTCGTGATGATCGTTTCGAGGCACCAGGCGACCGGACGTTGCTGTGGCGCCCGGCAACGCTGACCGTGTTACCGTTCGTGTCGTCGGGCCCCGACCGGGGAGGGGATGACCTAGATGTCTGTCGGGCCAGAATTTGAGGTGTTGCCGGCCGGGCTGGATCAGCTCGGAGCCAAGAGCCGGATGCTTGCCGGTGGGCTGTCCGCCGCCGCAGCGGTCCCGCCGGTGGCGACGTCGTCGTGGCAGTCCAGTGCGGGCGACGTGAACGTCGCCGACGCCGAGACACGCAAAGACGTGGTCGCGTTGGCGGGCCGGGTGGAGTCGCGTGGCCGCAACTATTCGACCACGGGTGTGAACTACGCCGCGACCGATGCGACGGGTGAGCGGCAGATGTCGGATTTGGTGGTATGACCGGCCGGCCGACGCTTTCACAGCTGGTCGCACCCGATTTCGGCTACCTGGGCGCGTTTGCCGACCGCTGCGAGCGCTTCTCGGATCTGGCCGAGCAGGTGTTCGAGGAGTTGGACCGGGACGTGTCCGCGCCCGGCGGAGTTGAGTGGAGGGGGCCGGCCGGCGGCAGCGCGATCGATGAGTCGGCCGCCGACCAGGTTATCGTGCGCGGGTTCGCTGGAAGCCGACGTGAGGCGGCCCAGGTCGCCCGGCGTAGTCAGGCCCGGTTGGAGGGTTCCCACAGCGAAGCCATGGCGGCGGTCGATGACGCGCAACGGGACGGCTTCGCAGTCGGTGAGGATTACTCGGTCACCGACACCCGCCAGTCGTCCACCCGCGAACAGCAGGCCGCACGTCGGGCGCAGGCCCGAGCGCACGCCGACTACATCGGACACAAGGTGGGTCACCTGGTCGACACCGACCGCACGGTCGGCGCCCAGGTGCGGACAGCCGCCGCCGGTTGGGGCACGTTGGCATTCCCTGGGACACCCGCCCCGGCGGGCGGCAAACACCACGGCGCGCACCTCGTCGATTGGAAGGGCGGTTTGAAGGACGCTCCGCCGCAGCCGGACAACCCGATGCAGCCGGACGGTGGAGCAGGTGGGTACGGGTCTGCGCCGCAGCAGGTTCCGCCGCCATCCACGCCGGCCCCGGTCAGCGCGGGGCCAACCATCGGTCAGTGCACAACCGACTACGTGAAGAAGAACCTCGGCGCGGAGATGGTCAAGGACGGCTTCAAGAGCGGTCTGGAAAAGGCTGCCATCGGTGCTGCGGGTGGCGCGATGCTCACCCCCGAAGCCGGGGGTGTCGGGGCGTTGCCGGGTGCGGTGCTCGGTTTCGTCGGGGGGTTCGGGCAGGGTCTGATCGAGGCGCCGCTCAAATTGGCCGCGAAGGGCGCGCTGGAGTGCGCGGATATCCCGATGCCGGGGCTGCCGAAACCGTGATCAACAAGAGGCGAGCGTTCCTTCTGCTGCCCCTCTACCTGGTCTGGGTGTTGGTCATCGAGGGTCTGTTCAAATCCGGCGGATCCACCGACGCCAAAGCGGTCCCCGGGTGGATGGTTGCCGGGTTCATCATGTCGGCGATCGCGGTGGCGTGCGTTGCGCTGTGGTATCTCATCGCACGCCGGGGCGGCAAGGTTCCAGAACAGCGTCACCACGCCTACCTGGCGCTTCTGATCTCGGTAGTCATATCGGGCCTCGTCGATGATGCGCTGAAAGGTGTTGCGGCGCTTATCGTCCCGGGTCCACCCTGGTGGGTCCTGGTGTTGGTCTACGCAGCCGGGTACGCGGTGTTCTGCGCGGTCCTGGTATACGTGGCGAATATATTCGTTCGCCGCACGAGCAGCGTGGACCCCTGAACCCTGGGCCGACGTGCTCGACGACTTCCGATCTACCGGTGAAGAGTTTCCAGGGACGTCACTCCCATTCGATGGTGCCCGGCGGCTTGCTGGTCACGTCCAGCACCACCCGGTTGACCCCGGCCACCTCGTTGGTGATCCGGGTGGAGATCCGTTCCAGCACGTCGTAGGGCACCCGGGTCCAGTCGGCGGTCATGGCGTCCTCGCTGGACACCGGACGCAGCACGATCGGGTGCCCATAGGTGCGGCCGTCGCCCTGCACGCCGACCGAACGGATGTCGGCCAGCAGCACCACCGGGCACTGCCAGATCTGGTGATCCAGGCCGGCCGCGGTCAACTCCTCGCGGGCGATCGCGTCGGCGCGGCGCAGCGTGTCCAGCCGCTCCGAGGTCACCTCGCCGACGATCCGAATCCCCAGCCCCGGGCCCGGGAACGGCTGGCGCGCAACGATTTCCTCCGGCAGCCCCAATTCACGGCCGACAGCGCGCACCTCGTCTTTGAACAGCAGCCGCAGCGGCTCGACAAGGGTGAACTTCAGGTCGTCGGGCAGGCCGCCAACATTGTGGTGGCTCTTGATGTTCGCGGTGCCGCTGCCGCCGCCGGACTCGACCACGTCCGGATACAGCGTGCCCTGCACCAGGAACTGGATCGGATTGTCCGCTGTGCCCTCCAACTGGTCCCGGACCGCGTCCTCGAAGGCCCGGATGAACTGCCGGCCGATGATCTTGCGTTTGCCTTCGGGATCCGACACCCCCGACAGCGCCGCCAGGAAGGTGTCGGCAGCCTCTACGGTGACCAGCCTTGCGCCGGTGGCGGCGACGAAATCGCGCTCCACCTGTTCCCGCTCGCCGGCACGCAACAGCCCGTGGTCGACGAACACACAGGTCAGCCGGTCACCGATGGCGCGCTGCACCAGGGCCGCCGCCACCGCGGAGTCGACGCCGCCGGACAGCCCACAGATCGCCCGGCCGTCGCCGACCTGCTCACGAACTCCCTTGACCAGCGTGTCGGCTATGTTGGCCGCCGTCCACCGCGAGTCGATGCCGGCGAAGTCGTGCAGGAACCGGCTGAGCACCCGCTGCCCGTACGGGGTGTGGATCACCTCCGGGTGATACTGCACCCCGGCCAGTCGGCGGACCCGGTCCTCGAACGCCGCCACCGGCGCACCGGAGGTGGTCGCCACCACGTCGAACCCGTCCGGCGCGGCGGTCACCGCGTCGCCGTGGCTCATCCACACCTGCTGGGTCTGCGGCAGTCCGGCATGCAGGTCACCGCCGGCCACCGTCAGTTCGGTGCGACCGTATTCGGCGGTGCCGGTGCGTTCGACGGTGCCGCCGAGCGCCTGCGCCATCGCCTGGAATCCGTAGCAGATGCCGAACACCGGCACCCCCAGGTCGAACAGCGCCGGGTCCAGCCGGGGGGCGCCGCCAGCGTACACGCTGGCCGGCCCACCGGACAGCACGATCGCGCGCGGGTCGCGGGCCGCGATCTCCCCGACCGTCGCGGTGTGATCGATCACCTCGGAGAACACCTCGGCCTCACGGACCCGCCGGGCGATCAGCTGGGCATATTGCGCGCCGAAGTCGACCACCAGGACCGGGCGAGCGGACGGGTCGGGCTGCACGGTGATGAGTTTATGTCGCAGCCCGCCGGGCCCGGCCCGCACGGTCGCACCGGGCGGCTGCCGACGATTCACTGAAGTTTTGCCGGGAGCAAGGGTAAAGGTCGCCGAAATCGCCGCGCGTGCCCGACTCGCATGGTGGAGTGGGGTGGCCGAAATCGAGAAGGAGGCTCGCGATGCCCGGGGTGCTGGGACTGCCCGAGACGGTGCGCGCCTGCCTGTTCGACCTCGACGGCGTGCTCACCGACACCGCCAGCGTGCACACCAAGGCATGGCAGGCCATGTTCGACGTATACCTGCGGCAAAGATCCGAGCGCACCGGCGATCCGTTCGTCCCGTTCGATCCGGTGCACGACTACCGCCGGTTCGTCGACGGCAAGAAACGCGAGGACGGTGTCCGGTCGTTTCTGGCCAGCCGGGGCATCGAACTGCCCGACGGCGGTCCGGATGATCCGCCCGGGGCGGAGACGGTGCACGGCCTGGGGAATCGCAAGAACGAGGCGTTCGCGCAGACGCTGCACGAGGACGGTGTCGCCGTTTTCGATGGGTCGCGGCGCTACCTGCAGGCCGTCGAGGACACCGGGCTGGCGACGGCGGTGGTGTCGGCGAGCGCCAATGCGGGCGAAATCCTCACCGTCACCGGGCTTTCCACATTCATTCAGCGGCGCGTCGACGGGGTGACGCTGCGCGAGGAGCACATCGCCGGCAAGCCGGCGCCCGACTCGTTTCTGCGGGCCGCGCAGCTGCTCGAGGTCTCCCCCGCCGCCGCGGCGGTGTTCGAAGACGCCCTGTCCGGCGTGGCGGCCGGCCGAGCCGGCAACTTCGGCTACGTGGTGGGCATCGACCGGCTGGGCCACGCCGAGGACCTGTACGGCGCCGGCGCAGATATCGTCGTCACTGACCTCTCCGAATTGCTGTAGGCGGTAGTCATGCTTTCCGATCTTCCCGTCGAACCGTGGCAGGTGCGGACGACCCATCTCGATCTGGACGTGCTGGGCCAAGCGGAGGCGTTGTTCACACTTGCCAACGGGCACATCGGGTTACGCGGCAACCTCGACGAAGGCGAGCCGTACGGAGTGCCCGGCACCTACCTGAACTCGTTCTACGAGGTGCGGCCGCTGCCCTATGCCGAAGCCGGCTACGGCTACCCGCAGGCCGGCCAGACCGTCGTCAACGTCACGAACGGCAAGATCATCCGGCTGACGGTCGACGACGAGCCGTTCGACGTCCGCTACGGCGAGCTGATCGCCCACCAACGGGTGCTGGACATGCAGGCGGGGACGCTGACCCGGCATGCGCACTGGCGCTCACCGGCCGGCAAACAGGTCAAAGTCCGCTCCACCCGGCTGGTCTCGCTGGTCCAGCGCAGCGTCGCAGCCATCGAGTACGTCATCGAGGCGATTGACGAATTCGTCCGGGTCACGGTGCAGTCCGAACTTGTCGCCAACGAGGATCTGCCGCCGACTTCCGGCGACCCGCGGGTGGCGGCGATCCTGGAGCACCCGCTGGAGGCCGTCGAGCACGAGTTCAACGACCGCGGCGCGGTGCTGGTGCACCGGACCCGGGTCAGCGACCTGATGATGGCCGCCGGGATGCACCACGAGATCGAGGTGCCCGGACGGGTTCAGGTCACCACCATGGCGATTCCCGATGTGGCCGGCACCACCGTGGTGTGCGGCCTGCGCCCCGGTCAGCAGTTGCGGATCGTGAAGTACCTGGCCTACGGCTGGTCGGGCCAGCGTTCCCGGCCCGCGCTGCGCGACCAGGTGATCGCCGCGCTGACCGCCGCCCGCTACAGCGGCTGGCAGGGGCTGCTGGACGCGCAGCGCGGCTACCTCGACGACTTCTGGGACGGCGCCGACATCGAGCTCGACGGCGACCCGGAGACCCAGCAGGCGATCCGGTTCGCGCTGTTTCACCTGCTGCAGGCCAGTGCCCGCGCCGAGCGTCGGTCCATCCCCAGCAAGGGCCTCACCGGCAGTGGGTATGACGGCCACACCTTCTGGGACACCGACAGTTTCGTTCTTCCGGTGCTCATCTACACCGCACCGCACGCGGCAGCCGACGCGCTGCGCTGGCGGGCGTCGACGCTGGACCTGGCCAAGGAGCGGGCCGCCGAACTCGGCCTGGAAGGGGCGGCGTTTCCGTGGCGGACGATCCGCGGCCAGGAATGTTCCGGATACTGGCCGGCCGGCACGGCCGCGTGGCACATCAACGCCGACATCGCGGCAGCGTTCGAGCAGTACCGGTTGGTCACCGGCGACGAGTCGCTGGAGCGCGACGGGCTGGAAGTTTTGGTCGAGACCGCCCGGCTGTGGCGGTCCCTCGGTCACCACGACCGGCACGGCGTGTGGCACCTCTACGGGGTGACCGGCCCCGACGAGTACACCGCCGTCGTCGACGACAACGTCTTCACCAACCTGATGGCGGCCCACAACCTGCGCACCGCGGCGGCGGCGTGCGCGCGGCATTCCGAGGCGGCGCGCGAACTGGGCGTCAGCACCGAGGAGATGGCCGCCTGGCGGGACGCGGCCGACGCGGTGCATATTCCCTACGACCACGAACTGGGCGTGCATCCGCAGTGCGAGGGCTTCACCACCGGGCCGGAGTGGGACTTCGAGGCCACCACCAGCTATCCGCTGCTGCTGCACGAACCCTACGTGCGGCTGTACCCGGCGCAGGTGGTCAAGCAGGCCGACGTGCTGCTGGCGATGCACTGGCGAAGTCACGCGTTCACGCCCGAGCAGAAGGCGCGCAACGTCGACTACTACGAGCGGCGCACGGTGCGTGACTCGTCCCTGTCGGCGTGCACCCAGGCGGTGATGTGCGCCGAGGTGGGGCATCTGGACCTGGCCCATGACTACACCTACGAAACCGCGCTGATCGACCTGCGCGACCTGCACGGCAACACCCGCGAAGGTCTGCATATGGCGTCACTGGCCGGCGCCTGGACCGCGCTGGTGGCCGGCTTCGGCGGCCTGCGCGACGACGACGGCGTGCTGTCGCTGGATCCGGCTCTGCCGGAAGGGATCTCGCGTCTGCAGTTCCGGTTGCGCTGGCACGGGTTTCGGCTCACCGTGAACGTCACCCACGCGGACGTCACCTACACCCTGCGCGACGAATCCGACGGGCAGCTGACCATCCGGCACGCCAGCGAGGAGCTGACGCTGAGCACCGCCGCGCCGACCACCGTCGCTCTGCGGGAGCGACAGCCGCTGCTGCCTGCCCCGCAGCAGCCCCCGGGCCGCGCACCGTCGCACCGCCGGGCGGCGCGCTCGGGTGTGCTCAGCCCGCCGGACTGACCGGGGTGATGGGCAGCCAGCGCAGCGTTCCCGGCGCGCCCTGCGGGACCACCGGATTCTTCGGCGCGATCGGGTCCAGCCGGCGGTACGGCTCGCCCTGGCCGGGCCGCAGGTCGGCATCGCCCTTGTTCGGCCACAGCGACGCGGCCCGCTCGGCCTGCGCGGTGATCGACAGTGACGGGTTGACCCCCAGGTTCGCCGAGACCGCCGCACCGTCCACCACGGCCAGCGTCGGGTAGCCGTAGACCCGCTGGTACGGGTCGATGACACCGTGCTCGGGGCTGTCGCCGATCACCGCTCCACCGAGGAAGTGCGCGGTCAGCGGGATGTTGAACAGCTCCCCCCAGGTGCCGCCGGCCACCCCGTCGATCTTGGCCGCGATCCGCCGGGTCACCTCGTTGCCGACCGGAATCCAGGTCGGGTTGGGTTCGCCGTGGCCCTGCTTGCTGGTGTAGCGGCGGAAGCCCAGCTTGCCGCGCTTGGTGAACGTGGTGATCGAGTTGTCCAGGTGCTGCATGACCAGAACGATCACCGACCGCTCGCTCCAGTGCCGCGGGTTCAGCAGCCGCAGCACCTGACGCGGATCCTCCCGGCCCTGATCCAGCAACTGCTTCCAGCGCGAGACATCGGTGCCCTGCGGCCCCGCCCCATCGGTCATCAGCGTCTGCAGCAGGCCCATGGCGTTGGAGCCCTTGCCGTAGCGGACCGGCTCGATGTGCGTGTCGGAGGTGGGGTGGATCGACGACGTGATCGCGACACCGTGGGTCAGGTCGAGATCCGGGCTCGCCTTGAGCCGGCCCGCGCCGACGATCGACTCGGAGTTGGTGCGGGTCAGCACCCCGAGCTGGCTCGACAGCTTGGGCAGCTTTCCTTTGTTCTGCATTTTGAACAGCAGCTTCTGCGTGTTGTAGGTGCCGGCCGCCAGCACCAGGTGCGTCGCGGTGAATGTCTTGCGCCGACGCCGCGGAGACGGTCCCGTGTGCGCGGTGCGCACCCGCCACACCCCGTCGGAGCGCTGCTCGAAGCGAGTCACCGTCGTCATCGGATACACTTGCGCACCAGCAGATTCCGCCAACCCAAGATAATTCTTCACCAGGGTGTTCTTGGCACCGTGCCGACAGCCGGTCATGCACTCGCCGCACTCGATGCAGCCGGTGCGGGCCGGCCCGGCGCCGCCGAAATACGGATCGGGCACGGTCACCCCGGGCGTCTTGGTGCCGGTGGCTCCGTCGACGCCGAAGAACACCCCCACCGGGGTCGGCACGAACGTGTCGCCGACACCCATCTCGTCGGCGACCTGTTTGACGATGCGGTCGGCGTCGGTGAACGTCGGGTTCTTGACCACCCCCAGCATCCGCTGCGCCTGGTCGTAGTGCGGCATCAACTCCGCCCGCCAGTCGGTGATGTGCGCCCACTGCTGGTCGGCGAAGAACGGCTCCGGCGGCACGTAGAGCGTGTTGGCGTAGTTGAGCGAGCCGCCGCCCACTCCGGCGCCGGCCAGCACCATGACGTTGTTCAGCAGGTGGATTCGCTGGATCCCGTAGCAGCCCAGCTTCGGCGCCCACAGGAACTGCCGCAGATGCCAGGAGTTCTTCGCGAAGTCCTTGTCGGCGAACCGCCGGCCGGCCTCCAGTACACCGACGCGGTAGCCCTTCTCGGTGAGCCGCAGCGCGGTGACGCTGCCGCCGAAACCCGAACCGATGATCAAGACGTCAAAATCAGGTTGGTCATCCGCATGCATTGGTTCAGTATGGACGCATGATGCGCGCGTCGCGCCAAGAAGTCCGGAGTCGATGCTTCGCGCGGCGCGGTGCGCAGCGTCGCCGGGTGGTTGGCATCCCGGTTGCTGTGGCGATGATTTTTCTGTTCACAACGCCGGTACCGGATTCGGCGCCAACGGCACACGCCGATATCGCCGACCTGATCGCCGATCTGTTCGACCCGGCGGATTTGGGTGCGGCGCTGCCCGATCTGGCCGTCACCGACGACCCCTTGTCGGACTGGCTGCACGGCATCCACGGCCTGCTCGAGGACTGGATCGACAGCCCGCTGGGTCAACAGCTCAACGGTGTGCTCAATCCGCTGTTCGCCTCCGGCGATGTGTGCGGTCTGATCTGCAACGGCACCGACGGGACCGCTGCGCAACCGGACGGCGGCGACGGCGGTTGGCTGTTCGGTGACGGCGGAACCGGTTGGACGAGCAGCACGGCGGGGGTGGCCGGCGGCGCGGGCGGCGCCGCCGAACTCTTCGGCAACGGAGGCGCTGGCGGCGACGGTGGGGCCGGCGCCGCCGGCGGCATGGGCGGCCACGGCGGCCTCGTGATCGGTGACGGCGGCAACGGTGGTAACGGCGGCGACGTCGAAGGCGCCGGCGCGGTGGCCGGGGCGGGAGGCAACGGCGGACCCGCCGACGGCTTCGGCTCCGGCGGCAGCGGCGGAATCGGCGGCAAAGCCAGCGGTGACGGCAGCATCGGTGGCGCAGGCGGTGCCGGTGGCAGCGGATACCCGGCCATGGCAGACGGCGTCACGGCCGGACCGGGCGGTCCCGGCGGCGACGGAGGCACTGCCGACGGCACCGGAAGTACCGGTGGCGCAGGCGGTGTCGGAGGCAGCGGCGGTGACTCGGACGCGCCGGCCGGCGGCACCGGCGGAATCGGCGGGCCCGGCGGGGCCGGTGGAGCCGCCGACGGCGCGAACAGCGCCGGCGGCGCGGGCGGCCCGGGCGGTGCCGGCGGATTCAGCAACATCGTGGGCCTGTCCGGCACCGGTGTCGCGGGCGCCGGCGGTCCAGGCGGTGCCGGCGGGGCCGCATCCGGTGACGGCGGCGCCGGGGGCGCGGGCGGAAACGGCGGATCCGGCGGTTCGGTCGACAACCCCGGAAGCTTCGTCCTCACCGGCGGGGGCATCCTCTGCAACTTCGGCATCTGCGGTCCGGTGAGCGGTACCGGCGGCGACGGCGGCGACGGCGGGGACGGCGGCGCCGGTGCGGACGGCGCTGTCACCGGTGCCGGCGGAAACGGCGGTGCCGGCGGATACGGGTTCGGCTCGGGCACCGGAACCGCCACCAATGGCTCGCCCGGGCCCAACGGCTCACCCTGACCCGGACCGCATGCGACGTCAGTGCGGATTTTTCTTGCGGAGCAACGGTTTTCGCGCCGAATTCACGACCCGACGGTCAGTCCGACCTTCTGGAACTCCTTCAGGTCGCAGTAGCCGGCCTTGGCCATCGACCGGCGCAGCCCGCCGACCAGGTTCAGCGAGCCGAACGGGTCGTCGGACGGGCCGTCGAGCACCTGCGCCAGCGACGGACGCTCGCCGTAGGCGACCTGCAGCAGCGCGCCGCGCGGCAGCGACGGGTGCGCCGCGGCGGCCGGCCAGAACCAGCCGTCGCCCTGCGCTTCGGCGGCCGCGGCCAGCGGCGTGCCCAGCACCACCGCATCGGCGCCGCAGGCGATCGCCTTGGCCAGGTCACCGGAGGTGTGGATGTCGCCGTCGGCCAGCACGTGCACGTAGCGGCCCCCGGTTTCGTCCAGGTACTCGCGTCTTGCCGCGGCGGCGTCGGCGATCGCGGTGGCCATCGGCACGCTGATGCCCAGCACCTCGTCCGACGTGGTCACCCCGGCCGTGGAGCCGTAGCCGACGATCACCCCGGCCGCCCCGGTGCGCATCAGGTGCAGCGCGGTGCGGTGGTCGATCACCCCGCCGGCCACCACCGGGACGTCCAGCTCGGAGATGAACGTCTTGAGGTTCAGCGGCTCCCCGTCCTGAGCCACCCGCTCGGCCGAGATGATGGTGCCCTGGATCACCAGCAGATCGATGCCGGCGGTGACCAGCGCCGGGGTGAGCAGCTGAGCGTTCTGCGGGCTGACCCGCACCGCGGTGGTCACCCCGGCTTCGGCGATTCGGGTCACCGCGGCCCCCAGCAGTTCGGGGTCCAGCGGCGCGGCGTGCAACTGCTGCAACAGCTGGATCGCCGTCGCCGGGTCGGGATCCTTGTCAGCGGCCTCGACAACCTGGGCGACCTTGGCCGCCACGTCGGCGTGCCGGCCGACCAGACCCTCGCCGTTGAGCACGCCCAGCCCGCCGAGGCGGCCCAGCTCGATGGCGAACTCCGGCGACACCAGCGCATCGGTGGGGTGCGCGACCACCGGGATCTCGAACCGGTAGGCATCGAGCTGCCAGGCGGTCGATACGTCCTTCGACGAGCGGGTGCGCCGCGACGGCACGATGTTGATGTCGTCGAGCTCATAGGTGCGGCGGGCGGTGCGGCCCATGCCGATTTCGACCATGTCACGCATGCTGTTCCCCTGGACTCTCCTCGAGACTGTCGTTATGCAGGGAAAGTTCGAGTGACGGTCTGCATAACGACAGTCTCGGCGTATTCACTCAGCGCACGTAGTAGTTCGGCGCTTCGACGGTCATCGTGATGTCGTGCGGGTGGCTCTCTTTCAGGCCCGCTGCGGTGATCCGGACGAACTGCGCCCGCTGCAGCGCCTCGATGGTGGGCGAGCCGGTGTAGCCCATCGCCGCCCGCAACCCGCCGGTCAGCTGGTGGATGACCGTGGTCAGCGGGCCACGGAACGGCACCCGGCCCTCGATGCCCTCCGGCACCAGCTTGTCTTCGGAGAGCACGTCGTCCTGGAAGTAGCGGTCCTTGGAGTACGACTTGCCGCCACCGCGACCCTGCATGGCGCCGAGCGACCCCATCCCGCGGTAGCTCTTGAACTGCTTGCCGTTGACGAAGATCAGCTCGCCGGGCGCCTCGGCGGTGCCGGCCAGCAGCGATCCCAGCATCGTCGTCGACGCGCCGGCGGCCAGCGCCTTGGCGATGTCACCGGAGTACTGCAGCCCCCCGTCGGCGATCACCGGCACACCGTGCGGAGCGCACGCCGCCACCGCCTCCATGATGGCGGTGACCTGCGGGGCGCCCACCCCGGCCACCACCCGGGTGGTGCAGATCGATCCGGGGCCGACCCCGACCTTGACCGCGTCCGCCCCGGCCTCGACCAGCGCGGCCGCCCCGGCTCGGGTGGCGACGTTGCCGCCGACCACCTCGACCCGGCGGCCGACCTGGGCCTTGAGCTTGCCGACCATGTCGAGCACGCCGCGGTTGTGCGCGTGCGCGGTGTCCACCACCAGCACGTCGACGCCGACGTCGACCAGCGTCATCGCCCGCAGCCACGCGTCGTCGCCGACGCCGACCGCGGCGCCGACCAGCAGCCTTCCGTCGCTGTCCTTGGTTGCCAGCGGGTGCTGCTCGGTCTTGACGAAGTCCTTGACGGTGATCAGCCCGGTCAGCTTGCCGTGCCCGTCGACGATCGGCAGTTTCTCGATCTTGTGCCGGCGCAGCAGACCCAGCGCGGCGTCCGCGGTGACGCCCTCCTGGGCGGTAACCAGCGGCGCCTTGGTCATCACCTCGGCGGCCGGCTTGTTCTGGTCGACCTCGAAGCGCATGTCCCGGTTGGTGATGATCCCGACGAGCGCGCCGGATTTGTCGACGACCGGCAGGCCGGAGATGCGGAACCGGGCGCACAGCGCGTCCACCTCGGCCAGGGTGTTCTCCGGAGAGCAGGTGACCGGATCGGTCACCATGCCGGCCTCGGAGCGCTTCACCATCTCAACCTGGCCGGCCTGCTCGGTCACCGGCAGGTTGCGGTGCAGCACGCCCATGCCGCCGGCCCGGGCCATCGCGATCGCCATCCGCGCCTCGGTGACGGTGTCCATCGCGGAGCTGACCAGCGGCACCTTCAGTCGGATTTTCCTGGTCAGCTGGCTGGAGGTGTCGGCGCCGGCGGGCACGACGTCGGACGCGGCCGGCAGCAGCAGGACGTCGTCGAAGGTCAGCCCCAGCATCGCGACCTTGTCCGGGTTGTCACCGCCGGTGGGCACGGCGTCGTCGGGTTGGCCCCCGACGTCGGAGCCGTGGGTGTACGGGCTGATCGTCGCGGCGCTGGCATCACCAAAGGACATCGCGGGCCTCCACTGTGCAGCCGGGTGAAAAACCCAATCCTAATCGGCTCGCCGGGCGCGGCGCGCCACCCCGGCCGCTGGCTTTCCGTCGGAGTGACTGCGTACCCTGGTGGGCGTGCGTGACCACATGCCACCAGGTTTGCCACCCGACCCGTTCGCCGACGATCCGCATGACCCGTCGGCGGCGCTGGACGCGATCGAGCCGGGCCAACCGCTGGATTCGCACGAACGCGACGCCGTCGAAGCCGACCTGGCCGACCTGGCGGTGTACGAGGCACTGTTGGCGCACCGGGGAATCCGGGGTCTGATGGTGTGCTGCGAGGACTGCCAGCAGGACCACTACCACGACTGGGACATGTTGCGCGCCAACCTTTTACAGTTGCTGGCCGACGGCACCGTCCGGCCGCACGAACCGGCCTACGACCCCGAGCCGGAAACCTACGTGACCTGGGATTACTGCCGCGGGTACGCCGACGCGTCGCTCAACGAGGCGACGTCGGAGGCCGACGGCTACCGCTGACGCCACTCGCCGCCGCGCTGATGCACCAGGTCGGCGCAGCGGTTGCGAATGTCATCGATCTCCTGCGCTGTCCGGCTTGTGCTGCCGATATCGGCCAGCAGCCGGGCCAGCGCCCACTGCAGCGGGATCAGGCCCAGTCGCCCGGTGTCCTCCAGCGCCTGGTCGGCGACTGCGCGGGCCCGGTCGGTCTGCCCGGCACAGCACAGCGCCGCCGCCAGCACCACCTCGCTTTTCACCCGGTGACGCGCCGACCGGGTCTGCGGGGCCAGCTCAGCGGCCAGTTCCGCGTGGCGCACCGCAGTGGCCCCGTCGCCGGTTGCCATCGCCAGCTCGGCGGTCACCCAGGCCCGGCGCACCCCCAGCCGGTGCGCCGGCAGGGTGTCGGTGTCCCCGGCCGGTGGGCCCGCGACCGTGGCCAACAGGGCGGCCGATGCCCTGAACCGGCCCACCCCGAGCGCGTCGGCGGCCAGGCCGATCAGCGCGTCGGTCCTGGCCTCGACGGCCTCCGGGCCCTGGCCGGCCAGTGCCAGCGCGCGGCCGTCGTGCTCCCGGGCCAGGGCGTGCCAGCCCAGCTGGCGTAAGAACGACCCCTGCGTGCTGTGTGCCAGCGATGCCAGCCGGCCGCACGGGCGGCGGTGCACCAGCGCGGCGAGGTCGGCCCGGGCGGCGGCGAAGCGGCCCTGCCCGCCGGCGGCGACCGCGCGCAACCAGTGCTGGCCCGGCGTCGTCGCGGACGGCAGCGGCCAGGTTTCGGGCGCGCTCCCGAACGCCGCGGCGGTCAGGATCGCGTCGTTTGCCAGCTCGTCAGTCATCGCAGCGCGACGCTACCAACCGGCCACGGCAGGCAGTCGGCCAGTTAATACTTGGTGCTATCGGCGTTACACACGTATTAATTGTCAGTCATTTCACAGATTGGTAAATTCGGCGCACTCAGATGCGAACTGCGGATTTCCCGGATTTCTGTGATCAGGATGGCCGGAGCCATCAGTACTCCTTATAGCCGAGCGACGCACCGATGAACTCCAGGTGAATTCGCCAGTCGCCGCGCCGTTTTCGTCCGCACCGCGCACGTTGACATGGTTGGCGGAGCATCAATACCGTGAGCAGCATGCCACCACCTGAGCAACTGCCCGGGCCCAATGCCGATAGCTGGGATTGGCAACTCGAGGGCGCCTGTCGTGGCGTGGACTCGTCGGTTTTCTTTCATCCCGACGGCGAACGCGGGCAGGCGCGAGTTCAGCGCGAGCGGCGCGCCAAAGAGTGGTGCGGCCGCTGCCAGGTCGCCGCGCAGTGTCTGGCGCACGCGCTCAGAGTCGGCGAGCCCTACGGGGTCTGGGGCGGCATGTCGGAGTCCGAGCGCGACGCTCTGCTCAAGCGCCGTCCCTACCGCAGCGCGTAACGGCGGGGCGCCGGGGGCACGGCGCCCGCTCACCGACAACCACGACTACCGCAGAGACGACGGCGCCCCAGCCCATCAGGACCGGGGCGCCGTCGCAACTACTGCCTAGTGCGCGTGGCCGTGGTGGCCGTGCCCGGCGTGCTCGTCCTCCTCAGCGGGCTTGTCCACCACCGCGGTCTCGGTGGTCAGCACCATCCGCGCCACCGACGCGGCGTTGAGCACCGCCGAACGGGTCACTTTGACCGGGTCGACGACGCCGGCCTTGGCCAGGTCGCCGTAGGCCAGTGTCGCCGCGTTGAAGCCCTGCCCGGCGGGCATCTCGGACACCTTGGCGGCGACCACCGCGCCGTCCACGCCGGCGTTGGCGGCGATCCAGTACAGCGGCGTGCTGAGCGCGGCGGAGAACACGTCGACGCCGACCGCCTCGTCGCCGCTCAGCTTTTTGCGCAGCTTGGCCAGCGCCGGCCTGGTGTGCACCAGCGCGCTGCCGCCACCGATCACGGTGCCCTCCTCGACGGCCGCCTTGGCCGCGGCCACCGCATCCTCGACGCGATGCTTGCGCTCCTTGAGGGCGGTCTCGGTGGCGGCGCCGACCTTGATCACCGCCACGCCGCCGGCCAGCTTGGCCAGCCGCTCCTCGAGCTTCTCCCGATCCCAGTCGGAGTCGGTGGTCTCGATCTCGGCGCGCAGCTGCTTGACCCGGGCCGCGATCGCCGCCTTGGTGCCACCGCCGTCGACGATGACGGTGTCGTCCTTGCTGACCACCACCCGCCGTGCCGAACCCAGCACGTCCAGGCCGGCCTCGCGCAGCACCAGGCCCACGTCCGGGTTGATCACCTGACCGCCGGTGACGATCGCGAGGTCCTCCAGGAAAGCCTTGCGCCGGTCGCCGAAGAACGGCGCCTTGACCGCGACAGCCTTGAGGGTCTTGCGGATGGCGTTGACCACCAGCGTCGACAGCGCCTCGCCCTCCACGTCCTCGGCGACGATCAGCAGCGGCTTGCCGGCCTCGGCCACCTTCTCCAGCAGCGGCAGCACGTCGGGCAACGAGCTGATCTTGTCGCGGTGCAGCAGGATCAGCGCGTCCTCCAGCACGGCCTCCTGCAGGTCGAAGTCGGTGACGAAGTAGGCGGACAGGAACCCCTTGTCGAAGCCGACCCCTTCGGTGATCTCCAGCTCGGTGCTCAGCGTCGACGACTCCTCCACGCTGACCACGCCGTCGTTGCCGACCTTGGTCATCGCCTCGCCGACCAGCTCGCCGACCTCCTCGTCGCGCGAGGACACCGTCGCCACCTGGGTGATCGACTTCTTGCCGGAAACCGGAGTCGCGGCGGCCAGCAGCGCCTCGGACACCGCGTCGGCCGCCTTCGAGATGCCCTGGCCCAGCGCGATCGGGTTGGCGCCGGCCGCGACGTTGCGCAGCCCGCCGGAGATCAGCGCCTGGGCCAGCACGGTCGCCGTGGTGGTGCCGTCACCGGCGACGTCGTTGGTCTTGGTCGCCACCGACTTCACCAGTTGCGCGCCCAGGTTCTCCAGCGGGTCCTCCAGGTCGATCTCGCGGGCCACGGTGACGCCGTCCATGGTCACCGTCGGCCCGCCGAACGACTTGGCCAGCACCACCGTGCGGCCGCGCGGTCCCAGCGTCACCCGGACCGCGTTCGCGAGCTTGTCGGCCCCGATTTCCATGGCGCGACGCGCGGCGTCGCTGAACTCAATCTGCTTGCTCATAGCTCTTTCCTGACCTGGTGCCGGGCGCCGCCGGCCTGCTGATGACGCGCACCGCCCCGGAGATCACGGGAATCTCCGGGGCGGGACACGATGATGAACCGGGGCTTACTTGGAAACGATGGCCAGCACGTCGCGTGCCGACAGGATCAGGTACTCCTCGCCGTTGTACTTGATCTCGGTGCCGCCGTACTTGCTGTAGATGACGACGTCGCCGGTCGACACGTCCAGCGGGATCCGCTTCTTGCCCTCGTCGTCCCAGCGGCCGGGGCCGACGGCGATGACGGTGCCTTCCTGCGGCTTCTCCTTGGCGGTGTCCGGGATGACCAGACCGGACGCGGTCGTGGTCTCGGCCTCGTTGGCCTGAACGAGGATCTTGTCCTCGAGTGGCTTGATGTTCACGCTCGCCACGATTGGAGCCCTCCACTTATCTGGGTGTGGCCCGGGGGCGTTCCCCGAACCGTTCGGATTTGTCAGGTGCTGTGGCATTCGTCCGCGCCCCCGCGCCGTCGTCGCGGTGCCGAGCAAGGGATCGTCCGACTGCCACCTAGCACTCTATACATCCGAGTGCTAGCACTCAAGGCTGGGCTGCTGCTTCTGGCGAACGCCGGTCCGCTGAGCGGACCGACCTCTTGTTTCCGCCTCGATCGCGCCGTCTACTGACGAAAACCACGACGGGTTGAGGGAAGGACACGGCGATGGCTCATCCACGGTCCAGGAAACAGGACCAACACTCAGCCAAAGCCAAGGCGCGAGGTGGCCGGGGCGTTGGCCTCGGTGGTGCGGTCAGTGCGTTCTTGGCTTTCGGTGTCACGCCGCTGTCCGCGGCGCCGGTGGCCAACGCCGACGAATTGGACATGATCATCGACCCGATCGTCAATGCGCTGGCCGGCGTCGACCCGGAGCTGGGCGCCGAGGCCAGCGGCTGGCTGACCAGTCTGGACTCCGCGTTGACCACAACCTCAAGCTTCGATGCGTCGAACGCGGCGGCGGAGGCGACCACAGCCGCTGCCAACCCGTTCGCCGCATCCATCCAGGACTGGATGAGCAGTTCACTGGGCCAGCAGGTAGACGGCTGGCTGAATTCAACGTTTGCCGCGACGGCGGCCGCCGACAACAGTTGCGGGCTGATCTGCAACGGCGCCAACGGCGTTGGCGGTGGAACGCTCGCGGCCGCCGACGGTCAAAACGGTGGAATGTGGTACGGCAACGGTGGCGACGGCGCCACCGACGCCGCCGGGGACGGCGGGACCGGCGGCAACGCCGGAATGTTCGAAGGCGACGGCGGCAACGGCGGCAATGGCGCGGCTGGGACCGACGGGGGCGCCGGGATTGTCGGCGGCGACGGGGGTGCGGGCGGCAACGGCGGCGACGCCGGATCGATGGACGTGTTCGGCGACGGCGGCAACGGCGGCAACGGCGGTGCCGGTGGCGACGGCGGTGTCGGCGCTGACGGAGGTACGGGCGGCTTCGGCGGTGCCGGGGGCAGTGCCGGACCGCTCGGCGACGCCGGCCACAACGGCGTGGACGGCCCGGCCGGTGCCGGCGGGGCCGGTCATGTGGGCGCCACCGGCCCGGAGGGTCCGACCGGCCCGCAGGGCGCAACGGGTCCGGAGGGCAGCACCGGGCCACAGGGCACTACCGGACCGACCGGACCGACACCGCCGTTGCCGCAGGTCGTCGGCACCGTCCCGGTCGGCACCGGTCCCGACGCGGTGGCGGTAAATCCCGTCACCGGCGCGCACGCCGGCGACATCTACGTCACCAACTACACCAGTAGCACCGTGTCGGTGATCGACCCGACCACCAAAGCGGTCATCGACACCATCACCCTGCCCGCGAACAGCGGACTGTCCGGGGTGGCGGTGAGTCCTACAGGCACGGACGCCGGCGACGTCTACGTCACCGAATCCCTCAGTGGCAGCGTGTCGGTAATCGATCCGACCAACAACACGGTCGTCGACACCATCCCGGTCGGCACCAGTCCGGAGGCGGTGGCGGTGAGCCCCACCACCGGCCTGGTCTACGTAGCCAACGCCGCCAGCCACAACGTGTCGGTGATCGATCCGACCAACAACACGGTCGTCGACACCATCCCGGTCGGCAGTTTGCCGTATGCGGTGGCGGTGAGCCCGACCACGGGCGACATCGACGTCGTCAACTCCAGCGGTAACACCATGACGGTGATCAACCCGGCCAACGTTGTCGTCGGCACCGTCGCCGTCGGCACCGATCCCGACGGGGTGGCGGTGAGTCCCACCGGTATCGAAGCCGGCGACATCTACGTCAGCAACAACTTCACGCACGACATGTCGGTGATCGACCCGGCCACCAACCAGGTCATCGACACCATCACCCTCCCCGCGAACAGCGGACTGGCCGGGGTGGCGGTGAGTCCTACAGGTGCTGAAGCCGGCGACATCTACGTCGCCGACAGCGGCACCAACACCGTCACGGTGATCAACCCGTCGACCAACTCGGTTGCCGACACCATCGCCGTCGGCACCGATCCGCGGGCGATAGCGGTGAGTCCCACCGGTCCCGCGCCCGGCGACATCTACACCGCCAACACGAACAGCAACAACGTGTCGGTGATAACGCCGTGATTGCACCAACCAGGTGGTCGCCACCGTCACCGTCGACGCCCAGCCGAGCGGGGTGGCAGCCAGTCTTGCCGAGCCCACCCCGGTGACATCTACGTTGCGAACCTGCTCGGTAACAGCGTGTCGGTGATCGCGCCTTAGCTGGTCGACGCAGCGAACTCCGCTGGTGCGCATCCAGCGGAGTTCGCCCAGTGCTCATAATGGGGTGATGTTCACCAACACCCGCACGACGACATGCGCCACCGGCGTGGCCGCGTTGGCCGTCGCGGCCGCCCTCGGGCTGGCCGGCATCACCGCGGTTGCCCACGCCGACCAGGAAGGCCAGATGTATGGCGACCCGGCGGCCGCCGCCGTCTGGTGGCGCTACCAGCACCAGGAAGACTGCGGCCTGATGGCCGTGGCCGACGTGGTCGGCCAGCTCACCGGCCATGAGCCGCTGCAGGTCGGCATCGAGTTGCGCAGCTTCTTCACCCCCAGCGAAGTCCACCAGGGGGGGATCTACGAATTCGACGGCACCTCCCCCCAGGACCTGGTACTGCTGCTGAGCAAATACGGCATTCAGTCGCAGCTCACCACCGGCAACACCATGGCGGGGCTGGAGCAGTACCTGGCCGGCGGGCACAAAGTGATCGCCGGGGTCAATGCCGAGACCATCTGGAACTATCCCCCGGGCCAGGAAAACCACACCGAAGCCGACCACGCCGTCGTCGTCACCGGGGTGGACACCGCCAACAACGTCGTGCACCTCAACGACAGCGGCACCCCGAACGGTCGCGACGAGCAGATCCCGATGGCCACCTTCACCCAGGCCTGGGCGACCGGCAACAACCTGCTGATCGTCACCCAGCAGACCAACAGCGTGTAGCCGGGCGCCGGGTCAACGCGACCCGGGCAGGTCGATCAGCAGGTGGCCCGAGGTGTCGCCGACGAATTCGACGTCCATCCTGCGGGCGGTGAAGAACCAGCCGGCGTCGTCGCGCCCGAAGGTGTCGTAGTAGCGACCGACCACGATCGGCTGCAGCGGCACGGCATCGGTGCCCTGCACGACGCAGAATGTCGAGCGCGCCGTCGCGGTCCCGTCGCCGACCTCGACGATCGGGTTGAGCACCAGGTGGCGGGTGCGCGGGGCGCCCGCGCCACCGGCCGGCCCGGGGTAGCGACGGGTGGTGGCCGCGTACAGCGCGGCGATCGCCGCCGCCCCGGTGACGACCGGTGAATCCGGTGCCCCGACGGCACAGCGCGCCAGCAGCTGCCCCACCCCGTCGAAGTCGCCGGCGTCGATCAGCTCGGCGTAGCGGTACAGCAGGTCGGTGATGGCCAGCCGGTCGGCGAGCCGCTCGATCGGCGTCATGTCACCTGACCGGCGATCACCGGCAGGCCGGGGTCGGTCGCGGCGTCCAGTGGCGACGGCGACGCCCCGGCGGCGATCAGGTGCGCGGCGAACGAGGCGATCATCGCGCCGTTGTCGGTGCACAGCCGCGGCGGCGGGATCCGCAGCGTCAATCCTGCTGCCGCACAGCGCTGTTCGGCGAGCTCGCGCAGCCGGGAGTTGGCCGCCACCCCACCGGCGATCAGCAGCGTGCTGGCCCCGAGGTCGGTGGCGGCGCGCACCGCCTTCGCGGTGAGTACGTCGGCGACCGCCTCCTGGAAGCCGGCCGCCACGTCGGCGGGCGAGTAGTCGGGGTGGGATTCCACGTGACGTGCCACCGCGGTCTTGAGCCCCGAGAAACTGAACGCGTACGGCGCATCGCGCGGTCCGGTCATGCCCCGTGGGAAGGTGATCGCGTCGCGATCGCCGGTGCGGGCCAACTCGTCGAGCACCCGCCCGCCCGGGTAGCCCAGGCCGAGCAGCCGAGCCACCTTGTCGTAGGCCTCCCCGGCGGCGTCGTCGACGGTGCTGCCCAGTTCGACGATCGGCCCGCCCAGGCTGCGCACGTGCAGCAGGTGGGTGTGGCCGCCGGAGACCAGCAGGCCCACGCATTCCGGCAGCGGACCGTGGGCGTAGACGTCGGCGGCCAGGTGGCCGCCGAGGTGGTTGACGGCGTAGAACGGCACGCCCCAGGCGGCGGCGTACGCCTTGGCCGCGGCGGCGCCGACCATCAGCGCCCCGGCCAGGCCGGGTCCGATGGTGGCCGCCACGACATCGGGCCGCCGCAGGCCCGCGGCCGCCAGCGCGCGGCGCATGGTCGGGCCGAGCGCCTCCAGGTGCGCCCGCGACGCGATCTCGGGGACCACGCCGCCGTAGCGGGCGTGCAGGTCGACGCTGGAGGCCACCTCGTCGGCCAGCAGCGTCACGGTGCCGTCGGCGTCCAGCCGGGCGATGCCGACACCGGTTTCGTCGCAAGAGGTTTCGATGGCCAGGATGGTCGTCACGGACCCTCCCGGCGCATCAGGTAGGCGTCGGCGCCATTGCGGTAGTAGCGCTTGCGCATGCCGGCCTCGACGAATCCGACGTCGCGGTACAAGGCGATGGCGGCGGTGTTGTCGGTGCGCACCTCCAGGTGCACCACTCCGCCGTCGGCGAAGTCGAGCAGGTCGGCCAGCAGCCGCCGGCCGATGCCCCGCCCCTGGTAGGCCGGATCCACCCCGATGGTGTGCACCTCGTACTCGAACGGCGGGGTGCGGCCCAGCCGGGCGATGCCGGCGTAACCGACCAGCAAGCCGGCGGCCCGCGCGCCGACGTAGCGGTGGTGCCGGGCGTTGATCGCCCGGTGGAACGCCGCCGCCGGCCACGGGTCGTCACCGTCGAACAGTTGTGCTTCCAACTCCGCGCACCTCGCGGCGTCGGCGACGACGAGCGGGCCGAGGGCGACAGCGGGCACGTCCGCCGACGGCTTCGCATCGGGCCGGCGCAGATACAGCGGAACCAGCGGCGCCGGCTCGGCATCCCAATCATCCACCGCAGCAACCAATCCCGCTACCGAAGGATGCGCGGTGTCGAGCACCGGCAATCCGAACAGCGCCGCGTGCACCGGCGAACCCGCGACGGCCGGTACGTCGTCGGGGTCGAGGTCGGCCGGCGCGCATACCGCCGGACCGGCCACCCGCGCCCCGTCTCGGTAGCGCGCCCAGTACACCTCGCGGCGCCGGGCGTCGGTGACCACCAGCAACGCGCCGCTGGTGCCCGCCGCGATCGCGTCCAGGCTGCACACCCCGTACACCGGGATGCCCAGCGCGTGCCCGTAGGCGGCGGCGCTGGCCATCCCGACCCGCAGGCCGGTGAACGGGCCCGGCCCGCAGCCCACCACCACCGCGTCCAGGTCGGCCATGGACAGCCCAGCGTCGGCCAGCGCGGCGAGCACGTTCGGGGTGATCCGTTCGGCGTGCGCGCGGGCGTCGACGGTGACCCGTTCGGCCAGCACCGTGCGCCGTCCCGCGGCGGCGTCGAACCCCACCACCCCCGCGGTCACGGCCGGGGTGGCGGTGTCGATCGCCAGGATCATCCGACCGGTTCGACTCATGGAACGCTCCACCGCCAGGCCGCGGTGCGTGTCTCGGAATCGGCAGCCCGCTCCAGCCGGATGTCCAGGTGGCGTTCGGAGAGCCGTTCAGCCAGGCCGTCGCCCCACTCCACCACCACGACGGCGTCGTCGAGTTCGGTGTCCAGATCCAGCGAGTCCAATTCGGCCAGCAGGTCGGACCTTCCGTCATCGAGCAACCGGTACATGTCGACGTGAATCATCGCCGGGCCGCCCGCCCGGCGCGGCCGGTGCACCCTGGCGAGCACGAACGTCGGCGAGGTGATCGGTCCCTCGACCGCCAGGCCGTCCGCGATCCCCTTGGCCAGCACCGTTTTCCCGGCCCCGAGCGGGCCGGAGAGCACGACGACGTCACCGGCGCGCAACTGAACACCGAGCCGGGCACCGAACGCGACGGTGTCGGCCGCGGATTCCAGCGTCGCCGTGCCCACCTGCGCGGCGTCGGCCAGGTCAACCACTTCGGCCCCTGCGGCCGACCCGTTGACGACGCCGCCGGATGAAGTTGGTCAGCCCCAGTCGCTGCCGAGCGGCTCGCTCGACCAGCCGGACCAGCGCGTCGTCGATCACGTCGGGCTCCTCCAGCTGCACCAGATGCCCGGCCCCGTCGATGATCACCAACTCGGCGTCCCACAGCGTCGCCGCCATCGCCCGCGAGTAGCCGTCCGGGGTGAGCAGGTCGTGGTCGCCGCACGCGACCAGTGTCGGAATCTTGGAAAGCGGGTGCAGCCCGGCCATCTCGTCGTGCACCTCCAGCGCGTGCAGGAAGCCGACCATGGTGGCGATCGGGGTGGCGTGCATCATCTCCTCGGAGAACGCCACCACGCTCGGGCTCACCTCCGCGTGGCCGTAGGAGGCGGCCCGCAGGATCGGCCCGATCACCGGGCGGGCCGCACCGCGGCCGCGGTGCAGCAGCCTCGGCATGTACCGCGCGCTGAACTCGACGGCCTCCAATGCCGGGTTGGACAGGATCTCACCCAGCGGCGAACGGGAAACCCCTTTGGCCGCAGACGATATCAGGGCGGCCCCGACGATCCGGTTGCCGTAGCGCCGCGGAAACTGTCGCGCGTGCGACAGCACCGTCATGCCGCCCATCGAGTGCCCGACGAGCACGATCGGCCCGCGCGGCACCATCGCCTTGAGCACGGCCTCCAAGTCCTGACCGAGCCTGGGCACGGTGTAGCTGTCCGGATCGGCTTCCTCGGAGGCGCCGTGGCCGCGCTGGTCGTAGAACACCATCCGCACCTGCCGGCCCCACTCCTGGGTCAGCCGGGCCCGCTGGAAGTGAAAGGAACGCATCTGCAGGCAGAACCCGTGAGCGAAGACGACGGTCAACGGAGCGTTCGGTGGCCCGACGTCGCGCACCGCCAGCTGCACGCCGTCGTCGGTGGTCACCACCGCGGCGCGGTCACCGTCGAAGAGCTCGAAATCCTCTTCGACGTAGGGGTCTTCGGCGCTGGTGCGCCGGGTCATCGAGTGCGCGACGGTGGTGCCGATGACGGCACCCACCGCGGCCACCCCGGCCGCACCCGCCAGCAGGCCGCGATGGCCGATGGTCGGGCGTTGCTCACCGGCCACCGGCAGCCGCCTCCCGGTAGGTCCGGGTGATGCGGCCGCGCGGGCTGGTCACCACCTCGTAGTGCACGGAACCGAGCACGTCGGCCCAGTCCTGGGCGGTGGGCTCGCCACGGGCGCCGGACCCGAACAGGATGACCTCGTCGCCTTCACGCACGTCGGTCGGTCCCGGACCGAGATCGACCACGAACTGGTCCATGCACACTCGCCCGACCGCCGGCCGGCGGCGGCCGTTGATCAGCACGTCGAACTGCCCGCTCAGCGGCCGGAACACGCCGTCGGCATAGCCGATCGGAACCAGCGCGACGGAAGTGTCGGCCTTGGCGGTCCAGGTGTGTCCGTAGGAGACGCCTTCCCCGGCCGATATCGAACGCACCAGCACAACAACCGATTTCAGCGTCATCGCGGGAACCAAACCCATGTCTCCGCGCTCGGGGACCGGGCTGAGCCCGTAGACGGCGATCCCGGTTCGGACCATGTCGTGGGCGAGGTCGGGCCGGGTCATGGTCGCCGCGGAATTGGACAGGTGCGCCACCTCGAACGTGAAACCCTGTTCGCGGGTGTGCGCTAACAGGTCGGAGAACCGTTGCGCCTGAACATTGTTGGCCGGATGGTCAGGTTCGTCAGCGCAGGCCAGGTGTGACATCAGCCCGTGCAACCGGATCATGTCGTCGGCGGCGCCGCGGCGCAGGGCGTCCAGCAGCGCCGGGTAGTCCGCCTCGTCCACACCGTTGCGGTTCAGACCGGTGTTCACCTTGACGGTCACCGCCGCCGTGCGGCCGGTGCGCCGCACCGCGTCGAGCAGATCACCGAGCTGACACACCGAGGACACCGCGATCTGCACGTCGGCTTCCAGCGCCGGCGCGAAGTCGGTGCCCGGCCGGTGCAGCCACGCCAGCACCGGGGCGGTGATACCCGCGGCGCGCAGCGCCAGCGCCTCGTCGAGGGTGGCCACCCCCAGTTCGGCCGCTCCGGCCGCGACCGCCGTGCGCGCCACCTGCACCGCACCGTGACCGTAGCCGTCGGCTTTGACGACGGCCATCAACTGCGCGGATCCCGCATGCTGGGCCAGCACCCGCACGTTGTGGGCGATGGCGTCCAGGTCCACCGTCGCCTCGGCGAGCGGCCGCTGGGTCCGGGTTACGGCAGTCATGTCAGCAGTGATTGTCCCAGAACCCGCCGGTGCACTCGGCGAGAGCACCGTCAGTGCGCGAAGTGCTGCCGGGTGTAGTGCCGGCCGGGTTTGAGCACGTCCAGCGAGGCCACCGCGTTCATGATGTCTTCGAACAGCGCGCGGGCCAGGTCCGCCGACAGCCCCTCGCGCACCACGACGCGCAGCACCGAGACGTCTTCCGCCCCCTCGGGCATGGTGTAGGCGGGCACCTGCCAGCCGGATGTGCGCAGCTCGTGGGAGACGCCGAACTCGGTGTAACCGGGCTCTCCGGTGAGCCGGCAGGAGATCACCGGGATCGCCGACCCGTCGCTGATCACCTCGAACCGCCCGGTCTTCTCCAGCTGACGGCTGAGCCACTGCGCGGTGTCCGAGAGCGTCCGCATCACGTCGGTGTAGCCCGAGCGGCCCATCCGCAAGAAGTTGTAGTACTGGCCGACCACCTGGTTGCCGGGCCGGGAGAAGTTCAGCGTGAACGTCGGCATATCGCCGCCCAGGTAGTTGACCCGGAACACCAGATCCTCGGGCAGGTACTCCTTGCTGCGCCATACCACGAACCCGATGCCGGGGTAGGTCAGCCCATACTTGTGGCCACTGACGTTGATCGATACCACCCGGGGCAGCCGGAAGTCCCACTTCAGGTCCGGGTGCAGGAACGGCACCACGAAGCCGCCGCTGGCCGCATCGACGTGCACCGGCACGTCCGGGCCGCCGCCCGCCGCCAGCTTGTCCAGCGCCGCGCAGATCTCGGCGACCGGTTCCAGCTCGCCGGTGTAGGTGGTGCCCAGGATCGCCACCGCGCCGATGGTGTTCTCGTCGACGGCGTCGAGCACCTGCTCCGGGGTGATCACGTAGCGGTCCCGCGCCATCGGCAGGTAGCGCGGTTCGACATCGAAGTATCGACAGAATTTCTCCCACACCACCTGCACATTGGCGCCCATCACCAGGTTCGGGGTCCGGCCCTGCCAGTCGCCCACCTTCTGCCGCCAGCGCCACTTCATCGCCAGCCCGCCCAGCATCACCGCCTCGCTCGAGCCGATGGTGGACACCCCGATGGCGGTGGACGGGTCGTCGTCGCGCAGGTCCTCGGCATGGAACAGATCGGCGACCATGCACACGCAGCGCTGCTCGATGGCCGCGGTCGCCGGGTACTCGTCCTTGTCGATCATGTTCTTGTCGAACGACTCGGCCATCAGTTTGTCGGCCTCGGGATCCATCCAGGTGGTGACGAAGGTCGCCAGATTGAGCCGGGAACTGCCGTCGAGCATCAGTTCGTCGTGGATGAACCGGTAGGCGGCCTCGGCGTCCATCGGATCGTCGGGCAGCCGCAGCGCGGGGATCGGCGCGGTGAACAGCCGGCTGGTGTAGGCGGGGGCGATCTCGTGGGACACGGCGAATCCTTATCTGTCGGTTACAGCTCTATCTGTCGGTTACAGCTCTGCGAGAGCGGTTCGGATGTGGGCGCAGATCCGCGACGCCGACGTCGGGGCGGCGCCGGGTCCGGGATCGGTGGCGGCCGCAGCTGCCGCGGATGAGTGCACGAACGCCGCCGCGGCGGCCGCCGCGGCGGGCGGCAGCCCGGAGGCCAGCAGGGCGCCGACCATCCCGGAAAGCACGTCACCGGACCCGGCTGTGGCCGCCCATGATTGGCCGGCCGAGTTGAGGTAGACCGGTCCGCCGGGTTCATGCGGCGGTCCCAGCTTCGCTTCGCCTCCGGCGAGCCTCGCTGAACCGCCCGGTCCATGCGGCGGTCCCAGCTTCGCCTCGCCTCCGGCGAGTCTCGCTGAACCGCCGGGAGCGGCGACGACGGTGACGTGACCCTTGAGTAGCACGGTGCAGCCCAGCTCATCAGCCAGCGACCGGGCGGCGGCCACCCGGTCGGTGCCGGGCGGGTGACCGGCCAGCCTGGCGAATTCGCGGTCGTGCGGGGTCAGAACGGTCGGGGTTCCCCGTTCGGCGCGCCGGGCCAGCAGATCGCGGTAGCCGGACCCGCCGGCCAGGATGGTGAGCGCATCGGCGTCGACGATCACCGGCACCTCGGTGTCCAGCGCGAACCACACCGCGGCGGCAGCGGCTTCGTCGGTGCCCATGCCGGGGCCGACCACCCAGGCCTGCACCCGGCCGGCCGCCGCCGCGCTGGCGGCGGGGACGACTTCCGGCCAGTGCGCAACCACCTGCGCCGCCGCGCTTCCCGCGTAGCGGACCATCCCGGAGGTGGCGTTCACCGCGGCGCCGGTGCACAGCACGGCCGCACCCGGGTAGGTCGACGAGCCGGCCAGCACGCCGGTGACCCCCTGGGTGTACTTGTCGTCGGCCCGGCCGGGCACCGGCCAGCACGCGCGCACGTCGTCGGCTTCCAGGCTGTGCATGTCGGTCGGCGGCAGATCCAGGCCGATGTCGATCAGCTCGACGCGCCCGCAGTCGCCGAGCGCGTGCACCGGCTTGCGGCCGCCGAAGGTGACCGTCAGCGCCGCGCACACCGCGGGGCCGTCGGTCGCGCCGGTGTGGGCGTCGATGCCGCTGGGGATGTCGACCGCGACGACCGGGATGCCGGCGGCGTGCACCGCCGCGAACACCTGCGCGGCGCCGGGCCGCAGCGCGCCCTTGCCGGAGATGCCGACGACCCCGTCGAGCACCAGGTCGGTTGTGGTCGGCACGCTGTCGACTACCCGGCCGCCGGCCCCGGTAAACGCCGCCAGCCCCTTGGCGTGCACGCGCTCCGGGCTGAGCAGCACGGCGGTCGCGGCAGCACCCCGGCGGCGCAGGAACGTCGCCGCCCACAGGGCGTCGCCGCCGTTGTCGCCGGACCCGACGACCGCGCAGACGTGCCGGCCGGCCACCCCGCCGGTGCGGGTCCGCAGCTCGCGAGCGACCGCGGTGGCCAGCCCGAACGCCGCGCGACGCATCAAAGCGCCGTCGGGCAGGCCCGCCAGCAGTGGAGCCTCGGCCGCGCGGATCTGCTCGACCGTGTAGTAGTGCCGCATCACTGTCAGGATTCCATGCCCGGCGAGGCGGCGTACAACCCTTGCGATCTGGCAATGCTCGTGGCGGCTCGCCGAGTGGGCCTTACCGTCCTACGATGCCGATCATGTGGCGACGCACACTCACCACCACCGTCGGCTGCTTGCTATCGGGGCTCTCCCTGATCGGCCCGGCCGGCTTGGCCTACGCCGACGACCCCGACCAACGGTTCCTCGCAGCCCTGTCGGCCGACGGCATCAGCGGTGACCCGGGCCGCCTCATCGCGACCGGCCGCGAAGTCTGCGACTGGCAGAACCTTCCCCACGACGAGAACTCGTGGAGCCCGTACGCGGAAAAACGGGCGGCGATAACCCGCGATCTCATCGCACAGGGCCTGTCGATGCCGCAGAGCAAACAGTTCACCCGGGACGCGATCGAGGTGTACTGCCCCGAACGGAAGACGTGGTGACCGGCGCTAACCGGCCGGCCCGGCGGGTTCGGCCGCGCCCTCCGGGTGCCGCGGGACCAGCGGGTAGCACGCCAGGCCGATGAGCGCGGCCGCCGCGTGCCCGATCGAGGTGAAGTCCGGCTGGATCACCAGCGGCACGGTGAAGATCACCACCAGCAACGCCAGATAGCCCCAGCGCCACGGCGAACCGATGCGGTAGGTCAACACGGCCATCACACCGGCCAGGAAGTAGCTGACCCCGACGTCGCGGGCATACACCAGCCAGCCGGGCTCCTCGTGCAGGTTGATCAACAGGTACAGCACCCCCTGGCTGATGTACGTCGCACCGGTGTGGGCGATCAACCCCACCCCCAGCCAGCGCTTCTGGCCGAGCCAGTGTTCGGCCGGCGCCAAGAAGATGGTGAACAGCACCAGATACGGCGCCAGGTTCCGGCCGTCGATCCACAGCAGGCTGGCCGCCAGCACTTCGAGCGGGTCGGTGGCCAGGTGGTGCAGGTTGGTGGACTGGTCGATGATCACCGAATGCCACCGCTTGCCGGCGAAATGCTGAACGATCGTGGTCACCAGCAGCGCTAGCAGCCACAGATAGGTCAGCGGGGCGCTGTGCACGAAGTGCCACGCCGCAGCCAGCCTGGCCTTCACGGATACCACGGCGTAAAGCCTCGCATAGTCGGGTGAACGCCGAAGCAACCGCTACTCGACGGTGACGGACTTGGCCAGGTTGCGCGGCTTGTCGACGTCGTAGCCGCGGGCCCGGGCCACCGCGGCGGCAAACACCTGCATCGGGATCGTGGACAGCAGCGGCTGCAAAAGCGTTGACACCGCCGGGATTTCGATCAGGTGGTCTGCGTAAGGCCGCACCGTGTCATCGCCCTCCTCGGCGATCACAATGGTGACCGCGCCGCGGGTCTGGATCTCGCGGATGTTGGAGAGCAGCTTGGCGTGCAGGGTGGCGGCGTTCTTCGGTGACGGCATCACCACGATGACCGGCAGGCCGTCCTCGATCAGCGCGATCGGTCCGTGCTTGAGCTCGCCGGCGGCGAACCCCTCGGCGTGCATGTAGGCCAGCTCCTTGAGCTTCAGCGCACCCTCGAGCGCCACCGGGTAGCCGACGTGGCGGCCCAGGAACAGCACCGTCGGCGAGTGGGCGAACTGTTGCGCCACCGCGACCACCGAGTCCATGCCGGACAGCACCCGGGCCACCAGTTCGGGCATCGCCTCCAGCTGGCGGTACTCGTGCTCCACCTCGTCGGGGTACTTGGTTCCGCGGGCCTGCGCCAGTGCCAGCCCGACCAGGTAGTTGGCGGCGACCTGCGCCAGGAACGTCTTGGTCGAGGCCACCCCGATCTCCGGGCCGGCGCGGGTGTAGAGCACCGCGTCGCATTCCCGTGGAATCTGGCTGCCGTTGGTGTTGCACACCGCCAGCACCTTGGCCTTCTGCTTCTTGGCATGCCGCACCGCTTCGAGGGTGTCGGCGGTCTCGCCGGACTGGCTGATCGCCACCACCAGGGTGGTGCGGTCCAGCACCGGATCGCGGTAGCGGAACTCGCTGGCCAGCTCCACCTCCACCGGCAGCCTGGTCCAGTGCTCGATGGCGTACTTGGCCAGCAGGCCGGAGTGATACGCGGTGCCGCAGGCCACCACGAACACCTTGTCGACTTCACGCAGCTCCTGTTCGGCGAGCCGCTGCTCGTCGAGCACGATCCGGCCGTCGACGAAATGCCCGAGCAGGGTGTCGGCCACCGCGGCGGGCTGTTCGGCGATCTCCTTGAGCATGAAGTACTCGTAGCCGCCCTTCTCGGCGGCGTTTAGATCCCAGTCGATGTGGAAGCGTCGCGCGGCGGCCGTCCCGTCGTTGCCGTAGAAGTCGGTGATCGTGCACCCGTCGGGGGTGATCACCACCGCCTGGTCCTGACCCAGCTCGATGGCTTCCCGGGTGAACGGAATGAACGCGGCCACGTCCGAGCCGACGAACATCTCGCCATCACCGATCCCGACCACCAGCGGTGTCGACCGCCGGGCGGCGACGATCCGGCCCGGCTCTTCGGCGTTGGCGAACACCAGCGTGAAATGCCCCTCCAGCCGGCGCAGCACCGCCAGCACCGAGGCGGTGAAGTCGCCGGCCGTGGCGCCCTGGCGATAGGCGCGCGACACCAGATGCACCGCGACCTCGCTGTCGGTGTCGCTGGCGAACTCCACCCCGTCGGCCTCCAGCTCGGCGCGCAGTGTGGCGAAATTCTCGATGATGCCGTTGTGGACCACGACGATCTTGCCGGTGGCGTCGCTGTGCGGGTGCGCGTTGCGGTCGGTGGGCCGGCCGTGAGTGGCCCAGCGGGTGTGGCCGAGGCCGGTGGTGCCGGCCAGCGTCGCCGGGTCGGCGTCTTTGAGCGCGGCCTCCAGATTGGCCAGCCGTCCGGCGCGGCGGCGCACAGTGATTTTTCCCACACCGTCGATCAGTGCGACACCCGCCGAGTCGTAGCCGCGGTACTCCATCCGGCGCAGGGCCTCGACGACGACGCCGCGGGCGGGACGTTGCCCGACGTAACCGACGATTCCGCACATAACCCACCAGGGTAGTTGGCGACTGCAAGCTCGACGAAGTCGAGCGCCGCAGGTCGACACCATCAGGGCCGGTGCAGGAGCGGTCCGGCAGGCTGTCAAGCCGATGACGGCGACAACCATCGAGCGCACGATCGGCGACGGCGTTTCGATTTGACAATCCAAACCGACGGTCTGATAGTTCACTCAATTCAGTCGAAACGTCTGAGCCATCTGAAATAACAAACTCCTCATCATGAGCCAGGGGGCATCCATGAGCCTGCACAAAAAGCAGCGCAGCAACAGCAACCAGCGTCGGTCGGGCAGGGTCTCGACCCGCTCCGGAGCGGCCTACGCGTCGTCGATCTTCGCCGGCCTGGGCCTGATCGGCCTGTGCGGCGGTATCGGCACGGCAAACGCCGACTTCGGTTTCGATGACCTGCTGGACCTCGTCGACCCGAGCGCGGTCGCCGGGGCAGGGCTTCCCGACGCCGACGTGTCCGACGCGGGCGCCTGGGGCGGGCTTTTCGAGGCCCCCGGCACCGCACCGGCCCTCGAAGCCAACCCCCTGGCCGACGACAGCCTCGCCCAGCAACTGCACACCTTCGAGCAGGCCTTCATCTCGGAGAACAGTTCCTGGCTCAACGTCGTCAACCAACCGTTCCTGACGTTCCTCGACCGGCCGCTGATCGGTAACGGCATCGAGGGGACCTTGGTGCACCCCGACGGCGGGGCCGGTGGCCTGATGTTCGGCGACGGCGGCAACGGCTGGAACTCCACCGTCGCAGGCGAGGCCGGCGGGACCGGCGGCGCGGCCAACTTCGGTGACGGCGGCAACGGCGGCAACGGTGGTGCCGGCGCCGACGGCGGCGCCGGCGGCGCCGGCGGGTGGCTCGGCGACGGCGGCAACGGCGGCAACGGCGGCAACGGCACTGCGGGTATCCCCGGTGTGCTCGGCACGATCGGCGGCATCGTTGGTCAGGGCACCAGCGGCCACGACGGCGGTGTCGGTGGCGCCGGCGGCGACGGCGGGTTGATCATGGGCGACGGCGGCAACGGCGGCATCGGCGGCAACGGCGGCGCAGGCGCTGCCGGTCCTGGCGGCGCCCTCAGCGTCGGCGGGGTGACCATCCTGCCGCCTGACACCGGCGGTGCCGGTGGTGCCGGTGGCGCCGGCGGTGCCGGCGGCGACGCAGCCGGTTTCTTCGGCGGCAACGGCGGTAATGGCGGTCTCGGCGGCAACGGCGCCGAGGGCGGCGTCGGCGGCAACGGCGCACTCGCAGCGGTCGGCAACGGCGACGCCGGTGGTACCGGTGGTGCCGGCGGGGCCGGTGGCAACGGTGGTGCCGGCGGCGGCGCAACGGCCGGCGCCGGCGGTGACGGCGGCAACGGCGGTGATGGTGCCAATGGCGCGACCGGCGGCAACGGCGGCGACGCAGTGCTCGGCAACGGCGGCGCAGGCGGTAATGGCGGGGCCGGTGGAGCAGCGGGCAACGGTGGCGACGCCGGCACCGGCCCCGACGGCAGCGGCACTCCTGGACAACCCGGCACCGCCGGCGACCCGGGTGGTCCCGGCCAGCCCGGGACCGGCGTCGTTGCCGGTGTGACCGGGAGCTCCGGCCTGCCCGGTGTAATCGGGTCGATCGGCACCGTCGTCAGCGGCGTCACCACCGGCCTGGGCAACATCACCAGCGGCCTCGGCCTCGGCAACCTGACCAGCGGCCTCGGCAACCTGACCAGCGGCGTCGGGAACCTCCTCGGCGGCGGCACCGACGGTGGTGGCGGCGGCCTCCTCAGCGACGTCACGGGCCTCCTCGGCGGCGGCACCACCGGTACCGACGGCGGCAGCGGCGGCATCCTCGGCGAGGTCGGCAGCGGTCTCACCGGCCTGCTCGGCGGCGGCAGCGGGACCGGTGGATCCGGCGGCGGCATCCTCGGCGGCTTGGGTTTCTAAGCACGCCGGCTCCCTGCTAGCCGGTCACGATTCCAGCTAGCAGGGATGCGGCCGCCGGCCGCCGGGGCGAGACTGGACCGGTGTCCGGGGGTCAACCGTTGCGGTGCGTCATCGTCGACGACAATCGGGAGTTCCTCGACGCCGCCACCCGGCTGCTCGAGCGGCAGGGCATCAGCGTCGTCGACGTGGCGCGCTCCTCGGCGGCCGGGCTGCGCTGCGTGGTGGCCCAGCGGCCCGACGTCGCGCTGGTCGACGTCGACCTCGGCGGCGAGAACGGCTTCGACCTGATCGAACGGCTGCACCGCGCGGAGCCCGCGATACCGGTGATCGTGATCTCCACCCGTGCCGAACAGGACGTGACCGAGCTGGTGGCGGCCAGCCCGGCGGCGGCCTTCCTACCCAAGGCCACGCTGTCCGGTGCCGCGGTCCGGGAGATCCTCGACCGGGTGGAATAGCCGGCCGGCTACCGGGAGTCCAGGAACCTGATCACCGCACGCACCCGGCGGTGGTCGTCGTCGGTCTCCGACAGGTCGAGTTTGGTCAGGATGCTGCGCACGTGCTTTTCGACGGTGCCCTCGCTCACCCACAGCCGCCGGGCGATGCCGGCGTTGGAACGACCCTCGGCCATCAGTTCGAGCACCTCGAGTTCGCGCGGCGAGAGCACGGCCAGCGGATCGTCCCGCCGACGTCCGGACACCAGTTCGGCCACCAGCGCCGGGTCCACCACCGAGGCGCCCTTGGCGATCCGCTGCAGCGTGCCGACGAAATCGGCGACGTCGGTGACCCGACTCTTGAGCAGGTAGCCGATGCCACGCCCGCTGGCCAGCAACTCCATCGCGTGCTCCACCTCCACATGCGCGGACAGCACCAGGATTCCGGTGTCGGGCAGCTCTTCGCGGATCACCCGGGCGGCGTCCAGGCCCTCGGTGGTGTGGGTCGGCGGCATCCGGATGTCGGTGATCACCACGTCCGGCGAATGCTGGCGCACCAGGGCCAGCAACTCGACGGCGTTGCCGGCCTGGCCGACCACGGTGAACCCGGACCGGTCCAGCAGGCTGGTCAGGCCCTCGCGAAGCAGGGTCTCGTCGTCGGCCACCACGGCGCGCAGCGGCGGCGGAGCGGTGTTCGTGTCGGAACTCAGCAGCCGTCCTTCCGCTAGACCTCATGCCGCTGCGGGTATCGCGAGACTATCCATGCCGGCCAGCCGGCGCCAGGCCTGGACCGCGTGTCCGGCCAGCGCCAGGGTGTCCGACTCGCTGGCCTGAGCGTGGGCCAGCACGGCGTTGCCGGTCACCACGTCCATCGTCGTCCCGCTCTCGCTGTGCACCGGCCCGATCGACTGGTAGGCGGCCCGGACCGCGTAGCGGCCCGCCGGGTCCAGCGTCGGGGTGACGGCGCGGGCGGCGCTGTCGGCGGCACCCCACACATCGACGCGCACCGGCTCGCCGGCGGCGGCCCGGCAGTGCAACTCGGCGATATCGCGAATGGCTTTGCCTGCGGCGCCTTTCACGTATCGAATGACTCCCCAGATGGGGTTGGCCAGCAGGGCGGCTATCCAGGCGTGGATCACCCGGTCGGACACCCCGGCGGTGCCGACGGTCTGCATGGCCAGCGAGAAAGCCCGAGCGCTGTTCCGCGGCGACAGATAGCCATCCGGTCCGGCCAGGGTGTCGTTGCACCACTGGACGAAGGCGGCCAGTGGCCGGGCCGAGCACTCCGGAAGATCGGTGATCTCGATGTCGCCGTTGCGGTACCAGACGCCGTTCATCGTGCATTCCTTGCCCGAGTGGCCCGGGTGGGATCCCGCTGCCGGGCTCCGG
The DNA here is from genome assembly GCA_035721065.1 of Mycobacterium sp. Classification (GTDB taxonomy): domain Bacteria; phylum Actinomycetota; class Actinomycetes; order Mycobacteriales; family Mycobacteriaceae; genus Mycobacterium. The sequence goes on from DASTNJ010000015.1 coordinate 42,984, forward strand.
TGGCCGATGTCGTTGATGTTGTTGGTGTCCATTTCGGTGACGTCCCTTCGGTTGGCTTGATTGCTGCACCAAGGGTCGCGCCCGGGGGAGGCGATGTCGTCAAGGCTGGCGCCCATCCGGGCATCCGGGAAGCTGCAATTCCGCACTACCGGCTAGCAGGTATCGTCGTCGCCCCGGTCCACCGGAACGGCGATGTGCAGGGCGGTCCCGTGGCCGGGGCGTGATTCGACGCCGAAGTGTCCGCCCAGCGCCTCGACCCGGTCTTTCAGCCCGACCAGCCCCGAACCGTCACCGGCATCGGCGCCGCCGACGCCGTCGTCGACGATCGACACGTGCAGGGTGGAGGCTGCGTCGTCCAGGCACGCGGTGATCCTGACCTCGGTTGCCCGAGCGTGCTTGTCGGCGTTGGTCAGCGCTTCGGCCACGACGTAATAGGCGGCGACCTCGGCCGGCTCCGGCAGTCGCCGGTCGATGTCCACGTCGAGCGCGACCGGGACCGCGGACCGCCGCGCCAGGTTCTGCAACGCCGGGCGCAACCCACCCCTGGCGAGGACGCTCGGGTGGATTCCGCGGGAAAGCTCCTGCAGTTCGGTGCCGACTTCGTTCAACGCCGAAACCGCCTGGGAAAGCTCGGCTTTGACATCGGCCAGCTCCTGCGGAACTGAATCCTCCGCCATCCGCAACTTCAGTCCCAGCGCGACGAGCCGTTGCTGGGCCCCGTCGTGCAGGTCGCGTTCGATGCGGCGGCGCGCGTCGTCGGCGGCCGTGACGATCCGGGCGCGGGACGCGACGAGCTCCTCCCGGGTGGTGGACGCGTCGATCGCGGTGGCGACCAGGTCGGCGAATTCGGCGATACGCTCCTCGGTGTCGGCCGGTTGCGGCTCGGGTTGCGGCGAGCCGATCAGCGCCAGGCCCCATAACCGCTCGTCGACGACGATCGGTGCCCCGACCCGGGAATGCATGCCGAGTTCACGCATCCGCGCGGCGAGCGGCCCGGTCGCGTCGTCCAGGCTGTCCATCCGGGCCGGACGACGGCTGCGGAACACCTTCGCGGCGACATTGTCACCGTCCAGGATCAGCCGCTCGCCCACCTGCGGGCTCTGCGCGCCGGCTTCGGCGCAGCAGGCGACGATCACGATCGCCGCACCTTCGTCGTGGTAGCGGAACACCTCCGCGTGCGGCACGTTCAGGCAGCGGACCATCTCCTCGGCGACCGCGCCGAACACCTCCTCGGGGCTGACCCCGCTGGCGACGAGCGTGGCCACCCGCCGCAGCGCTTCCTGCTGGGCTGCCAGCCGGCGCAGCTGCTCCTGCTCCCGGCGCTGCTCACTGACGTCACGGCCGAATGCGTAGAAGAAGCCCTGCCGCGGCACCACGATCCACTCGATCCACCGCTCGACGCCGTCTCGGCAGAAGGTCCGGCATTCGAAACGCACCGGCCCGTGTCCGTCGCGCAGCGCTTCGGTGGCCGCCCACACCGCCGCCTGGTCCTCGGGTGCGACGCGGTCGATCGGCAAACCCGACGGCCCGGCCGTGGAGCCGATGATGCGCTCGAAGGCGGGATTGGCGCGGATCAGGCCGCGCTGGCCGGCAATCACCATCAGGTCCGACGACAGCTCGAAAAACTGGTCGAGCTCGCGGTGCCGGACCTCGTCGACGTCGGTATGCAGCGACGATCGTCTCGACCGCATGTTAGGAGTATGGACCTCTATATTCGGCTCCGGCCGATTATCTTCGACGCGCGCTGTGGCCTCGCCTGCGGCCGCTGTGCGCTACCGTCATCGGGTGGCCCGCACCCGCAGACTTTTCGCCGCGCTGACGCGGCCGGGTCCATACCGCGTGCTGCGGGGTGACCTGGCGTTCGCCGGTCTTCCCGGCATCGTGTTCACCCCCGAGACTGGGTTCAACCTGCCCGCCGTCGTGTTCGGTCACGACTGGCTCACCGGGGCCGCCCGCTACCGCCGTCTGCTGGAGCATCTGGCCTCGTGGGGATTCGTGGCCGCCGCACCGGACACCGAGCGTGGGCCGGCGCCGTCGGTGTGGAACCTGGCCGCCGACCTGGACCGAACGCTGGACATCGCGACCGGCGTGCGGCTGGGGCCGGGCCGGATCAGCGTGCACCCTGGCAAGCTGGCGCTGGCCGGCCACGGGTTCGGCGCGTCGGCCGCGGTGTTCGCCGCGGCGCAGTCGCCCGACCGGTTCAAGGCGGTGGCGGCGATCTTCCCGGCCGTGACCGCACCGCCGGCCGAGGAACAGGCCGCAACCCTGAACGTGCCCGGCGTGCTGTTCAGTGCGCCCGGCGACCCGGCGACGCTGCGGTCGAATGCGGCGCAGCTCACCGGCGGCTGGCACGCGGCCACGCCGCGGGTGATCGCCAAGGCCAACCCCGCCGGCCTGCCGGAGGGCCGCAGGCTGAGTGGGTTTTTCGGGTTGCCGACGTCGGATCGGCGCACCCAGCGCCGGGTTCGGGCGCTGCTGACCGGCTACCTGTTGGCGGTACTGGCCGGCGACAAGACCTATGGCGACTTCGCCGACCCGCTGGTTCGGCTGCCCCGAACTGCGCCGCCCGACCAGCTGCTGGAGCCGGTCGACCCGGTGCAGAAGATCGTCGCGCTGCTCAAATAGCGCCTGCAGTGGCTGCCGCGTCGGCTGCCTGCGATTTTGAACCGTTTGCCCCGCTTCGACTGCTTGACAGGCTTTAATCTGAATATGATAATTCTTTCAGATTACTGAATATCAGTGTTTCTTAGCTGATCTAATTCACAGACTCGATGGGGGCGTCATGAATCTGAGCAAACACCAGAGCAGCAGCAACAACCGTCGTCAGCGAGGGCGCCCCGGTCGCGGCGCGGCCTTGGCATCGTCGATCGTGGCCGGCATCGGGCTGGTCGGGCTGTACGGCGGCGGCATTGCCCCGGCGCACGCCGACGTCGGCTTCGATGACCTGCTGAACCTCTTCGACCCGGGTGCCGTCACCGCCGTCGCTCCGGCCACCGAAGCTGACCTCTTCGACGTCTCCCCCAGCCTGTCCGGCTCTGACCTGTTCGACACGTTCTACAACCCGCTGCACACCTTCGAACAGGACTGGATCACCGGCTTCGGCAAATCGTTCGACGATTCAATCAACACGGCGTTCGCCCCGTTCGCTCTGGCTACCGGCTCCTGCGGCCTGATCTGCAACGGCGCCGACGGCACGGCGCTCGACCCCAATGGCCAGGGCGGTGGGCTGTTGTTCGGCGACGGCGGCAACGGCGCGAATTCCACCCTTCCGGGTGTGGCCGGCGGCAACGGGGGCGCCGGCGGCGGGTCCGGCAACGGCGGCGACGGCGGCGACGGCGGCGCGGGCGCTGCGGGCGGCGACGGCGGGGCCGGCGGGTTCATCGGCGACGGCGGCGACGGCGGTGCGGGCGGCAACAGCGTGAGCGCCAATCTTCTGAGTTCACTGGGCTTGACCTCGTTGAACGGCGGCGCCGGCGGCAACGGTGGCGCGGGCGGGACGCTCGGCGGCGACGGCGGCACCGGCGGCGACGGCGGCAACGGCGGGCAGGGCGGCAACGGTCTGCCCGGGCTGGTCGCCACGCCCCTCACCCCGGCCGGCGACGGCCAGGCCGGCGGCAACGGCGGTGTCGGCGGCAACGGCGGCAACGGCGGCGGGTTCTTCAGCGACGGCGGCAGCGCCGGCAACGGCGGCAACGGCGCCGATGGCGGCACCGGCGGCGCCGGCGCCACCGGCCTGCCCAGTGTGCTCGGCGTGACCGACGGCGCCGGCCAGAGCGGCGGCGAGGGCGGCGCCGGCGGCAACGGCGGCAACAGCGGTGACCCCGGCCAGGCCGGCTTCTTGGGTCAGGCGGGCACCGGAGGCAACGGCGGAGACGGCGGCAACGGCGGCGAGGGCGGAGTCGGCGGGCCCGCGCCGGCCGGCCTGCTCAGCGTGGCAGGCATCCCGATCACCCCGGCCGGCGACGGCGGTACCGGCGGCGCGGGCGGTGTCGGCGGCAACGGCGGCGAGGCGATGGGCTCCGGCATCGGCGGCACCGGCGGCGTCGGCGGCGACGGCGCCGCAGGCGGCACCGGCGGCGACGGCGCGACCGGTGTGTTGGGCGCCGGCCAGGCGGGCGGTGTCGGCGGTGTCGGCGGTGCCGGCGCCGACGGCGGCAACGGCGGCGGGTCGGTGAGCGGCACCGGCGGCAACGGCGGCGACGGCGGCAACGGTGCCGTCGGTGGCACCGGCGGCAACGGCGGCAACGCGACGCTGGGCGTCGGGGGTGCCGCCGGCAACGGGGGCGCCGGTGGCGCCGCCGGCAACGGCGGCGACGGCGGCGCTGGTCCGCATGGCAACGGCACGCCCGGCGACCCGGGAGCCAAGGGCGAGGGTGGTGCGGCGGGCACTGCCGGCACCGGCAGCGGCGGGATCCTCGGCCTTGGCGGCAGCAGCGGCTTGAGCGGCCTCACCGGCGTCGTCGGCGGCATCGGCAAGGTCCTCACCGGCGTCGGTAGCACCGTCGGCAACATCTTGGGCGGCATCGGCAATATCTTCGGCCTCTGAGCTGAGTCTGGGCCGCCGGTGGCCGTGCCGGCTTGATGGCCGACGCGGCGCGGCGGGGCCGCATCTTGGGCCTGCCGCGGTCGTGGTATCTGTCGTGGATGCGGATTGGCGTTCAACTGTCCTACTCAAGCGACTTCAAGGAGTCCGTCGAGCAGGTCGTCGAGCTGGAGCGGGTCGGCATCGACATCGCCATGGTGGCCGAGGCGTACACGTTCGACGCGGTCAGCCAGCTGGGCTACCTGGCGGCCAAGACCAGCAACATCGAGCTGGGTTCGGGGATTCTGCCGATCTACAGCCGCACCCCGGCGCTGCTGGCGATGACTGCTGCGGGTCTGGACTACGTGTCCGACGGCCGGTTCCGGCTGGGCATCGGCACCTCCGGTCCGCAGGTCGTCGAGGGCTTCCACGGTGTGCCGTTCGACGCCCCGATGGGCCGAACCCGCGAGATCGTGGACATCTGCCGGCTGGTGTGGAGCCGGGAACCGTTGCGCTACAACGGCAAGCACTACCAGCTGCCGCTGCCGGCCGACCGCGGCACCGGACTGGGCAAGGCGTTGAAGATCATCAGCCATCCGGTGCGCGAGCGCATCCCGATCATCATCGCCGCACTCGGGCCCAAGAACGTCGAGCTCACCGCCGAGATAGCCGAGGGTTGGCAGCCGGTGTTCTTCTACCCGGAGAAGGCCGACGACGTCTGGGGTGCGGCCCTGGCTGCCGGGCGGGCCAGCCGCGATCCCGCGCTGGGTCCGCTGGATGTGATGGTCGGTGCGGGCTTGGCCATCGGCGACGACGTCGACGACCGGCTGGCGTGGGTCAAACCACAACTGGCGCTCTACATCGGCGGCATGGGCGCCCGGGGCCGTAACTTCTACCACAACCTGGCCACCCGTTACGGCTTCGGCGAGGCGGCGAACCGTATTCAGGAGCTGTATCTGTCCGGCCGCAAGGAGGAGGCGATCAGCGCGGTGCCCGACGAGCTGGTCCGCCAGACCTCGCTGATCGGCCCGCGGGGATTCGTCGCCGAGCGGGTGGCCGCGTTCGCCGAGGCCGGTGTGACCACCCTGCTGGTCAACCCGGTGGCCGCGGAACCCGGCGAGGGCGTCGGCTACGTCGAACAGTTGCGCACACTCACCAGCGCCTGACCGCGCAGCTCTGGTCGGCTGTGGCGCTCCGGGTCAATCCGGACGCGACACCTGCCGCAATACCGCAGGCGTCCACGCGGGCCACGAGGGCTGGCCGATGATCTGACCCGCCGCCGTCGCGGCAACGATCCTCGGTCCGGTGCCTCTGCTGTTGTCGTAGACCAACGCGCTGTCGGATTCCGCTACACCCTGAGTTACCAAACCCCACAGACGGCGGAAGGGCTCGCGAATCTTGGTTTCGGGGACGTCGTGGCCACCCATTGCGGCCCGCAGCTTGACGCGCTGCACGGCGAGGTCTTCGGGCACCAGGATGACGTGCAGGACGACGGTGTAACCGGCGCCGCGGGCGAACGCGATGAGGTCAAGTTTGGACGGGTGGGAGAACACCGTCTCAGCGATGAAGGGCCGTCGCGTTTCGATGAGTTTGGCGCGAGTGTCGGCCGCGATGCGAGCAGCCTGGTAGGCGTGGGCTCCCGGCTCGTCAGGCCATCGCTGCTTGGCGATTTCGTCTGCATTGACGAACACGCTGCCGGGCAACAGGGCCGCCAAAACATGGGTCACGAACGTGGATTTGCCTGCGCCGTTGGGGCCGGCGACCACGTCGAGCCGGGTCACCGCAAGGAGTTGCGTTTCCGCAGCGGCGCCGAAGTGCCGTCGGGCCGGTACTCGACGATGTCGCCGGCATCGTCGAGCGCGACCCACGGCGTACCTCGCGCGGCAAACTCGGCGGCGTAGTCGACCTGTGCCACCTTTTCCTCGATGGCAGCGTTGACCTCGGCGTTGAACACGGTGTTTTCTTCGGGCGTCAGTTTGTCGACCGAGATCCGGCCGGCGAGCGCGGCTTCAACGCGCTGCCTCGAAGCGCTGTATCGGCTGGACACCGCTCGGCCGACCCGGGTCCAATGGTCGAGTTGCTGCTTTGCCGAGCGCCCCTGGCGCGCGCCTTCGGCGGCCGCGCTGTCGGCCAGATCGGCCGCGACCCGCATCACCCGGTCGTCAGCTTTCGGCATGACCGCCCCTTGTTGTAGCAATTTGCAACAATCGTAGCAAGTCATTACCTCTTGCAGGCAACCCCGATTCGGCCATGCCGGCTGCGTCATGGCGGCCCGACCTGCGGCAACTCGTCGGCGGCGATCTCGCAGGGAGTCTTCTCGCCACCGGCCGGTGGGCCCGCTGCGGGCGGGGCCTGATCCGCCGCTGCCGCGTCGCCGGCGGCGGCTTCGCCGGCGGTGTCACCGGTGGCGGGCGAGTCTTCGGCGGCGTCGCTCACCGGCGTCTCGGGTTGCGGCGCCTCCAAATCCTCGGCCGCGAGCTCAGTCTCCTCTGGTTCACCGGGATCGTCTGACTTATCGCTCCCGAGAGGTTCCTCATCGTCGACTTCGTGGGCGTCCGGTGGCTCATCGAGCCAGGGTTCATCGGTCCCACCATCGGGTGTGCCCAGCGATCCCCCGATCGCGTCGGCGATCCGCGGAATCACACCGCCCAAGCCGCTCAAACCGCTCAAGCCACCGGTTTCACCGGGCAAACCGAACCCGCCGGGCATTCCGCCGCCGGGCAGGCCGGCAGCGGCCGGCCAATCGGTGAGATCGGTAAACGGTGTGCCCGGCGGATCGTTCAAGGATGGTTCCACCGGATCGTCGTGTGGGATCGCCGAATCCGGTACCGGGGCAACCGCGGAACGGTCAACCGGTGAATCGGCCAGCGGGCCGGCCGGCGCCGACGTGCCCGCCGGCAAAGCCGTGGTCCACACCGGCGGTGTCGGATCGTCAATCCGGTAGTACGGGCCCAGATCGTCCGGAACCGGGAACACGAAGCCGGACCCCGGCTCCACCGCCGCGGCCGCTGTCTCGTAAGCAGCCGCGACCGATGCCCGCGCCGACCGCATCGCCGTGAGCCAATCGACGCGAATGTCGTTGTCCACGTACGGCGTTACCTGATCGTCGATCACCCGCCCGGCCAGCTCGGTGTCACCGTTCCCGGCCGTCGCCGCGTGCGCGGCGGCCAACCACTCCGACCGCACAGCACACGTCCGGTCGTCGATCTCTGCCGCGGCTGTGACCTTCCCGTCGACCAGCCGCCACAGGTCGTCGCGCAGCATCCGACAGGAATCGACCGTAGCCCGCAGGCGGCCGGCCAATGCCGCAGCGGCCTCGCAGTGCTCGCGGAGAAACTGCGCCGCGGCGTCGCAACCCGGCCCCCGCCAAGCCATCTCGAGCTCGCCAAGCTGGGAGCGCTGCACCCGCAGTGCCTCCTCGACCGCGTTCACCAGCGTCGACAGCTCATCGCAGTCCCGGTCGAGCAGCCGCAAGTCCATGCCGTCTTCGCCGTCGTACCAGCCATGCAGCTGATCAGCGTGACTGGTCAGATCCGGATGCTGGTAGCCGCGCAGCCGACATGCCGTGACATAGGTTTCGGTGTGCTGCACGGCGTCTCGGCCCTCAGCCAGCCGGGTAGCAACATCGAAACGCTCGGCCACAGGTCAGCCGACCCGGTCGGCAGCGCGCAGTTCTGCGTCGGCGTAGCGCCGTGCGCTGGCCCGCAGTGCGCCCGCGATCTCGGCGCCGGCCCGCGACCACCGGGCCAACTCGGCGTCCCACCGGCCAAGTGCGCGCCGCACCGCGTCACCACCGGCGGCATGAACCCGGCCGGCGCTAGCCCCGCCGAACGCGAGCCTGGCCAGTTGGGTACGCGCCGCGTGATCGATGATTTCCGCGCTGGCGTCGAACCGGTTCGCCACCGCACAGATCGCCGCAGGATCTACCGAGACGTGTCGTTGTTCCATACCGGGTACGACGCTGCCGAGGCCGCCCCGGTTCCCCCACGATCAGTGCTGAGCCCGCACCGTTTCCGCGACGCTGACCGCGACCCGGCGGGCGGTGTCCTCGTCGGCGGCCTCCACCATGACCCGGACCAGCTGCTCGGTTCCCGACGGACGCAACAGGATTCGACCGGTGTCGCCGAGCTCGTCTTCGGCCCGCTGCACCGCGGTGCGCACAGCGAGCCGGCCAGCGGCGGCGGTCTTGTCGGTGACCTCGACGTTGATCAACACCTGCGGCAGCGTGCGCATCGCCGCCGCCAGATCCGCCAGCGACGTACCGGTCTGGGCCATCCGCGACATCAGTCGCAGTCCGATGATGATGCCGTCGCCGGTGGTCGCCAGCTTGGGCAGCACGATGTGCCCGGACTGCTCGCCGCCCAGCGAATAGCCGCCGGCCCGCAGCTGCTCCAGCACGTAGCGGTCGCCGACGTCGGTGGTGTGCACGCTCACCCCGGCCTCGCGCATCGCCAGATGCAGCCCGAGGTTGCTCATCACCGTCGTCACCAACGTGTCGTCGGTCAGCTCACCGGCCTCGCGCATGGCCAGCGCCAGCACCACCATGATCGCGTCGCCGTCGACCACGTTGCCGGCCGCGTCGACCGCCAGGCACCGGTCGGCATCGCCGTCGTGCGCCAGCCCAAGGTCGGCGCCGTGCTCTAGCACCGCCGCGCGCAGGGTGTCCAGGTGCGTCGATCCGCAGCCGTCGTTGATGTTCAGGCCATCGGGCTCGGCGTTGATCGCGATCACCTGCGCGCCGGCGGCCCGGTAGGCGCGCGGTGCGACCACCGACGCCGCACCGTGCGCACAGTCCACCACGACGGTCAGACCATCCAGCCGGGCGGTGCGCGCCAGACCGAGATGGCGCAGGTAGCAGTCCAGGGCGTCCGGGGCGTCGACCACCCGGCCGAGCCCGGCGCCGACGGGGCGCAGCCCCGGCCCGGCGGCCACCAGGTCCTCGATCTGGTCTTCGGTGGCGTCGTCGAGCTTGTGCCCGCCGGGCCCGAAGAACTTGATGCCGTTGTCGGGCATCGGGTTGTGCGACGCCGAGATCATCACCCCGAAGTCGGCCTGGTAGGCACCGGTCAGATAGGCCACCGCGGGCGTGGGCAGCACCCCCGCCCGCAGAGCGTCGACGCCCTGACTGGTCAGCCCGGCGATGACCGCGGCCTCCAGCATCTCGCCGCTGGCCCTCGGATCGCGACCGACGACGGCCACCCGCCGGTCGGTCCCGGTGGCCAGGGTGCGGGCGGCCGCGCCGCTCAGTGCGAGCGCCAGCTCCGCCGTCAGTTCGCGGTTCGCGACCCCGCGGACCCCGTCGGTGCCGAACAATCGCCCCATGGCTACCTTTGTCCCTCGCGAGTGCGCGTGTTTGCACAACGACACGCCGTAAGGCGCGCGCAATCGCGCACGCTCGCGGCCGGAAAATGGTTGATCAACGCTTGCTGTACTGCGGCGCCTTGCGGGCCTTCTTCAGTCCGTATTTCTTGCGTTCGGTGGCCCGCGGGTCGCGGGTCAGGAAGCCGGCCTTCTTCAGCGCCGGACGGTCCTCGGGCTGCACCACGATCAGCGCCCGCGCGATGGCCAGCCGCAGCGCACCGGCCTGGCCGGACGGGCCGCCGCCGTCGAGGTGGGCGTAGATGTCGAAGCTCTCGGCCCGGTCCACGGTGACCAGCGGGGCCTTGATCAGCTGCTGGTGCACCTTGTTCGGGAAGTAGGCTTCCAGGCTGCGGCCGTCCAGGTCGAACTTCCCGCTGCCGGGCACCAGCCGCACCCGGACCACGGCCTCCTTGCGGCGGCCGACGGTCTGGATCGGACGGCCCGGGTCGCGCGGCTCGTGGCTCGGCGCGGCCGTCGTCTCCGCGACGACGGCTTCGGGAGCCTCATGCGCCTCATGGGCCTCGTGAACCACAGTGGCCTCGGCCGCCTCGGTGGCCTCAGCGGCTTCCAGGGTCTCGGTTGCGTCGGCAGCTTCGGTTGCCGGCTGGGTCATTGCGTCACCTGCTTGATCTCGTACGGGGTCGGCTGCTGGGCGGCGTGCGGATGCTGCGGGCCCGCGTAGATGTGCAGCTTGCGCTTGATCTGGCGGCTGAGCTTGTTCTTGGGCAGCATGCCGAGGATCGCCTTTTCCACGACGCGGTCGGGGTGGCGTTGCATCATCTCGGCGACGCTGCGTTTCCGCAGCCCACCGGGGTAGCCCGAATGCCGGTAGGCGAACGTCCGGGTCGGTTTGTCGCTGCTGATGGCGACCTTGTCGGCGTTGATGACGATGACGAAGTCACCGACGTCGGCGTTGGGCGTGAAGGTCGGCTTGTGCTTGCCGCGCAGCAGGTTGGCTGCCGCGACGGCGAGACGGCCGAGCACCACGTCGGTGGCGTCGATGACATGCCACGTTCGCGTGGTGTCACCCGCCTTCGGCGTGTAAGTGGGCACAGCGCTTACCTCTCTTTTCAGTCTCGGGCCGGGAGACTTCCCGGTGTACGGACCCCGGTACGAGCCGGGTGCCGGTCCGGCGTGAACGGCGGGGTGTTCTCAGCGACCGACACTGACCCGAGAACCCGCTGCACCATAACGGCACCGCACGCCAACGCTGCAGCTTACCGATCGGCATCCGGGCAGGTCAAAACGCGGGTTCGGGACCGGGTGCCCGTGCGGCCCCGACGGCTCTCCTCCATCGGGGCCACACCGAGTTCGGATGGTCTCTGGCGGCGACCCGGCTAGTGGCCCCAGGCGCCGGCGGCCCGGCGGTCGGCGTCCGCTACGCCGGCGGCTCCGTCGCGCACCGCGACGCCGAGCCCATGCAGGATCTCGTTGAGCGCGGTCGCCGCGTGGTGCCATTTGAGCTGCTCGTCGTGGTACGCCGCGGCGGCTTCGCGGGTCCAGATCTGCTGCAGCGGCGCGATCTGGTGCCGCAACTCTTCCAGCGCACCGTTGAGACGCGCAGCCGTGGCGTGAATGTCCTGGCGAACGGTGTACTCGATCTCGTCGAAGTGGTAGGACAGCACCTGATCCATGTCTGGCGTCCCGAGTTTCTAGATGCCGTCGCCGACGGTGCCGATGCGGCGGGAATGGCCGTCGGCCGCCTCCCGCAGCGTGCGCTCGTTGTGACGGATGGTCTCCGCGATGTCGGCCAGGGCATGGTGCAGCCGCACCGACTCGGTGTTCCAGCGATCCACCACACTCTGGAATCGCACCGCGGCGGTCCCGGACCAGACCGCCGGGGGCACCCCGCGCATCCGGCCGATGAACGCCTGCAGCATCGCCCGGATCTCCTCATTGCGGGTGTCCGCGGCGCGCGCGGCAGCACGCATCAAGTCGAAGTCTGTGCTCAGTGTGCTCATGCTCACCCTCCAATCTCTGACACCTGGTTCGACTGCACCGGCATGCGTTCGGTTCCATCGGATTTCACGTCCGTCGTCATTGGTGTCAAAAATCGGATTCGTCCACGGAACGTCGTGCAACGACCGTAAAATCCCGCATAGAGGCGACGCGGATGTCCGTCTCGACGACATGAAGGACCGACTATGGGCCCTGTTTTCCGCGCCTGCCTCAGCGCGTGCGTCGCCGTCACCGGCGCCAGCCTGATCGCCGTCGGCCCGGTGCAGCCGGCACCCACCGTCCACACCCGCGGGGTGCTGCTCGCCAGCGTCGAATCTGGACCGCTCGGCGACGGCGCGGCGCTGCTGCTCGGCGGCAGCGGCTACCCGGTGCCCAGCCAGGGATACATGCAGGCCTTCGACACGAACTTCCTGCAGCCGCTCGGCTACACCGGCACCAACCTGGTACCACTGACCACGCCGGAGTCGCTGTACCCGTTCGTTCCGCCCGGCCCGTTCGCTGCCACCCTCAACTCATCGATGGCAACGGGTGAGCAGATCATCGAGAAGGAGATCGCCAGCCAGATCGCCAGCGGCAACGTCAGCCCGGACCACCCGCTGGTGATCACCGGCTACTCGCAGTCGTCGATCATGGACGCGACGCTGATGGCCCAGCTCGCCGGCAAGGTGCCCAGCGACGACCTGCGTTTCGTGTTGCTGGGCAACGAGAACGCGCCCAACGGCGGTTTCCTGGAACGCTTCGACGTGCCGGCTGGCGCCAATCCGGATGTCCCGAGCCTGGGCATCACCTTCAACGGGGCGATGCCGTCCGATCTGTTCCCGACCGACAATTTCACCGACGAATACGACGGCTTCGCCGACTTTCCGCAGTATCCGATCAACATCATCTCCGACCTCAACGCCTACTTGGGGATTATTTTCAACCACATCGCCTACCTGGGTCTCACACCTGAGCAGACGACACCGATCGCCGACGGCGGGGACGCGATCGCACTGTCGACGTCGGCGGCCGACACGATGGTCAACTACTACATGATCCCGACGGAGAGCCTGCCGCTGGTGGACCTGCTGCGGCTGGTTCCGTTCGTCGGCAACCCGCTGGCGGACCTGGTGCAGCCGGACCTGTTCGTGCTGGTGAACCTGGGCTACGGCAACGTCGACGACACCTATATGGGCGGCTGGGACCACGGCGACGCCGACGTGCCCACCACCATGGGGTTCCTGCCACCGCAGAGCGTCCTGGACCAGGTTCCCCAGGCCTTGGCCTGGGGCCTGCAGCAAGGGCTGCAGGCCGCGTTCAAGGACTTGATGAATCCCAGCAACTACCAACTGATCGCACCCGAGACGATGCACGAGTTCCTGGGCCCGATCATCAATGCCGCAACGGCGGCGTTCGACCTCGACAAATCCCCGGCCGAGATGTCGAGTTTCTTCAACAGCTTCCTGACCAGCACCATCGACAACTACAAGACCGGCCTCGGTGAGCTGTCACTCACGCACACGGGCATCCCGACCATCGATATCGACAGCGCGCTGTTCAGCACACTTCCGAAAGTCGCCGAAGAGCTCTTCGAGACCCAGATGGCGGCCGGCAACCCGGTCGACGCGATCGGTGATCCCCTCGCCGCCGTCGTCGGGCTGCTGCCGATCATGGCGATCGGGGCACTGGGCCTATAGACCGGTCAACCCAGCGCCCGCGCCGACCGCACCGCCTGCTCACACACTGCACGCGCGGCACCGGCCGGGTCGCCGCCATCCTCCGGGCTCTGGCAGCCGATGCTGATCCGCACCGGCTCGTCGACCAGCACCGACCAGTCGATGTTCCGGCCGCCGCGACGTTCGCGGTAGGTCACCGCGGCCCGGCCCGCACTGTTGCCGGCCGGATTGAAGTCGACGAAGACACCCGGCGGTTCTGCCGCGTTCGCCCGGTCCATGACCAGCCGGAGCGATTCGCCGGTCGCCTGGAGGGTTGCGCCGGGGGCAACCGATTGGGTCAGGTGCAGCACCACTCGCGGGTCCGCCGGTGACGTCACCTCCACCCGGGCCGATCCCCGCCCGCCGGTGACCCGCCGCACCGGCCAATCGGCCGGCACCTGTATCGCCACCCGGCCCTCGACCAGAAAAGTCGCCGGTGCGGGCGCCGGAACCACCGGGGGGCCGTTCCCGATCCGGCTGCCCACCCCGGCCGCTGTCGCCGCCAGCAACGCGACCGATGCCGCCAGCGCCGCGACCCGGGACCGTCGGCCCGCTCGCTGCTGCTGCACCCCCGGCGCGACCCCGGGTGCTGACCCAAGCATCACCAGGCGCGCCCGGTCGACCAGCTCGACGTCGCCCCCGGGTCGCACGCCGCGCAGCCGCTCGGCGATCATCCCCGCCAGCGCGGCCGCACCCCCGACACCGGTCGGGCCGTCGACCCATATCGCGTTCGCGGCACCGCCGGTGAGCCCGACCACCCGCCGTAGCACCGCATCGGCCACCTGCTCCGGTGATCCGAGACGCGGCTCGGCGACGCTCTCGGTGACCGTACCCACCACGGTGACCGCCACCAGCCGTGCGGCGATCTCAACGACCACCGTGGCTTCGGTACCCGCCAGGAACGACGCCCGCGACCGGATGACGACGGTGCCACGTTGCCCGGCCATCGTGCGCGCGGCGGTGGCGACCACCTCGATTCGGGTCTCCGGCCACCACGACGGATGGACGATCAGCACCGGATTCAGGTGGGATCCCCGGTCCGGACAGGCGGCCGACCGCAGTAGGTCGGTCCAGAGCGCGGCGACGGCTACCGGCCGGCCGCCGACCAGCGCCACCGGATCGTCAATGCAGTCCAGCGCCGCCTGCACCGCGTCATCATCGATATTGGCGGATTGTGCTGCGCCGCAACATAGTCGACGAATCTCGCTCGGGCCGACCTCGATGACCGTGCGATGTGCGTTCACGACGGCGGGATCCAGGCCACCTGGATCAGCTGTTCGCGACCGGCCGTCACCAGGGTGCCGCGGCCCGGCGGCAACGGTCCGGGTCGTCCGGTGCCGATCACCGGTCCCTCGTCGGGCTGGCCGCTCATCATCAACCCCATGCCGCCCAGATCGCGCAGCGCGGCGAGCAGCGGTTCGTAGACGGCGCGGGCCGCTCCCCCGCTGCGGCGGGCGATCACCAGATGCAACCCGATGTCACCGGCGTACGGCAGATACTCCAGCAGCGGTGTCAGCGGGTTGCCGGCGGCGGTGACCACCAGGTCGTAGTCGTCGATCAACAGATAGAT
>DASTNJ010000016.1:0-29597 GCA_035721065.1 Mycobacterium sp.
CACCGACCGCGCCTTCCAAGACCTCGGATTCGACTCCCTGAGCGCCATCGAACTACGCAACCGACTCAAAACCACCACCGGCATCAACCTCACACCCACCCTCATCTTCGACTACCCCACACCCAAAGCCATCGCCCGATATCTGCACGGCACAATCGAACACGCGGCCGGCGGCGGGTCCGGACCGACCCGGGTCGAATCAGCCATCAAGGACATGCGGGCACTCGTGGTGAATCCCGACTGGAGCGCCGCGGAACGGATCCAACTCGCCGGCCAGTTGGAAACCATGCTGGCAACGCTGGCCGCAGCCGACGTGCACGGATCGGAGGATGACGACATCGATATCGAATCAGCCACCGATGCCGAGCTTTTCGCCATTCTCGATGACGAACTCGGCGGATAGCCGATCGAGGCCAGTGGTTTACTCCACCCGCGTGACACGCCCGGTCGAACCGTCGACCTCGATCACCTGACCGGTGCGCAGGCTTCGGGTCGCGGTCAGCGAGCCGACCACGCACGGGATGTTGAACTCGCGAGCGATCACCGCGGCATGCGACATCTCCGCCCCGGTGTCGACCACGACCGCTGCGGCGTGGGCGAAGAACGGCGTCCAGCCGACATCGGTGTACTCGGCGACGAGCACCTCGCCCGGTTGGAGGTCATCGACCGAATCCGCCGTCAATATCCGGACGAAGCCTTTGGCCAGACCGGCCGACGCCGCGATCCCGGTCAACGACTCGCCGGGTTCCAGTTCACCCGCGGTGTCGCGCCGCGGTTCCCACCGGTCGCTGAAATGCATCGGTGGACGGCAGGTCTCCAGCCGCTTGCGTTCCGCTCTGCGCCGCGCAACTCGGGTTTTGATGTCGGCAGGGGGGTGAGCAAGTTCGGCGCGGACCAGGTAGAAGACGTCGTCGGGCTGTTCGATGACCGCTCGGTCCGCCAGTCGCGCCCCCAACTCACGGGCTATCAGCCGGTAATCGTGCGTGTATCGAACAGCCGCGTCGCGCACCTGCTCACGGGCTTGCTGGAATCCGGCGCCGAAGTGAGCCAGCAGCCGCAAAGCAGACGTCAACGAGGGCGGCGGGGCTGCCGGCCGCTGCGGTGCGCGGGCAAGTTTGGCGACCGCGTCGAGCAGCCGGGCAGGTGCGTCGGCGAACACCATGCTGGACAGTTCCGTCTCCCGAGGGCCACGGTGACCGTATTCGGCGATGACCGCGTCCAGTCGGGACGCGAAGTCCGAGTGCTCGGAACGCAGCAGCCGCAACGCGTCGCCACCGTCTTCGCGTTCCAGGATCGCGGCGAGCGCCGGATCGGCCCGGACACACGCTGCCAAACCGTATGTGCCGCGGATCAGTCCGGCGCTGGCCAGCTTCTCGGTGCCGCCCTTGAACTGTGAAGCCAGGTGTTTGCCGCCGAGTCGCTCGATCAGCCCCATGATCGGAACCACTCCCGCAGACCCCAGCGCGGCACCGGCCCAGGTGCTGGCGACGGCGTCACGGGCAGCACCCAGTTGAGCCAACAGCGTCTCATCGGTGCAGGCTGCGTAATAGGCCGCGTCGCGCTGTTGCTCGCGTGCTTCACGTTCGATGCGTCCGGCTTCCGTGCCTGCGCCGCCCAGCAGGACCGCGATCTTGGGCAGCCGGCGCACCACACCCCATAGTCCGATGTCCGCTGAGGGGGCGGCGTCAACTCCGGATCCTGCCCCGAACAACAGGTCGCGCCACGCCGTTGAATTGGCCCCGGGGAGCATCGCACTGGCTGCACGTGCCACCGTGAGGTTGACGTAGACGCTGTGGCCGAAACATCCGACATGCTCCTCGGTCACCGCCTGGCGGATCCCACCGGTCAGCTGCGCGATATCAGCCGCCAACAGGCCGGTGGCACGCATCGCCTCCATGGCCAGTTCCAGCGACAGCGGGGTCATCGGGCCCGGGAAGGCCTCGGCGACGTTGGCGCAGGTGAACTCGGGCCATCGGGGATCGATGCTGGTGTCGAACTCGCCGTTGACTCCGGCGCGGCCGGCCCGGTGCCGGTGCGAGCCTCCGTGGGGCGGAGGCGGAATCGGAGTCCAGGGGAATCGCCACGGAATCGGCATTCGGACCGGTCCAAAGTAGATATGCCGCCGATTGGTGCGGCCGAAGTCACCAACACATTCGCCGCTCGCCCACGCCGGAGTGAAGCCGAGACCGCCGAGCCCGGCGGTGGCGAGGCGTGGGCCGGCCGGGACCAGATAATCGAGCCGCAGTCCGCTCAGCGCACCGAACAGGCGGGGGTCGAGTTCGAGGTAGGGCTTCGCCAGGATTTCAGCGACCTCCCGCAGCGAGATGTCGTCGACGGCAGCCAGGTTCACCCGGCCGGTCCAGTCCGGATGCTCGACCGCATCGACGGCGAAGCGAGCCAAGTCGTCGTGGTGGACCACCTGAAGCCGATTCGGCTGGCCTGCGACACCGATGATCATCGGTCCGGCGAAGCGCCGTTGTACCGCGCCGGCCGACGCGCGACCAAGCACGGTGGGCGCCTGCACCAGAAGGGAGTTCTGCGGCCTGGCACCGAATTCGCCGTCGAGATCGTCGGCGATCTGAACGGGCACGGATGCCGTGCTGATCACCACGGTCCGTCGGGGCGGCACGCCTTGCCCGCCGGCGGGGCCGGTGTCGTCCGGATCAATGGTCAGAACACAGGCTGCCGCAATGGGTTTGGCCGGCTCGGCGGTGGCCGGCGGCAGCTCGTGTCCGCGACGCGTCAGTTCGTCGCGGACACAGCAGATCACATCATCTTGAAGGCCGGTGACCAGGACCCGCATGCTGCAAACCTTTCCCAGAGTTGCCGTCTCCGTCGCAACGTCGCGACCACTACCCTCGCGGTGGGCGCGACCGACGATAGGTGACCTGTAAGTCCTTGGTCGGCGACCAGATCTTCTTGTGCGCCCAATCGGGCGGCGGCGCGTTGGATTTCCGGTCCATGCCGAGCATTCGATTCGGTAGGCCGAACCCCCACCAGTTTGCCGGACCGAGAATATGCATGAAGCCCGGCACCAGGATCATTCGCACCAACGTGGCATCCATCAGCACTGCCAGCGTCAGGCCGACGCCGAACATCCGCATGATCGATACGTTCGAGATACTCAGTGCCGCAAGCGAGATGGACATCAGCAGTGCTGCGGCCGTCACCACGCGTCCGACCCGGGCCAGGCCCAGCGCGACACACTCGTCGTTGGCGGCGCCGGTCCGATCGCGCGCGGGCAGCGCCTGCCAATGTTCCCGGATCCGCGAAACCAGGAACACCTCGTAATCCATCGAGAGGCCGAATGCGAAGCAGAACATCAGCACCGGGACATTGGCGACCAGCGTCCCGGTTGTCGTGGTGCCCAGCCCGCCGAGGTGCCCGTCCTGGAACACCCACACCAAAGCACCGAACGTCGCGGTCAGCGACAGCACGTTGAGAACGAGGGCCTTGAGTGGAATCACCACACTGCGGATCAGCAGGAACAGCAGCACGAACGTCACGCTGACGATCACGGCCAGCACCGTCGGCAGACGCTTACTGATCGCGGCGGCACTGTCGCGGTTGATCTGGGCGGTACCGGTGAGGTCGACGTGGCGGCCACCCGGCCCGGCGATGGAGTGCAGCCGATCCAGTTGGGCGTCGGACGCCGGCGAGAACTGCGGTGCGGTGCTGCTGATGGTGACGAATGCGCTGCCCTCGGCGATGCCCGTCGGCGCGGACGGCGGACCCACCCGAACGCCCGAGACGAAGGTCCCACCGGGCGCCGACACCGACTCCACATCAGGAACTTTCGACAGCACGGCCGCGTAACCATTCAATTCGCCCGGTGTGACACCGGCCGCGTCGGGGATGACCGCGGTCACGGCGGAATCCAGGTTGCTGGCGAAGTCGCTGCGCAACTGGTCGCCGACCTGGCGAGCCGATGCGGAAGCGGGCAGCACACGATCGTCGGGGTAGCCCAGTTTCACCCCCAGGAACGGCGCGCCCAGGACCACCAGAAGTGCGATCACCGCGAGGCCGAGCGGAATCGCGTACTTCATCGCGAACCGGGTCCACCGGTACCAGAAGTAGCGGTGCACCGGCTTTCGGGCCGGATCGGGGCGGTGCAGCAGCCGTCGTCCGGCTCGGTGTAGGTCGAATGCGTCCACGCGATCGCCCAGCAGCACGATCAACGCCGGTGTCAATATCAGGGCGCTGACAACGGTGAAAGCCACCGCACCCGCCCCCGCATAGGCAAACGATTTGAGGAAGTACATCGGGAAGAGCAGCAGGGCGAGGATCGAGAAGGCCACCGTCATTCCGGAGAACAGCACGGTGCGACCGGCGGTCTGCATCATGATGATCAGCGCCTTGCCGGGCAGCACACCATCGGCACGCTCGTCGCGGAACCGGCTCACCATCAGCAGCGTGTAGTCGATGGCCAGCGCCAGCCCCATCGCAACGGTCAGATTCAGTGCGAACGTGGACACCTGGGTGGCGAAGGTGATCGCCCGCAACAGTGCCAGCGCACCGATGATCGCCACGACGCCCACCACGATGGGCAGCGCGGCGGCCAGCAGACCGCCGAACACCCACACCAGCACCAGGAAGCTCAGCGGGATCGCCACGGATTCGATCAGCAGCAGGTCGTGTTCGGACTGCCGGTTGATCTCCACGTAGGCCATCGCGCCACCGGCCTTGACCGTCACCTCACCGCGCTGGCCGTCGAGTTCGGCGGCCAGGGCTTTGGCGTGTTTCTGCCCGGCGCTGCCGCCGCCGTTGATGCCGGCGATGACCAGACCCGACTTGCCGTCCTTGCTCGCCAGCCCGGCCGCGGCGGCGGGCGGCAGATTCCACGGCGAGGCCACGCTGCCGACGAACGGCGAATCCTTCAGCCGATCGACGATTTCGCTGCCGACGGCACGCGCTGCCGGGCTTTGCGTCCCGTCCGGCGCGGTGACCAGGAACAGCAACTGCACGTCGCCGTGGCCGAATTTGCTGGACAACAGATTCGAGGCATGCGCCGACTCCGATGTCGGGTCCTGGAACCCGCCCGCCGAGAGGCTGCCGACGACCTGGACGCCGAACACCGCGGCCGCGGCCATCACCAGTACCGCGATGCCGAGGATGAGCCGCGGGGCACGGATGGCCAGTCGGGCGATACGTTCCAGCAACGGCAACCCCTTAACCCGCCCCGGTGTGTCCCGCGCGGTTCCGCTTACCGCCTGGTCCGGCCACATAATTGCATACCGTTCAGTCGTCGCTGCACCGGGTCAGTCCGCACGCCCGGAGCAGTTCTTCGTGCAGTTCGAACCAGACCGTGTGATACGAGTCGGCCATCGGCCGGGTGAGCCATCCGGGGTCGCCGGCGGAGATCCGGGCCAGCGCGGTGTCCAGCTTGTCCGCGTAGCCGGCCAGCCGCGGCAGTTGTGTGGCGGCCGCGGCGATCACCGGCAGCACCGTCCGGTGAATGCTTTCCAGCCGGTCCGACATCCGGTCGTCGCGGTTGAGCTGCCAGTCGGTGACCAGCGCCTTGAGGTCGTCGTTGACGGCGCGGAACCGCTGGTAGGCCGCCGCCAGCGCGTCGATGTCGATGCCGGCCCGTTCGGCGGCCAGCAGTTCGTCACACCGGGTCCGGCCGGCTTCGCTGAGCCGGACCGAATCACCGGAGACGACGAGCCCGGCGCCGGTCAACTCGTCGATGGTGGTGGCCAGGTCAGCGGGTCGCACCCGCAGCGTTTCGGCCAGCGCCGCCACCGCGACCCGGCCCTTCAACCGGATCGCTTGCAGCACCTCGAGTTCAGTCATCGCCGACCTTGCCGCTCTCGGGTTCCCGCACCTCACCGGTCGTGCCGTCGACCGTGATCAGCCGCCCATCGAGCCGGTCGACCAGCCCGGGTCCGCAGCCCACCACCGCCGGCCGGCCGATCTCGCGGCTGAGCACCGCGGCATGTGATGTGGCACCGCCGATCTCGGTGACCACACCGCGGGCGGCGAACATGGCCGGCACGTCGTCCGGGCTGGTGGTCGGGCGCAGCAGGATCACAGACTCGCCGCGGTCGGCGGCGTCCAGGGCTGCATCCACATCGGCGTAGGCCCGCCCGGTGGCCGAACCGGGGGAGGCCGGGGTGCCGGTAGCCAAAACCGTTGTCGCCATAGTTGATTCGACCATCTGAGGCACGGCACTCGCGACGGTTCCGACGACCACCCGAGACTGCAGAATCCACAACCGGCCCGACTCGACGGTGAATTCGACCTCGACCGGCTCGCCGGCCAGGTCTGCCAACCGCGCCGCGGCATCCAGCAGTTGGCGGTGGACGGCAGGCTGACTCCGGGCGAGCGCGGCCAGCGGCTGTCCGTCGGCGATCCCGGACACCAGGTCGGTGCCCTGGCGCCCCGGTGTCCACTCGCCGAAGGGCTCGTCGGTACCGGTGACCGGGTTTCGGGAGAACACCACACCGGTGCCCGAGTCGCGGGCCAGGTTGCCGAACACCATGGCCTGCACCACCGCAGCCGTGCCCAGATTGTCGTCGAGCCCGTAGTGGTGCCGGTAGGAGAGTGGGGAGGGAGAGTTCCACGACGAGAACACCGCGGTGATCGCTGCGCGCAACTGGTCGGCCGGGTCCTCGGGAATCACCTTGCCGCACAACGGGGTGTAGCCGCTCGCGAACCGAGTGGCGATGTCGGTGGCGACGGCGGGTCCGTAGGCCTCGGCAAGCGCCTCGCGGACCTCGGGGGTGATCCCCACGTCCAGGACGGTGGCCAGCAGGCCAGGCATCGATCGGGCCGCCCCGCCGCGAACGCCGAGCAGCAGCGGTTGCGGGCCGCGTCCGAAAGTGCGTGCGCTCTGCCGTTCCAGCCAGCCGACACCGGCCAGCA
This sequence comes from Mycobacterium sp., assembly GCA_035721065.1. Classification (GTDB taxonomy): domain Bacteria; phylum Actinomycetota; class Actinomycetes; order Mycobacteriales; family Mycobacteriaceae; genus Mycobacterium. Next base: position 6,865 of record DASTNJ010000016.1, read on the forward strand.
CGCCGTCCCACACGCCGTCCAGGGTGTCGCCGGGCCGGGTGAGGAAATCCGCGCCGACCGCCGTGGTGAGGCAGAACGCCGGCGGAACCGGCAGTCCATGCCGTCGCATCATGTCGATGCCGAACGCTTTGCCGCCGATGACCTCCGGTGACAGCCGGGCGGTCCCGTCGAGGCGCACCACCGCCGGGTGAACGGATGTCATGAGTTTCCTGCCTCCGGCTGCGTTCGGCGCCAGCCAGGTTGCCTAGTCGCCTCCGCGATCCAGCAGGTCCGAGGAACCGAGCACCCGCTCGATCTGGACCTCGATGACCACCCGGCGCGGGTTGACGCGCGGGGTGCGGTAGCGCTGCGCATAGCGCAGTTCGGCGTCGCGGACGGCCTCGGCGTCGTCGTTCACGGTGGCCCGGCCTTCCAGGGACAGCCAGCGCGCCCCGTCCACCTGGCTGAGCACCGCCACCCCGGCACGTTCGGCGTTGACCGCCTTCTGCGAACCTCCGCTGGTGATCACCCGCGCAACGTGGGTCCTCGGATCGAACGTGAAACCCACCGCCACCACGTGCGGCGAGTTGTCGTCCCGCAGGGTGGTCAGCATCGCGAGGTGGCGTTCGGTGAGAAACGCCAGTGCGTCGTCGGTAAGCCGGGCGGTGGTGTGCGCCATCACCGCTCACGGTAACGCAGGAGATAATCGCAGCCGTGGAGGACACGGGCGCCGCGCCGATAGTGATTTTCGGTGGCCGCAGCGAGATCGGCATCGAGCTCGCCCGGCTGCTCGCCCCGGGGCAGACGGTGGTGCTGGCCGCCCGCCACTCCGAACGGCTCGACGAGCAGGTCGCCGTGCTGCGTGCGGCCGGCGCCCGGGCGGTGCACACCATCGAGTTCGATGCCGACGACGTGTCCGCGCACGGCCCGCTAGTAGCCTCGATCGTCGCCGCACACGGCCCGATCGGCACCGCGGTGCTGGCCTTCGGAATTCTGGGGGATCAGGCTCGTGCCGAGACCGACGCCGGGCACGCGGCCGCGATCGTGTACACCGACTACGTCGCGCAAGTCAGCCTGCTGACCGAGTTGGCGGTGGCGATGCGCGCGGCCGGCCGTGGATGGCTGGTGGTGTTCTCGTCGGGACCGTCGGCGGTGCGGGTGCGCCGGGCCAACTACGTCTACGGCTCGGCCAAGGCCGGGCTGGACGGCTTCGCCGGCGGGCTCGCCGATGCCCTGCACGGCACCGGGGTACGGCTGCTGATCGTGCGGCCCGGGTTCGTGATCGGGCGGATGACCGAGGGCATGACACCGGCACCGCTGTCCAGCACTCCCGAGCAGGTGGCGGCGGCGACGCGGCGGGCGCTGGCCAAGGGCCGGCGCGCAGTGTGGGTTCCCTGGGCGCTGCGGCCGCTGCTCATGGCGATGCGCCTGCTGCCCGGGTTCGTCTGGCGGCGGCTGCCACGATGACGCCCTCGACTGCCGCCCGGCGGACGGACAATGCCTCTACCGTGGAGACCATGACCCAGATGGCCGATCCCGCGACGGCGCCCTCGCCGTGGTCGCCACGGGAGAGCGAGCTGCTCGCGGTGACGCTGCAGTTGCTGCAGCAGCGCGGCTACGACCGGTTGACGGTCGACGCGGTGGCCGCCACCGCCCGCGCCAGCAAGGCCACCGTGTACCGGCGGTGGCCGTCGAAGGCCGAGCTGGTGCTGGCCGCGTTCAGCGAGGGCGTCCGCCAGATCGCGGTGCCGCCCAACACCGGCACCCTGCGGGGGGATCTGCTGCGGCTGGGGGAGTTGATCATCCAGCAGGTCCGCCAGCACGCCGGCACCATCCGCGCGGTCCTCGCCGAGGTGTCGCGCAACACCGCGCTCAACGACGTCCTGCAGCACCAGTTCGTCGACCAGCGCAAAGCACTGATCGGGCACGTCCTGCGGCAGGCCGTCGACCGCGGTGAGATCGACGCCGCCGCCATCGACGACGAGTTGTGGGACGTGCTTCCCGGCTACCTCATCTTCCGCGGCATCATCCCCAGCCGGCCGCCGACCGACCGCACCGTGCAAGCCCTAGTCGACGACGTCCTCATCCCCAGCCTCACCCGTCCCACCCGCTGACGGTCACGCCACGCCGGACCGCGACCGCCTCACCCCTTGCCCGAGTGGAGTACGGTACCGTACTGTCCAGCTATCGCGATCCCCGACGCACCGATCGCGTCACCGGTTATCGAGGGGTTGATCGGATGCGGCGAATCTCAGTGACCAGGCTGGTCAGGCGGGGATGGATGCCGCTGGCGGCGGTGGCGGTGGTGGTGCTTGCCGGGTTCGCCGTCTATCGGCTGCACGGCATCTTCGGCTCGCACAACGTCACGTCGACCGGCACCGGCATCTCGGACGAGATCACCCCGTTCAACCCCAAGCACGTGGTCTACGAGGTCTTCGGCGACCCGGGAACCTGGGCGACCGTCAACTACTTCGATATCGATGCCGTGCCGCAGAAAGCCGACCACGCGGCCCTGCCGTGGAAGTACGACGCGACGACCACGGAGCCCGCGGTCATCGCCAACCTGGTGGCGCAGGGAAACAGCAGCACGCTGGGCTGCCGCATCATCATCGACGATGTCGTCAAGGACGAGAGGGTCGTCAACGAAGTGAACGCCTACACGTTCTGCCTGGACAAGTCCGGATGAGCACCCATCACCTCGGGCGACCTTCGTTGTCGCACACCGTGCGCCGCCTCGCGGTGCCGATCATCCTGCTGTGGGTGGGATTCGCGGTTGTCACCAATGTTGCGGTGCCGAAACTGGAGGCCGTTGCCCAGGCGCACACGGTCGGCATGGGCTCGCCCGATGCGCCGTCGTATCAGGCGATGAAACGCATCGGCAAGGTGTTCCAGGAGTTCGATTCCGACAGTGCGGCCATGATCGTCCTGGAAGGCGAGCAGCCGCTCGGCGACGACGCCCACCGGTTTTACGACACGCTCATCCGCAAGCTCGACCAGGACAGCAAACACGTCCAGCACGTCCAGGATTTCTGGGGGGATCCGCTGACCGCGGCGGGCTCGCAGAGCAACGACGGCAAGGCTGCGTTGGTTCAGGTGTATCTCGCCGGGAATCAAGGTGACCCGCTGTCGGACGAGTCCGTCGACGCAGTGCGCGACATCGTCGCGCACACGCCGCCACCGAATGGCGTCAAGGCCTATGTCACCGGCGCCTCGCCGCTGATCACCGATCAGTTCCAAGTGGGCAATAAAGGTGTCGGGAAGACCGTCGGGATCACGTTCGCGGTCATCTTGGTGATGCTGTTCTGGGTCTACCGCTCCATCGTCACCACCGTGCTGGTGCTTCTCGCGGTCGTTGTCGAATTGATGGCCGCGCGGGGAACCGTCGCCGTCCTGGGTAACTACGGTCTCATCGGGCTCTCGACGTTCTCGGTCAATATCCTCACGCTGCTGGCCATCGCCGCGGGCACCGACTACGCGATATTCATGGTCGGCCGGTATCACGAATCCCGGCATGCGGCGGAGGATCGGGAGACCGCCTTTGACACCATGTTTCACGGGACCGCCCACGTTGTCCTGGGCTCCGGGCTGACCATTGCCGGTGCGGTATTCTGCCTCAGTTTCGCCCGGACGCCTTATTTCCAATCGATGGGCGTCCCCGGCGCCGTGGGCATGCTGGTCTCAGTTCTGTCCGCGCTCACTCTGGCCCCCGCCGTGCTGGCGGTCGGCAGTCGTTTCGGCCTTTTCGAACCGAAGCGCCTGCTGCAGACGCTGCGCTGGCGCCGCATCGGCACGGCGATCGTCCGCTGGCCGGCACCCATTCTGCTGGTGACAATCGCGATCGCGCTGATCGGTCTGCTCGCCCTGCCCGGGTACAAGACGAGTTACGACTCCAAGCCGTACCTGCCCGCCGACACGCCGGCCAAAGTCGGATACGCGGCTGCGGAGCGGCATTTCTCGCAGGCCCGGCTCAATCCCGAGTTGCTGATGGTCGAGGCGGACCACGACTTGCGCGACCCGGCCGATTTCCTCGTCCTGGAAAGAATCGCCAAAAGTGTCTTCCACACCCCCGGCATCGCCAAGGTGCAGTCGATGACCCGGCCATTGGGAACACCCCTCAACCACAGCTCGATACCGTTTCAGATCAGCCAGCAAAATGCCGCCCAGACCCAGAACCTCAGCTACCAGAAAGACCTCGCGGAAAACGCTCTTACGCAGGCCAATGAGCTGCGGAAGACCATCGCTATTCTGCGCCAGCAGTATGCCCTGCAGCAGCAGAGCGCCGCCGCCACCCATGAGCAAACCCAAAGCTTTCACGACACGATCGCGATTATCAATAGCCTTCGCGACCACATCGCGAATCTATTGGACTTCTTCAGACCGATTCAAAGTTATTTCTTCTGGGAACCGCACTGCTACGATATCCCGGTCTGTTATGGGCTGAGGAACGGCTTCGAGGCAGCCGACAGCACCGACCAGCTCAGCGACCAGTTCAACAGTATCGTCGCCAGTCTGGATAAATTGGATGCGTTGCAGCCGCAACTGGTGGGGCTGATACCGCCGCAGATCGAGAGCCAGCTGACCAATCTGGACATCGCGCTGTCCAACTACGCCACCAACCTCGGGATCAACGCCCAGGCGGCGTTCGCCAACGACAACCCGTCCGCAATGGGACAGGCGTTTGACGCCGCCAAGAACGACGACTCGTTCTACCTGCCGCCGGAGGCCTTCGACAATCCCGAATTCAAGCGGGGCATCAAACTGTTCATGTCCCCGGACGGCCACGCCGCGCAAATGATCATCACCCATGAGGGTACGCCGGCGACCCCCGAGGGCATCTCGCATGTCGACCTGATCAGGAAGGCGGCTAAAGAGGCCGTGAAGGGCACCCCCCTGGAGGGCGCCAACGTCTATCTGGCCGGCACCGCGGCAACCTACAAAGACATCGCCGACATGACCAAATACGATCTCATGATCGTCGGAATATCTGCACTGACCCTGATCTTCCTCATCATGATGTTCATCACCCGGAGCCTGGTGGCCGCGATCGTCATCGTCGGCACGGTGGCACTGTCGCTGGGCGCCTCGTTCGGGCTCTCGGTGCTGTTCTGGCAAGACATTCTCGGCATCGAGTTGTATTGGGTCGTGCTGGCACTGGCCGTCATCCTGCTGCTGGCGGTCGGGTCCGACTACAACCTGCTGCTGATCTCTCGGTTCAAAGAGGAAATTCACGCGGGGTTGAACACCGGCATCATCCGCGCGATGGCAGGTTCCGGCGCGGTGGTGACGGCTGCCGGGCTGGTATTCGCCGCCACCATGGCGTCATTCGTGTTCAGCGCACTGGTGATTCTCGGCCAACTGGGGACCACCATCGCGCTCGGCCTGCTGTTCGACACGCTGATCGTCCGGTCGTTCATGACGCCGTCGATCGCCGCGCTGCTCGGACGCTGGTTCTGGTGGCCGCAGCGGGTGCGGCCACGCCCCGCCAGCCAGATGCTGCAGCCCTACGGGTCACGGCCCGCGGTCCGCGCCCTGCTGTCGACGGACACTGCCGACTAGCCGGCACGCACGTCGAAGTCGGCGATCTCGGGGTGGCGCAACAACTCGGTGTGCCGCTCCGGAATCCACGGAAACAGCTCCGGCAGGCCGTCCTTGCCCAGATACCAGCTGCTGCAGCCGGTGACCCAGATCGTCTGCGGCATCGCGGCTTTCATGGCCTCGTTGTAGTCCTTGGTGGCCGCCTCGGTGGGAGCGGCGGCGACCACCCGTCCGTCGCGGATCTGGTTGATCCACCACATCGCGTAGTCGGCCTGGTCCTCGGCGATCGGGATGAGCGAGTTGTTGCCGATCGGCGAGTGCGGACCCATCAGCATGAACAGGTTGGGGAATCCCGGGACGGCGACCGAGCGGTAGGCCCGGGGGCCGTCGGCCCACGCATCGTCGAGGGTGACCCCGTTCTCGCCGACCACCTCGAGCGGGCGCACATAGGCGCGTGCGTCGAAGCCGGTCGCATAGACCAGCAGGTCCAGTTCGTGCAGGACGCCGTCGGCGGTGACGATACCGGCCGGCTCGATGTGGTCGATCGGCTCGGTGACCACCTCGACACCGGGTTGCCGCACGGCGCGGTAGAAGTGCCCGGCCATCACCTGCCGCTTGCACATCGGCTGGTAGTCGGGGGTGAGTTTGGCCCGCAGCGCTCGATCGCGCACCGACAGCCGAAGGTTCCATCGGCACAGCGCCTGCACCATGCGGCGCTGCCAGCACGGGCGGACCACCGCGCGGCAGAACAGCAGCCGGAACAGTCCGCCCCAGAACCGATAGCCGACGTCGTTGAGCACCGGCCAGCGGTTCAGCGCGGCGCGGGTCAGCGGCGAGTAGCGCGGGTTGGGCATCGGGTAGACCCACTGCGCGGTGCGCTGGAACACCTTCAGTTCGCGGACCTCGCCGCCGAGCGCGGCGGTGATCTGCACGCCGGTCGATCCGGTACCGATCAAGCCGATCCGCTTGTCCGGCAGCGAAACCGAATGGTCCCATCGCGACGAGTGAAATGCCGGCCCGGCGAAGGTGTCCCGCCCCGGTATGTCCGGATACCGGGGCACCCGCAGCACACCGGTCGCGGTGAGCAGCACGTCGAAGGACTCCTCGCCGTCGGCGGTGGTGAGCTGCCAGCCGCCGCGGTCGTAGCGGGCCGATGTGACACCGGTGCCGAACCTGATGTGCGGCCGGATGCCCCGCTCGTCGGCCACCTGCCGGAAGTACGCCTGGATCTCCGGCCCCGGCGGCAGGATGTGCGACCAGTTCGGATTGGGCCGAAATGAGTAGGTGTAGTACCGCGACGGGACGTCGCAGGTCAGACCCGGATAGGTGTTGTCGCGCCAGGTGCCGCCGACCTCGTCGGCCTCCTCGAAGATGGTGTAGTCCTCGATGCCGGCATCCTGCAGCTTGACCGCCATGCACAGTCCGGACATACCCGCGCCGATGATCGCGACCTTCAACCGGCGTCTGTCAGCCATGTCCCACACCAGACCTTTTCACCTAGCGGGCGAGTGGGTTTCGAGTTCGATGATGCCACGGCGACCGCACCGGCAGTAGATTCATCTCCTATGGCCCCGACTTTCGCCGATGTCGCCAAATCCGACTACGTACTGCTGACCACCTTCACCAAGGACGGCCGGCCCAAACCCGTACCGGTCTGGGCTGCCCCGGACGGCGACCGGCTGCTGGTGATCACCCAGGAGGACTCCTGGAAGGTCAAGCGGATCCGCAACACGCCTCGCGTCACGCTGGCCGCGTGCGACCTGCGCGGACGACCCAGAGGTGAGGCGGTGGAGGCGATCGCCGCCATTCTGGACAAATCCGAGAACGCCCGCGTCTACGCCGCGATCGGCGAGCGCTACGGAATCATCGGCCGAACGTTCAACTTCTTCAGCAAACTGCGCGGCGGCATGCGAAGTAACATCGGCTTAGAGTTGCGCGCCGGCGACTAGCTGTCGAGCAGCTCACACCCGGCGATCAACCGACAACCGATCGCATATAGTGGATCGAACTCATTTAAATTACCTTCCTCGACAGACCGCAAGGAGCTCGCGTGGCCGCCTTCACCTCCGACATGATCCTCGGCGACATCGTCACCGCCGACCCGAAGACCACCCGGGTGCTGGAACGCTTCGGCATCGACTACTGCTGCAACGGCCAGCGCCCGGTCGTCGACGCGTGCGCGACGTCGAACGTCGACATCGATGAACTGCTCACCGCTCTCAACACCGAAGCGCCCGGCCAGCGTGCCGACTGGGCCGATCTCGACGACACCGCGCTGATCGCGCACATCGTCAGCACCCACCACCGGTTCCTGTGGGACGAGTTCCCCCGGATGGCCGAGTTGGTGGACAAGGTGGCGCGGGTGCACGGCCCCAACCACGCCGAGCTGGCGCAGGTCCGGGACACGTTCCACAAGCTGCGCGGCGGGATCGAGCCGCACCTGCGCACCGAGGAGACACTCTTGTTCCCGCAGATCAGTATGCTCGCCGCAAAGCCGGGCACCCCCGTTCCCGACGAGCTGCGCGCGGAGCTGAGCGAGAACATGACCGAGCACGACCGGGCCGGCGGGCTGCTCGCCGAGCTGCGCCGACTCACCGACGGCTACGCCATCCCCGCCGACGCCTGCGCCAGCTACACGGCGATGCTGTCCGGGCTCGAGGAGATCGAGTCCGACCTGCACCTGCACGTGCACAAGGAGAACAACGTGCTGTTCCCGCGGGTGCTCGCTTCGGCCTGATCAGTCCTCGGCGCGCAGGTGTTCGCCGAAGAATGCGAACACCCGCGCCCAGGCGTCGGCGGTCGCGGTGTCGTTGTAGCCGAAACCGGCGACTCGCAGCAGCGGCTGGGCCGGCAGCCGGTTGGCGAAACTGTGCCCGGCATGCGGGTAGACCTTGATGTCGGACGGGATGCCCTTGTGCTCGACGACCCGGCGCAGCTTGCCCGGGGCGCCGACACCCAGCGGGTCGCGCGCACCGAAGCTGGCCACGATCGGGCAGGCACCGTCCAGCGTCTCATCGAGATGACGTGGCAGCGGTACGCCGTAGAACGGCGCTGATGCGGCAAACCCCTTGGGCGACATGATCAACGCGAACCCGCCGCCCATGCAGAAGCCGGCGATCCCTACCGGGCCCGAGCATTCCGGCATGGACTTCAGATGGTCGCGGGCGGCCAGGATGTCGTCGAGAGCCCGGCCGCGCTGGGTCAGCAGCTCGCGCATCACCCGAGTGATGCAGCGCGCCCGCCCACCGCGGGCGAACATGTTCGGGGTGAGGGCGAGATAGCCGGCCTTGGCGACGTGATCGGAGATCTCCTCCTTGTCGGCCGCGTAGCCGACCGCGTCGTGGATCACCACGATCCCCGGCCATGGGCCATCACCTTCGGGGGTGCCCAGCAGCGCGTCGATGGCACCCGCCGGAGCGTCGATCTGCACAGTCTCGGTAATTGCGGTCATCGCACCAACGTATTACCGGATGCCCGCCGGCGGAACTGCGACATCGCCTAGTTTTGCTCAAGTGACCGCCGAGGCCGACTTTTCCGGCACGCCCCGCACCACGCTGCTGGTGGGCGGCCGGATACACAGCCCGACCCATCCCGACGCCACCGCCATGGCGGTCCGCGACGGCGTCGTCGCGTGGCTGGGCACCGACGCCGTCGGCCGCGAGCGGTTTTGCCACGCCGGCCTGGCCGACGTGGTCGATCTGGACGGGGGCTTCGTCGCGCCCGCGTTCGTCGACAGCCACGTCCATCTCACCGCGACCGGGCTGGCCCGCACCGGACTCGACCTGCGGGCGGCCACGTCACGGCGGCACTGCCTGCAACTGATCGCCGACTACGGCGCCAGCCACCCCGGCGTGCCGGTGTGGGGGCAGGGCTTCGATGACGCCGGCTGGCCGGACGGCCCGCCCACCACCGCCGAACTCGACGCGGTGCTGGGGGAGCGGCCAGCGTACCTGACCCGCGTCGACGTCCACTCCGCGCTCGCCTCGACGGCGCTGCGGCGGCTGGTCCCCGACCTGGCCGCGACGCCGGGTTTCGCCGCCGAACTGCCGGTGTCCGGTGACGCCCACCATCTGGTGCGGGCCGCGGCCCGCGGCCTGCTGACCGCCGATCAGCGTGCAACGGCTCGCGTCGCCGCCCTGGACGCGGCCGCTGCGGCCGGTATCGCCGCCGTCCACGAATGCGCCGGCCCGCACATCGGCGGGCTCGACGACTGGCGGGAGCTGCGCGTTGCCGAGCATGGCGTGCAGGTGATCGGCTACTGGGGTGAGGCGGTGAGCAGCGCCGCCGAGGCGCGGACGCTGCTCGACGACACCGGGGCCCACGGGCTGGCCGGCGACCTGTTCGTCGATGGATCACTCGGGTCGCGCACCGCGTGGCTGCGCGATCCCTACGCCGACGCGCCGGATCGCACCGGCACCTGCCATCTGGAACCGGAGGCGATCCTCGCTCACCTGTCGGCGTGCACCGCGGCCGGCGTGACCGCGGGTTTCCACCTGATCGGGGACGCCGCGGTGTCGGCCGCGGTCGCGGCACTGGAACAGGTGGTCGAACGTTTCGGGGTGGCCGCGGTCGCCCGGTGCGGGCACCGGCTTGAGCACCTGGAGATGGTGACCGCGCAGCAGGCGGCCAAGCTCGGGTCCTGGGGCGTGATCGCCAGCATGCAGCCCGGCTTCGACGCTCTGTGGGGAGGCGAAACGGGCATGTACGCGGAGCGCCTGGGCGCCGCCCGTGCTGCCGGGCTCAACCCGTTCTCGCTGTTAGCATCCCAAGGCGTGCCCCTCGCCTTCGGTTCCGACTCGCCGGTGACCGCGCTGGATCCGTGGGCGTCGATCCGGGCGGCCGCCCACCACCGCACACCGGGCAGCGCCGTGTCGATGCGCGCGGCGTTCACCGCCGCGACCCGCGGCGGGTGGCGGGCCGCCGGTGTCGACGACGGGCTGACCGGCATGCTGGTGCCCGGCGCGCCCGCCTCCTATGCGGTCTGGGACACCGGGCCGCTCGCGGTCGCGGCGCCCCGCGATGCGGTGCAGCGCTGGTCGACCGACCCGCGGTCCCGGGTTGCGCCACTGCCGCAGCTGGATGATCCCGACGCACTGCCGCGCTGCCGGCAGACCGTACACCGCGGTGTGGTGCTGTATGGCTGACGACGAGACCCCGGCAGACCAGCCGAAACCGGCCAGGCTGCCCCCCGCGGTGTCGGCATGGCTGCTCGGGTTGCGCGCGGGCGCGCGGCGCCGGCTGCCGGAACTCGGCGTGACCGCGTTCGCCGGAATGCTGCTGTGCGCCGCCTTCCCGCCGCTGGGCTGGTGGTGGTCCGCGGTCGTCGCATTCGCGCTGCTGGCCTGGGTGCTGACCCGGCCGGGCACCACGGTGATCGGCGGCTTCGGGTACGGGTTCCTACTCGGCTTGGTGTTCTACCTGCCGCTGCTGCCGTGGATCAGCGGGCTCGTCGGGGTCTTTCCGTGGTTTGCGCTCTCGGTGCTGTGCGCGGTGTTCCCGGCGATGTTCGGCCTGCTGGCGGTGCTGGTTCGAACGCTGCCGGGCTGGCCGGTCTGGTTCGCGGTGCTGTGGACGGCCCAGGAGGCGGCGAAGTCGGCGGTGCCGTTCGGCGGATTTCCTTGGGGGGTAGTCGGTTTCAGCCAGGCAGACGGGCCGCTGCTGCCGCTGGTGGCTCTCGGCGGCGTACCGGTGCTGTCCGCGGCGATCGTGTTGATCGGCTGCGCCGCAACGGCGATCGGGATTCAAATCGCGCTGTGGTGGCATCGCGGTCATCCACCCGGCGTGCCGCCGGCCGTGCTCGGGCCGGGTGTCTGCATCGGCCTGGTGCTGTTCGCCACCGTGGCGGTCTGGCCCGGGGTCCGGCATTCCGGCGTCGGCTCCGGCAGCGAGCCCACCGTCACCGTGGCGGTTGTGCAGGGCAATGTGCCCCGGCTGGGGCTGGACTTCAACGCACAGCGCCGTGAGGTGCTCGACAACCATGTGCGCGAGACCCTCCAGTTGGCCGACGACGTGCACGCCGGTCGTGCCGCTCAGCCGCAGGTGGTCATCTGGCCGGAGAATTCGTCGGACATCGACCCGCTGACCAACGCCGACGCCGGGCAGCTGATCGCCGAGGCCGCCGAGGCGATCGGGGCGCCGATCCTGGTCGGCACCCTGCGCGACGCACCCGGCTTCACCACAGACAACCCGGTGGCGTTGAACTCGGTGCTGGTGTGGGACCCGGCAGCCGGGCCGGGCGAGATGCACGACAAACGGATCGTGCAGCCGTTCGGGGAGTACCTGCCCTGGCGCGGGTTCTTTCGCCATCTGTCGGGCTACGCCGACCGGGCCGGCTACTTCCAGCCGGGGCACGGAACCGGGGTGGTGCACGCCGCGGACATCTCGATCGGGGTGGCCACCTGCTGGGAGATCATCTTCGACCGGGCTCCGCGCCGATCGGTGCTCGGCGGAGCGCAGCTGCTGGCGGTGCCCACCAACAACGCCACGTTCAACCAGGCGATGAGTGAGCAGCAGCTGGCCTTTGCCAAGGTGCGTGCCGTGGAGCACGACCGCTATGTGGTCGTCGCCGGCACCACCGGGATCAGTGCGGTGATCGCACCGGACGGCCGCGAGCTGGCCCGGACCAACTTCTTCGAGCCGGCTTATCTGGACGTTCCGGTGCGGCTCAAGACCGCACTGACCCCGGCCACCCGGTGGGGTCCGGTGCTGCAATGGGTGCTGGTCGGTATCGCTGCCGCGAGCGTGATCGTCGGCATCGCCAGGAACCGACGGCTAACATGGCCGAATCGTAGCCCGGCCGGTCCGGTGAGCGACCCGGATGAACCCCGGACGACCCCGGGCGACAAGGATGACCGTGCCCGGTCCGGGCCAGGCAAAGGAGCCGCATGACCCGCCCCCTTCCCAGCCAGCGCACCCTGGTGGTCATCCCCACCTACAACGAGCTGGAGAACCTGCCGATGATCGTGGGCCGGTTGCGCCGGGCGCTGCCGGACGTGCACGTGCTTGTCGTCGACGACGGCAGCCCCGACGGAACCGGGCAACTGGCCGACCAGCTGGCGGGAGCCGACCCACAGCACATTCATGTCATGCACCGCACCGCCAAAGCGGGCCTGGGCGCCGCCTACCTGGCCGGTTTCGCCTGGGGGCTGGGCCGCCAGTACACCGTCCTGGTCGAGATGGACGCCGACGGCAGTCACGCCCCCGAGCAACTGCACCGGCTGCTCGACGCCGTAGACGCCGGGGCCGACCTGGCGATCGGGTCCCGATACGTCGACGGCGGGGCCGTCCGGAACTGGCCGTGGCGCCGCTTGGCGCTGTCCAAGACCGCCAACACCTACGTGCGGCTGAGCCTGGGGGTCGGCATCCACGACGTCACCGCCGGCTATCGCGCCTACCGGCGTGAGGTGCTGGAGAAGATCGACCTGGCGACGGTCGACTCGAAGGGATACGGCTTCCAGGTGGACCTGACCTGGCGCACCGTCAATCACGGATTCACCGTGGTGGAGGTGCCGATCACGTTCACCGAGCGCGAGCACGGCGTGTCCAAGATGAGCGGCTCCGACATGCGCGAGGCGCTGGTGAAGGTCGCCCGCTGGGGGATCAGTGGGCGGCTGGGACGGAACAGCCGCGCCCGGGGTAAGCGACGCTGACCTCAGCTGCCGCGGCGGCGGGTCTTGATCAGGTCGAGGCGCTCGCTGAGCAGCTCCTCGAGTTCTTCGACCGAACGGCGCTCCAGCAGCATGTCCCAGTGCGTGCGCGGCGGCTTGACCTTCTTCGGCTCGGGCAGGTCACCTTCGACGAGGGTGCCTTCCATGCCGTTGCGGCACGTCCAGGTGCCCGGCACCTCCGCATCATCGGCGAACGGCACGTCGAACTCCTCGCCGTTCTCGGTCCGATACCGCGCCACCCGGCGCGGCGCCAGGTCATGGTTGCGGTCGGTCTCGTAGCTGACCGCGCCCAACCGGCTGCCCCGCAACACTCGATCAGCCATTGCCCTCACCCTCCAACTGAAATTGACTCGCGATTTACAACGCCGCCGCGTGCTGGGCGGTTCCCGGAGTTTCCGGCTCATACGCCGCAACCGCCCATGATACCGGGATCGCCGGTGACACCCGACTAAGCTCTGCAACCGTGCCCCGGAGAGCCCGTCCGCAGCCGTGCCGCTGGTGCGGCCGCGACGTGGGGGACGCGGGAACCGGGAGACCGCGCCAGTACTGCCGGCAGTCGTGCCGGCAACGCGCCTATGAGCAGCGCAGCCTGATCACCACCGGCCGGGCGGGGGCGTTGCCGACCGACGCCGTGGTGCTGTCCGCGGAGGAGGCAACGGCCCTGGCGGACCGCGTCTACCAGGTGCGCTGCGCGGCCGAGGACATCGCCACCGCGCTCGACGAGGGTGCCGGCCCGGCCGAGTTGCGCGAACTGTGCGACACGCTGCTGCGGGCGGCGGAGGTCGCCGACGGCTGGCGTTGAGCCGGCCGGCGGCCGGCACCGCGAGACTGCAAAGAAATACTGCTCGAAGCCAGCGGGCGAATCGCGTCTCATTTGTGTTCGCGTGATCCGGTCTTGTCCAAACCTTTGCGGTTTCGAAGCGTGTTTGTACGGGCATTCATAAGCGTTTCGCTCATTATTGCCTTAGTGGGTTCGCTCGCAGCACGACGTTCCGAGTGAGGAGCAGCAAGATGACCACACCAACCATGTCCGAACTGGCCGTGCGGCTCGTGGACACCGTCACACCCTGGCTCGACTCTGACGAGCAGACACTGCTGCACATGGGGCTGGGCGCCGCGACTAGCCGGCAGGTGATCGCGGTGGCCCTCGACTTCGCTGCCCAGAAACAGTTCGTGCTGCCCGCCGGTCTGCTCGAGGAAATCGCCAACCAGCAGCGGAAACAACCGAATCGCCACCGAGCTTTCTACGGCACCACCGTCAAAAAGGCCGGGTGATCATCGACCCATGGCTAAAAATCGCAAGAAACCCACGACGACGATTGCGGTAGGTTCCCGGGTGCACACCACCGACTCACCGCCGAGGTGCGGCGTCGTCGTCGACGACTTCGGCGAGTTGGCCGGCCAGGAAGTGTCCATCGATCCGACCCGGACCGCACGATCCCGCCGGTGGGCCGTCACGTTCGACGACGGCACCCTGGCGTTCCTCGACGACGACTCGATAGCACCGGCCGACTGATCCCTCGGCACCGTCAGGCTGCGGCGCCCGCGGCCGCGCCCCGGGCCGACGACCCGACGGCAGGTAGCGCTACCGGCGCCCGCCGAGTTCGATAGCGTTCGCGTCATGCATAAGCACCTCGTGCAGGCCGACATCGCCACCGGCACCGTCGAAGGCTTCGCCCGCGGCGGGGTGCGCCGGTGGCGATCCATCCCGTTCGCCCGCCCGCCGGTCGGACCGCTGCGATTCCGGGCTCCGCAGCCCGCCGAGCCGTGGCCGGGAGTCCGGCACTGCCACGGCTTCACCAACTGCCCGCCGCAACGCCGCCGCTACACCATGATCGGCCCCGGCAAATACCAGCCGACCGGCGAAGACTGCCTGACGCTCAACGTGGTGGCGCCCGCGCGAACCGAGTCGCATCCGCTGCCGGTCATGGTGTTCATCCACGGCGGCGGCTACATCCTGGGCAGCTCGGCCACCCCGCTGTACGACGGTGCCACGCTGGCCCGGCGCGGCTGCGTGTACGTCTCGGTCAACTATCGGCTGGGCGCACTGGGCTGCCTGGACCTGTCGTCGCTGTCCACGCCCGACGTCACCTTCGACAGCAACGTGTACCTGCGCGATCTGGTGCTGGCACTGCAATGGGTGCGAGACAACATCGCCGCGTTCGGCGGCGACCCCGCCAACGTCACCGTCTTCGGCGAAAGCGCCGGCGCGCACATCGTCGCCACCCTGCTGGCGGTTCCGGCGGCGGCGGGCTTGTTCACCCGAGCGATCGCCGAAAGCCCGGCGTCGGGGCTGGTGCGATCGCAGGACATCGCGGCGACGCTGGCCGGCCGCTACGCCGAACTGCTGGGGGCGGACGTCAGCGACGCCGACGGCACCGCCCGGGCTTTGCTGCAGGCGCCGCCGATCGAACTGCTCAAAGCGCAGGAGCGGCTGATCGCCGAGGGGGTTCGCGACTTGGTGGGCGCTTTCCCGATCGGCCCGGTCTGCGGCGACGACGTGCTGCCGCTGGACCCGGTTGCGGCGATTCGGCAGGGGGTGGCGCACCGGGTGCCGCTGATCATCGGCAGCAACGGCGAGGAGGGCCGGCTGTTCACCCGGTTCCTGAAGATGCTGCCCACCACCGAACACTCGATCGAGGCGCTGCTGGCCAAAACGGATCCCGCGGTGCGGGACCGGATCACCGCCGCGTACCCGGACTACCCGGACCGGGCGGCCTGCGTGCGGCTCGGCGGGGACTTCGCCTTCAACTCGGCGGTGTGGCAGATCGGCGAAGCCCACGCGGTGAATGCGCCCACGTATGTGTACCGGTACGACTTCGCGCCGCGGGCGCTGCGCTGGTCCGGCCTGGGCGCCACGCACGCCACCGAGTTGCTTGCCGTTTTCGACGTCTACCGGGGCCGGCTCGGCAGCCTGCTCACCGCCGGCGCGGAACGGCGGGCGGCGGTGCGGGTCAGCGAGCAAGTGCAGCAGCGCTGGCATGCGTTCAGCCGCACCGGACAACCCGGCGACGACTGGCCGGTTTACACCGAGACCGACCGCGCCGTGATGGTCTTCGACCGACGCTGTCGCGTCGAGTTCGACCCGGACCCGGAGCGCAGACTGGCCTGGCGCGACTTCACCTTGGCCTAACGGCGCTGACCCGCTTCACCCGGCTTCGCCGCACTCGCGATCAGCGCGGGCCTAACGGCGCCGACCCTCGGCGCGTTGGGGTGCGCCGGCGCGCGGTGCCGATCGGACAGCTGCTGGCGCGCTGTCAAGCCGCGCACGACGGTGGACAGAAACGATGCGTAACGCATCGTAACGCATCGCTACACTGACGTCATGACCAAAGCAATCACGGTTCGCCTCGATGAGGCCGACCACGTCGCGCTGCATCGGCAGGCAGAGCGGTTGCAGCTACGGCCCGGCACCCTGGCCCGCATGTTGGTGCATGCCGGACTCAACGAAGACGTACCCGGCCTCGGACACTCCGAAGCTCGCGCCGCGCTCGACCGGCTGGTACGGCGCTCCCGCAAGCTCGCGCCAACAGATGCAGTGAGGCTTGTCGAAGATGCACGAGCTGACCTCGGCGCTACGCGGTGAGTGTCGTCCTCGACGCGAACGTGCTCGTTGCCCTGCTGGTCGGCGATGAGCATCAACCAGCGGCGCAAGTCCGCTTTGAGGATTGGTTTGCCGCCGGCGAGGACCTCCATGCCCCTGGTGTGCTGCCCTACGAGATCGCAAACGTGCTGGCCCGTCTGGTGTTCGAGGGCGCACTGGATGTCAGCGACGTAACCGAGATTTGGCGAGACCTGGCCGCTTTCAACCTGCACCTGCACCCGTTTGATCTCGCCTGCGACGGGCCCGAGATCGCGACGATCACTGCCCAGCTTCGACGCCGGCACGCCACCGATTCGACGTATATATGTCTCGCTCAACGGCTCAACGCAACAGTCTGGACTCTCGACGGCGCTCTGGCCCGCAACGCCGCCGCCGCCGGATTCCCGGTCGAACTGCTTTCCTGACCCCGCGCCGCAGGCGCCCCCATTGCGCGTGACCGGCATTGTCCGCACGGGGGTCCGCAACCGGACACGATCAACTGCTCGTCGGTCGCCGCGTGCGTCCCGCCATCGCGGCAGGCGGGCCGATAACGCCCGTCAGCCCCTGACCACCTGGGTGCCGCCGGCCAGTTCGTCGTGTTTGCCCTGCTTGGTGGGGCTGGCGTTGATGGTCACCGCGATGACGGCGTAGGCCACGAACGCCAGCAGCGGGCCGAGGTAGGGGACCACCGCCAGCAGCGTGAACGCGTTGCGGATGGCCGACTGGCCGGCGGTCGGCTTCGCCGCCCTGCCCGGCCCATACACGTGCAGGCCCAGCAGCCGCTTGCCCGGGCTGGCGCCGCCGCTGCTCTCGAACAAGACGAAATACCCGAACGTCAGAACGCCGGAGAACAGGCCGGTCACCAGGTAGGGGTAGTTGTCGCCGAACACGAACAGCGACAGCAGGAACGCGATGACGTTGATCAGCACACCGTCGGCCAGCCGGGCGAAGAAACGTCTGCTCAGCGTTCCCGGGCGCACACCCTGGGCCGGTGGCGGGTAACCGCCCGGCTGCTGGAATCCGGGGATGCCTGGGTCGAAGTTGCCGGTCGTCATCGGATTCGCTCCTGATCGGGCTGGTTCGGTGTGCGCCAATGTACCGTGGCGCTGGTCTGGCGGGCGAGTATTCGCGAGGAGCAGAACCGGTGTATCACCTCGTCGTGTACCTCACCGTCGCCGCTCACTTCGCGTTCGTCTGCTACGCGGTGGCCGGCGGTTTCCTGGCACTGCGCTGGCGCCGCACCATCTGGCTGCACGCGCTGGCCGTCGCCTGGGGCGTCCTGGTGGTCGCCGCACACCTGGACTGCCCACTGACCTGGCTGGAACGCTGGGCACGGGTCAGGGCCCAGATGGCGCCGCTGCCGGCCGAGGGGTTCATCGCCCACTACATCACCGGGGTGTTCTACCCGGCCGACCGGGTAGGAACGGCCGAATTGGTGGCGTTGACGCTGGTCGCGGTGTCGTGGGTGCTGTATCTGCGGGCCGGGCGGCGTTAGCGTGGTCAGGGTGCGGGCACTGATCATCGTCGATGTGCAGAACGATTTCTGCGAAGGTGGATCGCTGGCCGTCGCCGGCGGCGAGCGGGTCGCCCGGGCGATCACGCGCTACCTGCAATCCACCGAGCGGTACCAGCATGTACTGGCTACCCAGGACTGCCACGTCGACCCGGGGGGTCATTTCGCCGCTGACCCGGATTACGCGTCGTCATGGCCACCGCACTGCCTGGCCGGAAGCCCCGGGGCACGGTTTCCCGCCGCCCTGGACACCGGCCGGATCGAAGCGGTCTTCACCAAGGGCGCCTATGACGCCGGCTACAGCGGCTTCGACGGCGTGAACGCCACCGGCACCACACTGCTCAACTGGCTGCGGCAACACCGTGTCGACGCGGTCGACGTGGCCGGGATCGCCACCGACTACTGCGTGCGCCGAACCGCCGAGGACGCCGCCCGGGCCGGTTTCACCACGACCGTGCTGACCGACCTGACCGCGGGCGTTGCCGAAGCCTCGACCGCCGCCGCGATGTCCGCGATGCGCGCCCACGGCGTGCTGCTGGCGAAGGCGGCGTGATGGCCGACGGGGCTGAGGGGATGCCGCAGGACCTCATCGCGGTCGTGGAGCGATCACCGCAGGCCGCCGCCGCCCACGATCGCGCCGGCTGGGTGGGGCTGTTCACCGCGGACGGCCGGGTCGAGGACCCGGTCGGGTCCCGGCCGCATGTGGGACACCAGCAGATCGGCTGCTTCTACGACACGTTCATCGGCCCACGCGACATCACCTTCCACCGCGACCTGGACATCGCCCGCGATTCGGTGGTGGTTCGCGATCTCGAACTGGAAGTCGCGATGGGCCCGGCGGTGGTCATGCACATTCCGGCGATCCTGCGCTACGACCTGCGGCGAGACGGCGACGATTGGAAGCTGACGCGGCTGCGCGCGTACTGGGAGCTGCCGGCGATGGTGTGGCAGTTCGCCCGTCACGGACGGCACGCGGTCCCGGCCGCAGCGCAGCTGACCCGGGCACTGCTGGGCAATCAAGGTGCTTCCGGCACAGCAGGTTTCGCCACTGGATTCCGGCGGGCCGGCTCGCGGCAGAAGAACATGGTCGATGTTTTCGTCGGCGCCCTGGCGCGCGGTGACACGTCGGCCGCGGCGCGGATGCTGTCGCCCGGCGCAGCGATCACCCTCGGTGATCACGGCGCAACGGATATCGCCGCGCTCGGCGCGGAGCTGGCCGGGGCTCGTTCGGCAAGACTGCTCGGCGCGGGGGACACGGTGGCCGTCTCGCTGGTGTCCGGACATCAGCGTGGCGTGTTGTTCGCCCGGGTCCGGAAGCGCCCGGCAACGATCACGAAGATCCGGTATTTCCCGCAGCTGCAGGGGTAAGCCCGGTCGCTGCGCTTAAGCTCACGGCGTGCCAAGTTTTCGAATCGCCGAAGTCGCGGGGCTGCTCGGGGTCAGCGACGACACGGTGCGCCGATGGATCGACTCGGGTCGGCTCTCCGCGTCGTCCGGCAACGGTCCCCGCACGGTCGACGGTGCGGAGCTGGCCCGCTTCGCCCAGGACCGCGCCAGCACCGAGCAGGTATCGCGGAGTCCGGTGGTCGGCCAGTCGGCCCGAAATCGGCTGGTGGGCCTGGTGACGAAGGTGACCCGCGACGGGGTGATGGCGCAGGTCGACATCCAGGCCGGACCGTTCCGGATGGTGTCGCTGGTCAGCCGGGAGGCCGCCGACGAACTTCAACTGCAGCCGGGCAGCCTGGTGGTCGCCACGGTCAAGGCCACCAACGTCGTCGTCGAACTGCCCAGGCGGTCCGGCTCGGCCGGCCAGACCGACCCCGGCAGCGAGTTCGGGTAGCGAGGAGGAGTCCGTGCCGGACCAGCAGAACCAGGTAGACCAGAACGACGCCGACGCCGCCGAGCAGTCGCCGGCAATTGTCGCGCGCGCAATCTCGATGACCGGGCCATGGGGCCCGGTGCTCGGACCGGTCGACCTCGAGATTCCCGGCGGCGGGGTCACCGTGCTGACCGGCCCGGCCGGATCGGGGCGAACCGCGCTGCTGATGTGCCTGGCCGGGCGGATGAAGCCGTCATCGGGGACGGTCACCGTGTTCGGGCAGACCCGCGCCCGCGACATCTTCCAGGTGTCCGCCCTGGCCGGTGTCGAGCAACTCGATTCGGTGTTCGAGTCCGTCACCGTCCGGGATCTGATCACCGAACAGTCCCGCTGGGACGCGGCCTGGTACCGGCTGGTCGGCCGAGCCGGTGAAGGCGAGCTGGAAGCCATCTGCCGGCCGGTGTTCGGCGACCTGCCGCTGCCGCGGCTCACCGAATACGTCGAAGAGCTCGACGAACTCAACGGATTGCTGCTGCGGATCGCGCTGGCCAACACCGCCCGGCCCCCGCTGCTGGTGGTCGGCAGCATCGATCAGGTCACCAGCAACGCCAAGCGTGAGGTGCTGATCGGGCGGCTGGTCGCGTTGGGGGAGCAGCAGACCGTGGTCACCGCGTCGGTCAACGACGTTCCGGACGGGCTGGGCATTCGGGAACAGATTCCGGTCGCCAACCTGGAACGTGCTGAACTCAGCCACCAGGGCCACGGCCGACACGAGAAAGGTGACGACTGACCATGCTCGCCGGAATGTCGCTGGGCACCGACCTCAAGCGTTACTCCCGCGGCACCATGCCGCGCGTCGCGCTGATCACGATCGTCGTGCTGCCGTTGCTGTACGGCGCGATGTATCTGTGGGCGTTCTGGAACCCGTTCGCCGCGATCGACAAGATCCCGGTTGCGCTGGTCAACGAAGACCGGGGCGCCACCGTTGCGGGCCGCCAGCTGGATGCCGGCGCTTCGGTGGCCGAAGGACTGGTGAAATCCGGGCAGCTCGATCTGAACCAGGTGTCCAAACAGCAAGCGGCCAAGGGTGTTTCCGACGGCACCTATTATTTCTCGATCACCGTGCCGGCGGATTTCAGCGCGGCGGTGGTCTCACCGGCCGGTCCGAACCCGCAGAAGGCCCAGATTCAGTTCCGGTTCAACGACGCCAACAACTACCTGGCGTCGGTGATGGGTCAGAACGCTGCCCGCGAAGTGCTCAACCAGGTCAGCGCGAAGGTCGGCCAACAGGTCATCGGCACGGCGCTGACCGAAGTCACCGACGAGGTCAAGAAGGCCGCCGACGGCGCCAGCCAACTCTCGGACGGATCCCGAACACTTGCGGAGAACCTGGCGGCCGCGCGGGACGGCTCGACTCGACTCGCCGACGGCGCCGCCCAGCTGTCGGCCGGGATCGTCCGGGCCACCGACCCGCTGCTGAAGATGGCGGATGACCTCGCAGCAACGGGCGCCGACCCGAACGCGGCCGGCGCGGCGGCCACCAGGCTGAGCGGCAACATCAAGAGCGTGGCCGAGCGCATCGGGTCGCTGAACCTCAATTACCAGCAGGCCGCCGGGATCGTCAATCAGGTGGTGGACGCCCTGCACGCCAACCCGGACCCCTCGGTGCGCGGGCTGGGCGACACGCTGGCCGGCGCGCAGCGGCTGCTCAGCGCCACCGGGATGGACCCGGCCACCGACGACGGGCTGACCCAGCTGCGCAACAACGCCCAGCAACTGGAGAACGACCTGGCCGATCCCAACAGCGGCCTGCGGTCGCTCATGACGCACGCGCTGGACGGCGGGCTGAAATCGGACCTGGTCAAATTGCGCACCGGCGCATCCGATCTCGATGCCGGTGCGCACCAGCTCGGCGGCGGGCTGGTCCAGCTGACCGACGGCGGTAACCGGCTGCAGGACGGCGCACAACAGCTGGCATCGGGCCTGGGGGAGGCCGACCGGCGGGTGTCGGCATTGACCGACCAGCAGCGGGTGGAGGTCTCGTCGATCCTGGCCAGCCCGGTCGGTGTCGACATGGACTTCACCCATCACGCGGCGACGTTCGGCACCGGGTTCGCCCCGTTCTTCCTGCCGCTGGCCCTGTTCATCGGCGCGCTGATCATCTGGATGTTGTTGACCCCGCTGCAAACCCGCGCGATCGTCGGTGGACTCGGCGCGCTGCGAGTGGTGCTGGCGTCCTACTGGCCGGCCCTGCTGCTGGGGGTTGCCCAGGTGGTGCTGATGTACGCGGTGGTGCATTTCGGAGTCGGCCTGCAAGCCCGGTACGCAGCCGGCATGCTGGGCTTCCTGGCACTGATCGCGGCGGCGTTTCTGGCGTTGATCCAGGCATTCAACGCGGTGCTGGGTGTCGCGGTGGGTCGCGTCGTCACACTGGCATTCCTGATGTTCCAACTGGTGTCATCCGGCGGGGTGTATCCGGTCGAGACGACCGCGAAACCCTTCCAGATCCTGCATCCCTACGACCCGATGACCTACGCGGTCAACGGTCTGCGGCAGTTGACCGTCGGCGGCATCGACTCCCGGATGTGGCTGTCGGTCGGCGTGCTGTTCGGAATACTCGCTGCATCGCTCGCCGCC
>DASTNJ010000017.1:0-15433 GCA_035721065.1 Mycobacterium sp.
GAGACGTAACGGCAAGTCAACACGCCGCAATAGTCTTGATGCAACATGCCTACACTATCTGGTCCGTACGAACAACAAACACCTGCTCATGGCCTACACCAGCGATCCAGAGCCCACTCAGCGGGGGGAACTACGGGCTAGTTGCCGCTCGTCACGAGCAGACAGAGAATCGCACGAAAATCCGCCGGCGAATGCGATTCTCCGTCTGCTCGGCGAGCTAGGCCACCCGGATCGAGAACTGCGCCACCGACGGCTCACCGGGGCGTGCCACCGGGTAACCGCCGCGGCACAGCGCGGCGGTCGGCGCGGCCATCGGCTCGAAGCAGATGAGCTCCTCGCCGGCCGGCGCGAAAATCTGCGCCGCTGGGTAGCCCTCGTCGAAGTGCACCTCGATACGTCGCCCGCCGCCGGAGACCGCGAACATCGCGCCGGGCGGGACCTCGTCGTACCCGTCGTCGAATGCCTGCTCGCCCAGTGTCTCCGACGTTTCCGGCCACGGCGACGTCTGGCCGGTCGGGATGCCGCGCCCGTCGAGGGCGAGGTGGCGCAACGCCGGTGTCTCGATCCGCCACTCGGCGCGCGGCACGCCGGGAAGCTGAAGGTACGGGTGGAAGCCGAAGCACAGCGGTACGGCCGCTTCGGTGGTGGCTGTCACGGTGGTCCGAACGCGCAGCGTTCGATCGGCCACCGTCACCGCGACCGTGAGCAGGTGCGGGAACGGAAAGCTGGCCAGCAGCGTCGGCTCGGCACCGAAATCCAGTTCGGCGCACAGTTCGCCGGCCGACTGCGCAGTCAGCCGCCAGCCCGGGTAGCCGGCCAGCGTGCCGTGGATCGGCAGCCCATTGGCGTCGGCGCGCACCCGGTCGCTGCCCGGTGTGACGGTGACGGACTTTCCTTCGGCGCGGTAGTGGTTGTCGGCCAACCGATTCGCCCACGGGTACAGGATCGGGATGCCCATCGTCTTGCCGTCGCGCAGGTAGGCGTCCAGGCCGCGCCGCTGACCGAGCAGCTCGACACCATCATCGGACAGTGACGTTCCGATCATCCCGGCGCCCGGGACGAACGTCGCCGTCAGCGCGGACGACGGGTCACACAGTGTGATGGCTTCCAAATCGGTCATCGCTGGATCCTCCCCTAGCTATGCTGACAGCGGATCGTGCTGAATACGGTGCACCGGAGCGCCTTTGGCGACCAGCGCGGCTTCGGTGGCGCGGACCATGCCCGGCCCGCCGCAGATCAGGATCTGCCGGTCGCCCCAGCCACCGTAGCGGGTGACGATTTGCGGCAGCCGACCGATCTGGCGCACATGCAGCCCGCGCGGCGGCGTCACGTCGGGATAGTCGACGGCCCACCGCGGGTCGCCGGTGTACTCCGACACCGGGGTCACCGACAGCCACGGGTTGTGCGCGGCGATCTGCCACAGCGTGTGCAGGTCGTAGAGTTCGCACGGGTACCGGGCGCCGAAGAACAGGTGCACCCGCGGGTTGACGCCCCAGCGGACGAGGTCCATGATGATCGCCCGCAGCGGCGCCAACCCGGTGCTGCCGGCCACCATCAGCACGTCGCCGGCGGCGCGGTCGACGTGCATGGCTCCGTGCGGGCTGGACAGCCGCCAGCGATCGCCCGCGCGGGTCTCGGCCACGATCGCGTTGCTCACCATCCCGCCGGACACCGCGCGCACGTGGAACTCGATGGCGCCGGTGCCGTCCGCGGGGATGGCCGGTGTCAGGTAGCGCCACAGCCGGGGGCACTGCGGCACCTCGGCTTTGACGTACTGGCCCGGGTGATAGTCCATCGGACGATCCAGTTGCAGCCGGACCACTGCCAGGTCACGCGAAACCCGAACGCATTCGAGCACGGTGCCCTCCCACCAGGCCGGCCCACCCTCGGCGTCGGCCGCCCCACTCATCACCCCGGTGATCAGGTTGAGCGACTGGCGGGCCGCGTCGTCGACGTCGTCGGTCCAGGCCGCGCCGAGTCCGTCGCGCAGCGTGGCATAAAGCACCTCGTTGGCCGTCTGATAGTGCCGGTGGGTCACACCGTATTTGCGATGATCGCGGCCGAGCTGCGCCAGAAACGACACCGGCTCGTCCACGTGCTGGGCGACCAGCTCGGCGTACACCCAGGCCAGTGCATGCGCGAACGCCTGCCGTTGGGCGTCCAGGTCCACCGGGAACAGATCGCGTATCGACGGATCGGCGCCGAACCAGCGGGTGAAGAACTCTCCGACCAGGCTGGAGGCGGTGGCCGGTGCCGCGAAAGCTCCCTGCAACACGCGCAGTGCGTCCCGGTCGTCAACGCCCACGTCCGACGAGTTTATCCGCGTTCACGCAGCTCGGCGATCCCGACGAGCAGTGCGCCGACCGCCACCCAGCAGCTGAGCACCAGGATCGCCGTCCCGGCGCCGGCCCCGGCGAAGAAGGCCGTCGAACGCAGCAGGGTGGCGTTGGCGCCCTGCGGCAGCAGCTGGCCGAGTGCCCCCCACCCGCGGGGCAGCAACTCCGGCGCGCTGATCAGCCCGGACAGCGGGTGGCCCAGCACCACCCACACCATCACCCCGACGGCCAGCGCGGTTCGCCCGAACAGCGCGCCCAGACCCAGCAGAACCAGGCCCATCGCCAGCACTCCCAGCGCCAGCCCGGCGATCACGGTGCCGATGGTTCCGGAGATCGTCCCGAATACGCCCTGCAGCACCAGCGCCAGCGCCACCGCAACGACTATCGAGAACGCCGCCGTGGTGATGAACTGCAGCCCGAGCTGGCGCGGAAACAGCATCGGCAGCACCAGGGCGGGCAGCAGGCCGGCCAGGGTGAGTGCCAGCGCGGCGGCGGGCAGGCCGCTGCCGTGCGGGTCGGTCGCGGGCAGTGGCGCGAGATCTTCGGTGTACAGCGGCACGCCGGTGTACGGGGCGGTGTCGTGGCCGAGCCGGGCCAGCAGCTGCGCCACCTGCGGGCTGGCGCCGGTGGCGGTGAACAGCGAGGTGCCCTCGGGGCCGGCCGTCAGGCCGCCGTACACCTTGCGGGCGCGGATCGCCGATCGCAGCGTGTCCCGGTCGGGGTAGCTGGTGACGGTGAAGCCATCGGCGGCGATGCCATCGAGTTGGGGCTGAATCCGTTCCACGGTCAGCGGCGCGGACACCCCGATGGGCACGTCGTGCGGCGTGGGCCGGACGGCCGGCCAGCCGACGGCCAGCCCGATGATCACGACCAGCATCGTCAGCCCGATCACGGCGCCCGCCGCGCGGACCGGAGCCGGCGTCACATGCCAGGGCGGTCGCGGCCGTTCCGGGGGCGGGGGTTTCGGGGTCATTTCGCCGAGCGTAGTCACCGGTTCGGTGCCGGTGAACGAGATTCGCGCCGTCGCGGGCTGCGTACCCTGGCTGCATGGGTTACGACTTCATCGAGGTCACCCGCTCCGGTGACTTCACCACGATCACGATGAACCGGCCGCGGCAGCGCAATGCGCTCTCGCTCGCCCACATCCGGGAGCTGCTCGCCGCGTTCCGCGAGGTCGGGGCCAGCGACGCGCTCGGGGTGGTGCTGGCCGGAAACGGCCCGGTGTTCAGCTCCGGGCACGACTTCGCGGACATGGCCGGCGCCGACCACGCCGCCATCCGGCAGTTGCTGGTCGAGTGCATGGAGATGATGACCACCATGCAGCGGATTCCGCAGCCGGTGGTGGCCCGCGTACACGGCCTGGCGACCGCGGCCGGCTGCCAGTTGGTGGCCAGCGCGGATCTGGCGGTCGCCGCCGACACCGCGGCGTTCGCGGCGCCCGGGGGTAAGGGCGGCATGTTCTGCCACACGCCGATGGTGGCGATCGCCCGCAACATCGGCCGCAAGCGCGCGTTCGAGCTGGCGCTGTCCGGCGATCCGATCGATGCCGCGACCGCACTGGACTGGGGCCTGGTCAACAAGGTGGTGCCGGCGGAGCAGCTCGACAGCGCGGTGGCCGACCTGCTCGAGCGGGTCACCCGGGGCAGCGCCGAGAGCAAAGGGCTGGGCAAGCAGGCGCTGTACGCCCAGATCGACCTCGACCAGCCGAAGGCCTACGCCTACGCCAACGAGGTGATGGCCGCTGCCAGCCAGCTGCCCGACGCCCAGGAGAACATGCGCGCGTTTCTGGAGAAGCGCAAACCGCGGTGGCGGCGGGGACGGTGACGAAGTGCTACTGTTAGCACATGTCCACGGTGGGTGTGCGTGAGTTGCGGCAACGAGCCAGCGAACTCCTCCGCCGTGTTGAGGCGGGCGAGACTATCGAGATCACCGATCGTGGACGGCCGGTCGCTCTGCTCTCGCCGATGCCCCGGGGAGGGCCCTACGAGCGGATGCTGACAAGCGGCGAAATTGAGTGTGCGACAGGTGACTTCGCGGATCTTCCGGCGCCGGTCGAACTCGACCCGGGCGTCGAGTCCCCCTCCGTGACGCTTAGTCGTCTGCGCGCGCACGAGCGTTGATGGCCGCCGTCTATCTCGACTCGTCGGCAATCGTCAAACTCGCGGTCCGTGAGCCGGAGTCGGACGCGCTGCGCCGCTACCTTCGCAGCCGTCGTCCTCGGGTGTCGAGTTCCCTCGCTCGGACGGAGGTGATGCGCGCCCTGCTCGACAAGGGGGAATCAGCGCGGAAAGCCGGACGGCGGGCACTCGCCGGGCTCGATCTGGTTCGCATCGACAACCGAGTGCTCGACCTCGCCGGCGGGCTCTTGCCATTGGAGCTACGCACGCTCGATGCGATTCACCTGGCGACGGCGCAGCGACTGGGTGACGACCTCGGCCGTTTGTGCACGTACGACGACCGGATGCGTGCCGCTGCCAGGGAACTCGGCATGGCGGTCGTCGCCCCGTCGTGATGCAGCCAACCCGCGCTCAGGCCGGGACGCGATCCGCCGGTTGAGTAGGTTGCGGGAGCACCTCGGAAACCGGTGCGCCGGTCGCGATCTGGGTACGCGCCTGCCGTATCTTGTCGGCGGCACCCGCGCCGACGACGCCGACGACCACGCCGTCCCGCTCGTAGTAGGCCAGAAACCTGCGCTCGGTGTCTTCCACCACGTGTACCGCTGATTGCGGCTGCCCGAGGAACTGGATCTTGACGTCGTACTGGTCGCTCCAGAAGTACGGCACCGACGCCCGGTCCGCCGCGTCGACGTCCAGCAGCGCCGCCACCATGATCCGGGCCTGCTCGGCGACGTTGCTCCAATGCTCCACCCGCACTTGGCGACTCGACCGATCCCACCAGGAGGCGACGTCGCCGATCGCCCAGACGTCGGCGGCGCTGGTGCGCCCGCTTTCGTCGCAGACCACTCCGTCAGCTATCTCGATGCCGCTGCCGGCCAGCCACTCGGTCGCCGGTTGCGACCCGACGCCCACCACCACCAGATCGGCCTCGATCTCCGAACCGTCGCTGAGCACCACCGATTCCACCCGGCCGTCGCCGCGGACCTCGGCCACCGTGACGCCGGTGCGCACGTCGACGCCCTCGGCCCGGTGCAGCCGGGCCACCCACTCGCCGGCCCGCTCACCCAGCACCGAAGCCAGCGGAGCGGGTTGCGGCTCCGCGAGCAGCACGTCCACACCCAGGCGGCGCAGACTGGCCGCCACCTCGCAGCCGATGAACCCGGCACCGACCACGACGGCGTGGCGGGCCGTCGCCGCCCGCCGGCGCAGCTCCAGCGCGTCGTCGTAGGACCGCAGCACGCCGATGCCGTCCAGGTCGCCGAAGCTCGGGATGCGGCGGGGCACCAACCCGGTGGCGACGATCAGCTGGTCGTAGCCGACCACGGATCCGTCGGCGAGAGCGACGGTGTGGGCTTGCGTGTCGACGCCGGTGACGCGCGATCCCAGCCGCACCGTGATGTGGTGCTGGGCGTAGAAATCGGCCGGCTTGAGGGTGGTGTGGTCGATCTCGCCGCGCAGCAGGTCCTTCGACAGCGGGGGCCGGTCGTAGGGCAGGTGCGCCTCGGCGCACAGGATGGTCAGCGGGCCGGTGTAGTCCTGCCGGCGCAGCTGCTCGGCGGTACGAACAGCGGCGAGTCCGCCGCCAACGATCACCATCCCCGGCGTCATCGGGCTCATGACCGGGCGACCTCCACCATCTCGAAGTCGGCTTTGGCCGCGCCGCAGTCCGGGCAGCTCCAGTCGTCGGGGATCTCGTCCCAGCGGGTGCCGGCGGCGATGCCGTCCTCCGGCCAGCCCACCGCCTCGTCGTACTCGAAGCCGCACTGCAGGCACCGGAACAGTTTGTAGTCGCTCATCGGTTCACTCCTTATCAGTTGGAAATCGGTTCGAAGTCAGGCTTTTCGCGGACCGCGCAGTCCGGGCAGGTCCAGTCGTCGGGGATGCGATCCCAGGGCGTGCCGGCCGGGAAACCCTCCCGTGCGGCGCCGACGGTCTCGTCGTAGACGTAGTCGCAGCCCGGGCACCGGTAGGCGGCCATCAGGCGGCCGTCCGGTAGTGGGCCAGGATCTTCTCCCGGCGGCGCGGCTGAATGTTCGCGCGGGTGATGTCGCCGTCGTAGTGCTCGAGCACCCGGTGGTCCATCAGCCGCCGCCAGATCCGCGGGAAGTAGGTCACCCCGATCAGGGCGCCGTATCCGGCGGGCAGGTTCGGCGAGTCGTCGAAGCTGCGCAGCGTCTGGTAGCGCCGGGTCGGGTTGGCGTGGTGGTCGCTGTGCCGCTGCAGGTGGTACAGGAACAGGTTGGTCACCATGTGGTCGGAGTTCCAGCTGTGCTGCGGCGTGCACCGCTCGTAGCGGCCGTTGTCCAGCTTCTGGCGCACCAGCCCGTAGTGCTCGAGGTAGTTCACCGACTCCAGCAGCGACGATCCGTAGACCGCGTTGATCAGGAAGTAGGGGATCAGCGCGGGGCCGAAGACCGCGAACAGCGCGCCCCAGAACAGCACCGACATGGCCAGCGCGTTGGCGACGTCGTTGTTGGCCCAGGTAGACGGGTTCCACGGGCTCTTACCGGTGCGCCGGATGCGCTGCGCCTCCAGCTCCCAGGCCGAGCGGATACCGCCGACGGTGCTGCGCGGCAGGAACTCCCAGAACGATTCGCCGAACCGCGACGACGCTGGGTCTTCCGGGGTGGCCACCCGCACGTGGTGGCCGCGGTTGTGCTCGACGTAGAAGTGGCCGTAGCAGACCTGTGCCAGGGTGATCTTGGCCAGCCAGCGCTCCAGCGAGTCCCGCTTGTGGCCGAGTTCGTGGGCGGTGTTGATGCCGACGCCGGCCACCGTGGCCGTCGTGGCCGCCACACCGATCCTGCCCAGCCAGCCCAGCGATCCGTCGAAGCCCAGCCAGCTCAGGTCCGAAGCGGTGAACAGGTAGGCGCCGAACAGTGCGCTGGCGTACTGCAGCGGAATGTAGGCGTAGGTCGCGTACCGGTAGTACCGGTCGTTCTCCAGCGCGGCCATCACCTCGTCGGGCGGGTTCTGCCCGTCGGATCCGACCCACAGGTCCAGCGCCGGCAGGAGCACGTAGAGCAGGATCGGCCCGATCCACAGCGGCACCTGCGACAAGGTGTGCAGGCCGGCCCGGTTTGCCAGCCACACCAGCGGCAGCATCAAAAACAGCATGGTGGGCACGAACAGGCCCAACAGCCACAGATAACGTTTCTGGTCTCGCCAGGCCGCCGTGCCGGCGGCTTCCGCGGTTTCTGCGCTTTCCGCGCTTGTCAGAGCCATTTTTTCTGCCAACCTCCGTGTGTGCTTCGTCGTGGGGCGGACGCCTCGCGCGCTGCCTACGACGCTAAATAGCGAGGTCGGAAGGTTGCTTGTCTCGCGCGGCCGACAACGGTGTGCCGGTTCGTCCGCTGAGGACAACGCTCAGTGCAGCACCGCCGCGCCGTACCAGTGGCAGAGCAGCAAAGCGATCTCGACGTCGAGCCGGTCGTCGGCGATCGGCCGGCCGCGTCGTTCGACCGCTCGGTGCACCCGGTACTTCATCGTGTTGACGTGGAAGTGCAGTTCCTCGCCGGCCGCTTTGAAGCTGGAGCCGGTTCGCAGGAACACCCGCAGTGTCTCGCGCATCCGCTCGTCGCCGTCGGTGGCCGACGCGAGCGGGCCGAGTACCTCGCCGACCCACGCCCTCGCCGCCGCGGCGTTGTCACCGAGCAGTGCCGCCGCCGAGAGTCCCGGGTCACCCGCGGCGGTGACCCGGCGGGCGGCTGCGCCGGCGCCGATCGCCAGCGTGTGCGCCGCCAGTGCCTGCTGGTGGGACCGGCGGAAACCCTCGACCCCCGGGAGCGGATCGCCGACCGCCACCCAGGGCTGGTCCGCCGCCGCTTCGGCGCAGGCCCGAATCCGCGCCACCGCGCTCGGCGCGGCCTCGGCGGCCACCGGAATCCACGCCCACCCGGTGACGTCGTCGGCCGGGATGAACAGCGGGCTCTCCCTGGTTTTGACCGACTCGGCGAGTTGTTTGACGACGCGTTCGGTCGGCGTCAGGTTGTCGCGTCCGTCGGCGGCCTGGTACCAGACGACGACCGCGACGTGGATTCGTCTCAGCGGGTAGCGGATCGACGTCGTCATGGTGTCGATGTCGAAATCGGCGCCGGACAGGATTTCGCGTACTCTCAGTCCGCGCACCGCATTTCGGCTCTCCAGCCAGCGTTCCCGCTCCGCCTGGTAGGCGGCGACCACATGCTGCGACATCTGGTCGATGTAGCCGAACATGATCACCGACATCTGCTCGAAGACGTTGAGCGTCAACTCCGGATCCAGGTCGGCGGCACGGATCTCCTCGAGGACGAGCTTCAGCGCGACGGAATGTCCCAGCCGGTAGGCGCGCACCAGTGCCTCCATCGGCACGTCGCGCTGGGCCAGTCGGCGGGCGTGTTCGAGCGCGATCGTCGGCGCCTTGACGTCGGTCACCGGGATGTTGTGCCGGATCGCCGAGAAGTAGGTGTCGACGTTGGCGATCACGGTGTCGTGCAGCAGTTGCAGCAGTGGCGTGTCTTGGGCCAGCTCCGGTGATTCGGCGACCAGCAGATCCTGGATCACCTGGGTCGTCTCTGCCACGCGCTCATCGATCCGGTGCGAGACCAGGATCGCAGCCTCGGCCACCTCCGCGCTGTCTACGTTGTCCGAGGCCCTTCGGTCCGACATAGCCAAACCGTAGACCGGGGTGCCGCCGCGGTGGCCGAATTCGTCTCGGCAGGACACCCGGACGTCGACAATTCGGCTGCCGCAAACAGCGCGGTTTCCGTCCGAACCTCCTAACGTGGATCAGGTGGGTCGTAAACGGGACAAGAAACACGACAAGCAGGGCGCGGGATCGCCGATTGACGGTCTCGGGTCGCTTGTCGGGCTCGGCACCCCGGCGGCGCAACTACTCAACGCGGCGTCGGATCTGGTTGCCGCCCTCGACCACGCGCGCAGCGCGGGAGGCGACTTCTGGAACGCGATCAGCTACCTGGACAAGCTGAACCGTGGGTCGGGCACCGCCGCCGGCGGTGTGCTCAACCCGCTCGGTGTCGTCGGCAAGATCGCCGGCGGCGCAACGGGATTGGACCAAACGACTGGATCGTCGAACGACGCGAAAGGAGCCGGCGCCGGACTCGGCCGGGCGAACCCGCTCACCGCCGTCACCGACGTGCTGAGCGGCGTGCTGGGCGGCACCCGCCCGTCGGCCCCCGGTAGCCCCGCGCCAGACGTTGCCGCGGCGGGCCCTTTCCCCACCCCGCTGGTGCAGAATCTGGCCGCGAGCCTGGGTCTGCCCGGCAACGAGGTCATCAACGCGGTGGGGACGGCGGCGAACACCGTCACCAAACCGGTCGCCGACCAGGTCGGCGAAGGACTCAAGCTGGCCCAGAACCTCACCGGCGCACCGCTGCAAGGCGTCGGGGAGTTGGTCGGCAAGGTCCTGGGCGCCGAGGCGTCGGCCGAGACCGCGGCCGCGCTGCGCGAGCGGGGCAGCAGGCTGGTCCGGATCTCCTATAAGCCCGAGTACCAGCGGCGCGACCTGCACCCGTCGTTCTCGCGGATCATCGACGAACTGCTCCCCGACGAGGCGCGGATCCTGCGCTTCCTGGGGGTGGCCGGCACCCAGCCGATGATCGACGTGCGCACCAAGACGCTGTTCCAAGTCGGCTCGGTGCTGCTCGTCGGCGGAATCAGCATGATCGCGCAGATGGCGGGGTGTCATTGGCCGGACCGCGACCAGCACTACTTCGCCAATCTGCACCGGCTCGGGCTGCTCAACTTGTCCCGGGAGCCGGTCGACGACTACCGCCGGTACGCATTGCTGGAGGTGCAACCGGCCGCGGTGACGGCGATCGAGAGCGTGCCCAAGGCGGTCACCGTCTACCGCAGCGTCCGGCTCACCGCGTTCGGTTCGCAGTTCGTCGACGTCTGCATCGACACCGAGGGCTACAACGCCGGCGGCTGGGACACCGATGGACGTCAGGACAAGATCAAGGGCAAGGGGCCGCCGGAGAAGCGCGCCGACAAGCACGCTTGACCGGGGCGGCTACCAGCCGAAAAGCAACAGGTGGACCGCCCCGACCAGCACACCGAGCAACCCGCCGTGGACATACAGCAGCCAGGCGTCCTGCTCGATCGCGGCGTAGAGCATCTCGCTGAATTCAGCCGGCGGCAGCGCCCGGAATTTCTCGGTGGCGAAGGCGGCGATGCGCTTGGCCTTCGCCTCGTTGAATTCCTTCGACTCGAACACTTCCGGAGCGAAACTGACGATCTCCTGGCTCGCCTTCTGTTGCAGCGCGTCCAGGTTCACCGCGCCCAGTGCGTGACCGACCAGTGCGATCGCCGGCGTCAGCACCCGGTCGACCTCTTCGGCCACCGCTTCGGCGAGATAGGACGCCGTCTTGTCGCCGCTCGCGCCGACCAGCAGCTCCCGGGAGAAGTTGGTGACGGTGAGCACCTTCTCCGAAAGCATGACGGCGACCTGCTCGGCGGCCTCGTACTGGCGTTTGGGGAATATCCCCTGCCGCCACAGGTATTTGTACCGGGGCTGCGGATCGCCGGGTTCGAAAACCACCTTGATCGCCAGGATGTTGACGACGACCCCGATGATCGCCGCGCCGGCGAGCACGATCAGCCAGGACGGGACCGCGCTGAGGATCGGGGGCTGCTGCTCGCGCACGAAAGTCAGGTAGAGCGCCAGCGGGATGCCGAACACGAACCCCAGCGCGCCGATCTTCACCATGAACCTCAGCTCGGGGTCGCCCATGCCCTTGAAGATGTCGCTCAGCACGGCGGGGTGGCGCCGCAGGTGGTTGACGGTCATCAACTTGACGTTGAGCAGGTCGTCGATGTGTTCACCGACCTTGGCGAAGGCCCGCCGGGATATCGCCGGCAGCTCGTCGTCGACCGTGGCCAGCACCGACTCCCGGACCGGGCCGGGCAGCACGTCCCACAGCCAGGAATGCTGGTTCTCGATGATCTCGGTGGCGATGTTGCGGATGTTCGGCCGGGCGGCCCGGGCCAGGTCCTCGGCCATTTTGTCCGGTTCGAGCTGCTGGTAGAAGTCCGCGATGCCGCCGATTCGGGCGATGGACATGTCCACGATCAGGCTGGCCATCTTCTCGGCGCGACACGGGATGAATCCCTGGAAGCCGAGGATGCCGTTGGGCGCGAAGATCGGCAGGATCTGGACCTTGCGCGGCAGCAGCGGGAAGAGCGTCTTGAGGCCCGGAACGTAGAAGCCGGTGAAGTTCGTGGGGGCGAACAGCATCAGCACCCCGGTCCAGTTCGTGATGAGTCCCGCGATCGCACTGAATATCGGGATGCTGACCATGTCCACGATGAACTGGGACTGGCCGGTCAGCTCCTCCCAATTGATGAACGACGCCGATGCGCTGATCTGCGGCATTTCTGGGCTTCCTCAGGGGTTAGGCGGCGTCGCGCGAATTCAGCGGCCCCGGACTTCGTTCGGCGGAGAACCGCATGCGGCCCCATCGCAGCACTATTGCCGTGAGTGGGGCCGCAAAGGCGGTGTCGAGATCGTGCTCCTACTTCGCAGCCTTCTTGGCTTTCTTGGACTCCTCGACCTTGGCCAGCTTCTCGATCTGCTCGTTGAGAGCCTTCGCCCGGGCGCGCAGCGCCTCGACGCTCGAGTCCTTGGTGTCCTTCGCGATGTCGGTGAGGTCGGTCTCCAGCTCTTCGGCGTTGTCGAGCAGTTCGTCGACGAATTGCTTGGTGTTGTCGAGCAGGTTCGAGACCAGGTTGAAGACGCTCGGGGTTGCCATTTCGTACTCCTTTTCTTGGTGCGGTTGTTGTTGTCACCGCCTTGGTTTATCTGACGTCCGGAACGTTACGTAGCGGTGGCGGGTGCCTGCTTGTCTTTCGCGGCCAAGAATCGGCGGCGGGTTGGTCCCCCGCGGCTACCCTGGCGCGTGGCCGCCCGCCGGGCGACCCGACAGACCTGAGTGGAACAGACTCAACCTTGACCGCGTTGCAGAAGCGGACAAGCATTTTTTGATACCCGAACGGAGGTGTCGTGGACTCTTTCAACCCGACCACCAAAGCCCAGGCGGCGCTGACCTCGGCGATGCAGGCGGCGACCGCCGCCGGCAACCCGGAGATCCGGCCCGCACACCTGCTGCTGGCGCTGCTGACCCAGAACGACGGTATCGCCGCGCCGCTGCTGGAGGCGGTGGGCGTCGACCCTGCGGCCGTCCGCACCGAGGCCCAGCATCTGGTCGGCCGGCTGCCGCAGGCCAGTGGGGCCAGTTCCACACCGCAGCTGTCCCGCGAGTCGCTGGCCGCGATCACCGTCGCCCAGCAACTGGCCACCGAGATGGACGACCAGTACGTCTCCACCGAGCACCTGATGGTGGGGCTGGCCACCGGTGACTCCGACGTCGCCAAGCTGCTCAGCGGCCACGGCGCCTCCCCGCAGGCGTTGCGCGAGGCGTTCGTGAAGGTCCGCGGCAGTGCCCGGGTCACCAACCCCGACCCGGAAGCCACCTATCAGGCGCTGGAGAAGTACTCCACCGACCTGACCGCCCGCGCTCGGGAGGGCAAGCTGGACCCGGTCATCGGCCGCGACACCGAGATCCGCCGGGTGGTGCAGGTGCTGAGCCGCCGCACCAAGAACAACCCGGTGCTGATCGGCGAGCCCGGCGTCGGCAAGACCGCGATCGTGGAGGGGCTGGCGCAGCGGATCGTTGCCGGCGATGTTCCGGAGAGCCTGCGCGACAAGACCGTCGTCGCCCTGGATCTGGGCTCGATGGTGGCCGGTGCCAAATACCGCGGTGAGTTCGAGGAGCGGCTCAAGGCGGTGCTCGACGACATCAAGAACTCGGCCGGGCAGATCATCACGTTCATCGACGAGCTGCACACCATCGTCGGGGCCGGTGCCACCGGCGAGGGTGCGATGGACGCCGGCAACATGATCAAGCCGATGCTGGCCCGCGGTGAGCTGCGGCTGGTCGGCGCCACCACGCTCGACGAGTACCGCAAGCACATCGAGAAGGATGCCGCGCTGGAGCGCCGATTCCAGCAGGTGTTCGTCGGCGAGCCGTCGGTGGAGGACACCATCGGCATCCTGCGCGGGCTCAAGGACCGCTACGAGGTGCATCACGGGGTGCGGATCACCGACTCCGCCCTGGTGGCGGCGGCCACCCTGTCCGACCGCTACATCAGCGCCCGGTTCCTGCCGGACAAGGCCATCGACCTGGTCGACGAGTCGGCGTCGCGGTTGCGGATGGAGATCGACTCCCGGCCGACCGAGATCGACGAGGTCGAGCGGCTGGTGCGCCGGCTGGAGATCGAAGAGGTCGCGCTGGCGAAAGAAGAGGACGACGCATCCAAGGAGCGGCTGGACAAGCTGCGCGTCGAATTGGCCGACAAGAAAGAAGAGCTCGCCCAACTCACCAGCCGGTGGCAGAACGAGAAGAACGCCATCGACGTGGTCCGCGAACTCAAAGAGCAGCTGGAGACGTTGCGCGGCGAATCCGAGCGGGCCGAGCGCGACGGCGACCTGGCCAAGGCCGCCGAGCTGCGGTACGGACGCATCCCGGAGGTGGAGAAGAAGCTCGACGGCGCGCTGCCGACCGCGCAGGCCCGCGAAGACGTCATGCTCAAGGAGGAGGTCGGTCCCGACGACATTGCCGACGTGGTGAGCGCCTGGACCGGGATTCCGGCCGGCCGCCTGCTGGAGGGCGAGACCGCCAAGCTGCTGCGAATGGAAGACGAGCTGGGCCGCCGCGTCGTCGGCCAGCGCAAGCCGGTGCAGGCCGTGTCCGACGCCGTGCGCCGGGCGCGGGCCGGGGTGGCCGACCCGAACCGGCCGACCGGATCGTTTCTGTTTCTCGGACCGACCGGGGTCGGCAAGACCGAGTTGGCCAAGGCGCTGGCCGACTTCCTGTTCGACGACGAGCGGGCGATGGTCCGCATCGACATGAGCGAATACGGCGAGAAGCACTCGGTGGCCCGGCTGGTCGGTGCGCCGCCCGGCTACATCGGCTACGACCAGGGCGGCCAGCTGACCGAGGCGGTACGCCGCCGCCCGTACACCGTGGTGCTGTTCGACGAGGTGGAGAAGGCGCACCCGGACGTGTTCGACGTGCTGCTGCAGGTGCTCGACGAGGGCCGGCTCACCGATGGGCAGGGCCGCACCGTCGACTTCCGCAACACGATCCTGATCCTGACCTCCAACCTGGGCCACGGCGGCAGCGAGGAGCAGGTGATGGCCGCGGTGCGCGCGGCGTTCAAGCCGGAGTTCATCAACCGGCTCGATGATGTGCTGATCTTCGAGAGCCTCAACCCGGACGAGCTGGTCGAGATTGTCGACATTCAGCTGGCTCAGCTGGCGAAGCGGCTGAACCAGCGCCGGCTCACCCTGGAGGTCTCGCTGGAGGCCAAGAAGTGGCTGGCCCAGCGTGGCTTCGACCCGGTCTACGGGGCCCGGCCGCTGCGCCGGCTGATCCAGCAGGCCATCGGCGACCAGTTGGCCAAGCTGCTGCTGGCCGGTGAGGTGCACGACGGCGACACCGTTGCGGTGAATGTCGGCGCCGACAGCGAGTCGCTGCAGCTCGGCTGAGTTCCGGGCGGCTACGGCGCGGAAAGAGTCGTAGTGTTTCCAGGGTGACCGAAATGTCGGCGTTGTTCACTTGCTGATGCTGATACCCGGTTGCGTGCCATCGATGATGAGACGGGAGACAACCGTGAAGCACTACATCGTGGGGGGACTGGCTGCGGCGGTGACGGCTGGGGCGCTGATCGTCTCCGCGCCGCCGGCTAGCGCAGGATGCCAGCCCTACAAAGTTGGTCAGCTCTGCGACGGACCCATCCAGCCTGACGGCACCTGGCAACGCTGTGAGGATGCCGGCCGGGACAACAGATCCGGGTCGTTCTGCTACCCGATGGGCGGCGACCACGCGGCCCCCCCGTTTCAGCCGGCGGGACACATCGACCCGTAGGACCGGGAAGGCAGCCCCACCGCCGGACTGCGCGGCCAGCCGGCCAAGCTGCTGC
>DASTNJ010000018.1:0-14679 GCA_035721065.1 Mycobacterium sp.
TCGAATTTCATTTCTTCTCCCGGGGCAGGCCCAGCAGCCGTTCGGCGATGATGTTGCGCTGGATCTCGTTGGTGCCGGCGTAGATCGGCCCGCCGAGCGCGAACAGGTAGCCGTCGGTCCACGAGTCGGCCAGCTCGCCGTCCGCGTCGCGGATGTCCAGCGCGGTCTGGTGCAGCGCGACGTCCAGGTCGGACCAGAACACCTTGGTCACCGACGATTCCGCGCCCAGCTCACCACCGGCGGCCAGTCGGGTGACGGTTCCGAAGGTGTGCAGCCGGTAGGCCTGGGCCTTGATCCAGGCGTCGGCCACAGGAGCGGTGAAGACCTCGTCGGCTCCGTGCCCGCGCCACAGCGCCGCCAGCTTCTCGGCGCCGACCAGGAACCGGGCTGGGCTGCGCAGCGACATGCCGCGCTCGTTGCTCGACGTGCTCATCGCGGCCCGCCACCCCTCGTTCGGGGTGCCGATCACGTCGTCGTCGGGCACGAACACGTCGTCGAGGAAGATCTCGCCGAAACCGGTCTCGCCGCCGAGTTGCTCGATGGCGCGCACGGTGACCCCGTCGGCCTTCAGGTCGAACATCAGGTAGGTCAGGCCGTGGTGGCGCTGGGCTTCCGGGTCGGAGCGGAACAGGCCGAAGCCCCGCTCGCCGAACGGCGCCCGCGAACTCCAGATCTTCTGGCCGTTGAGTTTCCAGCCGCCGTCGACCTTGGTGGCGGTGGACCGCAGCGACGCCAGGTCGCTGCCGGACTCGGGCTCCGACCAGGCCTGCGCCCAGATCTCTTCGCCGCTGGCCATTTTCGGCAGGATGCGATCCAGCTGCTCTTCGGTGCCGTATGCGAACAGGGTCGGCGCCAGCATCGAGGTGCCGTTGGCGCTGGCCCGCCCGGGCGCTCCGGCGCGGAAATACTCCTCTTCGAAGACCACCCACTGCAGCAGGGTGGCGTCGCGACCGCCGTATTTCTCCGGCCAGGCGATCACCGACAGTCCGGCGTCGAAAAGCACCCTGTCCCAACGCCGGTGCTGCTCGAAGCCCTCGGCGGTGTCGTAGGACTTCGTCGGGAACGACGCCTTGTTGGCGGCCAGGAAGTCGCGAACCTCGATCCGGAAGGCCTCGGTTTCCGCGTCGTAACTCAGATCCATCAGGTCATCTCTCGTAGTAACGGCTTGACCACCTTGCCGCCGGAGTTGCGCGGCAGGGTGTCGACGAACGCCACGAAGCGCGGCGCCTTGAAGTTCGCCAGATGTTCGCGGGTGTAGGCGATCACTTGCGCCTCGTCGAGCTGCGAGTCGGGGCGGGTGACGATGAAGGCCTTGCCGACCTCGCCGAGCCGCTGATCGGGCACCCCGATCACCGCCGCTTCGGCCACCCCGTCGAGGCGGGCCAGCACCTGCTCGATCTCGGCGGGGTAGACGTTGAATCCGCCGCAGATGTACATGTCCTTGAGCCGGTCGGTGATCTGCAGGTTGCCGGCGTCGTCGAGGTGGCCGACGTCCCCGGTGTGCAGCCAGCCGTCGGCGTCGATCGCCGCGGCGGTGGCCTCGGGATCGTCGAGATAGCCGAGCATGATGTTGGAGCTGCGCAGCAACACCTCCCCGGTGTCATCGATTCGCAGCTCGAAGTCGGCGATCGGCCGCCCGCAGGTGGTGGCGACGGTGACCGCGTCGTCGTCGGCCCGGCACATGGTGGCGAACCCGCCGGATTCGGTCAGCCCGTAGGCGGTGAGCACGATGTCGATGTCCAGTTCGGACTGCATCCGCTCGATCAGCACCACCGGCACGGTCGCCGCGCCGGTGACCGCGAACCGCAGTGAGCTCAGGTCGAAGCGCATCCGATCGGGGTGGTCGAGCAGCGTCTGGTAGATGGTCGGCGGCCCGGGCAGCACCGTGATCCGCTGATCCTGAATGGCCCGCAGCGCCGCCGGCGGATCGAAGGTCAGCTGTGGGATCAGGGTGGCGCCGGTCTGCAGGCAGGCCAGGATGCCGGCCTTGTAGCCGAAGTTGTGGAAGAACGGGTTGATGGCCAGGTAGCGGTCGTCGGCGGTGATCTCACCGCACGCCGCCCACGCGGCGGGGCCGGCCAGCGACTGCCGGTGCGCGCACAGCACGCCTTTGCTGCGTCCGGTGGTCCCGGAGGTGAACAGGATGTCGGACAGGTCGTCGGGCCCGACCGCGCCGGCGCGGGCGTCGACGTCGGCGTCGGACACCGCTTGACCGGCGGCGACGAACTCCTCCCATGATGCCGTCGCGTCCGCATCCCCGTCCTGCACGGGAATCCGGACCAGGTGCCGCAGCGCGGGCAACGTATCTCGGTCCAACTCGGTGAGCCGGTCGGCGCCCAGGAATTGGCCCATCCCGAACAGCACCCGAGCCCGGCTGCGGGCCAGGATGTCGGCGGCCTCGCCGGCGGTGTAGCGGGTGTTCAGCGGCACCAGCACCCCGCCGGCGTAGTGGGTGGCCAGGCAGGCCACCACCCAGTGCCAGGTGTTCGGCGACCAGATCGCCACCCGATCGCCCGGCGCCACGCCCAGCGCCATCAGGGCGGCGGCCGCCCGGCGCACCTCGGCACGCAGCGCCGAGTAGCTGAGCCGACGATCGTCGCTGATCAGCGCGTCGTGGTTGGGGAGAGCACGGGCGACGCGGTCCAGGACTGCAGGCGTGGTCTGCAGCTCTGTGCTCATTGGCGCCACTCCTCCTCGTCGCTCCGTCCCCCGCAAGCGGGCGGTACCCCCACTGCATCGTCGATGGCGCTCGTCATCGGCGCTCCCGATATCCTCGGCCTCCGTAGCCGAGCAAGTGCTTGGTAGGTTAGCCTACAGGGGTGCAGCAGGTCGAGGAGTTCCGGGCCGAGGTCCGCGGTTGGCTGGCCGGCAACCTGGTCGGCGAGTTCGCCAAGCTCAAAGGCCTGGGCGGGCCGGGCCGCGAACACGAGGCGTTCGACGAGCGGCTCGCCTGGAACCGCCACCTGGCCGCCGCCGGGCTGACCTGCCTGGGCTGGCCGGTCGAACACGGTGGCAGGGGGCTGTCGGTGGCGCACCGGGTGGCGTTCTACGAGGAATACGCGAAGGCCGACGCGCCGGACAAGGTCAACCACCTCGGCGAGGAACTGCTCGGCCCGACGCTGATCGCGTTCGGCACGGCGGCGCAGCAGCAGCGTTTCCTGCCGGGCATCCGCGAC
This sequence comes from Mycobacterium sp., assembly GCA_035721065.1. GTDB lineage: Bacteria > Actinomycetota > Actinomycetes > Mycobacteriales > Mycobacteriaceae > Mycobacterium. The sequence goes on from DASTNJ010000018.1 coordinate 3,177, forward strand.
GTCACCGAACTGTGGTGCCAGGGTTACTCCGAGCCGGGCGCCGGCAGCGATCTGGCCAACGTGGCCACCACCGCCGTGCTGGACGGCGACCACTGGGTGATCAATGGGCAGAAGGTGTGGACGTCGCTGGCCCACGTGTCGCAGTGGTGCTTTGTGGTGGCCCGCACCGAGAAGGGCTCCAAACGCCACGCCGGCCTGTCGTATCTGCTGGTTCCGCTGGACCAGCCGGGGGTGCAGATCCGCCCGATCGTCCAGCTCACCGGTACCTCGGAGTTCAACGAGGTGTTCTTCGACGACGCGGTCACCGACGCCGACCTGGTGGTCGGCGAACCCGGCGACGGCTGGCGGGTGGCGATGGGCACGCTCACCTTCGAACGTGGCGTTTCCACGCTGGGTCAACAGATCCGTTACGCCCGCGAGCTTTCCGCGCTGGTATCGCTTGCCGAAAGCAACGGTGCCGCCGATGATCCGCTGATCCGGGAGCGGCTGACCCGGGCCTGGGTCGGCCTGCGCGCGATGCGCTCCTACGCGATGGCCACCATGGATGCCGAAGGAGGCGGTCAGGCCGCCGGGAAAGACAACGTGTCGAAGCTGTTGTGGGCCAACTGGCATCGCGGGCTCGGCGAGCTGGCGATGGACGTGATCGGACCGGAGTCCATGGTGCTGGCCGGCGGTGAGTTCGACGAATGGCAGCGGCTCTACCTGTTCACCCGCTCGGACACCATCTACGGCGGATCCAACGAGATCCAGCGCAACATCATCGCCGAGCGGGTTCTCGGCCTACCCCGGGAGGCGAAGGGATGACGCTGTCTTCTGATCTGAGGAAAGCACCGGAAGAGATTGCCGGACACGGACTTCTGAACGACAAGGTGGTGGTGGTCACCGCCGCCGCCGGTACCGGCATCGGCTCGACAACCGCCCGGCGCGCCCTGATGGAGGGTGCCGACGTCGTCGTCTCCGACTTCCACGAGCGCCGGCTCGGCGAGACCCGCGACGAACTGGCCGCACTCGGCCTGGGCCGGGTCGAGGCCGTCACCTGCGACGTCACCTCCACCGCCGCGGTCGACGCGCTGATCGCCGACGCCGCGGCACGGATGGGCCGAATCGACGTGCTGGTCAACAACGCCGGCCTGGGCGGGCAGACCCCGGTGATCGACATGACCGACGACGAGTGGGACCGGGTGCTCGACGTCACGCTCAACTCGGTGATGCGGGCCACCCGCGCCGCGCTGCGGTATTTCCGGGGTGTCGAGCACGGCGGCGTGATCGTCAACAACGCCAGTGTGCTGGGCTGGCGGGCTCAGCACTCGCAGTCGCACTACGCAGCGGCCAAGGCCGGCGTGATGGCGCTGACCCGCTGCAGCGCAATCGAAGCCGCCGAATACGGGGTGCGGATCAATGCGGTCTCGCCGAGCATCGCCCGGCACAAGTTCCTGGAGAAGACCAGTTCGGCGGAGCTGCTGGACCGGCTGGCCCAGGGTGAGGCGTTCGGCCGGGCCGCCGAGCCGTGGGAGATCGCGACCACCATCGCATTCCTGGCCAGCGATTACTCAAGTTATCTGACCGGCGAAGTGATCTCGGTATCGAGTCAGCACCCATGACACGCCGTGACGAACTGCTCAGCCTGGCGGCCACGATGATGGCCGAGCGCGGTGTGCACGCCACCACGGTGCGCGACATCGCCGACGGTGCGGGCATCCTGTCGGGCAGCCTGTATCACCACTTCTCGTCCAAGGAGGAGATGGTCGACGAGGTGCTGCGCGGGTTCCTGGACTGGCTGTTCGAGCGCTACCAGCAGATCATCGACACCCAGCCGAACCCGCTGGAGCGGCTGAAAGGCCTGTTCCTGGCGTCCTTCCAGGCGATCGAACACCGGCACGCGCAGGTGGTCATCTACCAGGACGAGGCCAAACGACTGTCCGCCCAGCCGCGGTTCGCCTACGTCGACGAGCGCAACCGGCAGCAGCGCAAGATGTGGGTCGACGTGTTGCAGCAGGGCATCGAGGAAGGGTGTTTCCGTCCGGACCTCGACGTCGACCTGGTGTACCGGTTCATCCGCGACACCACCTGGGTGTCGGTGCGCTGGTATCAGCCCGGGGGACCGCTGACCGCCGAGCAGGTGGGTCATCAGTATCTCGCCATCGTCCTTGGCGGAATCACGAAAGAAGGAGTCTGAAATGGCGGCAATGTCGCAGGCGTATGTGATCGACGCGGTGCGCACCGCGGTGGGCAAGCGCAACGGTTCGCTGGCCGGCGTCCATCCGATCGACCTGGGCGCGTTCGGATTCCAGGGCCTGCTGGATCGCGTCGACGTCGACCCCGGCGCCGTCGAGGACGTGATCGCCGGCTGCGTGGACGCCATCGGCGGGCAGGCCGGCAACATCGGCCGGCTGGCGTGGCTGGCGGCCGGTTACCCCGAAGAGGTGCCCGGCGTCACCGTCGACCGCCAGTGCGGCTCCAGCCAGCAGGCGATCTCCTTCGGCGCCCAGGCGATCATGTCCGGCACCGCGGATCTGATCGTGGCCGGCGGAATGCAGAACATGAGCTGGATCCCGATCTCGTCGGCCATGATCGTCGGCGAGCAATTCGGGTTCACCTCGCCGACAGGTGAATCCAAGCTCTGGCTGAAGCGCTACGGCGACCAGGAGATCTCCCAGTTCCGCGGCGCCGAGATGATTGCCGAGAAGTGGGATCTGTCCCGCGAGGAGATGGAGCGGTTCGCCCTGCAGAGCCACGAGCGGGCGTTCGCCGCGATCCGTGAAGGCCGCTTCGACAACGAGATCATCCCGATCACCGTGGATGGCAACGAGTTCCGCACCGACGAGGGGCCGCGCGAATCGAGCCTGGAGAAGATGGCTGCGCTCAAGCCGCTGGTCGAGGGTGGCCGGCTCACCGCGGCGCTGGCCAGCCAGATCTCCGACGGCGCGTCCGCGGTGCTGCTCGCCTCCGAGCAGGCGGTCAAGGACCACAACCTGACGCCGCGCGCCCGGATTCATCACATCAGCGCACGCGGCGCCGACCCGGTGTTCATGCTGACCGGGCCGATCCCGGCCACCCGGTACGCGCTGGACAAGACCGGATTGAGCATCGACGACTTCGACGTGGTGGAGATCAACGAGGCATTCGCGCCGGTGGTGCTGGCCTGGCTCAAGGAGTTCCCGATCGACCCGGCGAAGGTCAACCCCAGCGGCGGCGCGATCGCCCTGGGCCACCCGCTCGGCGCCACCGGGGCCAAACTGTTCACCACCATGCTCAACGAGCTGGAGCGCACTGGCGGCCGCTACGGCCTGCAGACCATGTGCGAGGGCGGCGGCACCGCCAACGTCACCATCATCGAGCGGTTGTAGCTCTGTTCCGTGGCTCTCTTCCGCGAGTGCGTGTCTGTACAGCGACACGCCGGTGAAGGTGTACAAGCATGCACGCTCGCGGCATGGGGGTTTCGCCTCTAGCGCACGACCTTCCGGTGCCCGGCGTCGGTGCGGCGAGTCCAGCCGCGGGCGTCGAGGTGTTCCAGCAGCGGGATCGCGACCCGCCGGGTGGTGCCCAGCGCCTGCCGAGCCTGGCTGGTGGTGAACGGCTGTTCCAGTCCGGCCAATTCGCGCATCGCCAGCGCGGGTGCGCTCGGGAGCAGCACCACGGCGTCGGTCAGCCGCAACAGTCGCCCGGCGCGTTCGGCCGCGGCGAGTTCGCGCACGCCCAGGTGCAGCGCGGCCAGGTCGTCGGCCTCCGGGGCGTGGAACGGGTTGGCCGTCAGCCGCAGCTCCAACTCGGCCACCGCCGGCTCGGCGGGGCCGAGGTCGGCGCCGCTGCCGGGCAGCCGGATGCGGCCGGCGCGCAACTCCAGGCCGGCGTCACCGGCGAGCGGGTCGAGCAACGCCTCGTCGGGCAGGCCGATCAGGTCAGCCGCGGCGCCACGGGACAGGCCGTCGGTCAACGGGTCTCGCCGCTGCTCCGTTTGCAGCGCGACACGCAGCCGATGCTTCCAGGCTTCATAGGCCGGTGCATGCACCCACCAGCCGCTCAGCACCCGCACCCCGGCGGGAACATGCCGGCAGTCATACCCGAGCCGGTGCAGGTGCTGTTCGGTCACCGCGCCCCGGCGCGCCACTTCGGCGAGAACATCACCGTCGCTCGCCAGGCCGGTCAGCACCTCGGCGCGGCGGGCGCCGTCGCCGCGCCGGCGCAGCGGCGGCGGGTCGGCATCGAGAACCTGTGCGCCGCCCAGAATCCGGCGGCTGCCGGGATGTCGCAGCACCAGACGGTCGCCGAGCACCAGCGGCAACGCCCGATCCAGGGTGAGCCGGGCGTGGTGGTCGTCGAAAGGCCGCAACCGTGCCGGGACGGCTGCGGTGCCGACGTGCACGGTGAGCCGCTGCGGCGCCTCGGAGAACGGGACGCCGGTGCCGCGGCGGACGTCGAGGATGCGGGTTTCCGGCCAGGCGCCGGGTGTCACCAGTGCGTCGCCGCGGCGGACCTCGTGTGCCGCGACACCCCGCAGGTTGAGTGCCACCCGGGACACCGGTGCGACCGAAGGCCGCGGTTTGTCGCAACACTGCAGCCCGCGCACCGTGACCGGCCGCGAGTTCCCGCGGCCGGCCGAGCCCAGCAACTGCAGCCGGTCGCCGCACGCCAGGGTGCCCGCGGTGAGGGTGCCGGTCACCACCGTCCCGGCACCGGTCACGGTGAACGATCGGTCCACCCACAGCCGCAGCCGGCCGGCGGTCGCCGGTGCCGGAACGCGGGCCAGCACACGGTCGAGGATTTCGCGCAGCTCCGCCAGCCCGGTGCCGTCGGCCGCTGAGACGGTGACCGCGGGGGCATCACGCAGACCGGTCCCGGCGAGCTCTGCTCGGACCTGGGTGAGCACGTCACCGGCGCGGTCCGGGGCCAGGTCTGCGCGGGTGAGCACGACCAGCCCGTGCCGGATACCCAGGGCCGCAACGGCATCGCGGTGGTCACCGGACTGCGCCTGCCAACCCTGGTCGACGGCGACCACGAAGCAGACCACCGGCGCCGGCCCGAGACCGGCCAGCGTGTTGCCGAGGAACCGAACGTGGCCGGGCACGTCGACAAAGGCGACCTCGCGGCCCGAGGGCAGTGTGGTCCACGCGAAACCGAGGTCGATGGTCAGCCCGCGGCGGCGTTCTTCCTCCCACCGGTCGGGTTCCATCCCGGTCAAGGCACGGACCAGAGTGCTTTTGCCGTGGTCGACGTGACCGGCGGTGGCGACGACGAACATGGTCAGCCGCCCTCAGCCGCCCAGCGCATCGAGTGCCGCCCGAACCGCGGACAGCAGCCGTTCGTCGTCGGCCTCGGGGATGCAGCGCAGGTCGATCAGGCAGGCGCCGTCGTGCAGCCTCGGCAGCACCGCCGGATTGCCGGCGCGCAGCCGGGTGGCGGTGGACTCGGGTAGCCGGACCGCCCATCCCGACAGCGGCACACCCGGGGCGCCGCCGCCGCCGACCCGACCGTCGTGCGGGACGATCTCGGCGCCAACGGCTTTCGCCAGTCGCTCGGCGCGGGCGCGCAATTCGCCGGCTTCGGCGTGCAGCGCCTGGATCACCGGCGCTCGGCTGCCGGTGAGCGTGGCCTCCAGCGCGGCCAGGGTGAGTTTGTCGGCCCGGACCGCCCGGGCCAGTGGGTGCCGCGCCATCTTCATGACGGACTCGGCGCGGCCCAGCACGACGCCGGCCTGCGGCCCGCCGAGCAGCTTGTCGCCACTGGCGGTGATGACGTCGGCGCCGTCGGCGAGCGCGGTGGCGGCGTCCGGTTCGTCGGGCAGCAGCGGGTCGGGGGCCAGCAGCCCGCTGCCCAGGTCGGCCACCAGTGGCACGCCGCATTCGTCGGCCAGCGGCCGCAGTTCGGTCAGCCCGACCGCGGCGGTGAACCCGTGCACGGCGAAGTTACTCGGGTGCACCTTGAGGATGCAGCCGGTTTGCCGGCCGACGGCCGCGGCGTAGTCACGCAGATGGGTGCGGTTGGTGGTGCCCACCTCACGCAGCTTCGCGCCGGTCGAGGCGATCAGGTCGGGCAGCCGGAAACCGGCCCCGATCTCTATCAGCTCACCGCGGCTGACCACCACCTCCCGGCCGGCCGCCAGCGCGGTGGTGGCCAACACCAGTGCCGCGGCGCCGTTGTTGACGACCAGGGCGTCCTCGGCGGCGGGGCAGGCGGCCAGCAGCGCGGCCCGGGCCGCCACTCCGCGTTTCGAGCGGGTGCCGGTGGCCAGGTCGAGTTCGACGTCGACGTAGCCACTGGCCGCGATCAGCGCCTCGACGGCTCCCGGCGACAGCGGTGCGCGACCCAGGTTGGTGTGCACGACGACACCGGTGGCGTTGAGCACAGGGCGCAGCGTGGTCGCGGTGCGTGCCGAAAGATCCTGCAGCACGGAGGATTCGACTTGATCAGGCTCCAGTTCGCCGCGGCGGGCCTGCTCCTGGACATTGCGCACCAGTCCGAGCACGACGTGGTCGCCCAGCCGGGTGCGCGCCCGGCGCACTGCCGGCAGCGCCAGCAGCTGGTCGGTGCGGGGGATCAGACGGCGCGGGTCGGCTTGGCTCACGATCCCCTTCCGTGTGCTCCAGGGTGGCGGAGGCGGACGGGAATCGAACCCGCCAGGCCGAGTTGCTCGGCCTCACCGGTTTTGAAGACCGGGGGGCCCACCAGGACCCGGACGCCTCCGCGGATAAACCTAGCTGGTTCAGCTCGGCGCGATAACCGTCCCTGAAGGAGGGAAGCGCCCTGAATGGGGATCGGGGAGACTGGGCGGATGCCCACCGAACTCGATACCGACCGGATCCGGCTGACCGGCTACGCGCACGGCGGCGGCTGCGCCTGCAAGATCCCGCCCGGCGAACTCGAGGAGGCGGTCCGTGGCCTCACCGGGCAGTCCGGACCCGACGTCCTGGTCGGACTCGACGACGGCGACGACGCGGCGGCGGTGCTGGTCCGCGACGACCTGGCGGTGCTGTCGACGGCGGACTTCTTCACCCCGGTGGTCGATGACGCCTACGACTGGGGCCGGATCGCCGCCGCCAATGCGCTCTCGGACATCTACGCGATGGGTGGGCGCCCGGTCGTCGCGATCAACCTGGTCGGCTGGCCGCGGGAAACGCTGCCGATGGAGCTGATGACCGAGGTGCTGCGCGGCGGGCTGGCGGTCGCGGAGCAGGCGGGCTGCCCGGTGATCGGCGGGCACTCGATCGACGACCCGGAGCCGAAATACGGGATGGCCGTCACCGGGGTAGCCGACCCGCAAACGCTGCTGCGCAACGACGCCGCGGTAGCCGGGCTGCCGTTGACGCTGACCAAACCGATCGGCGTCGGCCTGCTCAACAACCGGCACAAGCGCACCGGCGAGGTGTTCGCCGAGGCGATCGAGGCCATGACCCGGCTCAACCGCGGTGCCGCGGAATCGGCTGTGGCCGCGGGCATCCGCGCGGCCACCGATGTCACCGGCTTTGGGCTGCTCGGTCATCTGTACAAGATGTGCCGAGCGTCCGGCGTCGGCGCGGTGATCGACCGGGCCGCGGTGCAGGTGCTCGCCGGAGCCCGCGAGGCGCTGCGGGACGGCTTCGTCTCCGGCGGAACCCGCCGCAACCTGGACTGGGTGCGGCCCCACCTGCGGACCGGACCGCAGATCACCGAGGACGACCTACTGCTGCTCGCCGACGCGCAGACCTCCGGTGGGCTGCTCGTCGCCGGCGAGCTCCCCGGCTACCCGGTCATTGGACAGACGATGGCCGGCACCGGAATCGAGGTGCGGTGACGCACCTCCGGCGGACCCGCTGCTAGCCCGCCGTGGTGATTGAATCCCCGGTGATGCCCGCCGCCCGCCGCGCCGCCAGCCGGCGTTTCTGCGGCTCGATCGTGTAGCGCGGATCCTTCGCCGACTCGATACCCGCCTCGAAGACCCCGAACCGGGTCAGTGCCGACGCCGCCAGCAACGCCACACCGGACAACGCCGCCACCCCGCGATGGCGCCCGCCCAGCAGTGCGCCCAGCCCGCCGGCCACCGCCAGCCGCTCGCTCCACCGCAGCATGGTCCCGGCCCGGCCGTGATGCAGCGGCTCGGCGGCCACCGGATCCATCCGGTGCTCCATCACCCGGGTGGCGATCAGGTCGCCGACCACACCGATCACCGCCAGCCGGCGTGCCGGGCCGGTCTCGGCGACCGGGGTGGTCACCATCGCCAGCCCGCTCGACGCCAGACTCGCGGAGCTGACGAACACGAACGGCAGATCCTCGTGCGCGGCGTGCCAGGTCGGAGTTGCGGTGTCGCCCAACAAAACCGCCGTATAGACCGCCAGCGGCGGAGCGAACACCGCCGCCTCCAGCCCGGCAATCCCCTCCACGGCCTGCAGCACCGGGCGCAGCGGGCCCAGCGGCAACCGCTGCCCGGTCATCCGGTCGATCTCCGCCGCGGCGGCGATCCCGGTGCCGGCGCCGAACGCACTGAGAATCCACGACCCCAGGCTCATCGGCGAGGTCAGCTTGATCACCCGCAGCATGTTGTAGAAGCGTTCCGGGCGACCCAGGTCGCGGACCAGGGCCACGGCGCTGAGCATGACCGCGGCCAGCGCGGCCAGCCGGGAGTTGCGCCGCAGCGCGGGCCGTCCGGTGAGCTGCCCCCCGGCGGCCAGCAGACCCGAACCGCCGGCCACCCCGCCGAGGAACAGGTATGCCGCGATGTCGTGTGTCCACGGCGCCGGCTTGACCACCGGGCGGCCGTAGTAGGAGGTGAACTGCACGTCCGGCACCATCGGCATCTCGCGGCCGCCGTCCCCACCGCCGCGGCGGCGCTTACCGCCCCGGCGCCGGGTGAAGTCGGCCGGAGCGCTCATGCTCGCCCTCCGAAGAACGCGACCGCCGCCGCGGCCACCATGCCGGCGGCGGCAATGCCGGCCCGGCGGAACATCGTCGGGAGATCGGCGGTGCCCACCCGCGGGTCGGGCGGCAGGCCGTACACCTCGGGCTCGTCGAGCAGCAGGAAGACCGACCCGGTGCCGCCGACGCCGTCGTGCGGGTTGGCGCCGTAGAGCCGGGCTTCGGTGCGCCCCTGCGCGTGCAGTTCGGCCACCCGTTCGCGGGCTCGCGCCACCAGGTCGTCGTGGTCGCCGAACCTGATCGACTCGGTCGGGCAGGTCTTCGCGCAGGCGGGCACCTCGCCGTCGACCAGCCGGTCGTAGCAGAGCGTGCACTTCTGCGCGATCCCGGTTTTGGCACCACCACGCGGCACACCGGGTTCGGCGCCGCGCTGGGTCTTGGGCGCGGCGGTGCCGTCGGTGCGCCGCTCGATCACCCCGAACGGGCAGGCCGGCACGCAGTTGCCGCAGCCGTTGCAGACGTCGTCCTGTACCACCACGGTGCCGAACTCGGTGCGGAACAGCGCGCCGGTCGGGCAGACGTCCAGGCATCCGGCGTGGGTGCAGTGCTTGCACACATCCGAGGCCATCAGCCAGCGGAACTGATCGGTGTCCGGTGGGGTGATGTCGACCGAAGGAGGCTCAGCACCAGGCATTTTCGGCATGCCGAGGCTGATCAGCCGGCGCCCGCTTTCCCGGGCCTCCTCGATCGCGTCGCGACCCTGCTCGATGAACGCGACGTGCCGCCAGGTGTTGGCGCCCAGCGAGCCGGTGTTGTCGTAGGACGATCCGAGCAGCTCCAGCTCGCCGTCGGCCGGGTTGTGGTTCCACTCCTTGCAGGCCACCTCGCAGGCCTTGCAGCCGATGCAGATCGAGGTGTCGGTGAAAAATCCCTTCCGCGGATGCCGGTGCTCCCACCGGGCGTCCGCCGCCGGGTCGGTCGGTCCGGACAGCTGGCCCATCATCGCCGCCTTTCGGGGTCATCGCGCGTGTTGCCGGTCTCGACGGTCACCCCGGCGCGGGCCTGGTAGTCGGCGATCAGCGCCAGCAGCGCCTCACCGTGCGGCCGCCTGCCGGGGCGGATGTCGCACGACCCGGCCTTGGATTCCTGGATCTGCACGTTCGGGTCGAGCGTCACGCCGAGCAGGTCGTTGGCGGCATCGCCGCTGACGACGGCGTCACTGCCCACTCCCCAGTGATACGGCAACCCGATTTGATGCACGGTGTGGTCGCCCACCCGCAACGGCTTCACCCGCTCGGTGACCAGCACCCGGGCCTCGATCGCCGCCCGCGGCGAGATGATCGTCGCCCAACCGAAGTTCTCCAGTCCGCGCTCGGCGGCCAGCTCGGGGGAGATCTCGCAGAACATCTCCGGTTGCAGCTCGGCCAGATACGGAAGCCAGCGGCTCATCCCGCCCGCCGTGTGGTGTTCGGTGAGCCGGTAGGTGGTGAACACGTACGGGTAGACCTGCGCACCGGGCTCCCCGGCGCTGGGCGCCGACAGGTTGTCGGTGCGCTTGAACACCACTCGGGCCGGGTTGCGCTGCTGGGCGTGCAGGGCGTTGGCGATCGGCGACTCCTGCGGCTCGTAGTGTGTCGGCAGCGGCCCGTCGACCACACCCCGCGGCGCGAACAGCCAGCCCTTGCCGTCGGGCTGCATCACGAACGGATCGTCGCCGGCCAGCGCGGCCGGGCCGCCCAGCGCCGGATCGGGCACCGACCCCGGCGCGCGGTCGATGACGAAGTCCGGCACGTCAGCGCCTGTCCACCGGCCCAGTGCGGCATCCCACCAGACGTAGCGCTTGCGCTCACTCCACGGCTGGCCGGCCGGGTCGGCCGATGCCCGGTTGTAGAGGATCCGCCGGTCGGCCGGCCAGGCCCAGCCCCACTCCGATTGCGCCGGACCCGACCCCCCGCGGCGCACCCGGCGGGCCGCCTGGTTGACGCCGCCGGCAAACACCCCGGTGTAAATCCAGCAGCCGGAGGCCGTGGAGCCGTCGGCGCGCAACTCGGTGAACGACGACAGTGGCGCACCGCCCTGCGCACGCCCGTTGATCTCGGCCAGCACCGCCTCCGGTTCGGGCTCGCCGTTCGCGTCGACCGGGTAGTCCCAGGTCAGGTCGAGCAGCGGCCGGTCGCGCGGATCGGTCGAACCGGCCAGCTTGGCGCGGATCCGGTTGCCCAACTCGATGAAGAACTGCAACTCGCTCTGGCAGTCGCCCGGCGGTTCGACGGCCTTGTGCCGCCACTGCAGCAGCCGCTGGGTCTGGGTGAACGTGCCGGCCTTCTCCACATGGGTGGCCGCTGGCAGGAAGAACACCTCGGTGTCGATGTCCTCGGTGCGCAGTTCACCGGAGGCGATCTCCGGCCCGTCCTTCCACCAGGTGGCCGACTCGATCAGATTCAGGTCGCGCACCACCAGCCACTTCAGGTGCGCCATGCCCAGCCGTTGCTGGCGGCCGTTCGCGGACCCGACCGCCGGATTCTGGCCCAGCAGGAAGTAGCCCTCCACCTCGTCGGCCAGCATCCCGGTCACGGTCTGGTAGGTGCCGTGCGCGCCGGTCAGCCGCGGCAGATAGTCGTATGCCCAGTCGTTGTCGGCGCGGGCGGCATCACCCCACCACGCCTTGAGCAGGCTG